>JAFZPZ010000128.1 GCA_017552435.1 Bacteroidaceae bacterium
ATGATACGTATGATTTATTTTGATGATGCGTATGGCCATTTTTGATGATGGTGATGATTGACTCCGATGATACGCATAGGTTATTTGATTCATGTGCATAATTCATAGCGTTTGCGTTTATCGTTCACGACTGCAAAGGTAACGGATTTGCCGATTTGTGCCAAGCAAATTAAGTATCCTTAAGAGTCCTTAACTTTCTCTAAGTTAATATTTTAATCGTTTTAACATCGTTGATTAAAAATACTTAACCGCTTCTGTCAAATCATTTGTAACCACTCCGTTTCTCCTCCTTTCTTTTATATTTTTCTGCAAAACTCTTTTGAATTTTCAGAAAGAAATCGTAAATTTGTACCGCAATCCGCAAGGAAAGCAGACATATTGCTCAATAGACTCTCAATCGCCACTCGAGACAATGAGCTAACTTTCAATATTGGGACTGTACCCCATGGGCGCAGCATTCCCATATTTGAAAGTGGCTTGTGGCGAGCTGAGAGTCGTATGGCGAATGTCTGCGCCTCTCTTTATATGATAGAAACATACAAAAACTAAAAGATAATTATTTATGAAACAAAACGCGCGAAAAAACATCCGACGACTGGCAGCCATGCTGCTCGTCGCACTGCTGCCCTATTATGCTTCAGCAGAACCAGTCAACCTCCAGACAGCTCGCCAGAAAGCTGCACAATTTGCTCAACAACATGGTATAGAACTGAAAGATGCTGCTACAAGCAGGCTTAGCCGCAAAGCACAGGCCATTAGCCAGCAATTGGTCAACAGTTTCTATGTGTTTAACCTTGGCAACAATCAGGGCTTCGTCATTGTGAGTGGTGACGACCGTACCGAGGAGATTCTCGGCTACAGCACACAGGGCTGCTATGACGAGGCAAAGATGCCCGACAATATGCGTGTATGGCTGGAGAGCTATGACCGCGAGATCCGTGCTATTCCCGCCGATTGGCGGCCTGCCGAACGTGCTGCTGGTCAGCATCAAGTTGCCGAACAGACACGCAGCATGATTTTGCCTATGGTTCATACAAAATGGGATCAAAATAGTCCGTATTGGAACCTGACACCAATGGCGAATTCCTACAGCCATTGTTTCACCGGCTGTGCAGCCACCGTGCTGGCACAAGCCATGTATTACTACCAGTGGCCGCAAGATGCTACGGCAGAAATCCCGTCGTACTATAGCAGCAAGAGCGACTATACCACCATCGGAACGCTGGATGCCCTGCCTCCTGTCACGTTCAACTGGGCCAAAATGCTGCCCACCTATTTCTATGACTATGTTAATGATAGCCCCAATTATAATGATGATCAGGCCACAGCCGTGGCTACGCTTATGCAGTACGCAGGCCATGCAGTGAAGATGTCTTATGGCTCCAGTTCCTCTGGTGCATCGGTCGATGCTTTGGCTCCGGCACTGGTCAATTACTTCGATTATGCAAAATCTACCCGCCTGCTGACCCGCAACTACTATTCCATCAAGGACTGGGACAATATGGTCTATGGCGAGCTGATAGCCGGACGGCCAGTCATCTACGACGGTTTCACCAGTTCGGAGGGTGGAGGGCATGTGTTCCTCATCGATGGTTACGATGGCGACGGCTACTACCACGTTAACTGGGGATGGGGCGGCAATAGCGACGGTTTCTTCCTGCTCTCCGTGCTGAATCCCTATAATACCAGCGGTTCGGGAGCCAGCAGTTCCGCGTACGGCTATGCCTACTACCAGAATGCCATCTTCGGTCTGATGCCTTCTTCCGAATACAGCGGCGACGACTTGAGCTCAATGGAACTGAATGAGTTTGGCTATTCGGGGACAATTATTACAGAAAGGATGAAGAATTCAACGGGTGACACCAAACAGTTTGAGTTTGGATTCGGCTATTTCGATGCAGAGGGTAAGCTGCAGGTGGTCTATTCGGAGGAAACAGGGGAACTGAGCGGCTTGACCAACTATATCGTGAAAGACATCGACGGCCTGCTCGCTGACGGTAGCTACACCGTCTATGCCATCAACCGCGTGGCGGGTGCGGCGCAATGGAATGTCTTCACCAATCTGAGTTATGCCAGAACCGTCACCGTCGCAGGTGGTGTGACCACCATCGGCGATGCTTATGACTATGGTGACGTGTCCATGGAGGTAAAGGACTGGCAGCTAATTGGTGACCAGAAGCAATACAGCAATCACGAGCTGAAAGTCACTGTCAAGAACAACGGACCGGATTATGAGGACGAGCTGTACCTCTACGGCACCTACGACAACGTGACCTATAGCCAGCTGACCCAGACCGTGGTGACTCTGGCCGAAGGTGAAACAAGTGATGTATCCTTCTTTTTCACTCCGAGTCAGAGTGGCACGCTCAAACTGTTCGTGACCCGTGACTACTATGCTTCGGACTACACCAGCAATCTGCTCACCAACGGTGAGAAGAATTATACTATTACTGCTGGTGGCAGTGGTGAAACTGTGGGCGACGTGACGAAACTTCAGGCCACCAGCATCACTATCGATGGCATGATAGTCGAGGGCGGGAAGAATGTCGTTTATTGCAAAGGCTTTGTCACAGGTCACATGACCATCAAGAATACGGCCGAGGCAGCCTACAGCGGAGAGGCAAGAATCTATGCCATCGTTCCCTATCATGACGAAAATGTGAATCCTGATACGCATGAGATTGAGGTTATGGAAAATTCCTATCCCTTGGGCCAGTTCTTCACGTCAATAAGCCTTGCTGCAGGAGAATCGACCACCGTTGACTTTGTTCTTGATGTCAGCCTTAATCCTAGTGACTGGTGGCATGCTATTGATGAAAACACCATCCCCGAATCGCTCAAACACGATATTGGCCTGCTGGTTGGACAAGGCTATGACGATGTTTTAGGAAGGGAAGTCTATACGATGAATGGCCAAGTGGAAATCTATCCCGACTACGGTGTTGAAATCATGAATGCCAACGGCAGTAGCGAGATAGTCTCCTACAAGCTGCCCATCGTCGTACCTGCTACGGCAACCTGCGTTGACCTGCGCGGTTTCAGCGGCAACGGCATCGTGCTAAATACCGCATCGGCTCAACCCAACTGTCTCTACCTGCGTTATGGTACGGAGAGCGGCATCACGGGCCTGCCCTCAGTGAACGTCATCGAGGGAACGACAGCCGCAAACATCGTGCTGACCGACGGCTACGACTTCGTGCCGCCATTCGACTTCACAGCCGAGAACATCAGCTACACCCGTACGCCTTCGATTGCTACCAATGGTACAGGAGGATGGCAGACACTTGTACTGCCCTTTGCCGCTACAAGGCTGGTTCGCACGGATACAGGGGTACAACTCAACTGGTTCCAAAGCGCTTCTGAAGGAGGCAAGCAGTTGTGGATAAAGGATTTCGTCAGCATTGACGGCAGCGATGCGCAGTTCGACTATGCACCCACCACACTGGAGGCCTACCATCCCTACATCATCGCCGTGCCAGGCAACCGGTGGGGGGCGGCGTGGGACCTTTCGGGCGTTCCCTTGCGCTTCGAGGGCAGCAATGCCGCCATCTATGCCGGTGTATGCAGCACTGTCGGCGCATCCTCGTGGAAACTGACCGGAACGATGGCTTCAACGGAAGCAACTGATGTCTATGCCATCAATGCGGCAGGCACAGGATTTGTCAAAACGTCGGGCACTATGAACCCCTTCACCGCCTGGTTTGTCAACAAGACCGTCGGCGCACCTACCATGCTGCGCATCAAGCAGTTCTTGGACGACAGCACCGATATCGGTGACATCTGTCAGGGTGTAATGTCCGGCGGGGAGTGTTACACGCTGGAAGGCATCAAGCTGAGCGCAAAGCCCAGCAAGGCAGGCATCTACATTCAGAACGGACATAAAGTAATCATCAAATAAAGAGCAATTATGGATAAGAAGAAATATATCGTGCCCGAATGCATGGAAATAGAGTTGAGGATGACGTCTCCAATGCTAATTGGCAGCGACAACGGTCCTTTCGGCGCTGATTTGGACGACCCTGAAATTCTGTCCGAATAACTCATGCCAGGAATGCCAGACATAACCCTAGAAAATCCATACAATAAGTCGTGCTGGGATGAATTCTCGTATTCAAACCTATGGTGATTTGCTCGTAAGGTACAAAACCGCAGAAGGGTATTAACATCATCCGCTACTCCGACGTGCTCCGGCACTACAATGCCGCCTAGGTTCTAAAGAATCCAAGAACGAGCAAGAAGGTCTTATTGAAGTAATAACTTTAATTGATAATTAACAATCAGGCGGTCATCGGTTAATTCCGGTGGCTGCCTGTTCTTTGCGGGCGTAACCGTAACCCGTAACCGCCCCAAAACATTTAAATATTTTTATGTGTAAATTGGAAATGAAGAATCCCCGCTGCGGAACATTTGCTTCGCAACGGGGATGATTGGTTATTGTGAGATTGTTTACCAGAAGTAGGCGTAGAAAGCTACGGTGATGCCGAGGATGATGATGGTGTGGATGACATCCCAATGGTTCCAGCTGGCACGGGTGGCGGCAATCTGCTCGGGCGTAGAGGTGCCGAAGACCAGACCACGTATCTTCTCTGGCTCGGGAGCCTTGGTGCAGAGGGATACGAAGATGACAACGAGACAGCAGACAACCAGCATCACGCCGCAGAAGAACAGCCAGTTGAAGTCGTAGAAGACGGCCTTGAACCAGCAGTCGGCTGCATCGGGGGTGTTGCTGTAATAGACCTTGGCACCCAGACGTGTCAGGCCGATGAGGATACCAGAGAGCAAGCCCCACTGACCGCCCTTGGCAGAAGCGCGCTTCCAGCAGATACCCAGCAGGAAGGCTGCAGCAATACCAGGAGCCAGCACGCTCTGTACGTCCTGCAGGTAGTTGTAGAGTACGTTACCTACCGAGCGCATGATGGGAATCCACAGGATGCCGAGAATCACGATGACTACGGTAGCGGTCTGACCGATGCGAACCAGGCTCTTCTCGGAGGTGTCGGGCTTCAGGCGCTTCCAGAAGTCGATGGTGAACAGCATGGCGGAGCTATTGAACAGCGAAGCCAGCGACGACATGAGGGCTGCGAGGATACCGCAGACCACAAGACCCTTCACACCGGCAGGCAGAATCTTTGCCACGAGGGTGGGAAAGGCGGCGTCGGCATTCGGAGTTCCGTCAGCCAGCAGGGGCAGGAAGCCTCCGTCGCCGGCATACTTCTGATGCAGGGCAAAGGCAACCATGCCGGGAATGAGGAACAGGAACACAGGCAACAGCTTCAGATAGGCTCCGAAGATGGTACCGCGGCGAGCTTCCTTCTCATTCTTGCCAGACAGCACACGCTGAACAATATACTGGTCGGTACACCAGTACCAGAAACCGATGACGGCAGAACCGATGAGGGCTCCGAGCCAGGGATACTGCGGGTCGGTGTTGGAACGCATCAGGTGAATCATGGTACCTGTGGCGCCATCGTAGTTAGGCTTCACGTCGCAGAGAGCCAGCATCTGGTCCCAGCTGCCCAGGGCCTTCATGCCCAGCACGAGGATGATGAGCGAGCCGAGCAACAGAATGGGGGTCTGAAGCACCGAGGTGTAGAGCACTGACTTCATACCGCCAAAGATGGTGTAGAGGGCGGTGATGAGCACCAGTCCGATAGCTGCAATCCAGAAGAAGTCGATGCCCCAGAGTTCCTTGATGCCGAACACCTGCTGGAACACGAGTCCACCTGCATAAACGGTAACGGCTACCTTCGTCAGTACGTACGAAATCAGGGAGATGACGCTGAGGATGGTGCGGCTCTGGGTGTTGTAGCGACGCTCCAGGAACTCGGGCATGGTGTAAACCATACTTCGTGTATAGAACGGTACAAAGACCCAGCCCAGAATCAGAATCATCCAGCCCTGAATCTCCCAGTGGGCCATAGCCATACCCGAGGAGGCACCGGCACCGGCCAGGCCGATGAGGTGTTCGGAACCGATGTTGGAGGCGAAGATGCTGGCACCGATGGCTATCCATGTTGCATCTTTACCGCCCAGAAAATAATCTGCCGAGTTGTCGTTCTTCTGTGAAACGACCCATAGTACAATGCCAATCAGCGCACAGCAGAAGACGCCAATGACAATCCAGTCTAATAATGCCATAATAGTTTAGAGTTCAGTGTTTAGAGTTGAGAGTCAGTTAAAAAGTTTAGAGTTGAGAGTCAGTATTGAATGGTTAGCCGAATCAACTCCGCCAAGGCGGCACTATCCACTAATCAACTGTCTCTAAACTCTAAACTTCCAACTTTAAACTGCTCTTTTAGCAGAGTTTGCGGGCACCGTCGCCGATGACAACATCGATAACGATGGGCTTCTTGCCATACTTCTCCTCGAACTTCTTGACAACCACCTTCTTGAAGTTGGGAGCAAGTTCATCAGCCACGAGGTTGATGGTGCAGCCGCCGAAGCCGCCGCCCATGATGCGAGAACCCGTAACACCACATTCCTTGGCCACGTCGTTGAGGAAGTCCAGCTCTTCGCAGCTTACCTCATACTCCTTGCTCAGGCCGTAGTGTGTGTCGTACATCATCTGGCCAACCTTCTCGTAGTCGTCAGCCTCGAGAGCCTTACATACGGCAAGCACCCGGACTACTTCTCCGATGACGTAGCGTGCACGCTTGTACTCAGCACCTGTGATTTCGTCCTTCACTTCGTCGAGCATTTCCATCGTAGCATCGCGAAGGCTCTTCACCTCGGGATGCTTCTTGCTGATAATTTCTGCCACATGCTCGCACTGCAGACGGCGCTCGTTGTAGGGAGAACCCTTCAGTTCGTGCTTCACGCAGCTGTTCACCAGGATGAGCTGGTAGCCCTTGGGATGCCAGGGGAAGTATTCGATTTCACCACTGCGGCAGTCCATACGCATCAGGTTACCGGCTTTGCCAAGGCAGCTGATTGCCTGGTCCATGATGCCACAGTTCACACCGATGTACTTGTGCTCTGTGCGCTGGCCGACACGGGCCAGTTCCATGCGATCAATCTTGCCACCACCGAAGAGGTCGTTGATGCCAAAGGCATAGGTGCTCTCGAGGGCAGCAGAAGAACTCATGCCTGCACCGAGGGGCACATCACCAGCGAAAGCGGTGTTGAAGCCCTCCACGGGAACACCCAGAGCCATCATCTCGCGGCATACACCATAGATGTAGCGAGCCCATGTGGCGGAGGGACCCTTCTCGTCGTCGAGCGAGAACTGTACACGGTCCTTCAGGTCGATGCTGTATGCATCAACGTTGCGCGTGCCGTTGGGCTTGATTTCAGCAATCATTCCCTGCTCTACAGCACCGGGGAATACGTATCCATTATTATAATCTGTATGTTCGCCGATGAGGTTGATGCGACCTGGAGAAGCATATACTGAGCCGGTTGTGCCATCGAAGTGCTTGATGAAGCGACTACGAACATCGTCTATTGTCAATTTCATAATATAAAGGTTATTGGTTATTGTTTATAGGTTATTGAATTAGTCAACGGGAATATCCTTGTTCACGTTCTTGCAGCCAATCACGCTGTAGTAGAGCATGTAGACGAGCATGGCAATAACCAGCCAGTAGCTGTTCATGTAGCCTGCGCCCTCAGCAATCTGCTCCTGAATCCAAGGCATCACACCACCACCGACAACGAGCATCATGAAGATACCGGAAGCCTGCTCGGTGTACTTGCCCAGACCCTCGACGGCCATATTGAAGATGCAACCCCACATGATGCTGGTGCACATGCCGCAAAGCACGAGGAACAGACAGCTCAGGGGAACCTGGAACATGGCGAAACCATCGGCTGCGCTGTAGCCAGGCATGCTGATAGTGGTTGTCTTGGGGATGAAGATTGCAATGAGAATCAGGATGATGGCAATTGTGCTCATGGTAATCATCTGAGCGCGGCTGCTAACCTTGCCCGAAACCAATGTGCTGCTGAAGCGGCCCACCATCATCAGGAGCCAGTAGATGGCAGCAATGGCACCACCAATGGCTGCACCGTTCACAGCAATGCCGGCACCCTTCTCCGTAGCATCGGAGAGATAGAAAATCACCTGTGCGGGAATACCAATCTCGATACCCACATAGAAGAAGATGGCAATTGCACCCAGTACGAAGTGGCGGAACTTCCAGGCGCTGTGTTCATAGACCTTCGTATTGCGCTCCTGAGCGGGTTCGGGGATAGTCAGGCTGGCGATGATGATGAATGCCAGGCCGAATACACCCATTGCAATGAAGAGCAGAGGAGATACGTCGGACATCGCAGTCTTGTCGGTTACGGTACCAACCAGAGCACCTACCAGCAGCGGGGTCAGAGTACCTGTCAGGGAGTTCAGCGTGCCACCAGTCTGGATGAGCTGGTTACCCTTGTTGCCACCACCGCCCAGCATGTTCAGCATGGGGTTCACAACGGTGTTCAGCATACATACGCAGAAGCCGCAAACGAATGCGCCAAGCAGATAAACGTAGATGGCAGAACCCTCGAGGAACTCAAAGCTGGAGAGGTACTGGATGCAGATGCCGATGAAGCCCACAGCCAGGGCAATCAGAGTGGTCTTCTTGTAGCCTACCTTGATGAGCATCTTGCCAGCTGGAATACCCATGAACAGATATGCGGCAAAGTTCATCAGGTTGCCGGTCATACCAGCCCATTCGTACTGATTCTTCCAGATGGTACCGAACGGAGCGGCCATGTTGGTAACGAAACTGATCATCGCGAAGATGAAACACATTGTAATGATAGCAACCAGATTGCTATTCGATTTTGTTTGAGCCATAATAATTTTGAATTTTGAATTTAGTTATTTTTAATTTATTGTTTATTCTATTCCGAATTTGTAGATGGTCTTCTGCCTGTAGATGTCCCCTGCCTTCAGGATGCAGCTGGGGAAGTAGGCGCGGTTGGGGCTGTCGGGGAAGTGCTGGGCCTCGAAGCACAGGGCGCTGTACTTAGGATATGTGGCGCCTCCGTTGCCAGCAAAACCACTCAGCCAGTTGCTGCTGTAGAACTGAACGCCAGGCTCTGTGGTCCACATCTCCATCTTGCGGCCGCTGATAGGCTCTACGCATTTCACAGCATAGGACAGTTCGCCCGGCTCACGCTTGTTCAGAACGAAGCAGTGGTCGTAGCCGGTGCCGTTCACAATCTGCTGGTTGCTGGTGTCACCTATGCGCTCGCCCACAGCATGCGGCGTGCGGAAGTCGAAGGGCGTGCCCTCCACTTTCAGGATTTCGCCCGTCGGGATGCTTGTCTCGTCGATGGGAATGAAAAAGTCGGCATTGATGGTGAGGATGTTGTTCAGCGCCTCGGGTGTGGGATTAGCAATACCGGCCAGCGAGAAGAATCCGTGACTCGTCATGTTGACGGGAGTCTTCTTGTTCGTTGTGCCGCGATAGTCGATGATGAGTTCATCGTCCTCCGTCAGGCTGTACTTCACGTTCATGTGCAGTTCGCCAGGGAAGCCCTCCTCGTAATAGGCGGAGATGTAGCGCAGCACCAGCTCGTGCTCGTTAATCTGCTCAGCATCCCACACGCGGGCATGGAACCCTGTGGGACCGCCATGCAGGTGGTTGGGACCATTATTGATGGCCAGGCTATAATCCTTGCCGTTCATGATGAAATGCCCCTTGGCGATGCGGTTGCCATAGCGGCCAACCAACGTGCTGAGGAAAGGTTCGGGACTGTTGATGACATTCTGGATGCTGTCGTGTCCCTGAATAACATTGGCCATCTTGCCTTCCCTGTCGGGAACCATGATGGCCATTATAGCACCTCCGTAATTGGTGATGCAGACTTCCATACCGCCTTTGTTCGTCAGAGTGTAGAGGTCTGTCTCCTTCCCCTGTACAATAGCTTGGAAGTTTTCTCTCTTGAGTCCGGAAATAAGTACTTTGTCCATAGGCATAAGTTTTATCAGATTAATGAAAATCCTTGCAAATATAGCAAATATTTCCTCTACTTCAAAGAGAAAACGAGAAAACTTACCTTACAGACAAGGCAAAAAATGTCAAAGCATGTTCTTTAACATATCTGCGACGACAAAAGTGCTGCCTCCAATGTAAATAATGTCGTCTTTAGTTGCATTGGATTGAGCTGCGTTGTATGCTGACTCGACATCGTGGTATGCTGTGCCGTGAAGACCGTGAGTTTCGGCTCTCCTACAGACTTCCTCGGCGGGCATAGCGCGTTGTACAGAAGCTTGGGTAAAATAAATAGAATAGGGATTAGGGATTAGAGATTGAAGTAGAATCAATACGCTGTCAACATCTTTGTCGCTAACCATTCCAAAAACCAAATGGAGCCGGTGATGGGGCAGGGTAGCAAGGTGACGGAAGATATATTCGAGTCCACCCTTGTTGTGTGCTGTGTCGCAAATGGTTAGGGGCTTCTTTTTTATTATCTGCCATCTTCCCATAAGGCCTGTCATTGTGGTTACCTCACGAAATCCTCTGCGGACGGCTTCGTCGCTTATCTCGATACCTTGCTCTCGTAATAGACGAACAGAAGTAAGTATGGTTTGCTGATTCTTCTCCTGGCACAATCCTCGAAGGGCTGGCGTTTGAATTTTGAATTTTGAATTTTGAATTATCTTTCTGTCTTCTGCGAAAGAGATGGGTGCTCCGACTTCTTTGGCTTTGTTGGCAAAGACTGCTTTGACTTCGGGATTGACGTTCTCGCCAATGCAGACGGGAATTCCAGGCTTGATGATGCCAGCCTTCTCTGTGGCAATTTTGGGAAGTGTGTCACCGAGGAACTGTACGTGGTCGAAACTGATGTTGGTGATGACACTCAGGACAGGTGAAATAATGTTGGTGCAATCGAGTCTGCCGCCAAGGCCAACCTCAATAACGGCGAAATCGACCTTTTGCTCGGCAAAATACTGAAAAGCGAGGGCTGTGGCAAGTTCGAAAAAGGAGAACTGGGGGATTGGGGGATCAGTCGTTTTGCCGTTTAGGAAAACAAGCCCTTTTACAAACTCAATGACCCGCTTCTTGCTTATCATCTTGCCGTTCACACGGATGCGTTCGCGGAAGTCAACAAGATGTGGACTTGTATAAAGCCCCACACGATAGCCTTGTGATTGAAGAATGGCGGCCAGGGTATGACAGACAGAGCCTTTTCCATTCGTTCCGCCCACGTGAATAGTACGATAATTGCGGTGCGGATGCCCAAAGTACTCATCCAAAGCAAGGGTGCCGCCGAGTCCCTCCTTATACGCTGCTGCCCCAATGTTCTGAAACAAAGGGGCAGAGTCGAATAGATATTGGATTGCCTGTGTGTACGTCATTCAAACATCTTTTTGAATTTGTTGAAGAAATTGCTCTTTGCAGTTGCGCCGGGCTTCATGTTCTCGCTAGTGCGGAGTTTCTCGAATGCTTCCTTCTCTTCACGAGAGAGGCTTTCGGGAATATATACCCCAATCTGGACAATCAAATCGCCTGTCCCATAGCCGTAACCCTGCACCACAGGTAATCCCTTGCCACGCAGACGCATAATCTTGCCTGGCTGGGTCCCTGGATCAATCTTTATTTTCACCTTGCCGTCGATGGTAGGCACTTCGGCTGTACCGCCGAGGATGGCTGTAGGAACGTCGAGCAGGAGGTTGTATTGCAGGTTCTGCCCGTCGCGAAGCAATTCAGGGTGCGGATCTTCCTCTATATATACGTGGATGTCACCAGGTACACCGTTCCAACGAGCGGCATTGCCTTTGCCCTTCTCGTTGACAACCATGCCTTCCTGAACGCCTGCAGGAATCTTGATTTCAACAATTTCTTCGCCCTTGACGATGCCACTGCCTCCGCAATGCTTACATTTGTTACGGATGATAGAACCTGTGCCGCCGCAGTTATCGCATTGTGTCTGCGTCTGCATATGCCCAAACATTGTGTTCATGGTGCGATAGGTCGTACCAGTACCATTACATTTGCTGCAGGTCTCTTTCTTGCCGTCTTCGCTGCCACTTCCTTTACAATGAGGGCAGGTGACGTACTTATTGATTTTGAATTTCTTAGTAACGCCAGTTGCAACCTCATTCAGGTTAACACGCACTTTGAGTCGCAAGTCGGCACCTTTCTCAATATGTCTGCCTCCGCTTCTGCTGCCACCGAAACCGCCAAAGCCACTGAAACCGCCAAATGATGCACCACCGCCACCAAAGAGGTCGCTGAATACATCGCCGAACATATTGAAGATATCGTCGGTTGACATATTCTGGTAGTTGCCTCCGCCTGCGCCTCCTACTCCTGCAAAGCCGAACTGGTCATATCGCTGACGCTTCTCCGGGTCGCGAAGAACATCATAAGCCTCGGCAGCCTCCTTGAATTTCTCTTCAGCTTCCTTTTTCTCGGCATCACTCTTGCCCGCCTGACGGTCAGGATGATACTTGATGGCGCACTTCTTGTAGGCGGCCTTTATCTCTGCATCACTTGCCGTCTTGCTGACGCCAAGCACTTCGTAGTAGTCTCTCTTCTCTGCCATAACTATGAACTTATAACCATGAATTAAGAACTAATTCACACGCCAACAACCACTTGGGCGTGACGGATGACTTTCTCGTTGAGCTTGTAACCCGTTAGAGTGCAATCCATCACCTTACCTTTCAACTCGGGTGTTGGAGCAGGCAACTGAGCGACGGCCTCATGAAGGTCAACGTCGAAATTCGCTTCCTTCGTCTCGATAACACTGACGCCCTGTTTGCCAAGTATGTCCATGAATTTCTTATAGATAAGCTCGACACCTTCAAGTACAGCATTAATGTCTTCGGCGTTCTTCATATTCTTTAGGGCACGCTCGAAGTCATCGATGACAGGCAAGATAGTAATGATAGTCTTCTCGCCGCCATTGAGTATAAGGTCGGTCTTTTCCTTGATGGTGCGTTTGCGGTAGTTGTCAAACTCAGCAATCTTTCGCAACAGTTGGTCTTTCAAACTGGCTATCTCATTGTTTGCAGCATCCAGTTTCTCCTCAAGGGTCAATTCTTTCTCTTCCTCGGGAGCGACTGTCTGTTCTGTTTCCGATGCAGTCTCTTCGACATTCTGTTGTGTCTCGTTTTTTTCTATTTCTTCGTTCTTTTCCTCTTTCATTGTGATAGGTTTTGTGTTCTGTTCGTTTCTCTACAAGAATTGTGCCAATCTGTAGGAATGTCAGTTGCTGGCACCATACATTCTTTCCTTCTGCTCTTTGATGGCCTCGCTGCTGATATACTCGTCGTATTCCATCAGCTTGTCGATTGTACCATTCGGCGTCAGCTCTATGATGCGGGTCGCTACCGTCTCGATGAACTCGTGGTCGTGGCTACTGAAGAGGATGTTGCCCTTGAAGAGTTTCAGATTGTTATTGAAAGCCTGAATGCTTTCCAGATCAAGGTGATTGGTGGGTGTGTCCAGAATCAAGCAGTTTGCATTTTTGAGTTGCATACGTGCTATCATGCAACGCATCTTCTCGCCTCCACTGAGGACATTGACCTTCTTCAATACCTCTTCGCCGCTGAATAGCATTCGGCCCAAGAAAGCCTTGAAATACACCTCATTGCCTTCGCCGAACTGGCTGAGCCAGTCCACCAGGTTGAGGTCGCTCTGGAAGAACTCAGTGTTGTCGAGTGGCAGGTAGGCAGTTGTGATGGTGATGCCCCAATTGTAGGTTCCTGCCTGTGCCTCTCGGTTGCCGTTGATAATCTCGAAGAGGGCAGTCATAGCTCTTGGGTCGCGGCTGAGGAAGACGACCTTATCGCCCTTTTCGACGGTGAAGCTGACATTGTCGAAGAGCAGGGTTCCGTCATCGGCAACTGCCTTCAGACCTTCCACTTCAAGAATTTGGTTGCCGGGTTCACGATCCATCTGGAAGATAATGCCCGGGTATTTGCGGGTTGAGGGACGAATCTCCTCGACATTGAGCTTCTCCAGCATCTTCTTTCGGCTGGTCGTCTGCTTACTCTTTGCCACATTGGCGGAGAAGCGGCGGATGAATTCCTCCAACTCTTTCTTCTTCTCCTCAGCCTTAGCCTTCTGGTTTTGAGCCTGACGAAGGGCTAGCTGCGAACTCTGGTACCAGAAGCTGTAGTTGCCAGCAAACATCGTCACCTTGCCAAAATCTATATCAATGGTGTGGGTACAAACGCAATCTAGGAAGTGACGGTCGTGGCTCACAACGAGTACCGTGTGTTCAAACTCACTCAGGTACTGCTCCAGCCATTGAACGGTATCGAGGTCGAGGTCGTTGGTCGGCTCGTCGAGCAATAGATTGTCGGGATTGCCAAAAAGAGCCTTTGCCAGCATGACGCGCACCTTCTCTTTACCAGAGAGTTCACCCATGAGTTGGTAGTGCTTTGCCTCCTTGATCCCGAGACCGGAGAGTAGGGCAGCAGCATCGCTCTCTGCCTCATATCCGCCCATCTCGGCGAACTTGTCTTCAAGCTCGGCAACACGGATTCCGTCCTCATCGGTGAAGTCCGACTTGCTGTAGAGTGATTCGCGCTCTTTCATCACTTCCCACATAGTGGTGTGTCCCATCAGGACGGTGTTGAGCACTGTTTCTTGATCGTACTGGAAGTGGTCCTGACTGAGGACGCTCAGTCGTTCTCCAGGACCGAGTTCCACGGTACCCTTTGTGGGTTCCAGTTCGCCACTGATGGCTTTTAATAGCGTAGATTTGCCAGCTCCATTGGCACCGATGACACCATAGATGTTGCCGTTTGTAAACTTCATGTTGACATCCTTGTAAAGGACGCGCTTGCCGAACTGCACGGCAATATTGGATAATGTTATCATGTTTTATCTTATTCTTAATATTTCTCCTACTTGGACGGCGTGGGGCTCGTCCCATTTATTCAGTTTGCATAGCGATTCAAGACGGATGCCGTAGAGTTGTGCGATGTCGAAGAGGCTCTGGTTCACTTCGACGATGTGGATGGGGTTCTTTCGGAACTCGCGTGATGCACATTTGCGCTTCTTCTGCAGATATATCAGGTCACCAGCCGTCGGCGCATAGTCGCGGGGCAGGTCGTTGTATTTGTAGAGTTTACGCAGACTAATGCCCGTTTTTTTGCTGATAGTCGCCATATCGTCACCCACCTCCACAATGATGAAGTCGATCTTGTTGCGTCGGTAGATGATGTGCCGGGCGAAGAAATCGTCCGTAGACTCAACTGTAGCGGTACTTACAACTTTCTTAGGCGAGCGGTATTTTCCCGTGTCGAACTGATTCAGGTCGTACATCTCGATGACGCGGATCAAGGCATCAGCATAAGCCGGGTTGGTGGCATAGCCTGCTGTCTTCAGACCTCGTGCCCAGCCTTTGTAGTCGGTAATACTGAGGCGGAAGAGTCCCTCGTAGCGCTTCCCTTGCAAAAACTTCGAGTGGTCAATGTAGCTGTCTCGGGCACTTTTGTACTTGCGGAATCTGTCATTTGGAGCATCATCACTTTGAACGATGTATGGGCCCGTCCATGAACCTCCCACCTTGATGCCGAAATGATTGTTGGCTTGTGTCGCCAGTCTGCTGCGACCGGCATTACTTTCCAACAGCCCCTGTGCCAATGTAATGCTGGCAGGGATATGATACTGGTTCATCTGCTCTATGGCCCAATCCTTGTATTTATCGATGTAGGACCAGTAAGCCTGATTTGTCCTCTGTCCCCATGCTAATAAGCTGGAGATGAGCAGGAAAACGGTATAAATATAACGCATTTCTTTTATTTTGTGCGCAAAGTTACAAAATAATTCTCAATTCTTAATTCTTAATTCTCAATTTCTTTGTATCTTTGTGCTGTATTTGCCACGACAAATGGTTAAAATGGTAAATGAGAAATGAAAGAATATAAGATTGAAACCGTTCTGCATATTTATGAGATAGCAGAACTGAGTAAAGAAGACCGTGAATTGGTAGAGGCAGCCAAATCCGCAACAGCCGGAAGTTATGCACCATACAGCAAGTTTCACGTCGGTGCGGCTGTTCGTCTGAAAAATAATATGATTGTAACTGGAGCCAATCAGGAGAATGCGGCTTTTCCTTCGGGTTTGTGTGCCGAACGGACAGCCCTTTTTGCCGCAAATGCGCAGAATCCTCGCCAACCTGTTGTAGCTTTGGCTATTGCAGCCCGTAAGGGTCGACAATTCCTTTCTCAACCAATCTCGCCTTGTGGAGCTTGTCGTCAAGTTATTTCTGGTACTGAGGAACGCTTCGGTCAACCCATCCGAATCCTTCTCTATGGCACAGATGGAGTTATAGTCTCCGAAGGCATTAGCCCCCTGTTACCCCTTCGTTTTGTCGATGGTAATATGAACTAGGGAAGAAGAATTTCCTACAAGCTTTCGTATTTTTGCAAAATATAACGAATATGAAGAAGATATTATTGCTGTTGGGATTCTTTTGGGGTAATTTGTGGGCTTTCTCACAGACAATGACGGAGTGGGATGACGTTAGCATCACGAGTCTGAACCGCATCCAAAGCCATGATCTAAGTATCCCTTTTGCCGATGCCGATGCAGCTCATACCCTCGACCTGAGCCAATCGCCCTATTACCTCGACCTGAATGGCACTTGGCAGTTCCGTTGGAGCGCGTTGCCAAGCAAAGCCCCATCTGGGTTCTGGGCGGATGACTACGACGTAAGCACGTGGGACCAGATTACGGTGCCGATGCCCTGGCAGATGTACGGCGTGCGGAACAACAAGAAATGGGACAAGCCTCTCTACGTGAACACACGCTATCCATTTACCTACGACAGCAATTTCTCCGTGATGGCGACGCGCCCCGACTACTATACCTACAACGAGCAGATGAAGAATCCTGTGGGCTGTTACCGTCGCACCTTTACACTGCCCGAGGGTTGGATGGGCCGTAAGACGTTCCTGCGCTTCAACGGCGCCGGACACGGCTACTATGTGTGGGTGAACGGCCAGTTTGCGGGCTATGCCGAGGACAGTTATTTGCCCAGCGATTTCGACGTCTCGGCCCTAGTGCGCGAGGGCGAGAACAACGTCTCGGTGCAGGTTTATCGCTTCACGAGCGGCTCGTTCCTGGAGTGTCAAGACTACTGGCGCCTGACAGGCATCACACGCGACGTTTATCTGTGGTCGGCTCCGCAACAGCGCATTGCGGACTTTTTCTTCCAGACCACAAACCTCAGCACTAGCGGTACCTCGGGTCAGGCTAAACTGCAAGTCAGCCTGGAAGGAGAAGAGTTACAGGGAAAGCAGTTGATGATGACCATCACAGACGGTTCCCGGGTTGTCAAGGAGTTATCACGCACCCTCAGCACCTCTACAAGCTTCACCCAGAGTTTTTCCTTTTCGGACATCGAATGTTGGAGTGCTGAGCGCCCCAAGCTCTACGACCTGACCATCAGTCTGCTTTCTGCCGAGGGCGAGCTTGTGGATATGCGCGCCTGCAAAATAGGCTTCCGCACTGTCAGCATTCGAAGTGATGGGGCGCTGCTCATCAACGGCAAACGGCTCGTAGTGCACGGCGTGAATCGCCACGACTTCAGCACAGAGACAGGCCGCACCGTTAGTCGCGAGGAGATGCTACAGGACGTGCTGACGATGAAGCGCCTCAATGTCAATGCCGTCCGCACGAGCCATTATCCCAACAATCCCTACTTCTACGAGCTGTGCGACCAGTACGGACTTTATGTCCTAGCCGAGGCGGATGTGGAGTGCCACGGGAACATGGGCCTGTCGGGCGAAACGGCGTTCCGTGTCCCGATGGTGGAACGCAACGAGCGGCATGTCCGCACCCTGAGGAACCATGTCTGCATCTTTGGATGGAGCGCAGGCAACGAGAGTGGCGGCGGCAATAACTTCCAGAGCGTCATGCAGGCCATCAAGGCGCTGGACACCAGTCGCGTTACGCACTACGAGGGCAACAGCACGTGGAGTGACATCACGAGCACAATGTACGGCAGCTACAGTGGCATGCTCTCCACAGCCAAGGACCGCAAGAAAAGCACTTCGCCTAAACCCCATATCCAATGTGAGAACACCCATGCGATGGGCAACTCGATGGGCAACCAGATAGACTACTACCGCGAAATCTACGAACCGTATCCTGCTATGGTGGGCGAGTTCGTGTGGGACTGGAAGGATCAGGGCATACGCATGCCCGTCACGGGAAAGGCTGGGAAGAGCTATTGGGCCTACGGCGGGGACTTCGGCGACAATCCCAACGACGGCAACTTCTGCTGCAACGGCGTGGTGCTGCCCGACTGTACACCTACATCAAAGAGCTTCAACATGAAGGGCGTCTATCAGCCTGTTGACATCCTGCTGCTCGATGCAGGTCTTTCCTCCGTTGGGGAAACGGGAAAGGGGACGTTCCGCGTTAAGAACAAGCTGCAGCAGGTGAAACTCACGGGCTACGACATACATTATATTATCAGTGAAGACGGCATCGGCATTGCCGAAGGACAACTCCCGGACCTCGACCTCGCCCCATGGGACAGCACCACCGTCAGCATCCCCTACGACGGCATCGACTTCAAGCCCGAGTGCCGCTACACCATCCGCTTCTCCACGACCCAACAAGAGGCAACACCCTGGGCAGAAGCGGGCTACGAGGTAGCAGCCTCCGAGGCCGTCATCCGCGAGTCGTCTGCGCCGCAGCCCTATCGTTATGAAGGCACAGAGACGCTGGAACTGACCAGCTCCGGCACCACCCATACGGTGAAGGGAGCGAACTTCTCCGTCACCTTCTCTGGGGGTACGCTATCGAAATATACACTCGACGGCACAGTGCTCATCAGCCAGCCCATCAAGCTCAACACCTTCCGCGCTCCGACAGACAACGACCATACGCAGGAGGGGAACTGGGAGGCACTGGGAGTGCGCTCGCTGACAATAACACCAGGCAAATGGGAGATAGAGCAGGACGAAGCCCATCGGTGGGTTCAGCTCTCCATCACCGATACTTACAAAACAAGCACTTCGGCCCTGACGTTCACCGTTACGAAGCAGTTTCGCGTCTATCCCGACGGTACTGTAAGCGTCTGTACCCTGACCACCCCCAGCAACGATGGGGCCGTCCTGCCCAAGTTGGGCTTCCGCCTTGAGATGCCGGCAGCGGCGGAGAACATCACATGGCTGGGTCGCGGGCCCTTCGACAGCTACCGCGACCGCAACTATGCCGCACACTTGGGCATTTGGCACAGCACCGCAACAGATCAGTGGACAAACCATATCCGTCCGCAGGAAACAGGCAACAAGGAGGATGTGAGATGGCTGGCCGTCACCACAGAAACGGGTAGGGGCCTGATGTTCGCAGCTCCCAGCGGAATGTCAACAACCGTCGGACACTGGCGCGCAGAGGAAATCTACACGGGTCGCAACAACCGCAAGGGACATCCCTACGAAGTCACTTTCCAGCGAAATACCATCGTTTCGCTCGATGCATGGAACCGCGCCTTGGGCAATGCCTCCTGCGGCTCGGATGTCATGGATCGCTACGAAAGGAAACTCACTCAGACACCTTTCTGCTTCATGATTCTGCCCATTACGGAAGAAAGTTCCGACACCATCCTCACACATAGGGGCAACATGGGATTGCCTGTCTGCCAACCGGTCCGCTTCTCCGATAACGGCTACGGCTTCGCTATCCTCAGCTCCGACAATCCTGCCGGAACAGGCATCTACTATAGCATCGATGACGGCGAGTTCCAACTCTACACAGAACCCATCGACATGCGACAGGGCGGTTTGCTGAAGGCCTATGCTACGAGAAACGACCTGGCACCCAGCATCGTGAGCGAAAAGACGTATGGCTTCTTCGTGGACAAGTCCGACTGGCGCATCGTCAGCTACGACAGTCAGCAGGGAGGAAGCGAGCTGGCCTCCAATGCTATTGACGGCGATGAGAGCACCATCTGGCACACCAGCTATAGCGGTACGACTCCAGACTGTCCGCATGAACTTGTTGTCGATATGAAGCAGACCTATCGCGTCACAGCCTTCTACTACAAAGGACGCAATGACGGCTCGAACGGTCGCGTGCTCAACTATGAAGTCTATTTCAGCAGCAGTCCGAAACTGTGGGGAGAACCTGCTGCAAGCGGCACCTTCAGCAACAGCTCCGACAAGCAGACCGTCAACATCCCATCGAAGCCCGAGGGACGCTACATGAAGTTCTTGGTACGCTCTGTGGTGGATGACAAACGCTATGCCTCGGCAGCAGAAATCGGCATCGAGGCAGAGGCTGTAGTGAAGCCCACGCAATGGTGGATTTCGCCCATCAACCCCAAGCATCGCTACCGCATCAAAGAGAAACAGTCCGGACTATGCCTCCACTATCAGACGAATGCCAGCGAGGGACATTTCTGCCTGGGTAAGTTCGACGAGAACGACAATTCTTATGTCTTCACCTTCACCCAGGCTACGGGCTTTACTGCCTTCTACAAGGTGAAAGCCGCCTCGCACTATATGTCATACGACAGCAGCGCCGGGTGGCGCATTCTTTCAACGACGAAAGCGCCGACAGACAAGAACGGCTACATCCAGGTGGAGCGCCTCGAAGACGGCAATGCCCATCTGCGTGCCGTTTGGCAGAACAGCAGGCACTTCGGCTTCGACTCCAGGAATATCGGCAGTTACGTCTATGCCGATAAATCAACTCCTGCTGAATTTATCCTCGAGGATATCGACGAGGAAGCAGATGGAATCATAGCTCCTTCCTTCACTCCCATGGGAGAGGGTACAGTTGAAGCAATTTACGATCTGAGCGGCAGACAAGTCTCACAAAATCAACTACAAAGGGGAATATACATAGTGCGTGTCTCGCACGAAGGCAAAACACGCACCATGAAAATTGAAATCAAATAAAGCTATACAATGCCCTGAGCGAGCATTGCATTTATATTCCTTGGCTACGCCGAGCTTGCCAAAGCTATACAATGCCCTGAGCGAGCATTGCTTTGGCAACCTTCATGAAGCCGGCAATGTTGGCGCCCTTGACGTAGTTAACGTAACCGTCCTCCTTGCCGTACTTGACGCACTGCTCGTGGATGCCTGACATAATCTGGTGCAAGCGCTTATCCACTTCCTCTGCTGTCCAGGATATACGCATGGAGTTCTGCGTCATCTCGAGACCTGAGGTTGCTACGCCGCCTGCATTGACAGCCTTGCCGGGAGCAAAGAGCTGCTTGGCGGCAATGAATTTCTCGGCTGCCTCTGCGGTGCATCCCATATTGCTGACCTCGGCAACACAAAGCGGCTGGAAGGCCAGAATCTTGTCGGCGTCCTCCCCGTTCAGCTCGTTCTGTGTGGCACAAGGCAGGTAGATGTCGGCCTTCTGCTCCCAAGGCTTCTTGCCCTCGAAGAACGTAGAGCCGGGGAACTCGTCAGCGTAGGGCTGGCAAATGTCATTGCCTGAGTTACGCAATTCGAGCAGGTAGTCAATTTTCTCGGCATCAAGTCCGGCGGGGTCGTAGATGTAGCCGTCGGGACCGCTGATGGTGATGACCTTGGCGCCCAGTTCGGTAGCCTTCTTCGCTGCTCCCCAAGCCACATTGCCGAATCCGGAGAGTGCAACGGTCTTGCCCTTGATGTCGAGTCCGTGGGTCTGCATCATCTGGTTAACAAAATAGAGCGCTCCATAGCCGGTTGCTTCAGGGCGCAAAATGCTTCCGCCCCATTCCAAGCCTTTGCCGGTAAGTGTTGCGGCATGGAACTGCGTAGTGAGTTTCTTATACATGCCGAAGAGGTAGCCAATCTCGCGTCCGCCTACACCGATATCTCCGGCAGGCACATCGACGTCGGGACCTATGACTTTGAACAGCTCCATCATAAAGGCCTGACAGAAACGCATGATTTCGGCATCGCTCTTGCCTCTTGGGGAGAAGTCGCTGCCGCCCTTGCCACCGCCCATCGGTAATGTTGTGAGGGCGTTCTTGAAGGTCTGCTCGAAGCCGAGGAACTTCAGGATGCTGAGGTTTACTGACGAATGGAAACGCAGGCCGCCCTTGTAGGGACCGATGGCGCTGTTGAACTGTACGCGGTAGCCGATATTGACCTGTACCTCGCCTTTGTCATCAACCCAGGGCACACGGAATGTGATGATGCGCTCGGGTTCGACAATGCGCTCTACAATCTTGGCTTTCTCGAACTCGGGATGCTGGTTATAGACATCCTTGATGGAATCCAGCACTTCGCGGACTGCCTGAAGGAACTCTCTCTCGTTTGGATGCTTCTGCTCCAAACCTTGCATGATTTTCTCAACGTTCATGATATTATGATTAAATGAAAAATTAAGAATTAAAAATTAAAAATGTTCCCCTCTCTCACGGGAGAGGGGTTGGGGGTGAGGCTATTATCCCAGTTCGTCGCACTCGCGGAGCCAGAGGTTGGAGGATGCGTCGCTGGGCATACGCCAATCGCCACGAGGACTCAGGCTGCAGCTGCCCACTTTCGGGCCGTCGGGCAAGCAACTCCGTTTGAACTGCTGGGCAAAGAAGCGACGGCAGAAGATGCGTAGCCATTTGCGAATGGTGGCATCGTCGTATGCCTGTCCGAAAGCCTGCCGGGCCAACAGATATATCTTCGCGGGACGGAAACCCCAGCGCAACAGATAGTAGAGGAAGAAATCGTGCAACTCGTAGGGGCCTACCAGGTCCTCTGTCTTCTGCGTGATGTTGCCTTGTTCGTCACCAGGAATGAGTTCCGGGCTGATAGGCGTATCAACAATATCGAGCAGCGTCTGGTGCGTGCTTTCGTCCTTCGTGCGTTCTGCCACCCAGTTGACGAGATGCCTGACGAGTGTTTTTGGGACTGAGGCATTGACGCCGTACATGCTCATGTGGTCGCCGTTGTAGGTTGCCCATCCGAGGGCCAGTTCGCTGAGGTCGCCAGTACCGACAACGAAGCCGTTCATCTGGTTAGCAGCGTCCATGAGTATCTGCGTGCGCTCTCTGGCCTGGCTGTTCTCGTATGTCACATCGTGCTCTTCAATATCATGTCCCAAGTCTGCGAAGTGCTGCAGACAGGCTTCCTTGATGCTGATCTCGCGAATGGTGATGCCGAGCAGCTTCATCAGGTTGACGGCATTCGTATAGGTGCGGTCTGTTGTGCCAAAGCCTGGCATCGTGATGCCCACGATACCACGACGATTCAAGCCGAGCTTGTCGAAGGCGCTGATGCAGACAAGTAGGGCGAGTGTACTGTCAAGTCCACCGCTAATTCCGAGCACAACAGTTTGTGCTCCAGTGTGCTGTATGCGTTTTGCTAATCCTTCTGTTTGAATGTCGAATATCTCCTGACAACGTTCGTCGAGGCGCTTGCCTGAGGGTACAAATGGGTGTGGATCGATGACACGCGTCAGCGAGAAAGGTCGTGCCGGAACACGCTCGGCGTCAACCATTAACCATTCTTGCGCTCCGCCTGACCGAGGGGAAGAACATTGTGCTGCGCAAGCCGCGAAGGTCGTATTCATGCGGCGTTCGCTACGGAGTCGTTCTACATCAATCTCGGATTCGAGCATCTGAGGCGTGAACTGATGGCGCTTCGTCTCGGCCAGCAATGTGCCGTTCTCGTAGATGAGTCCTTTGCCGCTGAAGACCACATCCTGGGTACTTTCTCCGAAGCCACAACCGCTATAGACGTAGCCACAGATGCAGCGTGCACTCTGCTGTGCGAGAAGGCTTTGCAGATAATTGTACTTTCCTACGGCATCGCTGTCAGCACTGAGGTTGAAGATGATGTCTGCACCCGCGAGGGTAAGGGTCGAGCTGGGCGGAACAGGTGCCCATAGGTCTTCGCAAATCTCCACGCCAAACACGCAGGAAGGCGTATTGAAGAGCAATTTGGTGCTGACCTTCACCTGTTGTCCGCAGATGAGCACGGTCCCTTCAGGCACATCGGCACCACTTTGGAACCAACGTTTCTCGTAGAATTCCTTGTAGTTGGGCAGATAGGTCTTCGGAACGAGTCCAAGTATCTTGCCACGCTGCACGACGGCAGCACAGTTGAGCAACGCGCCGCGATAGGGTACGGGTAAGCCGATGATGCTGATGATGTTAAGGCTTCGTGTAACGTTCATCAGATGGATGAGCGCCATCTCTGCCTCGTCCAGCAAAAGCTGTTGCCCGAACAGGTCTCCGCAGGAATAGGCGGTAAGCGAGAGTTCTGGCAGACAGATTATCTCTATGCCTTTTCCCTCGGCCTGAATGACGAGCGACTCAATTTGTTCTACATTGTACTGGCAGTCAGCAACCTTCACCGAAGGAATGGCCGATGCAACTTTTACGAATCCGTGGTTCACCTTGAGATTAACTATTTAAAGATTTACTATTTTATCAGCTCCACGCTTCTCTTTACGAAGCGGGTGAGTGCTTCGCCTTTGAGGAGGCCGTTTTGCAAGAGGGCAAGGTCGATGAGCTGGTGAACGCGGTCGTTGCCTTCTGCGTAGGTCTTCAGCACATCGTCGCGCTTCTGCTGCTCGGCGCGGATGTCTTCACCGCACTTCTTCAGGTCGTCCTTTTCCTCCTGAGTGATTTCCTCGGGCTTCTTCTTGTCCTGCTCCTGACGGAGGACGGCTTGGCGGGCATTCAGTCCGCGCAGCTCTGCCTCGATAGGCTTCAGGGCTTCGGCGGTGTTCGCTTCCATGTCCTCGAGGACGCTCTTGATGAGTGGCGAATCGGTGTTGAGCACGATGTTATACATGTCGGGCATCTCGCCGTAGAAGGCCATTCCAGGCTGCAAGCGTGCCATCTCTTTCATCCTTCGCATGTATTCGCTCTGCGTCATCATGACTGGAAGGCTGTCCTCGCCAAGAGCCTGTGCCTCGACGTTGAAATCAACCTTCTCCGTCTTCGGAGCTTGCGAACGGAAGACTGTGATGAGTTTGTCTTCTCCCCCTAAAGGGGGTTGGGGGGTCTTTTCTTCCTTCTGAATAAGACGCTCAATCACATCGGCATCAACACGGGTAAAGCTTGTCTTCTCCAGCTTCCTTTCGAGCAAACCTACCAGCGGTGCATCGAGCTGACCGTCCATCAGGAGGACATTATAGCCCTTCTGCTTGGCGGCGTCGATGTAGGTGTATTGCGCGTCGGGATCGTTGGCATAGAGATAGACGAGCTGGCCGTCCTTGTTTGTCTGCTGGTCCTTGATGAGGGTTTGGTACTCGTCGAGGGTGTAGTGCTTGCCATCCGTGTCCTTCAGGAGGAAGTAACCCTTAGCCTTGTCGAAGTAATCTTCTTCGGTCAGCAGGCCGTAGTGGATGAATATCTTGATGTCGTCCCACTTCTTTTCGAAGTCCTCACGCTCGTTCTTGAAGATGCTGGCCAGACGGTCGCTCACCTTCTTGGTGATATAGGAGCTGATTTTCTTCACGTTGGCATCGCTCTGCAGGTAGCTTCGGCTGACGTTCAGGGGGATGTCGGGTGAGTCGATGACACCGTGCAGCAGCGTCAGGAACTCGGGCACAATACCCTCCACAGCATCGGTCACGAAGACCTGGTTGCAATAGAGCTGTATCTTGTTGCGCTGAACGTCGAGGTTGTTCTTTATCTTCGGGAAGTAGAGGATGCCGGTCAGGTTGAAGGGGTAATCCACGTTGAGGTGAATCCAGAAGAGCGGTTCGTCGGCCATAGGGAAGAGGTGGCGGTAGAACTCCTTGTAGTCCTCATCCTTCAGGTCGGCGGGCTTCTTTGCCCAAAGCGGCTCTACATTATTTATTATATTGTCTTCGTCGGTATCCACCTGCTTGCCGTCCTTCCACTCGGTCTTCTTTCCGAAGGCAATGGGTACGGGCAGGAAGTGGCAGTACTTGCGCAGCAGGCCTTCCAGCTTGTCCTTCTCGAGGAACTCCTGGCAGTCGTCGTCGATGTGCATCACGATGTCGGTACCGCGCTCTGCCTTCTCCACCTCTTCCAGGGTGAAGCTTGGGCTGCCGTCGCAACTCCATTTCACTGCGGGAGCGTCCTGATAGCTCTTCGTGATGATATCAACCTGCTTGCTCACCATGAACGAGCTGTAGAAGCCCAGTCCGAAGTGGCCGATAATGGCGTTGGCCTCGTCCTTGTACTTGTCCAGGAAGTCGTTGGCGCCGGAGAAGGCAATCTGGTTGATGTACTTCTCGATTTCGTCGGCCGTCATACCGATGCCGTTATCGCTGACGGTGATGGTCTTGGCGTCCTTATCGATGCTGACACGAATCTTCAGCTCGCCCATTTCGCCCTTGAAGTCGCCTTTGCCGGCGAGGGTTTTCAGCTTCTGTGTTGCATCTACTGCATTGCTTACGATTTCGCGAATAAAGATTTCGTGGTCGCTATAGAGGAACTTTTTGATGACGGGGAAGATATTCTCGGTTGTAACCCCGATGTTACCTTGTTTCATATTTTTGGTCGTTTGGGAAATTAGTCGTTTGGTCGTTTGGGAAATTAGTCGTTTGGTCGTTTGGTCGTTTGGTCGTTTGGGGGATTAGTCGTTTGGTCGTTTGGGAATTTAATCCGTTTAATCCGTTGTTATAATAATCTTTTCTTTGTTTTCTGAATCTGTGTTGGCGAGGAAATTCAGTGCCGGCTCTGTCTGCTCCATGAGCAGTTCGCAGAGCGGGTCTTCCAGCAGGTCCTGAATGGCGCGCTTCAGGGGACGGGCACCGAACTGTATGTCGTAGCCCTTCTTGCCGAGCAGTTCGCGAGCTTCCGGAGTAACCTCGAGGGTGTGACCCAGGTCCTTGACACGTTCCAGCAACGGACGCAGCTCGATGTCAACGATGCGCTGCAGGTCTTCCTGCGAGAGGTGGTCGAAGTAAACGATGTTGTCCAGACGGTTGATGAACTCGGGCGCAAACTGCTTCTCGATGGCTTTCTTCACGATGTCGCGATTCTGCTTCTTGCTGACGGTGCTGTCCGTCTGGTTTTGGAACCCGATGCCGTTGCCGAAGTCGCGTATCTGCTTCGTGCCGCAGTTGCTCGTCATGATGATGACGGTGTTGCGGAAGTCGATGGTATTGCCGTTGCCGTCGGTCAGGCGGCCTTCGTCCATCACCTGCAGCAGGAGGTTGAAGACATCGCTGTGTGCTTTCTCGATTTCGTCGAGCAGCACGATGGAGTAGGGCTTGCGGCGCACTTGTTCCGTGAGTTGTCCGCCCTCGTCGTAACCCACATATCCCGGAGGAGCACCCACCATGCGGCTGACGGTGTGCTTCTCCATGTATTCGCTCATATCGATGCGGATGATGGCGTCTGCCTTGCCGAACAGTTCTTCTGCCAGGCACTTTGCCAGGTATGTCTTGCCCACACCGGTCGGTCCTACGAAGAGGAAGGTGCCGATGGGCTTCTGTGGGTCTTTCAGTCCTACACGGCTGCGCTGAATAGCTCTTGCAATCGTAGCCACAGCCTCGTCCTGGCCGATGACTTTATTTTGCAACGCATCTTTCATATTGCGCAGGCGCTGGTTCTCTTCCATACCGATGCGCTGAACGGGAATGCCGGTCATAGTGCTGACCACCTCCGCCACGATCTGTTCATCGATAAGGCTTCGCTCGCTTTCGCTGAGCGTCTTCTCCCAGACCTGTTTGGCCTGTTCCAGCTCTTGCTGCAGAGACTTGCATTTGTCGCGCAGGTCGGCAGCATGTTCGAAATCCTGATGTGCAGCAGCATCGACTTTCTTCTGGTCGAGCTCCTCTATGAGTTTCTCCAGGCGGAGAATCTCTTCGGGAACAGGGTAGTTCTGGATGCGCATTCGGCTGCCAGCTTCGTCCATGACATCGATTGCCTTGTCTGGGAAGCTGCGGTCGGTGATGTATCGACCGGTCATCTTGACGCAAGCCAGCAGGGCATCATCCGTATAGCGTACATTATGATGCTTCTCGTAGCGTTCGCGCAGGTTCTGCAGTATCAGCAACGTCTCTTCTGCAGTAGGGGGAGCCACCTGCACCTTCTGGAAGCGGCGCTCCAGGGCACCGTCCTTCTCGATGCTTTTGCGGAACTCGTCGAGCGTTGTGGCCCCGATACATTGGAACTCACCCCGGCTCAGGGCGGGCTTCAGCATGTTTGCAGCATCCATCGAACCAGCCGCATTACCGGCACCCACTAAGGTGTGAATCTCGTCGATGAAGACGATGATTTCGGGATTCTGCTGGAGCTCCTTGATGATGCAACGCAGGCGTTCCTCGAACTGTCCACGATACTTCGTGCCAGCCACCACGCTTGCCAGGTCGAGCACCACAAGGCGCTTGTTCCAGAGTGTGCGACTGATTCTATGGGAAACGATGCGTTGTGCCAGTCCTTCCACGATGGCACTCTTGCCCACGCCGGGTTCGCCGATGAGGATTGGGTTGTTCTTCTTCCTGCGGTTCAGGATCTGGGCCACACGTTCAATCTCCTTCTCTCTGCCCACAACGGGGTCGAGCAGGTCATCCGCAGCCATTTGTGTCAGGTCGGTGCCGAAGTTGTCCAGGGCAGGCGTCTTGCTTTCCTGCTTCTTCTGCTGACGAATGGAGATCACATTGCCTTCCAGCCCTGCTGATACAGGCTCCATGTCTTCATCATCGTCATCGTCAGAGTCATCGTCGTTATTATTTGAATTTTGAATATTGAATTTTGAATTGTCAGTAGGGGCTTGCACCTTATCGTAAGTGATATCCAGCCTTTGCAGGATGTCGCTTGCCTCGTTGTCGTTAGCCTTCAGGATGGCCAGCAGAACATGAATCGGCTCGATGCTCTCCGACTTCATCAAGCTTGCCTCGAGCTTGCAAAGGCGCATGATGCGGTTTGCCTGCGTGTCGAAGTTCATATCGGCTGGGGTGGGGGAGATGAGCACCTGGTGCTGGCGGGCTGTCATCTCCAGCTGACTCTTGAGCGCAGTAATGCCGTCTGGCAGGTAATATGCCAGAAGCTGACTTGCCTTGTTGTCTGTATGGCGTATGATGCCGAGCAGGAGGTGCAGCGGCGAGACGCTGCCACAATGCAGTCGGCTTGCCTCTTCCTTGCTGAAGTTCAGTATGTTGAACGTATCTGGTGAGAAATTTGTTGTCATGTTTATGTCAAATCTCTGTTCAAAAATATTAATTTCCAAATCACAATTATGTCGTCTGCAAACATTTAACAAATGTCATGCCAAACAGCATCTTTGTCACTATTTCTATACTTAGAACCCCACAAAGGTACGAATAAGTGAGCGAAAAACAAAAGGAAAACATAAGTTTTTCTTTTTATTTCCGAACGGGAGGAATCCGGCTTGCCGCCTGAGCACCTACGGAGCGCAAGAAATTAGAGGCTAATCTCAAAGGTACGAATAAGTGAGAGAAATACAAAAAGAAAACATAAGTTTTTCTTTTTATTTCCGAGCGGGAGTAAAAAAAGAGCCAGGCCCGCAATCGCGAGCCCGGCTTCATTTTGAATTTTTAATTTTATAATTTTGAATTAGAGTAGCCCCATGCAGGAGGTGACTCCCAGGCTGGTTGCGATAGCCGTCAGAATGGCGATTATCGTCTGAATGATGAATTTCCAAGTTTCTTTTTTCATAATTTTAGTCGTTTAGTTGTTTGGTCGTTTGGGGATTCAACAAAAACCTTAAAAACTCTCATTTATCATTTGTCATTTATCATTTAGGGCAAAGTCCGTATTAAATTTTTTCTTGGTTTTTCCTGTGTGTGCTGCAAGCCTTTAGGCTGTCTATGGGTGTCAGGCAAAGAAATGGTTAAGCTTGCTTAAACAGGACTTTGGATGATACCTATAGACCAATGCTCACAGAGCATGCAGCACAGACAGGGGTTTTGATGGTTTTTGTTCTCCTAATTTTTAATCTTTAATCCTTAATCTTTAATCCGATTTAACCCGGGCATTGAGCCCGGATTAAATTTACTCAGCGTCTCCGATCGGGCCGTCACCGCCACCGTTGTCGTCACCGCCTTCGCCGCCGGTGTTGCCACCAGTGCTGCCACCATCGTTTCCGCCGGTGTTGCCACCGTTGCCGGTGTTCTCCGGATCTTCGACCTCTTCGTTGGTTGTGTCGTCGGTCACGCGCTTCACCTCGTTGCCGTCCTTGTCGTAGCAGGTGATGGAGACCTTCAGCTGCTTCAGCTCGTTCTTGATGTCCACGCTGGGCGTGTAAACCACCTTGCGGCTGCGGATGAGGGACTTCGCCACGTCGTTCACGTCGGCTACAGCATCGGCGTTCATGCTGAAGCGCAGGCTGCCCAGGCCGGGGATAGCTACCGAGTGGCCTTCGGTCACCCATGCCTTGATGACTTCGCCGATGGCGTCCCATGCGCCCTTCAGGGCTCCGCGTGCGATGCCGCTGCGGACGGATGCCTCCTGGATGACCTTGCTTTCGGCCAGTCGGCTGTAGGTTTCGGGTCTCATGACGTACAGGAGCGTGCCTGCGTCGGTCTTGCTGAATTTAACCAGCGTCTGTTGTGCTTTGATGTTAATCATAATTGTTGGACCCTCTCCTTAACCCTCTCCCATAAGGGCGAGGGAACTGCTTTGCAGGGTCTTGGGCAGTTTCGTTAGTAAATAGTTTTTGTTCTCTCTATTTTGCACCGGTACTTTTTCTGTTTTGTAAAGATATTTCCGTATCTCCCCCTAAAGGGGGCTGGGGGGTCTTTTCACTTCTCCGTAGGAGAATTTTATCTCTTCCGCCGAGGAATTTTTTTGCTCCGCCGAGCAGTTTTTTCGCATGGGCGTGTGTCGTTCTTTTTCTGATGCAAAGGTACGACAATTTTCTGAAATTGTAAAGATATTTCACATAAACTTTTTTGAAAAGTCCCGACTTTTTTTGAGAATATTTTTATGGTCACTGTTTTTGTGTATCAGATATCAGATATCAGTTTCTACAGGAGCACATAAAATATATGGCCCCCAACAATTAGAATAGATATATAATATTTTATATATCTATTCTAAATCATTCTCCCCCCATTTTCTTGCTTTCATTCTTCACTCTTAACTCTTCACTCTTAACTCCCTCTTGTCCCCCCTCGCCAGAAAAACTGATATCTGATATCTGATACACATATACCCCGATTCTTTTTCAACGTTTTCCAATAAAATAGACGAAAACGAAAACAAGAAAATAACGCGCGCGATCTTTGAAATACTGAAAAAAGAGGGAATTATTTTGGTTAATTCATAGAATATGCTTATCTTTGCAGCGGATAAAAGTATAAAGGGATATGGCATTAGGTGAATATGTGATGATATCTCCAGACCTGACGCAATATGGCGAATGGGTGAAGGGACAGGTGATAGAAGTTGAGGACAACTCCTTCGTAGGTACTGTAATTTCGGCTCAGACTGAGGACGGCAACATTTTCTTTGGCAAAGCAGCTGACTTCAAGAGAGTGGCCTGACGATGTACGCACTTAGTTTCGATATGGTTGTCTCGGACCTGACGACCAACTATGGAGAGCCCTACAACAAGGCATATTACGAAATAAAGAACCTGCTCAGAGCCGACGGTTTTGAGTGGATTCAGGGCAGCACCTATATCACCCGCTCTGATGACCTTTCCACACTGTTCCGTGCCATCATGCACCTGAAACAGATTCCTTGGTTTGTAGCCTCGGTGCGCGACATCCGCGGTTATCGCGTAGAGGAATGGTCGGACTTCACTGCCCTCGTGAAAACCGAATAACCAATAACATCATGGACAAAGACGCTTTTCGCCGATATCAGTCACCCACACCGTCTAAATGGCGTGAGAGGGCTGAATGGCGACAGCGGAACAAGTCTTGGCTGCGCCACTCCCAGCATATAGCTATGCTCATGCTTGACAGGATGGAAGAATTGAACATGACACAAAAGCAACTAGCTGCCCATATGGGATGCAGCCAGCTATATGTGTCAAAGGTGCTGAAAGGACAGGGGAACCTTTCACTTGAAACGATATCCAAAATTGAGGACTGCCTGGAAATCCCAATTCTTCAGAAAGAGTTTGAGTTAGTTTAGCGTCGTTTTTTGCCATCCGGAGTTTGCAAACTGAGCAAATAAGCAATCTTTTTTAAGGGTGCCCCGTTTTCCTTATGGCGGGGCACCCTTATTTTGTGCGTATTATTTTTTTTCATAATTTTGTGCCGTCAAACCACAAAAACGCAAAAATATGAAACTGAAACGCAGACACTATCTCATCCTCGAGGAAATGATGAAGCACCCCGAGGGCGTCACACGCAAGGAAATCGTGGAACTCATCCAGCGCGACGGCAATCCGCGCTACAACCGCAAGAGGTTCGTGAAGGACCTGCCACTCATACGCAAGCGCGGGGACATTGATATCATTTCGCACAACTGCGGCAAGAACGTGTGGCGCTACAGCATCGGCCAGAGCACGCCCGACCAGCAGGAGCGCGCCATGATGGTGGGCACCCAGGTGACGAACATCCTGGAGAACCTGTTCCTGAAGGAGTTCCGCGATTTGGGCGACAGAATCCAGCCCGTCCTTATCCCGCAGGGCCACGGGTACCTGCACACCATCGGCATCGCCCTGCGCGAGAGCCGCATCCTGGCCTGCACCTACCGGAAATTCTCCGACTCGGAGCCCTACCTGTGCACCCTCCAGCCCTACGCCCTGAAGGCTTTCGAAGGTCGCTGGTACCTGCTGGCCAAGAAGAACGACGAGCAGCAGTTCAAGCACTTCAGCCTGGACCGCATCCAGCGCCTGGTGCTGACCGAGGAGACGTTCCAACCCGTCAGCTTCAACGCGAAGGAGTTCTATGCGCCCTTCTTCGGGGCTTTCTGTGACCAGAGCCTGAAGCCGCAGAGCATCCTCATCCGCACGAACGAGCAGAACGCACACTACTTCCGAACGCTGCCGCTGCACCACAGCCAGCAGGAGCTGGACCCCGAGGGCGACACCTACCGCTTCCGTCTCCAGATGTGCGTCACCCGCGACTTCGAGATGGAAATGCGAAAGTACGAGAATACGGAATGGAGTGTAGAAATTAAGAATGAAAAATAAGGAGTAACTCCTTTAACTTCTAAAAAACTCATCAACATGGAAATCATCATCATTATCGGAATCCTCATGTGTTGTATCGACGGCAGTTTCGTCAGAATGGGGGGAAAGAAGTAAGAAACCTTTTTATTGCATTTGAGCAAAAAATCGTATATTTGCAGAGCAAAAGAGCTATATGCTGAAAGTGATGCTAAAAATGGATAAATAACAGAACAAATGGAGTATATAATAACTATAGTTTTTGCCTCTTTGCTGATAGGTACTTTTATTTACCTTTTAATCTGGCTTCTCAAGGGAGATGCAAATACACCAACTTGGACAGGTATAATTATCAGCGCTATTATAGGGCTTCTACCGCTATATCTGGTTCTATGTTTCTTTGGCATAATGGGCGATGACCCTAAGCGAGAAATGGAAGAATAAAAAACATGAAACAACTATGCCTCAGATAAAATATAGCTATTGTCTTGACGAGAAAAACCAACTGGTTCACATCAAAAGTCTGACGGATGCAACAAGGCATGCCCATCGGTGGCGCTGTTTGCAATGCGGGCAGGAAATGGTGGCAAATCTCGGACAAAAGAACGCTTGGTATTTCTCTCACAAAGCAGATACCGCCTGCGATGGCGAATCGTATCTTCACAAATTGGCAAAGCGGAGAATACGAGAAAAGTTTATGTCAGAGGAATCGTTTCCTATTACCTTTGTAAGGGACGTGCCCTGCAAAGAACATGATAAATGTCCCTTTTTCTCGAAATACAGATGTTCTGACCCAAAAGAGATTGGTCTTGATTTGAAAATTTGGAATAACAAAATTGTCTATGATATCTGCGAAGAAGAGAAAAGTTGCGACAACCTGCGAGCAGACCTGCTCTTGACTAACTCATGTAAACCAAATTATAACCCTACATTTATTGAAATATACAAAACACATAAGTGCGATGAATTAAAACTTAATTCTAACAACAGAATTATTGAAACGCATCAGATTAAATCAGAAGAGGATATTGACGATATTATCAATAGAGGATTTATCGAGGGTGAAAACTGCCAAACTCACAACTTTAATCCGCCGTTCCCTCCCATAAGGAAAAATGGGATTCCAATTGAAAGATTCCTTTTATCTAAAGAGGGGAAAGCTACGGTTATATATGCAGGAGAACATTTAATCTATTGTGATGAAGTCTTTCAGAAGTGTTCAACAAAATCTACCATAGAATTGAATGTAGCCACCCCTGACTACACTTCCAATCTGTCCATCAATTTGACTTCTCATGAAAAAGGACTTCTCTATTTGATGAGGAAAAATAACCTGCAAATAAGGAATTGCATTCTCTGCAAATACAATAGGTATAATGACTACCATTCTGGCTATATATGTATATTATATAAAAAACTAGGATTATATTCTCCCTTCCCCGGACAAACAAGAGCAAAAGAATGTGAGAAGTTTGAACTAAATCAAGGACTAATGAATTATCCACTATCCGATTTAGAAAACAAAGTTTTTGAAGTACCAACATAAAATAACGAACAACTATGAAATTCAATTTAAAAACAAACATAGTGTTGGAAAAAGAGTTCTCTATTGAGGCAGATACCCTCAAGGAGGCTATGGATTTAGTTCAGGAACAAATATATGAGAACGAAGACCTTAATTCGATTGAGATTACACATGTTGGGTTTGACATGACCGACCCTACCATCCGAGAATATAACCGAAAGATGGCGATAGAAGCAATTGCACATAATGATTAATGGAAAATACAGAGAACTATAATCTCTTGTCGCACCTTGAACAGAAGTGCTCCGTGCTGAGATTCTCGTCATGTCTGATGTCGCTGAATGCAATGAGCATGAGCCTGGCGGTGGATGCTTGCCGTACAGCAAGGTTCTTTGAACTGTTGCTGGAACAATGGCAGGAGTGCTTGCCGCTGGGTGATGCTTACGACGTGAACTTCTCGCTGTGGGGACAGAAGACGTGGGAGATGATAAAACAGGTGGGCGAAGCATATAGTTTGAATCGTTTGTGTGTAAACATCTATGAATACGAAACGGAAAGTTATGTCGACTTCAAAGAGTCGCAGCAGTCTGCTGGTATCTATGAAGCTACTTTGCAACCACTCCTGCAAACGGATGTCAAAGATGTTCCGAGAATCCTGGTGTGTTCGTTGCGTGACTTGAGTGAGGTGCTGATGGAGATTTCGGAGTACCTGAACTCTCCGACAGAAGAGCTGATAACAACATCGTATGAGAAATGGGTGGCAGCCTACAAGAGGCATTATCAGCGAACCTGTAGAAACCAGTATAAGAAGTGGAAAATCCAGTATTCGGCTCGTACTCTGCGCAAACATCTGCAGGAGCGTATGTCGGCAGACTTGGAGACGTTTAAGAAACGGTTCCTTAATGAGGACGAGTTTGAACAGGTGTTTGATACAGAGCAACAAAAGATGGACTTCGATGGCATGGCCCGTTTTCTGTTTACCCATGCCGACAGGTTTGGCGTGTCGTTTATTGACGAGCGCCCGATGTTCAGTCAAGAGTTGCAAGAATTGTTCAATTTTGTCGAGACTTGGCGACTGATGGAAGCTGATTTGCACCCGACAAAGAAACGTACGGAGAAGCAGGATAAGACACCTGAGATTGACGAACTGGAACTGAAGGTTAACTCCATATTGCAAAGTATCGAACAGTTGGCTGATGCTTCATGGGCGCAACATCTTCCATTGCTGTGGAAGCATATCTTCATGGCTTACCGTAGTGAAATAGCCAAGGCAGGACCACACGAGAAGTTCAAGGAGTTTAGCAAGAAGACGCTATACTGCATTATCGGTGAACTTAAGATAAGGGGCGTTTATAGACAAGACGTAACGAACGTGGAGCTGTCTAAGGCGTTGGAGGGTTCTAATAACGGGATGCGTAAATACATCAATAATGGCCTGTTGGAATTAGAACCTTCGCTGAAGGAAAATTTGGGAACGTTTATTGGCAAGGAAATAGAACAGATATCTGCCTGAACAGGGAACTGATAGTTCTGTGATAGTTGCGTGATAGTTGACAATTGTTAGCTATCACGTTTTTCATTATATGCTGATTCTCTGCATGATAGATAAATGATAGTATCATGCTGTGTGATAGTTTGCGCTCATCATCTTGTCGCCGTACCTTTGCACTCGCAAACCGGCCAGAAGCCGTTTGCTGCGCAAGGGTCACTCCCGCGCGTACATATTATTAACTCTTTAATGGCCGCAAAAGGAGGCGACCGGTTGAGTGAAGTGAGCGAAGGAAGTCTCGCGAGTGAAAAGGTACCAATTCTGGACCTCCTCCTCACAAAACTCGACAGATGTTAGTTAGATCTTCAAACCTGAAGCGTCTTTCACTGAAGGAGTTTGATGCTGATCTCTTGAAAAAGATGACAGCAGAGGGAAGGGTTTACATCGACTTTCCCCAAGTAATAAACAAGGACACATACACGCGCGAGATCCTGGACTATGTTCAGGCCATCAGGGATTGCGTCTCTGACCCTTGGCGGGACGAGATAGACGACCTGTGGCAGGAGATTCTCGACGAGGAATGCCTGGCGGACTACCTGACTATGAAGAGGGGTTTGCAAGCCGGGCACATGAATCGCTATGCTGTGACGAACCTGGTCTGTAGGATGCAGAGCTGGGGTATCTATCGCCAGGATATGACGATGCATGCGCTTCACCTGCGATTGGAAAGGACTACCACAAGGAATAAATACTATGAGTCTTTTGGGAACTATTTGCTTCCCGATAAAGCCAAGAAAATTTTAAAGCAACTTTTGGGCAGAGTATAATAAGAACCTATTTATACACGAACAAAAAGCCTGACCTTTGCGGTGCAGTTAGATAAAAAATCTCTGCACCGCGAAGTAAAAAGAAACATAAAACAAACTTTTAACATTATTAATATTTAAAAACTATGAGTAAGAAGAAAATTAATTACCTGGCCGACGCGGTGACGTTGGTTGAAGAGGATTTGAGTGTTGGACTTGGTATCGATTTGTTAGCCAGTCAAGTGATGGAATGTCTGAGGGACAAAGTCAGCCCGGAACTGCATCAGCTGTTCATGCAGATGCTGCTGGGACTGGACAGCGAGATGCAACTGGTTGTGGCGGATAACCTGCTGGACTTTGCCTGCGATCACGTGGTTCATACCACCAATTGCCTGACGGTGGATGTCATCCTGAAACAATGCTATTGCTGGATTGCCGAGCAGCAAGACTTCGAGCACGACGATGCCGAGGACACGCTGATGGGGGAATGGGTTCTGACAGCCGACGACTTCGTCCGGAATGAACGCGGCACCCGTGTGAAGAAGGCCTGCTTCTCGTGCAAGCACATGGAATACGACTTCGAGAAGGGCGACGGCTGTTGCTGCTGCAAGCTGGACAAGAAGGAACATTCGCGCTGCGACCTCTGCAAGTGGTGGAGGATGCGACAGGGCCTGAAGAAAGCGGGAATTTCTTCGATTGGAGGCTCAGGACAGGATAAGGGCGTCAAGATCAAACGGCGCGAGTATCTGGAGTACCTGACGGCCATCCGCGCAGAGGAGACCAAAGGGGAACCAAGAGATACAGAAAGTATAAGAAAAGAATTTGAAGACCTATATGGTCCGGCGTTTATTAACTTTTAAATTTTCAAAAAACAATGATTATCAGAGGTTTTATCAAAGAGGTCGGACAGACGAGAGACTGGACCGACAAGAACGGAGAGCAGAAACAGAGTGTTAAACTGACGTTGGCGATTCCCTATGTGTCGAAGGAAGGGAAGGAACACAGCGATGAGCTGATTGCCGAGATGACGTTCGGCAACCCGGAGTTCCTGGACAGCCTGAAGCGAACCTGCGAGGCTGGAGAGAAATGCGAGCTGCACGTGGGGTTCTTCCTGAGCGAATGGAACGGGAAGAAGATTCAGAACATCAGAGTGTTTAACCTCTCTAAACTGATAGTTTAGAAGAATGAAAAAATTAAAAATTAAAAATTTCTGAGTTGGACGGCTTCGAGTGAGGGAAGAGTACCGGTTTAAATGAGCTCAACTAACTACTTCGCTCCTCCCGATGACTCAGGCTTAACAAACCAATCAGAAATTATTATGAAAAAGAACAACAAAAATTTAGTTAAGAGAGAGATAACGCTGGATGGCATGATGTCACTCGGCCAGTTGGAAAACGGTTTGCGCATCGGCAGATTCGACTGCTACGACTTCGTGGACATGGAGCCTTTCACGGGAAACTTCAAGGTGCAGGGCATGCGCGAAGGCAGGCTGTATCTGGAGGAAAAGAAGAAGCGCAAGCATCGGAGCACGGACTTCAGGACTCCGCACGCATGGGTGTCACTGAACTGCGAAGACGGTATCGACCGCATGGGCTTCTTCCTGCCCACCGAAGAGAGAAAGGATTTCATCCCCCTGCTCAAGAAGGAGATGAAGCAGGTGATAAGATTCCTCGAGAAGAAATTTAACCAATGATAATTGACAATAGCTTATGATTTGTTATCAACAGAAATTCAATCTACCCACAGAGGTAGTGACAGGGGAGCAGTTCTGGGCGCTCGTAAGGGCGCCCCGGACAGCCCGCCTGGTAAAAGAAGCCCGAGAAGCCCTCAGCAAAGACGATGCCGCCACCTACGACAGGAAAAAGAAGCAGCTGCCTCTGGCGGTTTTCATCGGTACCTTCGACGAATCGGAGTATGTCCCCAAGGACGGTACGCCAATCAAGGGACATTGGCGCAAGCAATCTGCTTGCCGTTTGAACGGGTTGTGTGTCATCGACTTCGACCATGTAGACAGCCTCACCCCCGGCCCCTCTCCGAATGGCGAGGGGAGTAAAAAGACTGTGAGGGAGATATGGGAGGAGGCCTACGCCAAGCTGTCTGATGAGGACAAAGCCCGTATCCTGTTAGTTTATGTTACGCCATCGGGTCACGGGCTGAAGGTGGTCTTCATCGCCGACCCCGAGGTGGGGAACCTCATCGACAACCAACTGGACTTCTCGCAGAAGCTCGGCAACGAATCCCTGACTCCTGATGAATCGGGAAAAGATGCTTCGAGAGGGGCATTCATAACGACAGAAGAGGATATCATCCTGATTGACGAAAAGCTGTTCACTTACGAGAACAAGGCCTTCGGCGAGAAGTACGATGAGGAGTATAGGGCTGGAAAGAGCGGAGCAACAAGCCAGAATGAAAAATTAAGAGTAAAGAGTGCTCCGCCTGCGCCTGAGCTTTGCGAAGAAGAATTGAATGCTTCCCTGGATAATTCTCAATTATCAATTATCAATTCTCAATTTCCTACGGAGTATCACGGCATTCCGTTCACGGAGATTCTGAAAAAATACTGGGAAGTGAACAATCGCGGGTTTGAGCCTACGAAGGGTGACAGGGACACGCTGACGTATCAGCTGGCCTGCGACCTGAGGCATATCTGCGGCAAAAACTTCGAGTGGCTGGACCAGGTGATTCCCTGCTACGACGGCTTCACTCTGGAGGAAAAGCGCCAGAAGATTCAGAGTGCGCTGAACTCGGAACTGGAGGCATTCCCAGCCCGTCTGCGCAACACGCTGAACGCGCTGGAGAAGGGTGAAGAGTCAATTGTCAATTATCAATCGTCAATTGTCAATTCAGAGGCGTTGCCTCCGGCAATGCCGCAGAAACTTCCCCAACTCATTCGGCTCCTCGTCTCCAAGACGCCCGACATCTACAAGGCGGCTGTGGCACATGCGGTGTTCCCGGCGCTTGCCACACATCTCTGCCAGGTGCGGTTCTGCTACACCGACAACGTGGAGCACGAGGCGACGCTGATGAACTGCCTGATGGCGGGAACGGGTGCAGGAAAGGGCTGCATCGACAAACCCATCGAACGTATCATGGCTGACATCGAGCGGCGCGACAAGGAGAACGAACGCCGCGAGACCGAGTGGAAGAAGGACTGCCAGAAGAAGGGCGCCAACAAGGACAAGCTGCTCAGACCCGAGGGGCTGGTCATCCAGATCATCGACCCCGATATGACGAAACCCGCGCTGGTGACCCGTATGGACGAGTCGGAAGGGCACTTCGTCTATGTGAAGCTGAACGAGCTGGACCTCTTCGAGCAGCTGAAGGGCGCAACGGGCAAACAGCACTTCCAGCTGATGTGCCTGGCCTTCGACTCGGACGCCACCTACGGACAGACGCGTGTCGGCACCCAGAGCGTGACCGCAAGGCCTATGTGCCGCTTCAACTGGAACGCCTGCTCCACCATCCTGAAAGGCCGGAGGTTCTTCCGCAACGTCCTCACGGACGGCCCCATCAGCCGCATCAACTTCTGCACGATTCCCGAACAGGAGATTGGCTCGGAACAGCCCATCTACGGGCAGTATGACTCGGAGTTCGACGAGGCTCTGAAGCCCTACATCGACAGGCTGGTGGGAGCAAGAGGGCTGATAGACTGTCCGCAGGCCTACCGCCTGGCCCAGAAGCTGCAGCAGGAATGCGCCGAGTTCGCAAGGCTGTCGCAGTCGGACACCTACTGGAACCTCTCGCACCGAGCCTGCGTGATAGCCTGGCTGAAGGCCTGTGTGCTCTACGTGGCGAACGGCGGGAAGTGGGAGAAGAGCATCGAGGACTTCATCCGCTGGTCTCTGAACTACGACCTGTGGTGCAAGATGCAGTTCTTCGGGGCCGACATCGAGCGGGCCACACACGGCGAGGACTCGCGCATCGGCACCCGCGGCCCGAGGAACCTGCTGGAGCTGCTGCCCGACGAATTCACCATCGAAGATGCCAAACGCGTCCGCCAGCAACAGGGAAAGAGCAATGAAAATACATCCAAAATGATCTCGCAGTGGAAAACTCGTGGATATATTCTTCAGTTGACAGTTGACAGTTTTCAGAAGAGCGAAAGATTCAGGAGGAAGAATTAGAGAATTAGAAAATTAGAAATGAAAAATTAAAAATTATGGAAAATAAACAAGAACCGAGGGGGATTCGAAATAATAATCCCTTGAATATTCGCCTGGTGTGGCGGAATAATTGGAAAGGGCGTACTGACATCAACACGGATGGCGAGTTTGAACAGTTCACGAAAATGGAATGGGGCATAAGGGCTGCTTTTATCCTCATCCACAACTACATCTACATTTACAGCCAAAAGACCATTCAGGCAATCGTGTCGCGATGGGCGCCCTGGGATGACAACAACAACCCGGAGAGCTACGCCCACAGGGTGGCACGCGAGATAGGCGGCACACCCAACACGAAGCCTGACTTCCGCGACATGTTCCTCATGGTGGCTATCGTCAGAGCCATGATAAAGGTGGAATGCGGCGTGCGGGTCGATGACGAGACAATCGTCAGGGGCTACACGATGGCTATGGTGGATATGGGCCTCAAAGCGCTGAACTGCCACGAGTGCAACGCCAACAGCATGCTGTGGACGCTGTATAAGGTGACAAGGAAACGCTATGAGAAATTAAAAATTAAAAGTTAAAAATTAAAAATGAGAAAGCTGGGCTCGTGTCACAATGACGCGGGCCTGGCTTTTGTGTTTCAACAACTTACGACAAAATGTAAATTTTGCAAATTGTAAATTCAGGGTATTTTAGTGAATCAGGCGGTCATCGGTTAATTCCGGTGGCCGCCTGTTTGTGTAGTGCGATGCTATGCGATTTTTACCTTGTCATAACCCAGCCGAGCTTGAGGCCGGAGTAGCTGCCCAGCAGGGAGGAAAGGCTGCTGGCGCTCTTGCTGCTGAGCGACGTGGCCACAGCAAGCAGTTTGTCGGCATCGAAAAGCATGTAGAGCTGATTGCCTTGCACGGAAACGGTGCAGGTCATCTGAGCCATGCCAAGCACGCCGGTCAGCGTCATTTTGTTGGTGCTGGCATCATAGACGTAAGTTCCGGGCCATGACTTGGTGCCGAGAGCCAGGGTGCAGGACTTGTCACTGTTCAGGACAAGTGTTGATTTGCCAGCGCTGAAGCCCATTTTCTGGAGCTGGGTGCCGAGCTTCGACTCAAGATTGCTGCTGACTACCTGTCCGCCAAGCTGAGAGAGGATGTTCTCGCTCTCGAAGACAACCTTTGGCCCGTAGTAGGTCCAGGTGCCGGCGAGGGACTGCTGGGATGTGGTGTTGCCCAGAATGCTGCCGAGCAGGGTGCCGAGGATGTCTGTGCCTGCCTGTGTCAGGACCTGGCTGCTCGAGCTGGCAGTGTTCGACGTGGTGTTGCCTGTTGTACCAAGACCACAGGATGCGAGTGTAAGACTGGCAGCCACGATGGCTGCAAAATAACGAAGATTTTTCATAATAGCTGGTGTTAATTGTTTGAATTTGGTTATTTTGAATTTTGAATTTAGTTATTTTGAATTTGAAATAGTCTTGTGAAAGCAGTGGGGTGGGGTGTTTCGAACTGCATGGGTTCGCCTGTGCGGGGGTGATAGAAGTAGAGGCGGAAAGCATGGAGGGCAAGACGATGAAGGGGATTCTGGCCATCACCATATTTCTCGTCTCCGGCAACGGGATAGCCCAGGTCACTCATGTGGACGCGTATCTGGTTCTTGCGCCCGGTCTCGAGCCGCATCTCTGCCAGCGTGTATCGGCCATTTGTGGCGATGCGCCGGTAGTGTGTGATGGCCTCCTTGCCACCGTTGTCGGTGGGGCTGCTGTAGGTGACGTACGCCTTGTTGTCCTTCAGCCAGGAGTGTACTGTGCCGCCCTCCTGCTGCATCTCGCCACAGAGCACAGCCACGTAGCGGCGGTCATAGACGATGTTGTGCCAGTCGGCCTCGAGCATCTTGCGAATCTCCAGATTCTTGGCGTAGATCATAAGGCCGCTGGTGTCGCGGTCGAGACGGTGCACCACATGGGCTGTACAGCGGAAATGACGGCGTCGGAAATACTCGTCGAGTATGGTTTTGACGCAGTACTGCCCCGGAGTAGAGGCCATGCTGAGGATGCCCTCGGACTTCTCGATGACGATGAGGTCCTTGTCCTCGTAGATAATCTTCACATACTTGTTCAGGAGCTCGGTGCTGCGCTTGTGGCGACTGACGAGCACCGTCTGCCCCGGACTGAGCATGAAGTCGTACTGCGTGACGAGCTTCCTGTTCACCATGATGCCGTGCCCCTGCAGGAGGTCCTTGACGCGGTTGCGACTGATACCGCTCATCTCCTTCATCAGGAACTCCATAAGCGGCATTGCCTCCTTCACAGGCAGTTGTATGTATTTGCTGGCAGCGTATTGTGCTCCGGTCAGATTTCTCATTGGTCGTTCTTTGATACTTTAGTACAAAGGCGCGATTGTAGTCGCGGAATGGGGGATTAGTCGTTTGGTCGTTTGGGGGATTTGCCTTTGCCATGATTATGGCGAGGTTTTCCGCCCCATCTTTTCTTGCCTTTTGCTCCCTGTCCCTTGCTCCTCGAGGTATAGGCAGGTGTTTCTCCGAATTCCTCGGGTACCTGCTCCTTGTATATCTCCTTGCCCAGGAAACGCTCTATCTGGCGGAACGGGTGCATGTCCTTCTCGTTGACAAATGTGACGGCCCGACCTCCGCGGCCTGCCCTTGCTGTTCGTCCGATGCGATGCACGTAGTCCTCTTCGTCGTGAGGCACATCGAAATTGATGACCATTGCTATATCATCGATGTCAATACCGCGGGCCACGATATCCGTTGCCACGAGGATGTCTATCTTGCCGCTGCGGAAGAGGTACATCACCTCGTCGCGCTCGGGCTGCGTCAGGTCGCTGTGCATAGCCCGTGCATTGTACCCGGCACGAATAATACTGATGGCCAGCTCTTTCGTCTTTTTCTTTGAACCCACAAAGATGATAACCCGATGTGGAGCCTCCTGCTCGAACATGTGTTTGACGATGAGAAGCTTCTGCGGCTCGTAGCACAAATAGGCACTCTGGCGGATATTGTCGGCCGGCTTGCTAACTGCAAGTTTTACTTCAACAGGATTGCGCAAGATGCTGTGTGCCAAGCTTAATATGTCGCCTGGCATTGTGGCGCTGAACATGATTGTCTGATGCTCTTTCGGAAGAGCCTTCGCTATCAGAAGTATATCGTCGCAGAAACCCATGTCGAGCATACGGTCGGCTTCGTCGAGGATAAAGAAGGAGACGCGGCTGAGGTCGATATTGCCGAGGCTGAGGTGGCTGATGAGTCGGCCCGGCGTGGCGATGACCACATCTGCGCCGCTCTGCATGGCTCGTTTCTCTTGTTCGTAGCGAACGCCGTCGTTGCCGCCATAGACAGCCACACTGCTGATGCCGTTCAGATAGTAGGCAAAGCCCTGCATGGCGCTGTCGATCTGCTGGGCGAGTTCGCGGGTAGGCGACATGATAATGCAGTTGATGGCATCTGGGGGATACCCGCCATCTGCCAACATGCTCAGCACAGGCAACAGATAGGCGGCAGTCTTGCCGGTACCGGTCTGTGCAACGCCCATCACATCGCGCCCTTCCAGAATGGGCGGAATAGCGTGCTCCTGTATGGGAGTCGTATCAGTGAAATTCATGTCGTCGAGTGCATCGAGGACATCATCATTTAGGTCGAGGTCGTAGAAATCCATATTATCTTGGGGCCTTTCGGTAGAGATAGATTGCAATGAGAGTGTATAGTATATTCGGCATCCAAGCCGCGAGGGCTGGGTGCATGCCAGCATTGGTCGAGAAGGTCGCGGAAATGCCTTGCAGCAGGATGTAGGTGGCACTCAGGGCAATACCTGTGCCAAGTGCGAGTCCCATTCCTCCCTTGCGTTTCCGCGAGGAGAGCGACATTCCGATGGAAGAGAGGATGAATGCGGCAAAGGGCGAAGCATAGCGCTTGTAGTACTCCACCACGAAGATGTTCAGGTTGCCTGTACCTCGGTTGCGCTGCTTATCGATGTATTCCTTCAGTTGGACATTGGTCATCGTTTCCTGCTGATTGCGGATAAAGAGGAAATCCTGCGGTTCCAGGCGAATAATGGAATCCACAAGGTCATAGTATGTGATTTTCTCCCTCATTCCCCTCAACTCACGAATGGTGACATCCCGAAGATGCCACTGGTAACGCACATCGCTCAGGGTATCATAGACCGCCGTATTGGCAGAGAGATGGGAGACGAGCCTCTTGTTCTCGAACTTGTCGAGCGAGAAGTGGATGCCCGTTTTGCTTACGCCGTCGAAGTGCTCCATATAGGCAATGACCCCTGGCTCGACCTGCAGTTGCACCTTTTCGGCATAGGTCGGGTTCTTGTTGCGTTTCTTGTATGTATTCTCGAAAGCGAGACGCTTGACGCTACTCCGCGGAATAACCTCTGCACCGAGGTAGAAGGTCATCGCAGCAATGATGGCAGAGCTGATCATATACGGCAACAGCAATCGCCGGTAACTGATGCCCGCACTGATCATCGCAATGATTTCGCTGCCTTCCGCCATCTTCGAGGTGAAGAAGATGACGCTGATGAAGACGAACAGGGCGCTGAAGAGGTTGGCGTAGTAGGGGATGAAGTTCAGATAGTACTGCATGACGATAGCCCGCCAAGGAGCATGCGACTCGGTGAAACGGTCGATGTTCTCATTGAAATCGAACACCACACCGATACTGATAATCAGCACGATGGAGAAGAAGTAAGTACCAAGGAACTTACCGATGATGTAGCGGTCGATTCGTTTGAGAAAAGGTATCTTCATTACAGTCTCTGTGTCACTTGTTTAATCATGCCAGGCTTCCAGCTTGAGAAGTCGCCCGAGATGATGTGTTTGCGTGCCTCGCCAACGAGCCAGAGGTAGAAGGCAAGATTGTGGATGCTGCCGATTTGCAGAGCTAGCAATTCCTGCGCCTTGAAGAGATGGTGCAGGTATGCTCGGCTGTAGAAGCTATCTACCCAGGCTGTTCCATCGGGATCGATAGGGGAGAAGTCGTCCTCCCATTTCTTGTTGCGCATATTCATGATGCCCTGGCTGGTGAAGAGCATAGCGTTGCGGCCATTGCGGGTGGGCATCACACAGTCGAACATATCCACGCCTCGCTCGATGGCTTCAAGGATGTTGGCCGGCGTACCGACTCCCATCAGATAGCGTGGTTTGTCCTTCGGCAGGATCGCATTGACCACCTCGATCATCTCGTACATGACTTCAGTAGGCTCTCCTACAGCCAAACCGCCAATCGCATTACCGTCTGCACCCTTCGACGCTACGAACTCGGCACTCTGTTCCCTGAGGTCGCGATAGGTGCAGCCCTGCACGATGGGGAAGAGGCTTTGATTGTATCCATAAAGCGGCTCTGTCTCGTTGAAGCGCTTGATGCAGCGGTCCAACCATCGCTGGGTGAGACCCAGACTCTTCTTGGCGTAGTTGTAGTCGCTATTGCCTGGGGGACACTCGTCGAGCGCCATGATGATGTCGGCACCAATGCTGCGCTCGATATCCATCACCTTCTCGGGGGTGAAGGTATGCCGGCTGCCATCGATGTGACTCTGGAAGGTGCAACCCTCTTCCGTCAGTTTGCGGATACCGGATAATGAGAATACCTGAAAGCCACCGCTGTCGGTCAGGATAGGTCTGTCCCAGCCATTGAAGCGATGCAGACCTCCGGCCTTTTGAAGTATCTCTGTGCCGGGGCGAAGGTAGAGGTGATAGGTATTACCCAGGATTATCTGAGCTCGGACTTCGTTGTGCAGGTCTCGGTCGGTAATGCCCTTCACGCTGCCAACAGTGCCTACTGGCATAAAGATAGGCGTCTCTATCTGTCCGTGGTCGGTGGTAATGAGTCCGGCTCGGGCATCAGAAAGAGGGTCAGTGTGCTGCAGCAGAAAGGTCATACCATTTACTATTTGACAATTTTCTATTTACGATTCAATATCGTTATTTTTTTCATCAAATGTAAAAGTGATAGGATTTTGGACTTTTTCCTTTAGCAGGGCGAAGTCGAGCACATCCTGTATGTCTGCAGCATAGTGGAATGTGAGGCCATTGAGGTATTCTGCAGGAATCTCTTCGATGTCTTTCTTGTTTTCCTTGCAAAGAATGATGTCCTTGATACCGGCTCGTTTGGCTGCAAGTATCTTCTCTCTGATGCCGCCTACGGGCAATACTTTGCCGCGAAGCGTTATCTCGCCTGTCATTGCTAATCCTGCGCGAACTTTCCGTTGGGTCAGGGCTGATGCAATGCTTGTAGCCATCGTGATACCCGCACTGGGACCGTCCTTTGGTACAGCGCCCTCAGGGACATGAACATGAAGGTTGTAGTTCTCGAAGATGCGGCTGTCGATTCCGAGTTTGTCGGCATGAGCCCGAATGTATTCGAGGGCAAGCAGAGCACTCTCCTTCATGATGTCACCAAGATTGCCCGTGAGGGTAAGTTTGCTGCCTTTGCCTTTGCTCAGGCTAGTCTCAATAAATAGAATCTCACCGCCCACACTTGTCCAGGCAAGGCCTGTAACAACACCAGCATAGTCGTTGCCCTGATAGGAATCACGACTGAAAATAGGCTTGCCGAGCAAATCCTCAGCTTCTTCCTTCGAGATGCTGTGGTCATTCTCCATCTCTCCCTTTGCCACACGAAGGGCAACACGCCGGAAGAGCTTGTCGATTTGCTTCTCCAAACCACGCACACCACTTTCGCGGGTATAGCGTTCGATGATGAACTCCAGAGCAGGTTTTGCTATCTTCAAAGCGGTATGTTCCTTCAATCCGTTCTTTTCACGGTTCTTTGGCACAAGATGGCGTTTGGCAATCTCAATCTTCTCCTCAGTGATATAGCCATCTACTTCAATGAGTTCCATGCGGTCGAGTAGGGGACGTGGGATAGTGCCTATGTCGTTGGCTGTTGCGATGAACATGACCTTGCTGAGGTCATAATCCAAGTCAATATAGTTATCGTGGAAAGCAACGTTCTGCTCTGGGTCGAGCACTTCGAGAAGAGCAGAGGAAGGATCACCATGAATGGAACCAAGCGTAAGCTTGTCAATCTCGTCGAGAATGAAGACAGGGTTTGAACTGCCTGCACGCTGCATACCCTGAATGATACGACCGGGCATTGCCCCGATATAGGTGCGACGGTGACCACGAATCTCACTCTCATCATGTACACCGCCAAGGCTGACACGTACATACTTTCGTCCCAATGCTTCAGCAATGCTTTTACCGAGACTAGTCTTACCGACTCCTGGAGGGCCATAAAGGCATATGATGGGACTCTGGCGATCCTTGCGCATCTTCAAGACAGCCAGGTGTTCCAGAATGCGTTCCTTGACTTTCTCCATCCCGTAATGGTCGCGATTCAGTTTCTTCTCGGCCATCGCAATATTGGTGTTGTCACGGGTACATTCGTTCCAAGGCAGACCTACAACGGTCTGAAGATATTGTAGTTGCACATTGTAGTCGGGTGACTGGATATTGATACGGTTCAACTTTGCCACCTCTTTCTCGAAAATTTCTGCTGTCTGCTTACTCCAATGCTTGGCTGCGGCTTTGCTCCTCAGGTTTGTGACATCTTCCTGCCTGACGCTCGACTCATCCTTATCACCCAACTCGCTTTGTATGTTCTGAACCTGCTGGCGCAGGAAGTATTCTCGCTGCTGCTGGTCAAGGTCGCTTCGCGTCTTATTTTCAATCTTGCGTTTGAGCTTCATGAGCTCAATGATGTTATTGGCAAACTGGATGGCTTGCTGCAGACGCTCAAGTTCAGAAGGGCAGGAGAGGAGGTCATACTTTTGCTCAATAGAAAGCGGCATATAACTGCATATCGTATTGAGCATGAAGGTCGACGGCTCCATGTTGTTAATGTATTGAGTAAGTTCGTCGGGATAGTCATCCAGGATGCTCATCAACTTACCGGTACGTTCCTTGAGCATTGCCAGCATAGCCTTGTACTCAGCCAGTTCCAAGCGTTCGGGTATCTGGTCGGTGAGTGTGGTCACAGTGCCTTCGTAGCTACCTCCAACCTGGCGAAGTTCTTGTATTTGCACGCGGTTAAACGCCTGAAACAGAGCATTGTATGTGCCATCTGGCATCTGCATGGAATGTACAAGCTTGGCTGCGACTCCAATGGGGTAGAGATCCTCTGTTTGCGGATTATCCACCTCTGGCGTTTTCTGTGTGAGTAGTGCTACCATTCCATCGGTACGTTCCAACTTACGCAACGTCTTTATACTGTATTTGCGACCAACGGTAATCGGAGAGACTGTACCTGGGAAGAAAATGTTGTCACGAAGCGTAATAATCGGCATTTCGCCACCATAATGCGCATGCATCAACTTTTCGGTCTCGCCCGATACTTCTGCCACAAAAGAAAAGGTTTTCTTGTTATTATCAAACATGATTATATCTACAAATTACGATGTACGTTAATTATAGGCGGGTGCAAAAGTACAAAAAAAAAGCCAAATTTCGTGCGCACATACAATTAAATATTGTAAATTTGCACGTCAAAGAACAAATGCCCCCAGAATAAACCAATCCTAAAATCTAATTTATAGCCTGTCATTCTCAAAATGAGCAACACATTTTTTCAATTCAAGTATTTCTGTATCCATCACGACCGATGTGCGATGAAGGTCGGCACAGACGGCGTGTTATTGGGCGCTTGGGGTAATGTCGAAGGCAAGCGCATTTTGGACATCGGAACAGGAACAGGACTTATTGCCCTGATGGCAGCACAACGGAATCCCCAAGCAATGGTTTTGGGTATCGACATAGATGAAGAGGCAGTCCTTCAAGCACAGGAAAACATTTCAGAAAGTCCATTTGTTGACCGTGTAAAGTGTGTTTCTCAGAATATTCTGACATTCTCTCCCCAGGAGCCTTTCGATGCAATACTCTGTAATCCGCCTTTCTTTACCGAAGACACTTTGCCGAACACTTTTGTGCGCTCCATAGCTCGCAATAGCAGTAGTCTGCCATTTCCTCAACTTATAAAAAAAATTACAGCGTTACTCAGCAAAGGAGGTATGTTTTCTGTCATTATTCCAAGTGGACTCATGCAGGAGTTTGTAAGTCTATGCCTTGTAGAAGGATTGTATCTGAATCGTAGATGTATGGTGCGGACAAAAGCAAATAAACCACCAAAACGAGTTATGCTGACTTTTTCTGATGAAACATATAACGTAACAGAAGAGTCAGAAATTTGCCTCACAGACGACAAAGGGAAGCGCAGTCAAGAATACAATGATTTGACAGAATCGTTTTATTTGTCAGAAACAATATGATTATCGTAATGTTTTGTAAATTATAATGGGGATTATGTTTAGTAAACAATAGCATAAAATACTCCTCTCTTGCATATACTTACAAAAAATAATCATTTTGGGAAAAAATTATTAATTATGAATTTCGGATTATGAATTATTTCATATCTTTGCGCCAAGAAACAGACAGTGAACCGGCTTGTCGCTGCTCTGTGCCAGTTTCATTGATTGGCGCATAGAAGAGGAAAGTCCGGGCAACACAGGGCATCCTGCTTCCTAACAGGAAGAGGCTCGCGAGGGTCAGTAAGTGCAGAAGAAAATGACCGCCCCGCTCAGGCGAGGTAAGGGTGAGAAGGCGGGGTAAGAGCCCACCAGGCCGGCAGTGATGTCGGTGCTGTGCACTCCGGGAGTTGAAAGTTCATGTAAACCGGCGAACAAAAGAGAGGGCTGCCCGCCCGAGCCGGAGGGTAGAACGATTGAGGATAGCGGTGACGCTGTTCCTAGATAAATGGCAAGCATCCTTTCGAAATGCTTCGGTATCAGATAGGATACAGAACCCGGCTTATAGGTTCACTGTCCGTTATTTTTTTATGGTTAGTTTAGAACATATATGGAGTGTTAATGAGAAGAGGCTCAGTCGTCTGGAACGGCTGGGACTGACTGTGCTGAAGCGTTTTGTCATCACATGGGAATGTCTCACTAAGAACCATATCATGAGTTTTGCTTCAGCCCTAACCTACAGCAGTATGTTAGCCGCTGTTCCTGTGCTGGCAATTATTTTCGCTATTGCCAGAGGCTTTGGCTTCGACACAATTATCGAGACAAAACTCAGGAACTCGCTGGAAGGTAATCCTGATATTGCCGATACGATTCTCTACTTTGTGGATTCCTACCTTCAACACACCCAAGGTGGGGTTTTTATCGGTATCGGCTTGATATTCCTTCTATATACATTGCTCTCGCTAACATCAAATATAGAGCAGGCTTTCAATACCATCTGGTTCGTCAAGCGCTCACGCACCATCTATCGCCAGATTCTTGACTATTTCAGCGTCTTCCTGTTCATTCCATTTGTCATTGTCATCACCAGCGGTTTGAATATTTTCCTGCAAACATTCCGTACGCTACTGCCTGAAACACAGATTCTAAGTAGAACGATGTCTTTCTTCCTGCACGTCTCGCCCGTCATCTTTGCTATAGCCGCATTCATAGCACTCTTCAAGCTGATGCCCAATACGCGTGTTAAATGGAAGCACACAATATGGCCGGGCATCCTGACGGGAACTGTCTTCATGGCAGTAGAATGGGCATACGTGCACTACCAGATAAAACTGAGTGCATACAACGCCATTTACGGGTCTTTTGCAGCAATACCGCTCTTTATGTTGTGGATGCAAATTTCTTGGTGCATCTGTCTGTTTGGCGCACAATTCTGCTACGCTAACCAGAGTTTGCATACCTATGCTTTCGAACGCATAAGCGACGAGTTGAGCCGCCGTTATCGCGATACGCTAATCCTTTTGCTGATGAGCCGCATCTGCAAGCATTTTGCTTCCGGCCTGAAGCCTTTTACGGCGCATCGTTTAGCAGTTGACACTCACCTACCCGACAGTCTGGTTGGCATCTTGCTTGACGAGCTGACACGTGTGCAACTTCTTGTAGAAGCTCATAATGAGCCAGGCGATGAACCTCATTACTTGCCGGCGATAGACATTCATCGTATAACAGTCGGGATGGTTACTCGTCGCATCGACTCACATGGCATAGAGAATCCTTCTCTTGTCTGGCAAACAGGTACGCCGGAATGGGATGCCCTTCGCAGTCTTCGCAACGAAGGAGAAGATGCATTACTGATAGATTTATAGAACTTCTTATAGTTGGCAGACAAACGTGAAGTGATCTGTAAAAAGATGTTCGCAGTCGGGGCGTGATCGGAACAGTCCATATAGCGTACTACCGCTTCCACTCATAGCAGCATAAGCTGCACCCTGATGATACAATTCCTTCTTGATTTTTGAAAGTAATGGATGATTGGAGAAGATACTCTCCTCAAAATCATTCACCATCCTTTCTGCCCATTGTCCGACCGGCAATTTTGCTATCTCAAGTAAAGAATAAGCCGGTTGATGGGGATGTACTCCAGCATATGCTTCGCGAGTGGAAACATGTACCTCTGGTTTCACAAGTAGCAAGTACCATCCGCTTAGGTTCAAAGAGATGGGGGTAAAGACATTGCCTATTCCTTCTGCATATAAGGGACTCGGATTTATGAAGAATGGACAATCAGCACCCAACTTTGCCACAAGTCCCTTCATTTGTTCTTCTGAAAGAGGAAGGTCATAAAGAAGAGAAAGGGTTCTGACCATACAGGCGGCATCACTACTCCCCCCCCCTAGCCCAGCACCACTGGGTATTACCTTGCGCAAGTCGATATGGAGAGGTGGAATCTGAAAGCCCTCCTGCCGAAGCAATCGGACAGCGCGTAGCACTAAGTTATCCTGAACCTCACCCTCCAAAGGATTACCACGTAAAGTTAGCACATCCTCTTTTTCTCCCTTGCTTATCAACAACTCATCACAGAGTGGGACTGGATAGAATATGGTCTGTAGATTGTGGTAGCCATCTGGACGACGCTCGACGATGTTCAAACCCAAGTTAATTTTGCAGCATGTTTGTGTGGCATAGGATTTGTTCATGTGTTTTCTTTTTTTTGTGACCTTTGCTCTGCAAAGTTAAAAATAATTCGGCAAAAACAAACACATAATCAACTTTTTTAAGCAAATTCATAAAATCTCACTATATATAATTAGGTATTTAACAAGAAAAATCTTAATTTTGTGCGCTTTTATAGGTGTTATGAGCCCAAAAGAGACCATCCGTCATAAAGGTATTGTAGAGTACATAGAGGCAGACATCTGTCGAGTGCGCATTCTGCAGGCATCGGCTTGCAGTGGTTGCAGTGCTCGTCAACTCTGTCGTAGTAGCGAGAATAAGGAAAAAATTGTTATAGCCTCGCTGAATGGGCAGGAAGTACAGATTGGTGAAAACGTAAACGTTGAATGTGCTGTAGTTCAGGGGCTTCGTGCTGCATATATTTGTTACCTTATTCCCCTACTCCTGATGGTTGCTTTTTTGTTTGTCGGTGTTAAGTTCGAAGGGGAGTTGACGGGCATACTGCTATCGCTGGCAGTTTTGGCTGTCTATTATGCAGCTCTTTATGTGTTCCGAAACAACATTGGTAAGCATTTTGGATTTACTATTCATAAAATCATCAATAACGAAAATAATTTAAAATAATCAATCAATCTATGAATGTAATTCTTATTGCAGTAATCGTATTAGGAGTTATAGGACTGGTCTCAGCACTGGTACTCTATATCATTTCCAATCGGTTTGCTGTACATGAAGATCCACGCATCGCGCAGGTTTCAGAAGTACTGCCTCAGGCCAACTGCGGTGGTTGCGGCTATCCTGGCTGTTCTGGCTTTGCCGCAGCATGTGTTAAGGCTGCTGACGGAGGTGGTCTGGAAGGCAAACTGTGCCCCGTGGGTGGTCAGCCTGTAATGGAACAGGTGGCTGGAATCCTGGGTATGGCTGCTGTAGCCAGTGCGCCCAAGGTGGCTGTTGTGCGTTGTAATGGTACATGTGAGAATCGCCCCCGCAACGCAGAGTTTGACGGTGCTGTAAGTTGTCGTGTCAAGAACATGACTGGTATGGGCGATACAGCCTGTGCATATGGCTGTTTGGGCTGTGGCGACTGTGTAGCCAAATGCCAATTTGGCGCTATCAGCATGGATGCCGAGACTGGCCTTCCTGTTGTTGACGAGGAGAAATGTACCGCATGTGGTGCCTGTGCTAAAGCATGCCCAAGAGGTATCATTGAAATCCGGCTGAAAGGTCCTAAGGGACGTAGGGTTGTGGTGCTCTGTAACAACAAAGATAAGGGAGCTATTGCAAACAAGGCATGTAAAGCATCATGTATAGGTTGCGGAAAGTGTGTGAAGACTTGCGAGAAGTTCGAGGCTATCACCCTCGAGAACAACTTGGCTTACATTGATGCTGAGAAGTGCAAGATGTGCCGTAAGTGTGAGGAGGCTTGTCCTAAGGGGGCTATTCACGGCTTTAACTTCCCTCCACGCAAGCCTAAGACAGAGGAACCTGCACCTCAGGGTACTCCGAATCAGAATGTTGAACCCGCAAAAGCTGAATAAGAATTATGAAGACATTTCACATAGGCGGTGTTCATCCCGCAGAGAATAAACTGTCTGCCGGTAGTCCCATCCGTGAGGCTGCCCTGCCTAAGCAGGCTGTTTTCAGTATGTTCCAGCACATAGGTGCACCTGCCAAGCCCGTTGTCCAGAAGGGTGATGTGGTAAAGGTAGGAACTTTACTTGCTGAGGCAGGAGGCTTTGTCAGTGCTCCTGTTTACAGTTCGGTAAGTGGTAAGGTGAATAAGATAGATGCTGTTCTAGATGCCAGCGGCACCCGTCGTATGGCTGTCATAGTTGATGTAGAAGGCGATGAGTGGGAAGAATCAATAGACCGCTCAAAAGACCTGGTACGTCTCTCTGACCGTCCTGATCTGGACAGCAAGACCATTGTAGAGAAAATCAAGAACGCTGGTATTGTGGGACTTGGTGGTGCTACTTTCCCCTGCCACGTTAAGCTGACACCTCCCCCAGGAAGCAAGGCAGAGTGTGTTATAATCAATGCAGTAGAATGTGAACCGTATCTTACAGCTGACCACCGACTTATGCTGGAGCATGCAGACGAGATTCTGGTGGGTGTTGACCTGATTATGAAGGCTGTTAATGTTACCAAGGGCTACATCGGTATTGAGAACAACAAACCTGATGCCATCAAGTTGATGACAGAGAAGGCTAGTCAGTATCCTAATATAGAGGTTGTACCCCTGAAGGTTAAGTATCCCCAAGGTGGTGAGAAGCAGTTGATTGATGCTGTCATTGGTCGTCAGGTTCCTGCTCCTCCAGCTATACCCATCAGCGTGGGTGCTGTAGTACAGAACGTGGGAACAGCCTATGCCATCTACGAGGCTGTGATGAAGAACAAGCCCCTCATAGACCGTATCATTACTGTTACGGGTAAGAGTGTCAAGAATCCCAGCAACCTTCTGGCTCGCTTGGGCACTCCCTTCCAGCAGCTTATTGACGAATGCGGAGGCCTGCCCGAGGATACCGGTAAGATAATTGGCGGTGGTCCCATGATGGGTAAGGCTCTGTTGAGTCTGGAAGTTCCCATGACAAAGGGCTCAAGCGGTCTACTTATCATGAACGATAAGGAAGCTCGTCGTAGTGAGCCTCAGCCCTGCATCCGCTGTGCCAAGTGTGTAAGCGCATGTCCCATGGGTTTGGAGCCTTACTTGCTGAGCAAACTCTCCGCTATGGAAGATTGGGAGGCAGCCGAGAAGAATGATATCGTCAGTTGCATAGAGTGTGGTAGCTGCCAGTTTACCTGCCCTAGCAAGCGTCCCCTGTTGGATATGGTGCGTGTGGGTAAAACCACCGTCATGGGCATCATCCGTAGCAGGACTGCGCCAAAGAAGTAATTATGAATTATGATTTAAGAATTCTGAATTAATATGAAACCAATTATATCATTATCACCGCATGTTCACGGAGGAGACTCTGTACAGAAGAATATGTATGGTGTATGCTTAGCCTTGGTGCCCGCCCTTGCAGCCAGCCTTTGGTTCTTTGGCTTGGGCGCAGCCATTGTGCTTGCCACATCAGTGGCATCATGCGTTCTCTTTGAGTGGGTTATCACCAAGTTCATTCTTGGCAGAAAAGTTTGTACCATTTGCGACGGCAGTGCCATCTTGACTGGTCTCCTGCTTGGATTCAACTTGCCAAGCAATCTGCCAACCTGGATTATTATCGTTGGTGCACTTGTTGCCATTGGTGTTGGAAAGATGACCTTCGGAGGTTTAGGACAGAACCCATTCAATCCCGCTCTTGTTGGTCGCGTGTTCCTGCTCATCAGCTTCCCTGTGCAGATGACTTCTTGGCCAGTTGTTGGTCAACATCTCGCTTATACGGATGCCGAGACTGCTGCTACCCCACTCTTCATCATGCAGAATGCGATTGCAAGTGGCGATCCTCGAGTACTTGAGCAACTGCCTGATGCAAGCGAAATGCTGATTGGCCAGACAGGAGGTTCCTTAGGAGAAGTCAGTGCTTTGCTGCTTCTTGTGGGCTGCTTGTTCATGATTTGGCGTAAGATCATCACTTGGCACATTCCTGTAAGTATTCTGGGAACAGTAGCCGTATTGTCTGCCATCCTGCATGCCAGCAATCCCGTTTATGCATTACCTACTCAGGTATTATGCAGTGGAGGTTTAATGTTGGGTGCCTGCTTCATGGCAACTGACTATGTTACCTCACCTATGAGCGGTAAAGGTCAGATCATCTACGGTATCAGTATTGGTGTGCTGACGATTATCATACGTAACTGGGGTGCTTACCCAGAGGGTATGTCATTTGCCATTCTTATCATGAATGCATTTACGCCTCTCATCAATACATATTGCAAACCTGAACGTTTTGGCGAAGTCGTCAGAAAGGAGGAAAAGAAATGAAGAAGCTTAAATCCACTTGGTACAATATGGCCATCGTGCTGACAGCCATCGCAGTTGTTGCTGGAGCAGCCCTCGGTTATGTAAACGACATTACTGCACCTACCATCAAGGCGCTTAAAGCACAACAGGAGAAAGATGCCGAACAGGAAGTTTTGGCGGGTCAGGAAGGTACAGCCATCAAGATAACAGATCCAAAAGGCTTTGGCGGTGCATTGACCGTTATGGTGGGTCTTGCTCAAGATGGTACGATTCTAGGCTACAAAGTGCTTGAGTCGAGCGAAACTCCGGGACTCGGTGCTAAGGCACAGGATTGGTTCCAGAAAGGGAAGAAAGGCGACGTCATCGGCAGACAGGCAGGCAATCTGACTGTCAGCAAGGATGGAGGTGAAGTGGATGCTATCACAGCATCGACCATCACCAGTCGTGCTTTCCTTCGTTGTATCAATGAAGCTTACAAGACGCTCTCCGAAAGTTCTGCCGACGGACAAAGCGGAGCCAGCAAACAAGCAAATGATAATAACATTTAATGTATTGGAGGAAACTGAAATGAACAACATAAAAGTCCTACTAAACGGTATCATAAAGGAGAATCCTACGTTTGTGCTCCTGCTAGGCATGTGCCCGACTCTTGGAACGACAAGCAGCGCCATAAATGGCATGTCGATGGGACTCGCCACAATGGCTGTCCTCATCTTCTCCAACCTTATCATATCACTCATCAAGAACCTGATTCCCGACATGGTTCGCATCCCTTCGTTCATCGTCGTGATTGCGTCTCTCGTAACAATCCTGCAGATGCTCATCAAGGCCTATGCTCCCGACGTCGATGCTAGCCTTGGTCTCTTCATTCCGCTGATTGTTGTGAACTGTATCATCCTTGGTCGAGCAGAAGCTTTTGCCGCCAAGAATGGCGTTATCAGCAGTGTGTGCGATGGCATCGGAATGGGCATCGGCTTTACACTAGCTCTCACCCTATTGGGCGCAACTCGTGAGTTGCTCGGCACAGGTAAGGTGTTTAATATGACGCTCTTCCCAGAAGATTACGGAGCACTTGTCTTCGTGCTTGCACCTGGAGCCTTCATTGCTCTTGGTTATCTCATAGCAATCATCAACAAGTTTAAAAAAGCATAACTATGGCATACTTACTTATATTCATCACAGCGATATTTGTTAACAATATTGTTCTGTCGCAGTTCCTTGGAATCTGTCCTTTCCTTGGTGTAAGCAAGAAGGTGGATTCTGCTATAGGTATGGGAGCTGCCGTTGCCTTTGTGTTGACGTTGGCTACCATTGTTACCTACGTTATTCAGAAGTATGTATTAGAAGCCTTTGGCCTGGAATATCTTCAGACGATTGCCTTCATATTGGTGATTGCCGCATTGGTTCAGATGGTAGAGATAATCCTGAAGAAGAGCGCTCCTGCTCTTTATCAGGCGTTAGGCGTCTTTCTGCCGCTCATCACGACCAACTGTTGCATCCTTGGTGTGGCTATTCTGGTTGCCAACGGTACATATGCTTCACAAGGCCTTGAGCCCAACTTGCTAACAGGTGTTGTTTTTGCCGTCAGCACAGCCATTGGTTTTGCCCTTGCATTGGTTGTATTTGCAGGAATACGTGAGCATCTTAGCATGATGAACATTCCAAAAGGTATGCAGGGTATGAGTATTGCACTTGTTACTGCAGGGTTGTTGGCAATGGCTTTCATGGGCTTTAGCGGCGTTGATAATGGCCTTAAAACATTATTCGGATTATAATCTAAAACAAAATAATATGAATATTCTTTTAACAGGAGGTGCTGGTTACATTGGTAGTCATACTCTCATTGAACTAGACAAAGCCGGACATAGCGTGGTTGTAGTAGATAATTTTTATAATTCCCAACCTGAAGCAATCCGTAGAGTTGAGAAAATCATAGGTCATAAGGTTACGCTTATTGAGGCTGACATCCGAGACCATGAGGCTATGGATAAAGTCTTCTCATCGCATAAAATAGATGCTGTAATTAACTTTGCCGGTCTCAAAGCCGTGGGTGAATCGGTTGCTAAGCCATTGATGTACTATGAAACGAACATGAATGGCGTCTTTGTACTTCTGGATGTAATGCGTCAGCATGGATGCAAAAATTTTATTTTCTCCTCCAGTGCTACTGTATATGGTGATCCCGCTATTATCCCCATCACAGAAGAATGTCCAAAAGGACAATGTACCAATCCTTACGGATGGACAAAGTCTATGATAGAGCAAGTGCTGATGGATGTTCAGAAAGCTGATCCCGAATGGAATATCGTTCTCCTTCGTTACTTCAACCCCATTGGTGCTCACGAGTCTGGATTGATTGGAGAGAATCCTAACGGTATCCCAAACAATCTGATGCCTTATATCACCCAAACCGCAATTGGTATTCGTAAAGAACTGGGCATCTTTGGCGATGATTATGATACACCAGACGGAACAGGCGTTCGTGATTACATCCATGTCGTGGACCTCGCTGATGGTCATGTCTGTGCTCTTAAGGCAATCCAGGAAAACAAAGGACTGGCTATATACAACCTCGGAACGGGACATGGATATTCAGTTCTTGACGTTGTTAAAGCCTTTGAGAAGGCTAATGGTCTTAAGGTTCCTTATGTAATCAAACCTCGTCGTCCGGGCGATATTGCCACTTGCTACTGCAATCCAGCCAAGGCTAAGGCAGAATTAGGTTGGGAGGCCAAATACGGCATAGAGGAAATGTGTCGTGACTCATGGAATTTCCAGAAAAACAACCCTAAAGGATATGAGCAATAATTTATCCATAACTAACCGCATATGAAGAAATATATTCTTTCATTAATAAGTCTCAGCCTTACACTCATCGTGACAGCAGAGCCTGTCAGCAAGCAAACTGCGCTTTATACAGCACAGACATATATGCTTACAAAGGGTAAAAACATCGATGTCGCTCAAAAGTCTTTTAAGGCCTCCCGCAAAGCGAATGCCCAAACATCAGACAACGAAGAAGCATATTATTATGTTTTCAATGTTAGCGATGATGGCGGCTATGTTATTGTTTCCGGTGATGACCGCACAGAGCCTATCCTCGGTTACGTGGAGCAGGGCACTTATGACCCTGAGAATATCCCCGAAAACATGCGCTCCTGGCTGCAACTTTATGCCGATCAAATTAAGTACATTATCGATAACAACATAGACCCCAACTCTCCTGTCCTCAAGAAACGCAACAAGGTTCAGGGCACGAAACACAGCGTTCCAGAACTGCTGACTACTCGTTGGAACCAGGGGAGTCCTTACAACATCCTCTGCCCTAAATACTACAAAAAAGAGGACGGCACTCAGCACTATCCTGCTACCGGTTGTACGGCAACAGCGATGGCACAGGTCATGTACTTCTATAAGTATCCTGAAAAGACCAAGGCTATCATTCCGGCTCACAGCAACACATACACCTACACGGACGCAGCAGACGGTAACAAGACGAAATCTACCACAGTCACAGCAAAAGCTATACCCCGCAACACCGTCATCGACTGGGACAACATGCGCGACACCTATTCTTGGATAGATATAAATCATGCCAATGCCCAGGACACCGCTGTTGCCCAACTGATGCTCATGTGTGGCCAGTCTGTTAATATGGGATGGGGACCTTCCTCTGGTGCAAACTTCAGTGCTGAAGCCTACATCAATTACTTTGGCTACGACAACAGCTGCTACGTTGGCGAGCGGTACGACTACAGCATCGACGATTGGTTCGATATGATCTACAACGAGATAGAACAGGGCTACCCAGTTCTTATGTCTGGCTTCTCGTCAGGTGGTGGTCATGCATTCGTACTTGACGGATTCGACGGAGATAACCTCTTTCACCTCAACTGGGGCTGGGGAGGTGGCAGCAACGGATGGTTCCTCGTGGGTATTCTCAACCCCGGCGACAACAGCGGTATCGGAGCCAGCAGTAGCAGCGACGGCTATAGCATGAGTCAGCGTGCGCTCTTTAATCTCCGTCTGCCCGACAAAAACAATGCTGACACTTATCTCTTCATCAAAGATGTTTCTGTCGTCAGTTCTTCCATCCGAGCTACCTTCGAAAATAGGACTGGTGCTACTGGTACTTTCAACACTGCCATCGTGAAGTTGGATGATGATGGCGGTCTCTCGGTTGTTGGATCCTCACAAACAATCTCCGCCATGGCAAACGGATCCACTCAATCCAGGACCTTCGCCATCAAGAACAAACTTAGCGAAGGCACATATAAACTCTCCCCAGCCAGCAAGCCGACAAGAAGTCAGGAATGGCGTCCAAAGTACAATTTGCGAAACCATTACATAGAAGCTGTAGTGGATAGCACAGGCTCTGTCACCTTGACTCCTGTAGATATTAACAATGGCAACGATATCAGCATAGACACCATCGTATTTCCTGGCACACGTATCGTTGGTAAGGAGCAGGAAGTGAAAGTTACATACCGCAACGACGGCAACGAATACTTCCGCGAGATTCACTTCTTTGCCAGCCAGACACAAGAAAAGGTCTATACCGAATGCCGCGCACCGGTTGCTGTACGTAAAGGTGAGACCGTAGATGTTTCATATTTCTTCACGCCAGAAGAGACAGGCACCTACAACCTCTGGTTCTGCACTAGCAGCAATGGCAACGGTGTGATAGGACGAGGCACAATGGATGTCATCGAAGAAAAAGATGCTCCCAAGGCAAGCCTCTCTGTCACTAAGTACGAAATCAGCAATGCCGTAAACAACATCATCTATGGCAAGCATCTCATCGGCAAGGCAACTATTAAGAATAATTCCAAAACCGAGTTCAACGGACCTATTACCCTTCAGTTATGGAACCAGCCAAATAGTTCCGGCTCTGCATGGGGCGGCTCATCTCACACCTACGAAGTGAATATCATGGCTGGCAAGATTGCCGTCATAGACTTTGAGTTCGACAATATCAAGGAGAACAACAAATACTACATTTCCGCTTCCTTCGTCAACCATACCGGCACATTCAGCAACGCTGGTGTTTGGGACTTAGGCGGTTGGGAAGCGAAAGCCGGCCTGGAATTATGGAAGAACGACGGCACGCTTACCGGCAAAGCACATTCTAACTCTTTGACGATACCCGTCACCATGTGTAGCGTCTATGCCGATTGTAGCAAGAGGATTACCAGAATGACGCCAAACAAGAATCCCAACACCATCTATGCCTTTAGCGCGAGCATGGTAGTTCCTGCCAACATCGACACATCAAGCGTTGCAAATGTCGTGAGCGGCGATCATGCCCGTCGTATCAGTCTCTATAACGACAATCCCTACTACATTCCTGCAAACTTTGAAGCAGACAGTGCCTCCTTCACTTATACCTTCCCGGAAACAGAAAATGGCACTTGCTGGCATGCTATTACCATTCCTTTTGAAGTTGATTCCATATTCGTGGACAGTATTCCTGTTATGCTTGATGACAGCCTCAAACATTTCTGGATTTACGAGTATGCAGCTCAAGGAAACAATGGTGAAATCATCTTTGCTCCTGCCACTGTACTACGCAGAGCGACTCCCTACATTATTGCAGCAGATACCCTGATGGCAGGCCGTTCCATCGTCTTCCGTTCGCTGGATGTACCTTTCTACAATACGGGCACCGACAAGATGGTCGTTACAACTCCGGAATACAAGTTCCACGGAAACACATTGACTCCATTGGTCAAGGATTGTTACGTTCTGAATGAAGAGGGAACAGCCTTCGAGTATGTTACAACCAACATAAAACTGAGTGCTATGGTTCCCTATTTCACCACGACTCTGTCTGAGGAACTGCGTCTGCCCAGCATACTGCTTCCAGAAATACCTGTGGCTCCAGCTCCTGTTGGCGACCTGAATGGTGACAATAAGATTGACATTGCCGATGCCGTGAGTGTGCTGAACCTCATGGCCGAGGAGAACTTCAATAAAGCTGCCGATGTCAACAATGATGGTAAGGTTGATATTGCCGACTTCGTTTGCATTCTGGATATGATGACAGAAAACTAAATGAATGCCCGATAATTAAGATTCTAACAAATAATGAAGAAAATATCTTTTTCGCTACTGGCGCTTTGTCTTGCCTTCATGGCATCGGCAGAGCCTGTTCGCAAACAGGCTGCTCTTTACACAGCACAGTCATATTTGCTTGAAAAAGGCAAAACCATTAATGCAAACTCTTCCGCATCCCAAACATCCCGAAGAAAGGCTTCTGGTCAATCCTCTTCGGAAGAAACGGTGGGGGAACAACCTTACTACTATGTTTTTAATGTGGGAGAAGATAACGGCTATGTTATTGTTTCCGGTGATGACCGCACAGAGCCTATCCTCGGCTATGTTGAACAAGGTTCATTCGATCCTGACAACATTCCAGAAAACATGAGGTCTTGGCTTCAGTTCTATGCCGACCAGATAAAGTTTATTATCGATAACGACATTGAACCAAACTCGCCTATTCTCAAGAAACGCAACAAGGTTCGCGGCACAAAGCATAGCGTTCCCGAGCTGCTGACAACCCGATGGAATCAAGGAAGTCCCTACAACATCCTATGTCCCAAGTACTACAAGGAAGACGGTACCCAGCACTATCCTGCTTCCGGATGTTCGGCCACGGCAATGGCACAGGTCATGAATTATTATAAGTACCCGGAAAAGACCAAGGCAGTCATCCCTTCTCACAGCAATACCTACACTTTGAGCAATGGTACCAAAAAGACCGTCACGGCAAAGGCCATACCGCGCAACACCGTCATCGATTGGGATAATATGCGTGACACCTATTCTTGGCAAGGTGAAGATAATGCTAATGCACAGGATACAGCCGTTGCCCAACTGATGCTCATGTGCGGTCAGTCTTTAAAGATGGGCTGGGGATCATCCTCAGGTGCTGTCACGTCACGGTCACGAGATGCTTTTGTCAACTACTTTGGATTTGACGAACGTACGTTCTGGGAGAGTCCCGGTAATTTCAGTATCGATGAGTGGTTCGATATGTTATACAATGAGATTTCCGAAGGATATCCAGTCCTCTATGCTGGTCACTCGTCGGGTGGCGGTCATGCTTTTGTGCTTGATGGTTTCGACGGTGATAACCTTTTCCACGTCAATTGGGGATGGGGAGGCGGCAGTAATGGCTGGTTCCTTGTAACTGTCCTCAACCCAGGTGACAATAGCGGCATTGGAGCCAGCAGCAGCAGCGACGGCTATAGCATGAGCCAGGGTGGACTCTTCAATCTTCGCACCCCAGGCACACCCAAGGATGATCCATATCTTCATATCAGCGATGTGACAATCTCCAGCTCAACCATCAAGGCTACGTTCACGAACAGGACAGGAACCAAGAACAGTTTCCATACTGGTATAGTGATGCAGAGCGAGGATGGTTCTCTCGCCCTTGTCGGTACGAAGCAAGCCATTTCAGGCTTGGAAAATGGTGCTTCCCAAGCCAAGACCTTCTCCATCAGAAAGAAACTTCCCGAAGGTACCTACAGGCTCTCTCCCGCCAGCAAGCAGTCCAGAAGTGAGGAATGGCATGCGAAGTACAACATGCAGGACCAGTACATCGAGGCTGTTGTAGCTGCTGACAGTTCTGTCACTCTGACTCCTGTCAATATCTATCTCGGGAAAGACTTCATCATCAGTGTCGATACGATTACTTTCCCAGGCACTCGCATCGTTGGGACAGACCAGGAAATTAAGGTAACGTTCCACAACGAAGGTGCCGAGTTCTACGAGACTGTATATTTATTTGCCAGCAAGACGCAAAAGAAAGTCTACACCGAGAACAAGGCGAAGGTTGCACTTCATACGGGAGAGACGAACGATATATCGTTCTTCTATAAGCCGGAAGAGACCGGAACCTATAACATCTGGCTTTGCCTCGATGACAAAGGCAATAATGTGTTGGGACAGGGCACGATGGAGGTAATAGACGAGGCAGATGCTGTCAAAGCCAACCTTGCAGTCACCTCTTATAACATCAGCAATATCGTCAACAACATCGTGTACGGTAAACGCTTTATTGGCAAAGCTACTATAAGAAACAATGCAAAAACCGACTTCCACGGAAGTATTAAGTTACAGTTGTGGAACCAGAAAATCGGAAGCAACACAGCATACAGTGGACCGAGTCGTTCTTACAAACTAGATATTATTGCAGGTAAGACAGCCAGCATTGAATTTGATTTTGATAATCTCAACGAAGGCTATTATTACCGTTTTAAGGTATTATATGACGCTCAAGACGGCACTTTGACCAACGGTGGTCTATGGGACAACAGATGGGAGATGAAAGCTGGCTTGCTTAAATGGGCAAATGACGGTACCGTTTCTGGCCAGGCATACTCTCCTTCGATAACGACACCCGTAAATGCTTGTGGTATCTATGCCGACTGCAATAAGATTACACGTTTGAAAGCCAACACGAACCCGAACACCATCTATGCCTTTGCTGTAGGTATGGAAGTTCCAAACAGCCTGGATGGATACAATACTGTGATTGGCAACCACGCTGAACGTATCGATTTGGTCGATGACAAGCCTTATTATCTTCCTGTAACCTTCCAGTCAGACAGTGCATCTTTCACATATACTTTCCCGGAGACAGAAGATGGTACGAAGTGGCATGCCTTCACTATGCCATTCGAGGTTGATTCTATCTTCGTGGACAGCATTCCTGTTATGCTTGATGATAGCCTCAAACATTTCTGGATATACGAGTTCGCAGCAGAAAGCTACAAAGGCGAAGCCATTTTCAAGCCTGCCACAGTGTTGCGCGGCAATACGCCATACATCATCGCAGCAGACTCATTGATGGCAGGACGTTCCATTGTTTTCCGTTCGCAGGATGTGCCTTTCTACAAGACAGGTTCGGACAAGATGCTTGTTACTTCACCGAGTTTCAAGTTCCACGGCAACACATTGACTCCAATAATCAAGGATTGTTACATTCTGAACGAAGAGGGAACCGCCTTCGAGTACGTTACGACCAATAAAAAACTTGGTGCACTTGTACCCTACTTCACCACCAATCTGTCAGAGGAACTGCGTCTGCCCAGCATACTGCTTCCAGAAATACCAGTGGCTCCAGCTCCTGTTGGCGACCTGAACGGCGACAGTAAGATTGACATTGCCGATGCCGTAAGTGTGCTGAATCTCATGGCCGAAGAGAGTTTCAATAAAGCTGCCGACGTCAACAATGATGGTAAGGTTGATATTGCCGACTTCGTTAGCATTCTGAACATAATGGCAGAAAACTAATCAGTTTCGGATAAAACGAGGAGCCCCTTCCCTACCCTCTTAAGATGAGGAATTTGGGAAGGGGTTTCATTTTATTGTTCTACCACGACGTGTAGTCCGGGGTATGACGTGCGTTGGCGAAGCCAGTCCTGCATCAGCGTCAGTTGACCTTTTTGCAGTGGCCGGGTAATCTGGACAATGGCAAAAAATTCTTTTCCCTCGGTTAGCGTAGAGTCCGCCTGGCATACTGTCGTTCCCAAAGCCATACTCAGCGTTCGCACTTGCGGAAAGAGTAACCGCAATTCTGGCAGAACTTTACTTGCCATCTCCTCTGGTTCGTGATATACTGCCAATTCCAGCTCAACTTTTTGGGTATTATTTCTTGCAATTGCCAGGAGTTCGGCACTCTTTTCTTTTTCGTGACTTTGTTTCTGCATGAGTGCCTTCACTGTTTCGCTATTTGAGCCGACGCTGGCTTGTACGATTTGCAGCGTAGAGCCTTTCAACCGGTAGGCAGCAAGTTGCTTTTGTGCCTCTGCGATTTGGGTGGAATCAATCTCCTCTCCGAACAGCATCACACGGATACTGTGTTCACTATAGTCCACGGAATGGTCGATGACCTGCGAATTCTCGAAGTCAAGTGCTCCCTGGATAAATTGTTGTACGCGCTGTTCGTAGATGGTCTTTTGCACCATCCCGATGGTGAGATAGATGCTCGGAACGATAGTGAGCAAGGCAATGGTGGTGATGTAGCGGTGCACCTGTTTCTCTCGCTGTTTATTTATCATTGTATGTTTGCGAAAGCGCATGATAAAAGCAACACCGACAAACGTGCTCAGCGCAATGAATATCGAATTGATGAGGTAGAGATATAGGGCACCTGCAGCATAGAACCAATTAGCTGTTGCAATACCAAAGCCCACTGTACAGAGCGGGGGCATCAGCGCGGTTGCGATTGCTACGCCTGGAATTACATTCCCGGTGCGCTGACTCTTACTGCTCAGGGCAATTATGCCGGCCAGACCGCCACAGATGGCAATCGCCACATCATAGATGGTCGGAGAAGTGCGAGCCAAAAGTTCCGACTGTGCTTCGTCGATAGGTGTAATAATGAAATAAATGGTTGCAGTAATGACACTGAATGCTGTGGCAATCAGATAGTTGCGGAAGGCTCGTTTGAGCAGCGAAAAGTCATAGACACCTACGCCCAGACCCATGCCGATGATGGGCCCCATGATGGGCGATATGAGCATTGCGCCAATAATGACGGCTGTACTGTTGGTATTCAGACCGAGTGAGGCCACGAAGATAGCCAGCACAAGAATCCACAACTTTGCCCCCTGAAAACTGACGCCATCTTCGATGCCTGCGATAATTTCCTCTTCCGGAGCCTTGTCGTGCCCCAGGTTGATAAGCTTGCGGAAGCGGTTGCCGAGTGACAGATTTTCTTTTTTCATTTCCTGCTATTCTGCATTAATTAGGAACGAAGGTAGGAATTTTTACCCGAATTGCAAGAAGTATGCAACGTTTTTTTTTGCATATAGCGGGAATTAGATAGATTTTTTGTCGTAGATTACCGACTATGTTGGAAAATTGACGTATATTTGCACAATAGTATAAAAACTCAACAGATATGATAGAAACCGCAGGCATAAACAGCGAAGAAAAGAAAAGCCTAAACTTCATAGAGCAGAAAGTAGAGAAAGATTTGGCCGAAGGACTGAATGGTGGTCGCGTACAGACGCGTTTCCCGCCCGAACCCAACGGCTATCTGCACATCGGTCACGCAAAAGCCATCGCTATCGACTTTGGCATCGCCCAGCAATATGGCGGCAAATGCAATTTGCGCTTCGATGACACAAATCCCACGAAAGAGGACACCGAATATATCGATAGCATCGAACACGATATCCAATGGTTGGGATTCCAATGGGACAATGTCTATTACGCCAGCGATTATTTCCAAGAGCTTTGGGACTTTGCCGAATGGCTCATCATGCAGGGCCGCGCTTATGTCGATGAGCAGAGCGCCGAAGTGATTGCCCAGCAGAAAGGCACCACGACGAAAGCAGGCACCAACAGCCCATTCCGCGACCGTCCCGCAGAAGAGAGCCTGCGCCTTTTCCGCTTCATGAACAGTGGTGATGCTGTACCTGGCACACTTGTATTGCGTGCAAAGATAGATATGGCACATCCCAATATGCTCTTCCGCGACCCCCTACTCTATCGCGTGATGAACATTCCGCACATCCGTACAGGCAACAAATGGAACGCCTATCCGATGTACGACTTCACCCATGGGCAGAGCGACTATCTGGAGGGCGTTACACACAGCCTCTGCACACTCGAGTTCGTGGAGCATCGTCCTCTCTATGACCTCTTCGTAACTTGGATGCGCGAATGGGCTGCCGACCAAGGAGAGAAGGCGGAGAGCGGAAGTAAACTCTTCACTCTTCACTCTGCACTCTTCACTTATCAAGG
>JAFZPZ010000014.1 GCA_017552435.1 Bacteroidaceae bacterium
ATCTTAGGAATAAAGGTTAAAGTGTAAACTGAAACAGGAATAAAGTCATAAGACTGACAACCTGTGTAGGAATAAAAAGGTAAAGTGTAAACCAACTTAGGAATAGTATACAAAACTGTCAACCAAAATCAGTACACAACAGGGTTTTCACAACTATCCTACCTCTATTTTAGTTCTACTTAACCTCTACTAACCCTCTACTAATGTTCTACTAAAGCTCTACTATTTTTCCATTAGTTTTCAACTTTGATACTTCCTTGAAAAAGCCCTATTTGGCAGAAAAAAATGGTCGATATTTTGAATTTCGTGGACGACAAGGACGAGATTACTACAGAGGCAATTGTCTCTCATTTCGGATTCACTCCAACCACCGCCAAGCGATACCTGCGCCAACTCACGGAGTTTGGATATCTGGAGTCACATGGTGGAAATAAGAATAGGACATACAGTAAGAAGTCATAGTGTTGGCATACTCTAAGCTACATCTACGCTTACTCAAAAGGCTGTTTGAAGCAGTCTAGAAGCAGGCTGGAGTCTGGGAGCACTATGGCAAGAGTGAAGTAATAGCGATATTTTTTCTCGTTTTCCAGTCGTGCGCAGAAAGTTCACAGAATGAGCATAGGTGTGTTATGATGTTAGCGAAGCACTTTTTCCCCGTTCACAATGTAGATTCCACGAGGTAATTTACCATTTACAATTTGGCAGCCACTGAGGCCGTAAACAGCACCCTCATTTCTCCCCCTAAAAGGGGTTTGGGGGGCCTCATTCTTAATTTCCTTGAAGCTCGTCTCGTCATCGTTGGTAGCAGTACGTAGCACAATGTTGCTGACGGAAATGTCGTCGGCGGAAGACTGGCGTGTGAAGGAGATTTTATATTGTCCGAAGTCGTCCTTCTTGATTTCGAAGGGGATGGTGACATCTTCGCCCACTGCCACGGTTTTGCTTAATACAAGTTTTGAATTTGGGTATCTCTGTAGTCTCACGCCAACAGTCTTTCCTGCCTCGCCGTCGGCACGGAAACAAAGCTTGTAGCGCCCAGTCGTAAGCTGTAGCGAATGATAGACATTCTGGTTAGCATCTGTCTTTTCGCCGAGGCCAAAGGCCAGCAGTATCCTGCCCGAGTTCACCGTCCAACCGTGGTTCTGGGGGATAAAGCCATCGGACTCAATTCGCGGCATCCATTTCAACGTGGTGTCGCACGGCGTATCAAGGGTATATCTGCGGAAGAACCTCCACATGGTCAGCGAGGAATTACCGTCCTCGGTATTGGTGGTGAAGTCGTTGTGTCCCATGCCGTCTATTTCGTAGAAAATATATGGGAAACTGCCGTCCGTAGCCTCGTAAACGCTCTTGTCGTACTTGCCGCTGACACTCTTCTTCACAGGCACCGGATTGGCACCCATGCGGGCCACCATTTCATCGACGATGGTGGGTGTCAGTCTGTAGCGCACGAAATCGTCGTTCTTTCCGTGGATATGCAGGAAGGGAACCGGGCGTTTGCCCGTATGGCGCAGGTGGAACTCGTTGAGTGGAAAGCCGCTGATGCTAGCGTATGCAGCAAAGACATCGCTGCACGCATTGGCCATAGCGTAGGTGTTCATGCCGCCGTTGGAGAAACCGCAGCAATAGACACGGCGACGGTCTATCTCGTAGTTCTGTACCAGCTCGTCGATGATGGCCCGGAGAAAAGCGGCATCGGCATTGTCCTCGCCCGAAGCATCCCATCCAGTAGTATTGCCTCCAAACACGGGGAAGAACATTTGCTCACCCTGCGGATAGGCTACGACAAACTTCGCAGTATCAGCAATATTGTTGAAGTGCGGTGCCTGGTCGTCGCAACTTCCGCTGGCACCATGCATGGCGATGACCAACGGGGCACCAGTCTTCAGGCCCTTTGGCACATAGAGCCTGTAGGTGCGTGTCTTATCGCCTACGGTGATATCAACTGTCTTGTTGACAGCCTGAAAAGCCTTTGTATCTCCCACCCCGACAACAATCAGAGCCAGAGCAAGCAATGATTTCCTGATGATGTTCATTTTTGCTAAACTATAATTCCAAATTTGTCCTCAAGGTACAAATAAGTAATTATCTGAACGCGTCGCTCAGCAACTTGATTTCAATGGTGGGGCTGATGCGTTCGTAGAGGATGTTATAAACGGCATCGAGGATGGGCATGTTGACGTGCAGATGTTTGTTGATGTCCTTCATGCACTTCGTTGCAAAGTAACCCTCGGCAATCATCTCCATTTCGAGCTGGGCGCTCTTGACGCTGTACCCCTGACCAATCATCGTTCCGAAGACGCGGTTGCGGCTGAAGTTCGAATAGCCTGTCACAAGTAGGTCGCCTGTATAGACGCTGTCGATGATGCTGCGATTAATGGGATGAACGGTATTGAGGAAGCGTTCCATCTCCTGTGCTGCATTACTGATAAGAACGGCTTGGAAGTTATCGCCGTATTTGAGTCCGTGACAGATACCCGCTGCGATGGCATAGACGTTCTTCAGGACGCTAGCGTACTCGATGCCGATGACATCATCGCTGGTCTTGGCCTTGACATAATCGCTGGCGAGCATCTTGGCAAACAACTTTGCTTTCTCGCGATTGGCACAACCAACGGTGAGGTAAGTGAGACGGTTCAAGGCAACCTCTTCAGCATGACTCGGTCCGCCCAGCACTGCCAAATTATCCTCTGGCACGTTGTACATCTGGTTGAAGTAGTCGGAGCAGATGAGGTTCTCGTCAGGCACGATGCCCTTGATGGCAGTCACGATGAACTTGTCGCGAAGTCGGACATGAAGCCTTTTGAGGTGTCCCTTCAAGTAAGGCGAAGGCGTGACGAAGATAAGCGTCTGGCAAGCCTCAACCACCTTGTTGATGTCGCTCTCGAAGGTGATGCGGTTCACGTCGAAATGCACGCTGGTGAGGTAGGCGGGGTTGTGGCCGAGCCGCTTGAAATCCTCGATGCGGTCTTCTCTCCGGAGATACCACCAGATGTGATCGTTTTTCTCGAGCAACATCTTGGCAATAGCCGTTGCCCAGCTTCCGCCACCCAGAACTGCTATGTTTCCTAAGCTGTCCAAGTTGCAATCAAGTCTTGCGAGGGCTTTTCGACCTCGAGTTTATATTTCTTGATGATTTCGATAATCTGTTGCTGAATCTTGGCTGGAGCGACGCCTTGCAGGGTGTTGACCAAGTTGTAACCCGCTTTGCGCAAGATGGGGATAATGTCGGCGGGAACGCCTTTCTCGAGGAAGAGTTCGTCCTTGTCGCGAGGTGCCTTCACTTCGGGCTTCATCTGCGGGAAGAAGAGGACTTCCTGAATGAAAGGCTTGCCCGTCATCAACATTGCCAGGCGGTCGATGCCAATACCAATGCCGCTTGTTGGAGGCATTCCGTATTGCAGGGCACGCAGGAAGTCGTGGTCGATGACCATTGCCTCATCGTCGCCCTTGTCGGCCAACTTCATCTGCTCGATGAAGCGCTCTTCCTGGTCGATGGGGTCATTCAGTTCGGAGTAAGCGTTTGCCAGTTCCTTACCGTTCACCATCAACTCGAAACGCTCGGTCAGGCCGGGCTTTGAGCGATGCATCTTCGTGAGCGGAGACATCTCGACAGGATAGTCTGTGATGAAGGTCGGCTGAATGAATGTGCCTTCGCAAGTCTCGCCGAATATCTCATCGATGAGCTTACCTTTGCCCATCGTTGCGTCCACCTCAACACCACACTTCTTCGCCACTTCTCGCATTTCGTCCTCGCTCATGCCGTCGAGGTCGTAGCCGGTCTTCTCCTTGATGGCATCGAGGATGGGCAGACGGCGGAAGGGAGCCTTGAAACTGATGACTTTGCCATCAATCTCTGTCTCGGGCTTGCCGTTAACAGCGATGCAAATCTCCTCGAGGAGCTGCTCGGTGAAGGACATCATCCAGTTGTAATCCTTGTACGAGACGTAAAGCTCCATGCAGGTGAACTCGGGGTTGTGGTTCTTGTCCATGCCCTCGTTGCGGAAATTCTTGCCGATTTCGTAAACGCCCTCGAAGCCGCCAACAATCAGCCTCTTCAGGTAGAGTTCGGTGGCGATGCGCATGTACATCGGGATGTTCAGAGCGTTGAAATGTGTGATGAAGGGACGAGCCGTTGCACCTCCGGCAATTGCCTGAAGGGTTGGCGTCTCGACTTCAGTATAGCCGTGACGGTCGAAGAAAGCTCGCATGGTCTTGAGGATGACGGCACGCTTCAGGAAGGTGTTCTTCACGCCATCGTTCACCACGAGGTCCACATAACGCTGACGGTAGCGAAGCTCGGGATCATCGAAGGAGTCATAGACGTTTCCCTCAGCATCCGTCTTGACGATTGGCAGAGGCCGAAGACTCTTGCTCAAGACCGTCATTTCCTGTGCATGAACGCTGATTTCACCGGTCTGCGTGCGGAATACATAGCCCTTGATGCCGATGAAGTCGCCAAGGTCGAGCAGCTTCTTGAAGACGGTATTATAATATTGAACATTGACCATTGAACATTGACCATTCTGTTGTCCGTTGTCCGTTGTCTGTTGTCCATCCAATGCATCGCGAGTCACATACACCTGTATTCTTCCTTTCGAGTCCTGCAACTCAGCAAAGGCAGCCTTACCCATGATGCGCTTCGACATGATGCGGCCGGCGATGCAGACATTCCGAGAGTTTTCGGGAGTCGCAGCCTCGCGGACGTCATTGCCTTCCTCGTCCTTGCCGACGATAGGAAGGTCAACAAAACTCTCCTTGATTTCTGTACTAAAGGCATTTGTGGGGTACTCGGCTGCAGGATAGGGATTGATGCCCAGTTCGCGCATCTGCTGCAGGTTATTACGACGGATTATCTCCTGTTCGCTCAGTTCTAGTATATTCATTCCTTAATTTTCAATTTGCGGGTGCAAAGGTACGATAAAAAAATGAAATGTGAAAAGTGTTCAGCACATAAATTTGCGACTTCTTGCGCTTCCTCTTTATTTCACAACCTTTTTGCCGCCTATGATATAGATACCACCTTTGGCCATCTTTTGCACCTGTCTTCCATTCAAATCGTAGATAGGCTCCTTTTCCATACTTCCTGCAGGCGTCATCAGTCCATCTTCATCATCGGTTACCAATTTGTACATTTTGCCGTTCATGACAATGAATTCATAGTGCAGGTCGTTATTGCGTTCCACAATTGAAGAGCCGTAAATAACACAACCTCTGAGGGGGCTCCACCCCTGGTAGCCAGTCTGCTTCGCTGCAATACAAACACTATAGTGGCCGTCTTCTGTATCTTCCGGCAGATTGCCCGCGAAAGATATCGTCTGGTTCTGTTGCTGATAGTGACCAATCGGGGTAATCTGATTGTAAACATTTCCGAAGGCCGTAATAAACTCATCATTCTCGTTATAGAGGCACATTGACAACTGTCCCACAAATTGTTGATTTCCGAAGTTCGCCAAATCGTTTATCTTCGTTTCCACATATCGCGTTGTCGCGTCAAAGGAGACAAGTGGCATTGACGTTACCTGCAGGTCGGCATAGAACACGGGCAGTTCTGATTCATCTATATTCTCCTTATGGTAGATAATCTTACCGTCTTCCAACCAGAACGGGATGGACAAATCCATTCCTGTATCGGTCAGCCAGCCGCCTTCTACCTTAAATCCGGTAACTACTCCCCATTCCTGATACCCAGATTGGTTGGCAGCCAGAATCAGGCGGTACTGACCATCTTCAAGGTAAGTAGGCAACTTTCCTGTAAAGGTAAATGATTTGTTAATATATTCGTTTCTATTTAGGTTGCTGATTTGGGCGATAGTGCCGAAGTGCTTAAGTATGTTGCCCTCCATGTCGGCTACAGCCATACTGATAGTTCCGGTAAAGGGATAGACGGCATAATTCATAGGTCTTTCTGCCATAATGGAGACAGTACGGTCTTCCAGATTTTCACCGACATTCAACAGACTGGAAACCATAATATCGGGGGTGTAGCTCATGACCTTCGTGGTAACGGTAAGCGAGATGGGCGACGGACATGTAACTTTTTCCCTGACATCACTGCCATTAGCCAAACTGTAAACAACCACTGTATATTCTCCTTCCTCGATATTGTTAGGCAAGGTCGCATTAATAGTAAGATTTTGATATCCGTAGTTGAGGGAAACGTCGCCAAGTTGGGAAGTTTTTCCAACCAATATCTCATTACCTTCCTCGTTCCTGAGGTAGAACTCCATTTTGCCCGAAAAAGTCTTGTAACTGTGGTTGTAAACTTTATTCAGGGTCAATGTAAAATTATGCGTAAAAGTGGGGTTAATTCTGGCAGACGAGAGTATGAACTGTTCTGCTTGCCAGATATTTTCCGCGTCGCGATAACAGTTGTCTGGTTTGATGTTGATGATAGCAGAATGATTCAGTGCAAAATCATAATTGCCTGGTTGCAAACTACTGAGTTTGAAGAAATCGTCACAGTAGCCTTTCCAGCCCCAGTTCATGTGATAGAAGGGATAGGCATCTCCATCTGCTTTGTATCCGTCTATGATAAAGGAGTGTCCGCCTGCGCTTGCCGATGTGGCGGTGTATATGATGGGACGAGCATAGTTCAACTCGTTCACCATGATGGTCTGCCACTCGTTAGTGGTCATGAAATCCTTTCTGATGTCGGCTATATCGGGGTCAAATCCGAAATTCTCCACCAAAGCCCTCACCTGGTAATAGCTCGTTGCAGAACTCTCATTAACGCCATAGTTCATTTTTGCAGCTACGCCACAAGCATACAGCAAATCGGCAATGGCAGCGCATGATTCCTCGCTTGATTGGTTGTCGTAGACTTTATCTAATACTGACCAATCGAAATGGAAAGTAGAAAGGTCTTCTTCGATGTGAATACCACAGGTATAGTAATCCACCATACCTGTCGGATAATCGGGATGATCAAATCTGGGATGATTATAAAAATACATTATCTGTGCAGAACTGACGGCCACACATCCTGTCAAGCAACGTTGGTTTCCCATAGAGGGACACCTGTTGTTGAAAGGTGCGTTTTGTCCCCATTGTGTTTGTACAATAGGCCCCAACTGCTCGTGTATATCCTCTATGCGATGTCTTGTGGACAGTTTCTGGGGCTTGTCGCTCATCAGCACCTCGTACTCTTTGGCGTAGCAGTCCAACAGTTCCTTCATGCCGTCCGGGATGTTCTCTTTGTCGAAACTCTCACTATGCGAAAAGCCCAGAATGGGTGTCTGCCTTTCGTCGGCAGAGATGACGGCAAAACCGCCTTCGCCTGCATCGCAAACGTAGAAAGCATCCTGTTGGCAGTCCAGCAGCTCGGATGCGGCGATTATACGCTCTGTCCGCGCTGTTTTGACTTTTGCCTTGCCTCCGAACTTGGTCGGGCGGTTTAGAATAGAATCGGCCAACTGTTGTACATCAGACATCTTGCGCTGTTGCGCCATACAGGAACTCCATCCCAGGAGCCAGCATATCAGTATAAGGATAGTTTTATTCATGATATCATTCTTAATTCCCTTCCTCTAAAGAGTGCTTAGGGGGCTTATACGTTACCGGAATTGATGACCGGCTGGGCTGGTTCATCGGCACAGAGTACTACCAGCAAGTTGCTCACCATCGTTGCCTTCTTGTCTTCGTCCAGCGCCACAACACCTTCCTCCGACAGTTTGTCCAGTGCCATCTTTACCATGCTGACGGCTCCGTCCACAATCTTCTCGCGAGCGGTAATAATGGCAGCAGCCTGTTGACGGCGAAGCATAACTGCAGCAATCTCAGGAGCATAGGCCAAGTAGTTAATGCGAGCCTCCATTACTTCCAATCCGGCCATTGTCAAACGTTCGTTCAACTTGTCGGTCAGTACGTCGTTGATTTCTGTGGCACCGCTACGCAGGGTAATAGTTTCTTCTTCCTTCGTATCTTCGTTGTCGTAGGCATACATGCCAGCCACCTCGCGTAGGGCAGAGTCGCTCTGCACAGCCACAAACTTCTCGAACTTATTCATACGAGCTGTGGCGGAGTTACCCACCTGAGCCCCTGCCGTGTTGGAAACATCGGTATCGATGTCGAAGATAGCCTTGTATGTGTCCTTCAGGCGCCAAACCACCACCAGACCAATCAGGATGGGATTACCCGTCTTATCGTTCACCTTGATGGGTTCGGCATTCAGGTTGCGAGCTCGCAGGCTCACATTCTTTACACTCATAAAAGGATTCAGCCAATAGAAGCCCGTCTTGCGGAATGTTCCAACATAGCGGCCGAAAAACGTCATCACCTTCGCCTGGTTGGGCTCTAGCATAGAGAAGCCGCAGCAGCAGATAATACTGGCAATGAGCAGCAACACAGCCAGGACGATAAGATACCCGAAGCTATGTCCTATTTCGCTCGCAATGATAGCTGCCACAAAGCAGAAAACTGTGAGAATCCATAGCACAATATCGATGAAAATCATCAAAAAGCCATTCAGATATCCCCCCTTAAACTCAAATTCTCTGTTCAAAGATTCCATACTTGTCAGATTTTAGTTATATTTCTGCCCCAAAGATACAGTTATTTAAAATAACTGCCAAATAAAACAACAGAAAAAGCACACAAGGGGGAGTCTTGTGTGCTAATATTAGGGAATAATTCATCACTTACTTCTTTATAAACGTTCAGAATTCACCTATTGTTCGTAGTTTTTGATTGCGATTTCTATAAGTTCTCTCTTAGCCATTAAGGATTTGTAGGCTGTTTTGACGAATAACCAGTTTCTCGTCAGAAACCAGACAGCTATGCACTTCTTGATTGTCGGCCAAAAAGCATTGCGGTTAGTACGCATATAGTCCTTGATAATCTCATCGTCGCTGATGCCATAGGATTTTAGCAAAGCCATGCTCACGATTCCAGTTCTGTCCTTACCTGCAGTACAATGGAAGAGCGTACAGATACCTTTTTCTGCATTCTGCTTCAATGTCGAGACTACCTTATCCAGTTGGTTTCTGGAGTACTCCCCCGTCACAACTTCCGTATAAAGAGCCTTAAAATCGGGAATCATTTCCATCAGCTTTTCCGGGTGCTTGCGGAGATTGCGGATGATGGTCATCGGGTCAGACCCCGTCTCGTGGGTAATACCAACAGCGGAATCTTTCAAAAGCGGTATCTGTAGGTATTCAACTCCGTCAGGCAGAATATCCGGGAACTCGGCTGATTCCACAGGCGTACGAAGGTCAATGACACTTCGTATCCCGTATCTCTGGCAGAGTCGCAGACATTCTTCCTTTGTGAGTATCCCAAGCTTGCCGCTTCGCAGGAAAAGCCCGCTAGGAATAGTTCCCCGCCCATCTGGCAATGGGATTCCTCCAAGGTCACGAATGTTCAGCTCACGGAATTTGCTCATGGTTTACTACTTTGGGAACTCGTCTGTGCGGAAAGGAATGACAGGCAAACCCGAGTTGGCTTTCAGATTCCCCAGTTGGAAACTCTTGAAGGCATAACGGACGGCGACGGGCTCGGAAACCTCTTCGCTGCGGACGGTGACCTGTTTCCCACTAATACCAGCAGAGGCTTTGTGCCAGACGCTATCGGGGCCGCATATCTCAAAACCTTCAACACCAACATTGCGGTTGAAGCCATCTTCAGTATAGTCAAACGTAAGGCGCACCTGCTTGCCGCGTGATGTCTGCTCCACTTCCATAGAACGATAAACGGGATAGCGATAGTCGATACCCTTCATATTATACGTATCGCCAAGCGCCCATAGACATAGGCGGTCGCCAACCTCTTTTTTCATGCAGGGATGAATCTGCCAGTACTCGTAATCCTTGACCAGGTCATTGGTGCAGACCATTCCCATGTGGGGAAGCTGCTCGCAGGCCCGATACTGCGCCTCGCGTGTGAGGGCTGCCGTCGCCTTGTCTTTTGCCCAAAAGTAGTCATAAGGACATATCTCGACGTAGTAAAATGGCAAGTCGCCCAATCCCCAGAGCTCACGCCAACTGCGAACCATACGCACGAACCGCTCGGTATATACCTGCGGGGTGTTGACGTTAGCCTCTGCTTGATACCACAGGAACCCGCGGATGGTATATGGCTCGAGGGGATGAATCATGCCGTTGTAGAAAACTGAAGGCAATGCACGGTCCACGTTGTAGGCCGGACGGACGAGATGGGCGCCCAAATAGGCTTCAGAGGAGAGATCCTCGCCTGGATAGGTAGCGACGATATCACGTGGTGTCCAGCCCTCTACGCGTGTAGCACCTAACGAGCTGTTGATGATACCAACGGGGCACCCCAGCGCTTCGGTAAGGCGGATGCCAAAGAAATAGCCGGCGGCACAGAAGTCACGAGCCGTCTCTGGTTTGCAGTCTTGCCAGACGGCAGTTACGGTATCTACCTCTTCGGGATGAGGAGAGAATGCAACCGTACAGATATGTAGACGCCCTTGGTAGCGCACGGATTCCAAGATGTGCTGGGCGCTGTTCTCGACAGGGCAACCCTCGAAGCCGTGAAGCGGCATTTCCATATTACTCTGTCCGCTGGCCAGCCATACCTCTCCTATGAGGACATCGGAGAGTATCAGCTTCTCGTCTCCGTCGCTGATAACAATGCTCTGCGGTTCAAACGAAGCTTTGGGAGTCGGAACGCGGAACTCCCAGCGTCCGTCAGCATCCGCCTTCACCTTCTGTCTGGTTCTGCTCCATGAGGTACGAAGCGTAATGGTGAAGTTTGCGCCGCAGTCGGTCCATCCCCAAAGGCGGACATTTGTCTGCTGTTGCAGCACCATGTGATTACCTACCAAAGGGCCACAGATGATGCGTGCCACACCAGAACGGGGAGACATGAGAGTCAGCAACGCAATGATAATTTTTCCAATGGTTTTCATTCTTGAAATACACTTTTCGTGGCGACTTTTCGCTGCAAAGATACACAATATTTTATTTTTTTTAGTCTATCACTCAAATTCGAAAACAATAATGTTCACGTTTGACAAAAAAAAGATCAATTAGGGGCTAATTCTATGCAACATTGTCCATCTTTTATATGTAATACAACGCAAAATCATAAAAAAAATGTTTTTTTACATCTACGGAGTTGGAATGAATAGAAAAAAAAATGTATTTTTGTACCGGATTCGTGAGTGCACGTCAATTCCTCCTCACTTTAAAAAGACAAATTTAAATTTAAAAAAATAGAAGGTTAATAATAGTTTTTGTTTTTCTGTCCTGTAGGTTGTCCGTGATGGATAGCTTGCAGAAAAAAAAAGTAAGAATAGTTGTTAGTTTTAGTTTTTTAAAAAACTTAAATTTCCTCAGCCGTTTGTGACAAATAGCTGAGGTTTTTCTTTCTTTTCTAACAACTTCGGAGGCCTTTTGTTCAGCAGTCTCATTCCATCATTTCCCCTGCATCTTAATTAAATTCTTTTTTATTGTTTGGGAGATAAAAATATTTCCGTAATTTTGCAAAAGTTTCAGAAATTAAATTGTGAGCGATGAAGACAAGAATAATAGCATTATTATTAGCTCTCATGCCAGTATATGGCTACGGAACGTCAAAGCGTATAATAACCGGTGACGAGCGAACAGAGCTCTATCTGCCTCTTATTGACGGAAAGCGTGTGGCCCTGTTCAGCAACCAAACTGGCCTTGTAGGAGAAGATAACCGGCATGTATTGGACCTGCTTGTTGAAAAGGGTGTTAGGTTGACAGCCGTTTTCTCGCCTGAGCATGGTTTCCGAGGACATGCCGATGCCGGAGCCGTAGTAGCAGACGAGGTGGACGAGCGAACAGGTATTCCAATCCTTTCGCTGTATGGACAGAATCGGAAGAAGCACCTCGGAGAGGAAGCTATGGGGCTGTTCGATGTACTGCTTGTTGATATTCAGGACGTTGGTTTACGCTACTATACGTACTACGTGACCATGTGTCACCTGATGGATGCCTGTGCAAAATACGGACGGGAGGTCATCATACTGGACCGTCCGAACCCCAATGGGCACTATGTGGACGGGCCTATCCTCGACATGGAGCTTCGGAGCGGAGTCGGATATCTTCCTATACCTGTTGTGCACGGCATGACGCTGGGCGAACTGGCGAAAATGGCTGTGGGAGAGAAGTGGCTGAACGAGGGCAACGAATGCAAGTTGACGGTAATCCCCTGCCTGAACTACACCCACCAAACTCACTTCACTTTGCCTGTCGCTCCATCGCCCAATCTGCCCAACATGCAGTCCATATACCTCTACCCTTCGCTCTGCCCGTTCGAGGGTACGGTGGTCAGTATGGGACGTGGAACGGACAAACCTTTCCAGCAGTATGGACATCCCGGAATGCAGGCGTGCCACAGCTACTCTTTTACCCCCCAGAGTATGCCAGGAGCCATACGCCCAGTGCTGCTAGGGGAGAAGTGCTACGGCAAGGACCTCTCCACCCTACCCTACGATACGATATGGCAACAGAAAATGAGCCTGGCCTACGTCATAGATGCCTATCAGTGCCTTAAAAGTGAGGGCAAGGCAGATGGGTTCTTCACACCTTTCTTCGACAAACTGCTGGGCCAGACTTACGTTCGTGAATTGATTGAAGAGGGATACAGCGAAGCAGAGATCCGCGCTCGCTGGAAAGACGAGGTAGAGGAGTTCAAACTGAAGAGACAAAAATACCTGATATATGAATAACGGGAAACTGGCCGACTACATTATTAAACTTGCTCATTCATTTGCCTATTTTCCTCGTTTTCCATGTAACATTTTCTTTTTTCTCACACTAATTAACAGAAAAGTGTTAAATTTGCAAACGAAAAAAGATTTTTGAGAAATACAATGGAAATAACAAGTAACGAAAACAAGGAGAAAAGGGAGGTATCGCCAGAGCATACTAAAGAACAAACGTACCGATGCAACGACTGCGGGAACGTGATCTACAAGCATGAGGTCTTCTGCTCAAAATGCGGAAAACTGCTCGACAGATACGACTTCGAAGACTGAGCAGAAGAAACGCTCGATGAAGAATATCAAGGGACTCATCCAAGAATTTAGGGGTGAGTGCATGAAGTTTTATTCAATTCAAATATGAAAGGACTACTATCATTTATCTTGTTTGCGGTGCTACTGACGACATCGGCAAATGCACAGGAGAACCTACAGAAAGCTGCAAAGGCATCGGATGTACAGAAGACCTTTAAGATTATAAAGGAGCTACCGATAACTAGTGTCAAGAATCAATATCGCAGCGGCACATGCTGGGACTTTGGCACGCTGGGATACTTTGAGAGTGAAATATTGCGAAAGACAGGCAAGGTCTATGACCTGTGCGAGATGTTCGTGGCTAACAGGGACTACATGGATTGCGCCAGTCATTATGTACGTATGCATGGTTTCAGCCAGTTTACGCAAGGCGGCTCGTGCGATGATGTGCTGGAGGTAATCCGCCGCTACGGCATCTGCCCGGAAGAGGCTATGCCGGCACCAGGTTCGCTGACGGGCGATTCGTTGGCCAACTTCATGGTGTTCATTCCTGAACTGGAGAAAATGGTGGATAAGATTGCCCTGAAAGATGGCAAGGCACCGATGGAACACTGGCAGGATAGCGTTCTATCTATCATCGAGAAATACATCGGACGTTATCCTGAGTCGTTCGTATATGAGGGAAAGACCTACACGCCAAAATCATTTGCAGAAAGCCTGGGCTTGAACCTCGACGACTATGTGAGTCTGACCAGCTATACGCATCATCCTTTCAATCAATGGTTCGTCATAGAGGCGCTCTACAAATGGCGTTTGAAACCCAGCTACAATATTCCCATCGAGCAGCTGATGGACATTCTGGATAAGGCTCTGGATGCCGGCTACACGGTAGCTTGGGGCGGTGACGTGACAGGTGATTTCACTTATACGGGACTGGCTATGCTGCCTGATGATGTGACGCCCACACAGGAGTTGCGTCAGGAGCAATGGAACGACTGGCGGTTCACCTACGACCACGTGATGCTCATCTACGGCAAGGCTGTCGATGAACAGGGAAACCCCTACTATCTGGTGAAGAATTCATGGGGCCAGATGGGTGACTACAAGGGGACCTGGTATATGTCGCGCGACTACATGAAGCTGAACACGACCTACCTGTTCCTGAACAGGAATGCGCTTTCGAAGGGTTTCCGCAAAAAACTATGAACAATGCATAGTGCGAATAAAAACTATTCTGAATAAAGTAAGACATGACAGAACAGAAAACAACCAATTCGCTCTGTCACCTTGAGAGCGATTATAATAACGGAGCCCATGAAGCGGTTTTGCGTCGGATCGTGGAGACCAACGACGAACGGACACAGAGCTATGGGGATGACCGATTCAGCGAACATGCACGTCAGCTTATCCGCGAGGCATGTGATGCTCCAGAGGCACAGATATGGTTTCTTGCTGGTGGCACACAGACCAACGCAACCATTATCGACTGTGCGTTGCAACCCTACGAGGGTGTGCTTTGTGCAGAGACAGCACACATCAACGTACACGAGGCTGGTGCCGTGGAGTTCACAGGACATAAGGTCATCGCACTGCCTTCGCACGAAGGAAAACTTCATATCAAAGACATAAGAGATTGGCTTACAGCCTATTTTGCAGACGATACAGCAGAACACATGGTGCGGCCCGGGATGGTGTATGTCACATTCCCCACAGAACTGGGTACGCTCTATACGGACGATGAACTTAGAGCATTCTATGAGGTTTGTCGCGAATACGATCTATTTCTCTACGTCGATGGTGCCCGGTTGGCCTATGGTTTGGCGGCAAGCAAGGATGTTACGCTGCCGCTGCTGGCACAGCTGGCAGACATCTTCTACATTGGCGGCACAAAATGCGGTGCGCTCTGCGGCGAGGCTGTGGTATTTCCACACGGCAATGCTCCCAGCCATATGCTCAGTCGCATCAAGCGTCACGGTTCCCTGCTGGCTAAGAGCCGCGTAGTAGGTGTACAATTCGAGGCTTTGTTCCAGCCCGTTGGAGATACATCTTTATATTTAATGATTGGTCAACAAGCTGTCTCTTTGGCTATGCGCCTTCGACACATCTTCGCTGAACAATTAGGGTACAAGCCCTTCATCGATTCACCGACGAATCAGCAGTTCTATATCATCCCGAATGCCGACCTTGACCGTCTGAGGAGTTATATCGGATTTGAGGTTTGGTGTCCAGTCGATGCCACTCATACTGCATGCCGATTCGTTACAAGCTGGGCAACGACGGAAAAGGAACTGGTGTGCAGGCGCTTCTTCAAACACGATTATTAAAATTCTTAATATCCATAAATTTTGCAATGAAAAACTTGTTTATAACAGCAATGATGGTCCTGATGGGGCTGCAGATGGGTGCACAGAATGTAACCGTCAGCCAGGCCAAGTTCCAACAGGGCGATGATATGAATTGGGCTAAGCCAGAGATGGATGATGCCACATGGAATAATATAGATATTACGAAGCAATGGGACAAGCAGGGCTTCCCACAGAACACCAGGGCTTACGGCTGGTATCGCATTCATGTGAATATCCCCAAAAGCGTATTTCAGGGTGCCGACCAGCAGAATGCCCTTGTCTTCAACCTGCCTATGGTTGACGATGCGGATGAATGCTACCTGAACGGCAAACTGATAGGCACTACGGGTCGTATGCCGACCAATCCTGCAGGCTTTTTCTGTGGTGTTGACGTTGCCCAAAACTTTGTTGTTGATGTCAAGAAGGACGGACTTCGCCTGGATGCGGACAACGTGGTAGCTGTGCGTGTATATAACCGAGGCGGTTCAGGCGGTCTGTACAACAACCCTCTTATCATTTCATGCCCTAAGGCAGAAGAAGGACTCTCCATGAGCCTCATAGAAGATAGTAACGGAGAGTCCCATTGCGATGTGGAGATAGGTACTGCTTATGCCTCTGCTACCAGCGGAACTTTTACTGTCACACTGACCGACCGCGAGACAGGAGACAAGATAAACACGCTGCCAAGGAAGCTTTCCATCAAACGTGGTAAGCCTGCACGCATTCCCGTGCCCTACGACAAGAGGAAGATGTGTCTGCTGACAGCAACTTATACCGATGCCAAGACTGGAAAGGTACTTACTGAGAGTAAACAGCTGAAATACGTTCTGACGCCAGTAGCTCCCGCTACGCCTCGCTTCAACGGAGCTCCTGTCTGGGGTGTGCGTCCAGGCTCTCCCGTCATCTATCGCTTCCCCGTATCGGGCGAAAAACCTATGAAGTTTACTTGTAGCGACCTGCCCGCAGGCCTCCAGCTCACGGAAAACGGCGTACTGAGCGGAAAGATTGACAAAACTGCCATCCTGACCTTCACCGTAACGGCTGAGAATGCAAAGGGTAAGGCACAGCAGGAATTCACCTTGAAGGTAGGCCCAGACATGATAGGGCAGACGCCGCCGATGGGTTGGAACTCGTGGAACTGCTGGGGACTGACCGTCACGCAGGAAAAGGTGATGGCCTCTGCACAGGCGCTCATCGACAAAGGCTTGGCCGACTATGGCTATAGTTATATCAATATCGATGATGGTTGGGAAGCCCCGGAGCGTAATCTCGACGGCACGCTGGATGCCAACCAGAAGTTCCCCTCTATGAAGGGTCTTGTCGATTGGCTTCACGAGCGCGGACTGAAATTTGGCATCTACAGCACGCCTGGAGCAACCACTTGTGGCGGTTATCTGGGAAGTCTCGGCCACGAGAAGGAGGATGCCGAAGTTTGGAACAAGTGGGGAGTGGATTACCTGAAATACGACTGGTGCAGCTACGAGAATGTGCGTGTTCAGGAGAACGACTATGGTTTTGCCAGCTGTCTGCGCCCCCATCTGTTGATGCAGAAGTACTTGCGCCAGCAGCCTCGCGACATCTTCTATAGCCTTGGCCCCTTGGGCGGCACGCAGGTTCATCTGTGGGGAGTGTATTGCGACGGTAACAGCTGGCGTACGGCAGGGGACATCAACGACACGTGGAAGTCAATCTACAATGTAGGCTTCCGTCAGCAGTTGGGCAAGTCCCAGTATTCCTCCATCGGCCATTGGAACGACCCCGATATGCTGGTTGTGGGTAAGGTAGGTTATGGATTGGGCGAGAACACCAACGGCCTTCGCGAGACGCGCCTGACACCTGATGAGCAATACACGCACATCACGCTGTGGACACTTGTTTCCTCTAATTTGCTTATTGGTTGTGACATCTCGCAGATGGATGACTTCGTGCTTGGGCTGCTCTGCAACAACGAGGTGAATGCCATCGACCAGGACCTCCTTGGCAAGCAGGCCGACCGCACCCTGAAGGAGGGTGACATAGAAGTGTGGAGCCGTCCGTTGGCTGACGGAGCTATCGCCGTAGGTATCTTCAACACAGGCGAAACAGACCAGCAGGTAGATATGAAGGCCCTCATTAGCGCCCTCCCCTCGGGGCAATTGCCCGTTGGGAGCGGAGCAATTGGGGAGCGCAAGCGACGGAGGCCCGAAGGGTTTGGAGGGGGTTCAACCATCCGTGACCTATGGCGCCAGAAGGATCTCTCGCCTAACGAACTCAACTGCACGATTCCTTTACATGGTTGCAGATACCTGAAGATAACAAAAGAAAATTAATGACGGATACAAATATCGTTCATGGGCCAAACCGAAGAGCATCCACAGTCCTTGATTACGAGGGTCGTATTACTGGCGAATAGCCCGCAAGAAAGCCTTCTCCGCCATCGCTGACAGGCACTTGTACATCCAATCAGGCTTTTTTCACACCTTCTGCCGCTGCCTGATTAGCTTCCCTCGAGGTCAGACACCCTTTGAATGAATCTAAGGTAAGGACTACTTTCATTTTATTCAGTCTTTCTGCTGATAAAGTGCTTAGAACTTAAACCATACAGCAAAGCACGATTTGTCTTCTACACGACCTTCTACAAGCCATGTGTCGCTAGAATGGAAACGATAGAGCTGCACACAGTCGCCTTGTATGGTCTCCTTGATGAAGTTGATGCATAGCTCCTTGATTGGACTCGCGGCCACGTCAATCGGCAGGGCATCGATTGCCCAAGCCACGTACTTGGCATTGTTGGTGTGCGCGTTGATATCAATTTCCGCGTGAGTCACAAAATGTTCGCCCACAAGTTCCATTTCTTTGCTGAGAGCGACTTTCGGGGCTGGTTCGGCAATTGCATGGTCGGTCTGCTCCACTTGAAGAAGTTGCTTTAAATCTTCCGGACGTACTAAGCGGCGTGTGAGTTCGTCCATTACCACCCACGAAGTAGTCGCTGCGACAGCCGTTTCTCCATTTGTGTCGCGAAGCAGGAAATCACGAAGGTACAAGAGTCCGCTAGCCCCTTTGTGCCAGGTATAAAGAGTTACACTATCGCGCCAATGAACAGGGCGGAGGAAGCGGATGTGCATCCTTGCAAGCACCCATGCAGTATGATGGACATGCAAATTGTCATATCCAAAGCCTAGTGCCTCAGCAGCCCAATAGGCAATCTCCTGTGCCATGTCCATAAAGGCTGTTGGCTTCAACAGTCCCTTTTGGTCGGTCTGATAGCAAGGGGTGCAAAGTTGTTGGCTGAAAACATTTCCTTCTTGATGTACGGGAACCATAGCGTATTCTTTTATTAGAATGTCTGTTTTGCTTGCAAAGATACATATATAATCTGAAACATCTTTCATGCCATGCTATTTTCTGTCTTTTTCCATCTCATTTTGTGTCCCAACCTACCCTATCCCTACGATAGCACTGATGAATTTTCCAGAATGGCACGCTTCTTCGACATCTGAACTTTACAATACACCTATATTTGAAAACAAAAAAGAATCAAAATGGGTTGGAGTCTAAAAAAAACTGTAACTTTGCATGGACGAAAGGGAGTGTACTTACATCACACGCACGACCTTCATTTTAAAATTTAAATAGACAATAATATTTGTTTCCATATCTGCAAGTCGTCCGACATTATGAAGAAACTTGCGCTTATGACTTTGAGTCTGTTGGTGTCTTTGCTGACGATGGCTCAAACAACTGACAGCCCTTTGAGAATAGGCGTTTCGGGTGTGGCTCACGGCCACCTTTGGAACCTTATCAACGCGATGAATCGAGGCGATTTCTTCATTGTTGGTGTAGCTGAGGAGAACGATAATTTTCGCCAGCACAACAACCTCGTTGGCCGTCTTCCAAGGGAGAAATTCTACGCTTCATTGGATGAGATGCTCGACAAAGAGAAACCAGAAGTGGTAGTTGACTACGGAAGCATCCTGCATCACATGGTCACAGTAGAAACTTGTGCTCCTCGAGGCATTCATGTTATGGTAGAGAAACCTCTGGCAACGACATACAAGCAAGCTCTCCGAATGCAGCAACTCGCCAAGAAGTACGGCATAAAAGTGATGACGAACTACGAGACGACTTGGTACGCAACAAATCATCATCTCAAGAATCTCGTGGAGCGAGGACAGTTTGGAAACATTCATCGTATTGAGGTCTATGACGGACATCAAGGGCCAAAAGAGATTGGTTGCGACAGGATGTTCCTTTCGTGGCTAACCGACCCCAAGGAAAACGGAGGTGGAGCCGTGATTGACTTTGGCTGTTATGGTGTTAATCTTGCAACTTGGCTGTTGAATGGAGAAAAGCCGAAAAGCGTTTATGCCGTCTTGCAACACAATAAGCCAGAAGTTTATCCGAAGGTTGACGATGATGCAACGATTCTCTTGGAGTATGATGACTGCACAGTTCAGGTGATGGGCTCTTGGTGCTGGCCGATGAGCAGGAAGGATATGTATGTTTATGGCTCGCGAGGTTATGTCTATCAAAAGAACGGAAATAGGATGCAACTGCTTGTAGATGGGCGACAAGGCCACGAGTTCAATGCTCCGAAACTGCTTCCGCCTTATGATGACTCCTATCGCTACCTGAAAGCTCTTGTCAGAGGTCAGATAGAGGAACAGCCTTCCGACCTATCTGCTTTGGAGAATAATGTTTTGGTTGTACAAATTCTCGAAGCAGCCATCCGAAGTGCAAAGACAGGAAAGGCAATAAAACTCTAGCGAAGGGCTTCACAGCACACATAAAAGATGCCATTGGACTCCATTCGCCGGTTACCCCACTTTTTATACATATCGGGCAAGTCTTTGCTGAAAAAAGTGCGTTTGTCTTGGTAGAAGACCCTGAAATCCTGTTCCGATGGATGTCCTGGATAGACAGGAAAAGTAATGTGTGTCCTTCTCATTCTTTCCCACATATTTTGTTGATGTTTAATTTACGACCATCTATCGCTTGCAAAACTTCTTCAGGTTGCAGAAGATATTCAGAAAATGTGTATCACCACGTATAGTAAGTAGCTCTGGATGGAACTGCACGCCTGCAATGGGCAGGCTGTCACACTCTACAGCCTCGATGGTACCATCCGTGGCTCGTGCGCTGACACGAAGTCCAGGTGCCAGCTGCTTTATCGCCTGATGGTGGAAGCTATTCACCTCTATAGTATCCTGTCCCAGCTGTCTGTAGAGTCGCGTATCACGCTCCACGACTATGCTGTGATGGGTGTCACGATGATGCAGACTGGTGTCGGGGTATTCACTTGGCAAGTCCTGATAGAGAGTGCCACCCAGAAATACGTTAAGGACCTGAACGCCACGACAGATGCCAAACACTGGTTTGCGCAGGCGTATTGCTTCGGTCAATACACGGTATTCAAAATCGTCACGTTCCAAATTGACATCTCCTAACTGTGGGGAACGCGGCGCTCCGTAGCGCTCTGGAGCTACATCCACACCGCCCGGAAGCAGAAGGACATCTATTCTCCTAAGTGCTGTCCGCAGCTGTTTAGAATCGTTTGTATCAGGAATAATCAAGGGAACATGGCCGCCCATCAGGACAGCCTGTATATAGGAGCGCCCTACACTGGCACTTCCTGTTCCTCTTACTTCTGCAATGCCGACAACCAAACTGTGTCTTGCCTGAATCGTGAGGCAGATCAGAAGAAGTATTATTGTCTGTAGATACCTTAGCATATGTTTGTTATCTATTTTATTAGTTTATCCAGTCGGCTAACAGTATCAATGATATTTTGAATTGCCACGTCCTTTCGCATAGCTTCTTCAAGGGGCATACCCTCTGGATTGATACAGTTCACTTGCGAAAAGCCGGCTCTCTTTAGTTCTTCGCTATCAGAGATACTGCCTGCTATCAGACAAACGGGAACATCGCCAGAATGCTGAAGGATTCCCATGGGAAGCTTGCCCATCAGCGTCTGACGGTCAGCAGAACCTTCACCTGTGATAACAAGGTTGGCATCCTTCACGATTTCATAAAACTTGATGGTTTCAAGTAAAAGCTGGATGCCTGGCTTGCAGTCTGCATTCAGATATTGCAGAAAGGCATAGCCCAAGCCTCCTGCTGCTCCTGCCCCGTCTTGCTTGGAACAGTCATAGCCGAAACGCCTGGCTGATTCCTCTGCAAACTTTCTGGCTCGTTCATCCAATTGCAGAACCATTTCTGGGTTGGCTCCCTTTTGCGGAGCAAACACATGAGCTGCACCATTCTTACCAAAAAGTGGATTTTGGACATCGGTAGCGATGGTGAAGCGAATATCATCATGTTCCGCCTGCGCCTGAGCTTTGCGAAGAATTGTGCATTGTGCATTATGAATTGCTTCCAACATCCCCTTTCCTGCATCACTCGTGGCACTCCCACCAAGCCCAACGATGATGTGCTTTGCTCCTTTGCTCACTGCATCTGCCACCAACTGACCTGTGCCATAGCTGGTAGCCACCATTGGGTTTCGCTCTTCTTTTGAAAGTAGAGTCAGACCACAGGCTTGGGCAATCTCAATTACCGCAGTCTCATCTTTCAAGAGATACTTCGCAGTAACAGGACGCATAAGTGGGTCTCTCACAGTCAGTTCTACGTTCTTACCGCCAATAGCTGCATGGAAAGCATCCAGAAAGCCTTCTCCGCCATCACTGACTGGTACTTGCACTATCTCAACATCAGGACAGACTTTTCTGACACCTTCCGCCGCTGCCTGATTTGCTTCTACAGAAGTCAGACACCCTTTGAATGAATCTATGGCAAGAACTACTTTCACTTTCCCACAATTCGAAGATACGCTAATATCTCAATTTCTTACTGCTTTTGGAGTCCATCCTTTGAAAAAGCGCAGCACTTTCTCCTGATTATAACCCTGGCCTTCTTCCAAGAAGCTTGAATCCTGAATATGCATTACCTTTCCTTCTTCGTCAAGAATAACGAACACAGGGAATCCGAAGCGTCCGCAGTTGTTCAGCCGTTTCATTAAGGCTTTTGCCTGCTGTTGCTTTTCCTCGCCCTCAGACTTTCGGGGATTATAATTCACATGGATATACTTGAAGTTCTCGTCAATGATTTTGCTGATGGTGGTATCATTTGTAATGAAGTCTGCAAACCGCAGACACCAAGGACACCAATTGCCTCCTACTTGACAGATCACGTACTTTCCTTCAGTTTTTGCTTTGACAAGTGCCTGGTCTATTTGTTCGTTTGGGTTTATGTCCTCGTTATATACTCTCTTCAGTTCTGTCTGCGCTTCAACTGCGAAGGCCAGCAGGAAAGAAAATAAAGCGATGATTGTCCTTTTCATAATCTATCTGTTTTCAATAAATCCTGTCACAAATTTAGGGAATTTCTCCCATATCCTTCGCAAAAACGAATCGGTTTTGTCACAAAATGTCAAAGAAGTGATTAAAATACCCTTGCGTTGTTTGTTCGAATATGAAAAAATACTAAATTTGTACGACACACATATATAAATAAATGTCTCAAAGATAAGAGCAATGAATACGAATCCTCCTTTAGTACGCCATAGGTGGCTGTCCTTTGCGGGCAAAAACTATCTGTTGAAAAGTATACTGCTGAGCTCAATGCTCATAGTCGCCACATGTGCATGGGGCCAGACGGATACACGCTGGGGCGACCAGGCTTCGATAAAGCGTGCGAAAACAGATGGCAATCTAGAAACAGCTATGGGAAAGTACCTGCAAGAAGCAAAGGATAAGAACCTCAACATCCAGAGCGTGATGGTGTTGCAGCATGGAAAAGTATTGTATGAGAAATGGTTGAATGGCGGAGAACCTCAGACACCACACATTCTGAACAGCGTGAGCAAGACGTTCACTTCTGCTGCTGTGGGATTGGCTGTCGGCGAAGGCCTGTTGTCGCTCGATGACAAGTTGGTTTCTTTCTTCCCCGACGACTTGCCCCCCACCCCTTCGGAGAACCTGAAAAAAGTGACAATCCGCCATCTGCTGACAATGAACTGCGGACATGATTCCGAACCATCGCGCAGAAGGGATGGAGACACATGGGTAAAGACTTTCCTCGCCTGGCCTGTGGAGCATGAGCCAGGCACTTGGTACTGCTACAATAGTATGGGAACGTATATGCTCTCGGCTATTGTGCAGAAGGTGACTGGACAGAAAATTGTGGATTATCTGCAACCTCGCCTCTTCGACCCGCTCGGCATCGAAGCGCCACGATGGGAAGAGAGTCCGCAGGGTATCAACTGCGGAGGTTGGGGCCTCTACCTGAAAACTGAGGATTTGGCAAAGATGGGACAGTTGCTGCTCCAGAAAGGGAAATGGAAAAAGAAGCAGGTGCTGCCAAAAAACTATGTCACGGAGATGACACGTGCCCAGGTGCCTTGCCAGCCAGCAGGAACCAGTCCTGATAAAATAGCTGAAAGAGGACTGACCAAGGAGAACAGCGACTGGGTTCAGGGTTATGGCTACCAGGTGTGGCGCTGCCGTCATAACGCATTCCGTGCCGATGGTGCTGGCGGGCAGTATATCATCGTCATTCCAGAGAAGGATGCCGTAGTTATCAATACGGCAGAGTTGGGCGACATGCAGGCGGAGTTGAACCTAGTTTGGGATCATATCCTCCCGGCCTTGAAGTAAGGGCAGGTACGCTTCGAAGAAAGGCCAGGATAATAGCACCATACGATAAAGGCTGGAGTGATAGACGAAATGCATTGTAGCCAGTTGAAATCCATCACACAAGCCCAGCCTCCTGCCAAGGCTCGAAGGCTGTAGAGTACGATGATAACGAAAATAGCTGTGCGAGTCAATGGAAGCCGTCGGAAGTCGCCTGAGGCTGAGAGAGCATAAAGTCCAGCTAAAGTAAAGGCCTGGGCGAGGCCGATGGTTAGGGCATAAAGCATCCAAACATGACCAAACACCATGTTATGCATCACGTCTTTGATGCCGTAAGCGTCGAAGGCCTCATCTAAAGCAAAGAGACAGCCGATATGGCCTATGGCTATGATAAAGTGGAGAATAGCTCCGAGTCGTAATCTTTTCATTGTTTATTATTCATTAAACGATCCTATTTCAATTAAGTTCCCATCGGGGTCAGCAACGTAGCAAGTACGCTGTCCCCAAGGTTCTGTAGTTGGAAGAAGTACGGACTTTGCACCATTGTTAAGAGCATTCTGATACTCTTTATCGACATCGGCAAAAGTTGGTACATCAAAACTTAACTCCATTGTTCCGTTGAGACCTTGAGGGTATTGGAACTTCTTTGATACCATCTGCTCAAATGCACTACGTGGGAAAAGAATGATTCTATTGTTGCCAAGGAACATCTCTACATTCGGCTGGACACCATCCCATGAAGTGGTAAAGCCAAAGGCTTTCGTATAGAAATCAACGGTAGCCTTGTTGTCGTTAGTAAAAAGTCCAACTGTATTAAATGTAAATCGAGGCTGGGGAGTTTTTTCTTTCATTTATGAAATTATTGCGTTCATTCTTTTATTTATGCTCTCCAATAAGTTTCTCCAAATATGCCCAAGTCAATCCAGGTCCGATTTCCTCGCTCTTGTAAGGTTTGAACCCTTCACGCAGGTAGAATTCATACGTAGGTCGTACTTGCTGGCATGTGCAGAGCCAAGCACGATTATGTGGTAGACGTGATTGAATCTCTCGGAACAACAGCTTGCCAATGCCTTGTTGCTGGTATTCAGGCAATACCATCAGACGGCCAATGTATAGGGATTCATCTGTCACATTTCCATTAACGGAACCGATGATTAGCCCTTCGTCGTTTTGGACTTTCAGAGTTGTACATTTTGTAAATTCCTCGTAGGCATGTTCCAAAGACTCGGTTAATGGAAGCGCATCCTTCCAACCAAGTTCCTCGCACAGAGGGCCAAAAGCTTTGCGCTGCAAGTCTAGCAGAGCTGGAACATCCTGTATTGTTGCAATTTCTATTTTCATTTTTTCGATTTTTATTTCCATTTCTTTCCCCGTCCATTCTTCCCCATCTATCAGATAGGAGTCAGTACCTATAACTTTAAAGCCAACGGATTCATAGCAATGAAAGGCTAATGGGTTATTGTCGAACACACCAAGTGTTATCTTCTTTGCTCCATATTCATTCATCGCTTTTTGAATGGCCAGTTGTAGCATCTGTTTGCCATAGCCCTTACCTCGCAGATTGTCATCAACGATGACGAATCCAAAACGGATAACGGTTTTAGATGGATCAGGGTAGCGAAGCATGATATGGCCCACAACTTTTCCTTTATCATCAATGGCAGTAAAGGGGAAGATATTATCTGCTGCATATTGCGCAACCATATCCTCTGGCCTCGGAGGATACGTAGGATATCTGTCTGCACTCCACTTGCGGAATGCAGTTAAGTCCTTTATCCACGAGAGGATAATAGGCGCATCATTGATTGTAAATGGTCTTAATGTCATAATATCATTTATCACTTTTTCCTGTATTTCTCGATAATGAATTGCCAGGCTGCATCTTTGTTGTCAAGGTTGACTTCGATATCTGGCTGCATACAAGTATCATCTACAGTAGCAGTATCAGGGCGGGCAAAGAACTGGCTCGAGATGCTGCCATATACATCCGTGTTAGGCAAACGGAAGGGAAGAACGTTGCCATAGTGAGAAGGTCCGAAAGTGGAGGTCGTTCCGATGATGGTGCCGATGTGATTGTCGCGGGCGATGGTTATGAGGTTGCCAGCACTACTAAAGGTCTTGGTACCCATGACGAATACCACCTGACCCTCATAGAGCTTGGGCTGTTCATAGCCGGCAGGAATATTGCCTGCAGGCTGCTGAAAGAGCTCGTCTTTGTGGCCTTCTCGTTCCCAGTTCTTTTTCATTGCCTCCACATTTGGATAATATGCCGTCAGAAAGTCTGAGAAACGCAAATAGGCGGTAAAGGGCTTTATTTTTCTTATCGGATAAAGATGCTCTATCAACATGTTCCAATACCGGTCGGAGCCACCATTATTGTATTGCACATCCACCACCAGCGTCTTGATGTTGCCCTCCTTCATCTCGGCAAACATTCTGTTGAGGAATGCAGCGAATGGATCTGCCTGGTTTTCAGCACATTTATTGAACTGAAGGTAGCAGATGCTCGGTTCTGGGAACATCTGGTAGTCATAAACCGTAGCATGAGGCCGCATAATGTGTTCTCGGTCTGGAGCAAATGAAGTGATGCCCGACTCTTTCAGCTTCTTTCTCTCTGCTATTAAGGCTTCTTGATATTGCTTTTTCGTTGTGACGCTGGTATGTTTGTCCTTCAGCTTTCCCAGCACCTCGTTCAGGGCATCGGCAAAGTCTTCGTCTGTTTCAATAGTCTTGCATTTCTTTATAAGTGCCGGCTTCTTGGCGAACCATTCTGCACGGCGTTCTGCCTTAATGTAATAAGGATGTGTGTCGGCCACCATATCCATGAAGAGTATGGCATCCTTCTGATACTTGTTGCCTGCCTGGTAATCAGCCGTTGTCTGATAGGCCGAATCATTCAGAGCCTTGTACTGACTCCAGTCCTGAGCCTGCGCTGTTGCTTGCCATCCTGTAATGAGGAGGATAAGCACTACGATCTTTTTCATTGCTTACAAATTTTATATGGTTTTGATCCATTCCAAGCTTTCGTCTGCAAGCAGTCTAATAAGCTTCGAATAGTAGGCGGTAAGCTCATCTTTCGACTTTCTGTTTAGTCCTGCCATGTTGTGTTGCAAGGTAAGCAGGATACGGAACATTCGACGAGTAAACTGGTCATCGTCAAAATAACAGATAAGGGCAATGATATGCTTGTAAGGGCAAATTCGATGTCCACATTCCCAGGCATTATATGTGGCCTGTGATATGTCCAAAGCAAAAGCTATCTGTTCCTGTGTCACATCCTTGCGCTGACGTGCTTGTAGGAGTGCTGAAGAGAAATCGTAGAGGATATTCATTTCTGTCCTCCTTTCATGTAGTAAGGCATAAACTCGTCCGGCTCGCTTACGCTGAAAGCAACAGGTAAGCCTTTTATGCGATGAATCAGGAACACCTTCTTGATATCGGTGACATACGAGAGGAACGTGCCGACACCCTTTGTGCGGAACCAACCGATATAGCCAAACACGCCGCCAACGCCAAACAGACGAATAGTGTTTCCTACACTAAACAATCCCATTTGGAAAGAAGTGCCCAATGTAACCTTACCGACCTTTCCCTTGTTAACAAACAATTGATCTACTCGTTCAATGTAGTCTATGTTTTCATACGATATCCGTATGGTTCGAAACAATGTGCGAATACCGATTCCCTCATCGTCCGCAATGATATACATTGGAAATATGAAGAAACACGAAAAGGATGCGGCAAGCAGGATTGCAGTTGCGATAATAGCACCAACAACATTGATTCCTTTAGAAACATAATACATCTCCACCAAAATGGCGCAAACAACAACAAGGAAGAAAATGATGGTAAACCATTTTATCCCTTTGCTTTGCGAACACTCATAAATAGTTTTCATACTGTTGTTATTTAAATTGATGTTGCAAAGATACTATTATTCTTTTATACTTCTTATCAGTTTTGCTGATAATATGAAGATATTTTCCTGAGCTTCCCCCTTTCCCGCTGTCGCGCCTACCCGTAGCCTTTCGCTGAATGTCTGTCTGAGTCTCTCCTCGGTTATGGTCATATTATTATCTTACATAGAAAGTCCTAATGTATATGCTTCATTTAGAGCATCAGTGTTTTTGATGTCACCCTTGTCTTTGGCTCCTCTGGCGAGGACCTTGCCTGCATCCTCAATATTGAAGAATTTCAAGCAGAGATTGTATTCCGTCAGAATGGCATCAAACAATTCTGGCAATGAGGCAGCACCTAC
>JAFZPZ010000129.1 GCA_017552435.1 Bacteroidaceae bacterium
ACTTTGCTGGTGGTCGGACTGCAATTGCAGAAACTCTTCTTGGGTCATAAATGTAACAGTTGTAGTTGGGTTGCACTATTGCGACTGCAAAGGTACAACGAAACTACAACTGCTACAACGGGTATTCGCTCGAATGCTTACTAAGAACGGCGCCTTGACTTTCCTTTCAGCCGTCGACCTTTGGTCCTTGCGCTCCGTAGGTCTTCGGCTGAAGTCTCAGGTGGCAAAGACGGCGAGACCTATTTGATCCGGATGAGGGTGGAACCCAGTGTGCCGACCTGGACTGCATAGACGCCGGCTGGGCTGCCAGCGGGAAGGCTGACGCTGCCGTTCGCAAGGGGTGCAGCGGCGACGAGCCGGCCGCGGAGGTCGTAAACGGTGATCATTGAACATTGAACATTGAACATTGACTTTCCCTTCGGCCGTCGAGCGTTGCTTGATCATTGACCATTGAATCTTCCAGACCATCGATGCAGAGGGTGTTGCCATCCATGCGGAACTTCAGGCCCTTGGGCTGGTGCTGGCTGAGCTGGGGAATGGCTGTGCCGATGCCCAGCACATGGAGCAGGCCCTTGTAGGCATCCATCTTGCCGTGGCCGAAGCGTTCGGGGTTGGCCTGGGTGAACTCGTCGGTGATGGCTGTTTCGGCTATGGCCTCCTTGATCTGCTCGTAGGTTAGGTCTGGCTTGGCCTCGAGCCACAGGGCGATGATGCCGGCTGCGGTGGGCGTGGCCATCGACGTGCCGCTCATGGCGGCCCAGAGGTAGCCGTCGGCATCCTGAGCCACCACATCTTCCATATCTGGCTGTCCTGGCTGATAGGACGTGTCGAAGTGGTTTACTGCTGAGATAATAGAACTGCCGGGCGTAGAGACGAAGGGATGGCTGTAGCCGGCCAAATCTATGCCGTAGCTGCTGAAATAGGTGTATGATCCGGCCGAGCCGCCTTCGGGTATAGTCCAGTCTTTGATTGTCTTACCCTGGATGTTGATGAACGACTCCTTGGCAACCCAAGAGCCAACGGTGATGAGGTTGCCGCCCGTGCAGAAGTCGCCCATGGATACACGGCCGCTGCCGCGCGAGTAGTAGTCGCTGCCGGGCAATCCAAGGAAAAAGGTGCCAAAGTCGCCCCATAGATCGACCATGCTGTTCTCCGGACAGGCGATGTGGAGGGTGAACACGTATCGGTCAGGGAGTCCCGCATGCTCGAACAACATCCTGGCGCGTCCGTCTTCCATGTTACCGATACTGAACAACATGTAACCTTCTGTCACGATATCATCCAGATGGTTACATACATCCCAACACTTGTCGGCATCGCCATACACCATTTTTTGTTTGAAATCTATGCTAAAAGTGCAGCCTCCGTCGGTGCTGAGGAGCGGCTCGGACCGCCACGTCTCCCTCCATTCCGACTTGTCGAGGAGTCCCAGCTGGAACGACATATCGCCGGGGTTGCGGGTATAGGCGAATGACAACCCTCCATCCATGATGGTGTGCAGGGTATCGTTGGCAGCAAAGGCGTGGTTGACGTAGCAGGAGTCGCCTCCCTCGTTGCTTGCGCACATGGCAATGTTGGTATTCTCGAGCGCCATCTGGTTGAGGATGGATGTGACGGGGCCCGTGCCGTCGTGCGGGCCGTCGTGGGAGTTCAGGCTGATGCTGACGACGTAAGGCTTGCCCGCGCGATTGGCATAGTCGCGAATGTATTGGATGCCCTGAATGACATTGTAGCCCCAGTCTTCGACGAAGGGGATATTTCCGTTAGTGTATTCGCAGAGCACGATATCTGCATCGGGAGCCATGCCCCCTGCCCAATCGAACGTGGAGCCTGCTGCCGTAGTGGCTGTGTGAGTGCCGTGGCTTTCACCGCCATAGTCGGCTCCAATTGCCAGTATCTCTTCCGGAATGGTGTAGGCTATGCCGTCCAGCTGTGTGCCGTCGAGGGTCACCACGGGCTCGTAGCCTTCTTCCTCCTGAGGCATGAAAGGCGAATAGAAGGCCTTGATGCGCAGGTTGCCGTCGGCATCGCGGAAAGCGGGATGGGTGAAGTCGAAGCCGGAGTCGATGACACCCACGACAACGTCCTTGCCCGTGAAGGCCTGAGGCAGGTCCTCGGTACCGGAATGCACCTTCGAGACACCCGTCACCTCCTTCGAAACGAGGGTTTTCGGACTGACGCGCGGGCTCTTGCTGATGAACGTCACGCCCTGGATGTCTGCAATCTGTCCGACTGCACCGACGGGGCAGCTGACCATGATATAGCGGCCGATTGTTCCCTGCGGCCTGGCACCGATTTCCTCCAGCTGGGTCTCGATGGCCTTGGTGTCGGCATCGGGAGCACAGCTCACAAACAGCTTGGCCTCTCTTTGCTTGACCGTGCCGTCAATGCCGGGAGCTTTCTTGTTACTGGTCTGCAACTGTTGCAGGTAGAGCCGTGTGTCGGCTGGAATCTTGTTCACCTGTGCCATTACTGACGAAGTGAACAGCGACGCCAGAAACAGCAATAAATAACTACTCAAAGTGCGATAATTTTTCATACTGGTTTTCAGGTGTTTATTGATAATGATTTTAGCATGGATTCCGCAGTGGAGAGGCTGTCTGTCTTGCCCACATCCATGAGCTGGAGGTCGGGCTGCACGTGGCCATAAATGGGTTCATCGGCACATACCTTCAGGTAGAAATCGATGATGCTGAACCGCTCGGGGAAATCCTCGAAGAAGCGGAAAAGCCGTGGATTCATGTAGTGGATGCCCGCAAAGGCGTACTTATGGTAGCGGCCGGAGGTGAGTGGCGAAGGGTTGGAGAGAAGATGGGGATAGGGGCTGCGCACCTCGCCCGTGGCAGTGTTGATCCATCCCACCAGGCGCATATCGTCGTCGAAGAGCAGGTAGCGCTGGGTCTCGCGCTCGCTGACAAGCAGGGTCGCTGCCCTACCCCGCCCTGCCTCGGCAAGCGCCCGCAGGTCGGCATTGCTCAGGATATCGACATTGTGGATGAGGAAGCCATCCTGCGCGTCGCGAAGCAAGGGCACAGCATGCTTGATGCCGCCGCCCGTCTCGAGAAGCTGCTCGCGCTCGTCGGAGAACCAGATGTGCATGCCCATAGGATGCTGCTGGCACCAGTCCTCGATCATATCGGCAAAGTGATGCACATTGATGACGACATCGCGGAAACCCGCAGCCTTGAGCTTGACGAGCAGATGCTCGAGCAAGGGCTTGCCACCCACGGGCACAAGGGCCTTGGGCATGGTGTCGGTGAGCGGTTTGAGGCGGGTGCCAAGACCTGCGGCGAACACCATAGCACGAGCGGGACTGAAGGTCTGCTCGATTCCCTGTTCGCGGTGACAGACATGAACCTCGATGCCGTACTTGCGATGGACATACTCTGCCAGATGCTGGGCACAATAGACGCTGCGATGCTGGCCGCCAGTACAGCCGAAGGAGAACATGAGGCTGGTGAAACCGCGCTGCAGGTAGCGGGTAATGTGGGCATCGGCAAGCTTATAGACACTCTCCAAGAAGACGAGAATCTCGCCGTCGTCTTCGAGGAAACGGATGACGGGCTCATCCAGGCCAGTCAAGCGCTTGTAGGGCTCATAACGTCCGGGGTTGTGGGTGCTGCGGCAGTCGAAGACATAACCGCCGCCATTGCCGCTGGTATCCTCGGGGATGCCCTTGGCATAGGAGAAGCTATAGACGCGGACTACAAGGGGACCACTGCCGTCGTAGCGGGAGAATGTGGCCGGTCCGTCCTGCGGATGCGCTGTGTATGGGTTGATGTCGGTGGTACGGAAGCCATCGGCTCGCTTGACAGACTTCTTGGGCTCTGGAGCGAACTGCGGCATAGCCACAAGCGCCGTGAGCACCTCGTGGAGATAGGGATAGGGGCAACCGCCCTCGGCAAGCAGCTCGCGCAAGCCCTCCATTGCGGGTGGTATGCTCTCCAGAAAATGCTTCTTGCGCTCGAAGTAGCCTCTGAAACCATAGGCTCCCAACACCTGAAGCAGACGGAAGAGCACGCAGAGCTGCAGCCCCTGGCGGAACTGCTTCTCGCTGACCTCCTGATACTGTTTCAGGCTCTGGAGATAGACGCCTATCATCTGCTCGCGCAACTTCTTAGGATAGCGGGCAGAAGCCTGCCAGAGGAAGCTGGCCACATCGTACTGGACAGGGCCACGACGACCGCCCTGGAAGTCGATGAAGAAGGGATTGCCGTCCTTGTCGAGCATGACGTTGCGAGCCTGGAAATCGCGATACATGAAAGCTTCGCCAGGAATGCTGACGATGTCGCGAGCCAGGAGCTGGAACGAGGCTTCGAGCTTCAGCTCATGAAAGTCAAGGCCCGTTGCCTTCAGGAAGCAGTATTTGAAATAGTTGAGGTCGAAGAGGACGTTGGTCTCGTCGAGGGCTTCCTGGGGATAGCACTGGGTGAAGTCGAGAGCACGGGCACCACGGATCTGCATGGAGGGCAAGGCGGCAATGGTCCGGCGCAGCAGTTCACGCTCGCGGGCATTGTAACGGCCCCCAGCCTCGCGACCACCCTTCAGGGCATCGAAGAGAGACTGGTCGCCCAGGTCGCTCTCGAGGTAGCGCAAGCCGTCCTTGCTCTCGGCTATTACCTGAGGAACAGGCAAACCTGCCTCGGTGAAATGACGGGCAAGATAGCAGAAGGCATGATTCTCGTCGCGACTGGTTCCGATGGCTCCGATGAGTGTACTGCCATCGGTACCCGTTATGCGATAGTACTGACGATTGCTGCCGGCACCGGGAAGAGACTCGCACGATGCGACCTCCAGTCCCGTGGTTTCCTTATATAGTTTCTTCAGATCTTCCATTAGTCCTTATTATTCCAAATTTGATTGATACGACGACGCACAACAATGGCATTTGCTATGCTGACGATGACGAAGAGCGCCAAGCCAAGCAGAATGGCTGGCACGATGCTGCCGTCCTGCATCTGTGGGAAGACGCCCTGAAGCATCTGCATATATTGTGAACGCAGACAGAAGAGGGCGATGACCGCGAGCAACAGGACTGCGGCATTGATGCCGATGGTGAGCAGCTGATAGGGCAATGCCACCCTGGCCGGGCTGTAGCCGATGAGCAAGAGCGTGCGCATCTTCTCGCTGTTCTTCTCGACAAGCAGATAGATGCTGAGCATGAGGATGTAGAAACTGAGCAGGCTGATGAGCAAGCCTACCAGCATGACAATACCCGAGACGAGGCGAAGGAAGAAAGTCATGCGACCTGCATCGAGTTTATCATCTTCCAATTCATAGCCATGCTCGTTAATATAGCTCACGATGGCATCGTCGGCGGGATTCTTCACCTCCAGGATGATGCGGGAAGGCTCTGCGTCGGCATCGGGAGCATAGCGTTCGTTGCTCCAACGGATGAAGCTCTCGGGCACAAGAATGGTGTTGAGGCGCGTACTGAAGCCTATCACCCTACCCTTGATGAATTCATTCCTTCCGTTACCTCGCATTGAGATGGTCATCTCGACCATACCCACGATGCCTTCAGAAATCTTGGGCAGGTTCTGGCTCTGCGCAAAACCGAAGTTGTAGATGGCAAGGTAGGTGCGTGGCAGAATGATGGGAACAACATCGTCGCCCTCACGGAAGTGCCACTTCTTCAGGTCAACATCGACAAAAGCATCGGGAACGCTCTCGAAGAACATCTCGGTGCCGAACCGCGCCACGCCATTGATGCCCATACTGCAAGCGACCTTGTACCTGCTGGCCGTGAAGGCCCCTACTCTTTTTGTGAAAGGCTGTGCCTGGAGCTCATCGAGTTCCTTCTGCGAGAAGGTGCTGACAGAACCCAGGCCGATGGTATTGAGAACAGAGATGCGCTTGCTCAGGATGAGGTAGTCGGGACGGATGAAGCCGTCCTCGGCAGAGAAGACGGGTTTGACATCGCGATAGAACTGCAGGCTGAGCAGCACGATAAGCATGCCCAGGAGATTGGCAAGGAAGAAGCCCGCAAGCTGTGGCAGGCTGATGTGCCTGCGCAGAAGTTTCCATACAAGTCTCATAGGCTGAACGTTTTATCGTAGGGCAACGCCATGTGTTTGCCGATACTGGTGATGATGATGCCTGCTCCCTGACGCTGAGCCTCTTCTGTCATGATGTCGGCCATCATGGCGCTATTCTCGTCGTCGAGATGGCTAATGGGTTCGTCGGCAAGCAGGAAATCGAAGGGCTGAACAAGGGCGCGAATCATGGCGACACGCTGCTGCTGGCCGAAGCTCATGAGGCGAACAGGAGCATCCATCTTGTCGGCAATGCCAAGCGCCTCGAACCACTGTGCTATTTCTTTTGCGGTCTTGTGGTGCGTCAGGCTGTTCTTTATCTCGACATTCTCCATGGCAGTGAGTTCGGGGAAGAGTCGCAACTCCTGGAAGAGCATACTGATGTGGCGCTGGCGAAGCTCTATCCAGTCGGGAGTGCGAAGCTGGCGACTGTCGCGGCCATCGAAAAGGATGTGGCCATCGAAGTCGTGCCGATAACCGATGATGAAGCTGCAAAGTGAGCTCTTGCCTATGCCGCTCTGGGCCTCTACGAGATAGGTCTCGCCTCGCTGGAACGAGACCTGCCTGCGCCATATATCGCTCTGGATATCTGTGCGCTGCAGGAAGACCTGCGGCAAAGTGTTATCGAGAGTAATGCTATTCATTCTTCACTTCTCCGTTAAGAGGCTCTGGAGGTTCTTGAAAATCTCTTTTACAGGTTTCTTGGTTGTGAGACTCAACTTAATATTTTGGGGGTCATCGCAAGAGAAAACAAGCCGGTCGATGGCATCCACCGTTTCGTAGAGCTGCGGTGCTGCTCCGAGCATGAGTGCCATGGGAGCGTATGACTTGATAAGTTGTGTGGCATCGAGCGAAGCATTCAGGTATGTACCCCGGATGGCTTTCATCTGGTCGTTAGTTTCACCTTTCTGACAGGCATTATCAGCCAGTTCCATGGTCGATGCCAAATAAAGACAGCTGTTGCGCACGCCGATGTACAAGTCCTGTCCTTCGTAGGTTACAGTGTAGTCTGTATCGCTACGTTTCTTAAAACTTACTGGAGCATCTTTCAGCTTCGTCTCCTCCCAATCGTCAGAATTCTTCAGGAAATCAGTATTGTTGAGCGTAGCAGTGAGCAGGAACTGGGGATGCTCCAGGTCAACTTTGGGCACGACAACCATAACGTCGCCATCGATGGCTTTGAGCATCAGGTCGGCATCGAAGAAGAACACATTCAAAGCTATGAGCGCAGCTTGCCACTGAGAGTTAATAAAATTCTTCTTCATATAATTCAGGATTGTCTCGCCACGAAGATTGGCACAGAACCAGAACGTCGGGTCTGCAGGAGCGAAGTCGGCCAGATTGCTATTGATAGGACGAAGCGCATATTTCTCACTATCCATGAGTGGAGAATTTTTGGGCGCCAGCAGTTTTGCCGAAAGGGTCAGGTCGCGAGCCCCAGCGTGGAGTGCCGCATTGACGTAGGCATCTTTGAAGTCAGGTATAATCCCAGAAAACACTTTCTTGAACCCACTGTCTTCACAGGAAAAACAAACGCGCAGGAAACCCTGCTGCTGTGTCAGGCCATCCATGACGGGACCATCCTGACGACTTTGCTTCATCAGCTTTATCATCTCGCTGCGAAGATTATCCTGCTTTTCAGACGAGGAGAGGAAGAACAGTACCTTCTTGCTGTCGATACAGCCAATGGCTTTATTGTTGTTCACCCACTTGTAGCCTTGCTGCTCCTCGCTGGCAAAGCCAATCGAATTAAGTAACTGCTCCAGTTTGTCGGCATCCTTGACGTTCAGAGAAATAGCAGAGACACCGATGGGTGAGTCGAAAACATAGGCGGGTTCTGTCAGATCAATGCCCGTGGACTTGATGTCGCCGCTAAGGATCTTGGGTATAAGATCGAAGAGGTCGAGGAGGTTAAAGCCGCACTCCTTGGTGAACTCCATCGGGTCGAACGATGCAACGAAAGATGCATCACTGGGAAGAACATCTCGAGCCGCATCCGTGTCGCGCATGAAATACCAAGCTGCGGCAACACCTGCAAGCAACAAACATACAATAGCAATCGCAATCTTCTTCATTTTATATCTTAATTTCTTTTGTTTTTATTCTGCATTTCTTAGCTGCATCATGTGAACTGCCACGAGTGCGGCTGTTTCTGTCCGGAGTCTGCTTTTGCCCAACGAGACGCTACGATAGCCGTTCTGAAGAGCAAGTCGTACTTCTTCGATGCTGAAGTCGCCCTCAGGACCAATGAGAACAGTAGTAGGAACATTTCTCCTCAACACATCCATCAAAAATTGTTTTGGGTCAGCCTCGCCTATATCTTCATCGCCATAACAATGACAAATGAACTTGTCGCCCTCGCGCTCTTGCTTGATGAGGTCGCGAAAGCGTTGCATCCCATTTAATTTAGGTTTGTATGCCTTGCGACTCTGCTTCACTGCCGAGACAAGGATTCTGTCGATGCGTTCTTCCTTGACGACTCGCCTCTCGCTGAATTGGCAATCGAGGAAAGTCAATTCGTCGAAACCAATCTCCGTGGCTTTCTCGGCAAACCATTCCACACGGTCCATCAGCTTGGTCGGAGCCATTACCAGATGCAAATGTCCCTTCCAAGCTGGTTCCTGCGGCAGCGTCTCCTCGATACGATAGAGGCAGCGATGCCCAGTGGCAGCTGTGATGGTAGCTCGATAGTACGTGCCACAACCATCCATCAGCCACATTTCGTCGCCGACTTGCAGTCGAAGCACCTTCAACGCATGATGAGCTTCCTCCTGAGGCAACTCACCACTCATCTGTGGATCGTAAAAGAAACGCTCTTCCTTCAATATCTTATTCTTTTAATTTCTTATTCTTTCACGTGTTTGTATCGGAACAATATTGCAAACAATATGGCCACACAAAGAGCGTATGCAGCAAAGATGTACCAACAGGTCTGCCAGCCGGCCAGGGTATTGCTGCCTTCGGACAGATTGAAGACGTGGTTGTTCACCACCATCTGAGCGGCAAGCATTCCAAAAGTGGCCCCGAATCCGTTGGTCATCATCATAAAGAGTCCCTGCGCAGAATTACGTATGCTCAAGTCGGTTTCCTTGTCAACGAACAGAGAGCCGGAGATATTGAAGAAATCGAAAGCAATACCGTAAACTATCATTGAGAGAATGATGAACACAAAGCCCGATCCCGGATTGCCGATGGCAAAGAAGCCATAGCGGAAGACCCATGCGAGCATAGACATCAGCATAACTTTCTTGATACCGAAACGGCTCAGGCAGAAGGGAATGAGGAGGATACAGAGTGTCTCGCTCATCTGGGAGATGGAGGTGACGATGACGCTGTACTTCACCATCAGCGAGTCGGCATATTCGGGCAGCGCGCCCCAAGCCTCCAGATAGGAGGTGGCATAGCCGTTGGTGATTTGCAAACATGCACCAAGCAGCATAGAGAAGATGAAGAACACAGCCATACGATAGTTCTTGAACAACGTAAAGGCACGCAGGCCCAAGGCTTCTACCAGGGACTTCTTCTCGGCTGACTGGTTCGTCGGACATGTCGGCATCGTGAGCGAATAGAATGCCATCAATATACTCAGGCCTCCCGAGAGGGCAAACTGATATGGCGTGGATTTAATGCCGAGAAGATTAACCGCCCACATGGAACAGATGAAGCCGACGGTGCCCCAAACGCGGATGGGGGGAAATGCTTTCACGGTATCGAGTCCTTCTTTCTCCAAAGCGTTGTACGCCACGGAATTGGTAAGGGCAATCGTTGGCATAAAGAAAGCAACACTCATGGTATAGATTGTGAAGAGCGTTGCAAAGCTGATGTGACCAGCAGCGGAGATACCATAATAGCAGGCTACAATCATGAAGAGTCCGGCCAAAGCATGACACAATCCGAGGAGACGTTGGGCTTGTATCCATTTGTCTGCCACAATACCCATGAGAGCCGGCATGCACAGACTCACGATGCCCTGCACCGAATAAAACCAGCCGATGTTGGAGCCCAATCCCTCACTGCCGAGATACAGGCCCATGGAGATAAGATAGGCTCCCCAAACGGCGAACTCCAAGAAGTTCAGCAGAGTTAGTCTAAATTTGATGTTCATCATGTTTATTTACGATTTGACAATTTACTATTTATTTCAAAACCTGACAATTTACAAGGCGGTAGCAAATTCTTCACTCTTCATTCTTCACTCTTCATTTACTCAACATACAGCACCAAACCTTTCAGGTACTCGCCTTCGGGGTGATAGATGTTGATAGGGTGATCAGCGGGCTGATGCAGCTGGTGCAGGATGCGGACTTTGCGCCGAGCGATGGCAGCTGCGGTGAAAACGGCTGTGCGGAACTGGTCCTTGTTAACGGCTTGGGAGCAGCTGAATGTGAAAAGTATGCCGCCGGGCTGTATCTTCTCGAAGGCTCTGGCGTTGAGTTTCGTGTAACCGCGAAGGGCGTTCTTCAGGGCATCCTTGTGCTTGGCAAAGGCTGGCGGGTCGAGGATGATGAGATCATACTGTGTCTGCATCTCGTCCATGAACTTGAAGGCATCCTCGGCAAAGGCTTCGTGCCGGTTGTCACCGGGGAAATTGAGTTCTATGTTGGCATCAACAAGTTCGACAGCCTTGGCGCTGCTATCCACCGAATGTACCAGCTCTGCCCCACCCCGCATCGCATAGACGCTGAAGCCGCCGGTGTAGCAGAACATATTGAGCACCTTGCGACCTTTAGAGTAGTGCTCCACGAGGGAACGATTATCGCGCTGGTCAACGAAGAAGCCTGTTTTCTGTCCCTTGAGCCAGTCGATGTGGAAAGCCAAGCCGTTCTCACGGGCTACATCGTCGCTACTCTCACCCCAGATGAAGCCGTTCTCCTGACCAAGTTGGGCTTTGAAGGGTAGTGTCGTTTCACTCTTGTAGTATATAGCATGGAGACTTTCGCCCATCGTCTTTCGCAGAGCCTCGGCAATCTGCTGACGACAGACATGCATGCCGACGCTATGTGCCTGCATAACAGCTGTTGTGCCGTAGATGTCGATGACGAGTCCGGGCAAGTTGTCGCCCTCGCCGTGAACGAGGCGGTAGATGTCATTATCCTCCCGACCGGCAACGCCGATAGCACGACGCACATCAAGAGCGACAGCAAGACGTTTCTGCCAGAAAGCGACATCTATCTTCTGTCGCTTGAAGGTCAGCACGCGGACAGCGATGCTGCCTATCTGCCAATGACCCAATGCAAGGAAGCGTCCGTCAGAGGCAAGGACCTCCACAATATCGCCTTCCTCCAGAGCGGCATCACCCTCCGTATGATGGATGGCACCGCTGAATATCCAAGGATGGAACCGCCCGAGGCTTTCCTCCTTACCTTTGCGTAGTATAATTGTTTTCATATAGAGTGCCTTAGAGGCATATTGAATTTTTCAGTCAGGATGGGGCGGTTCCCCATTCCTCCGCCTGTGAGTCTGGGATATGAATGAGGGTGTACCCCTCCTTCTTCATCTGCACCAGTTCTTTGTAGAGCCGGATGCAGGCCCAAGCATCGGTGGCGGCGTAGAGTTGCTGAGCCCCGCTGAGATTGTCTGCTTCCCAATTCGAGAGCTGCTGGCCCTTGCTTATCACCTCTCCGAAGACGTTGGCGTAGAGCTTCTGCAGGCTCATATCCCTTATGCCCATCAGTTTGGCCATTTCCTGAAGTTCAACATACGTTCCTGGGAGGAATCGTCGGCGGTTACTTAGGGCTCGTATATCATCGTGCCACGAGAGGCCAACCTTCATAATCGTCTTGTCCTCCAATAACCTGATGAGGCAATTGGGCAAGCCGATATGATTGAGTCTGAAGAGGAAGCAAATATCGTCACAGCACACTTGCAACAGCGCCACTTTGTTATGTCGGCCTGAGGAGAACGATGGGCGCGTCTCGGTATCGAGTCCCAAGAGGGGTTGCTCCATGAGGAACTCCACAGCCCGTTCGGCCTCTCTCTCGCTGACAATTACTTCGATGCGCCCCGGAAAGAGTGCCCGCGGTAGTTGCCCGAAGAGCGTCTTATCAAATTTATCGTATATCTGTTTCAATTTTCAGTTGACAAGTCAATGCTCAATGTTCAATGAATATCGGATTCTGTGCAGCTGTCGGAGCGTATCGAGCAGCGTCTGTCCCCAGTAGAGCTCGAAGTTGTCGCGGAGCTGCCACAGAGCATCAAGCATGCAGGGCTCCAATCGCTGCTGATAGACAGCCACGAAATTGCGCAATGCCTGATAGATGTCCGCCAGCCCTTCACTTACAGAGCACCAGTGGCTCTCTTCTGTCTGCATGTTCTCGTCCCATACCAACATCTCGTACTCGTCGTGTTCGTGCAAGAGGCTGTAGGCCCCATCGCGGACAAAATTGTAGTCGTCTTCCGTCACTTGGTCGCTGGGCACGAACGCCCCGTCTGTGTCCACCTCCGGCAGCAGTTGCACCTTCATGTAAAGTAACGGCAGCAGCTTCAACAGCGTACCGACCAGCTCCTCTTCCGTATGCCCATCGTTTTTCTCCAAGAGTGCACAAAATTCCGCTGCCACAGTAACAAATTCCAGTGTATCGTGGGCGTAAACGGGATTCTCCATTGTGTTAGCCATACTTCTTGTGTTCTATTTCATGCACAAAGATACAAAAAAGTTCATTATGCGCTCGTGAGTACATAAATTAAATTGGACTTTCTAATGCCTTTGCTTCTGAATTGCCAGAAATCAGACGTCTGGCCTCCTCTATCATCGAGTCTTTTCCTTCTAATACCAAGGTCTCGTCCAGACCGGCGTAAACATCTGGCTCGATGCCGAACTCGATATGCTGCATCCGGGCATCGAAACTGGGACTTGCGCTGAAACGGACACTCCAACCAATCGGCAATTCGCTGGAGAAAGGCAGGCCGGAACCGCCGCCCGTCTGGTCGCCCATCACGGTGACAAGCGGCATCTCCTTCATATTGCGCACAAATATATTAGCCGCACTGTAGCACGAACGATTCACAAGTAGTATAACGGGCTTCTGCCATCGAATGTTGCTGCTCGGAGTGATGTACTCGGCCTGAGGCTCGGAGAAATCATCATGACCGGTGCCAGTCTTGTGGCATATGTATCCAACCAGCCGTTGCTCGTTGGTAAAACGACGGGACAGGCGTTCCGCATTGGTCAGTTCGCCGCCGCTATTCCCGCGTATGTCCAATATCATGCCATTGCACAGCCGCAGATATGACAGCATGTCACTGAGATTTCCTTCGCCAATAGCATCCGCGAAACTCTCGTAGACAACGTAGGCAATATTGTCCGGCAGGATGGTGTATTTCAGTCCGCTGCCGATGTGATAATCTGTGCCTAGATACTGCTGCCGAAGCTCCCTGTCTAGATTCTCGGGATAATCCTCTTTCCAGGACCAATTTCTGCCAAGGTCAAGGCTGGTAGAGATGTTCACATGCCCGTCCTTCAACTCAGACACCATCTGGCAAAGGATCTCGAAGAGTTGTGCACGCGACATCTGGGAATTCAGCTTGGCACTGTATTTCGCATGAAGGTCTGCCCATCGGAAGCCTAGCTGTTGCTCTTTGTAAGAAAGAAAACAATAGCGCTGGTCGATAATCGTCCAGAGGGCATCAAGATTGCTTTGCGGCGTGGTGTCGTATGATAACTCACCATGCTGACAGGAGGATAAAAGCAGGGAGCAAGTGCCAAGGAGCAAGAGAAGGAGACGTTTCAATTCTTGATTATTAATTCTTATTTCTTAATTCTTTACTCTCATCAGTTGGAAGTGTCGCACGAAGCCAAGCATAAAGGAATGACTGACATCATGATATTTGATAAAACGAGCATTCGATTGCCGGATGTCGAAGAGATAGCCCATGCGCAGGGTGACACGCTTGAAACACACATCCATCGTCAGAAGCTGACGGAGACATAGCGAATTGCCAGGATGAGCACAGATAATATCGTGCCCAACGCCTCGCTGCGATATCTCATAATAGCTCTCACCAAACTCAGGACAGAACATCAAACCAATCATTGGCAGATCTGCCTGGTAATGGGCTTGCATGGGTATACGTCGTCCGTGCCAAAGTGGAACAAGGAAAGAATAGCCGGCACCGGCAGACAGAGAGAGGTCGGCACTGAAGCGTCCCTGGGCAGGATTGTTCCCATTCCTACTGTTATACAGGAAGCCAAGGTCTGCGCCCACCAATGCGCCACCCTTCAGGTCAAGACCGAGCAACGGACTGTAGTGGTAATGCCAGGCTGCATCGTAGGCAAGTCTGCCCCCCTGATAGTCGGCTGTACCAGCTGGATTGTCTGTGTGAGTATATGCTCCAAAGAAAGTGCTCTGAAAGGAAATATGCCGTTTGGCAAGATGGGTCATCCGCTCGCTCTGAGTCAAGAAACTCACCTGTATCCCGCGATACTCCATCGGTGAAAGGTAGGTGTCGAGCTGATGCGTACGCCCTATGCCAAAGAGCAGACTCCTTGCTGCCGGGCTTCTGTCTGAAACTGCTTCATATTCTGTTTTCTCGGCAAATAGCGAAACCGAAACAAACAACATGAGTATGAGCCCCCTGCCTCTTTGGGAAGGAGTAAACCAGAGTTTCAAGTCATAGATCATGTCTTTAACCATCTTAGATTTCCCCAAAGGGGGTTAGAAGTCGTTAGAAATCCAACCTTAGCTGGCCGTTCATTTCGTCTGCCACGTCCTGCTGGCTCTTGCCCTCAAAAGGATCAGACTCCTGCTCTGGTTCCTCCAAGCCATCCGATCCTTCTGAATTCTCCGGATTATTGTCTTCGCCCTCGGAAGGTTCGGGGGAGACTTCCGGGAACCGCAAAGGTTCTAGCTCTTCCACCTTGCCGATATGCAGCGTTGTGATGCGCTTGCCAATAGCCTTGAAGCTCTTCACGCCGACGAATGACTCGGCATCCACTTCGATGGGCTCGCGGAATGCATCCACACCTCCCAATGTGACAAGCACCCTAGGATAGACAGTGTCCGTTACGAGCAGGATATTTTCGGCTGGCATCTCGCCCATGAAGTTCTGCATACGCGCTGTTGCCTCCATGCGGAAACGCTTCAGATAAAGGAAGTTGCTCTGTGCTGTATTATAATAGATGCAGGTCCATACCTTGCTGGCATCATACTTTTCTATACGCAGGATGTTATCTTCGTAGTGATTGTTGACGTCGAAGTTCGTCAGGTAATAACGACCGTCTTTCAGGACAACAAGTACTTGGTCTTCTCCATCGAATTCGCCAAGATACTGCCCTTGTCCATCATAGTTGAGGCGCTTAATATCGCTGTCGAACCAGACTTTTCGACCGCCCAAGGTACTGCTGCCATGACTCTTGAGAGTTACCTTGCTGACATCAAGTTTGGTCAGGATATTACCCCTGCTGGCTCTTCCCTTAATACCTATCTCACTGAAATCCTGGTCAAAGAAAACACGCTTCAGCTTAGGATTTGGCTTGAGGATAACCTTTACTATCTCTGCTTCGCCATTGGGATTTGCAGTAAAATAGAGGACACGCGAACCTGGAGTGCCTTGCGTCAGGTCATACTCTCTGTCCCGGGTCACAGAAGTTACATTGAATCGCTTGATATAATTGACTCCGCTCTTTCCATCTCGATAAACAGCATTATAGATGGTGCGCTCGTCGTTCTTTCGGAAGACGGCAATATGGATGACTTCCACTTTCCTCTTGTCTTTCTTGCTGCGCTCCGTTTCTCCGATAAAGAGCTTCTCCGCAATGCGAACTATCTTATATGTGCCGTCGCGATAGAAGATAATGACATCATCTATGTCAGAGCAGTTGCAAACGAACTCGTCCTTCTTCAACGAAGTACCTATGAAACCGTCTTCACGGTTGATGTAGAGCTTTTCATTGGCTTCCACGACTTTTGCAGCGGTAATGGTATCGAAGTTGCGGATTTCGGTCAAGCGCGGATGTTCTTTGCCATATTTTTCCTTAATAAAACGGAACCATTCGCAAGTGACCTCAACCATATTTTTCAGCTCGTGGTCAATTTGCCTTATCTCGTTCTTGATGTTTGCAATGTTTTCCTTTGCCTTGTCCTTATTGAACTTCAGGATACGAGCCATCTTGATCTCCATCAGACGCAGGATGTCGTCTTTTGTCACTTCGCGCACCATCTTCGGGTACCATGGTGTCAGACGTTCATCAATCCACTCGCAGGCGGCATCCATTGTCTTGGCCGACTCGAATTCCTTGTCTTTATAGATACGCTCTTCAATGAAGATTTGCTCAAGGTTGGCAAAGTGAAGGCTCTCCATCAATTCTCCCCTGCGGATTAGACGTTCCTGACGAAGCAGCTCGAGCGTGTTATCTACACTGGAACGCAGCACGTCGCTAACAGACAGGAAGCATGGTTTTCTGTCTTTTATGACACAACAATTGGGCGAGATGCTTATCTCACAGTCTGTACAGGCATAGAGTGCATCGATGGTCTTATCGCTGGATGCTCCGGGGTTAAGATGGATGAGTATTTCAGCAGAAGCAGCCGTCAGATCTTCCACATTGCGAATCTTAATCTTACCACGCTCATTAGCCTTCAGAATACTATCGATAAAGGTGCTTGGCTTAGAAGCAGTTCCTGTCGTCTTTCCATATGGTATCTCCGTAATAGCCAGAGTTTTACTATCTCTCTTCTCTATCTTTGCGCGAACTCTGACTGTGCCGCCTCTCTGACCGTCATTGTACTTCGATACATCTATACTTCCACCCGTCGGGAAGTCGGGATAAAGATGGAATTCCTCGCCATGCAGATAGCTAATGGCAGCATCGCATATCTCAACAAGATTATGCGGCAGTATCTTGCAGTTCAGGCCTACAGCAATACCCTCCGCGCCCTGGGCAAGGAGCAAGGGAAACTTCACAGGCAATGCTACCGGCTCTTTGTTACGCCCATCATAACTCCACTTCCATTCAGTAGTCTTAGGATTGAATACGACATCGAGAGCAAACTTCGACAGACGAGCCTCGATATAACGTCCTGCTGCAGCATCGTCGCCTGTAATGATATTACCCCAGTTACCCTGACAATCTATGAGCAAATCCTTCTGCCCCAATTGTACGAGGGCATCCTTGATGCTCGCGTCGCCATGAGGATGGAACTGCATGGTATGTCCAACGATGTTTGCTACCTTATTATATTTGCCGTCGTCCATTCGCTTCATTGAGTGCATGATGCGACGTTGAACAGGCTTGAAACCGTCGGTGATGTGTGGGACGGCACGTTCCAAGATTACGTATGATGCATAGTCGAGGAACCAGTTCTGGTACATCTGGTTCAGGTGGTGTGTAATACCATCGCTCATAGTTGTATTATCTGCCATCAGTTTTGCGCTTAGTAGTCAAAAGTTCTCACAAAGGTAGGATTTTTCTAAAAGATACGCAAGCGAAAGACGACAAACTTTTTAAAGAGCGATGGAAAATCACACATTTCGTCTTTTCAATAATACTTAGGACGAGGTCTGAAGGCATCTATAATATGATCTACCCTACTCGCCTTATCATTATAAACTATGCAAATGATATCAAAACGATAAGGAGAATCTATATGATAAGATTTCAGGTAGGAATCAGCAGCTAGACAAATCCGGTGCTGCTTGCGGCCATCCACAGCAGAGACTGGCGAAGTGACAGATCCCTGGCGGCGCGTCTTGACTTCAACAAAGACAACGATATCATCTTTAGTTGCTATAATATCGATTTCTTTGCGTCCTTTGTTTGTCCAGTTGCGGCTCAGGATGCAATAGCCTTCCTGCTGCAGATATTCTGCTGCCATATCCTCACCTTTGTGTCCCAAATCATTATGTACTGCCATAACTGATACATTTTGATTGCAAAAAGCCTCCACATCTTTCGATGCAGAGGCTTTTCTTCTAAAAAAACGGCGGCTACCTACTCTCCCACGGGTGTGCAGTACCATCGGCGCGGGCGGGCTTAACTTCTCTGTTCGGAATGGGAAGAGGTGGAACCCCGCCACTATAACCACCTGAATAAGGTGACATATACTAGCGAAAGCA
>JAFZPZ010000015.1 GCA_017552435.1 Bacteroidaceae bacterium
CGAGCTGAAGAGCGGCGACAAGACCGGCCCTGCCGTGAAGACCATCAAGTTGCTGGCACAATCGACCGGCGAGTTCACGCGCGACGAACTGAAGAAGGACGCCCGCCTGAGCTGGACCGACAAGGCCCGTGCCGAGATTGCAGCAGCCAAGGGAGGAGCCTCAGCCGAGACTTCCGGAAGCGGCAGCACCACTGGCGGCAGTTCTACTGGTGGCAACACCGGAGGATCAACCGGCGGCAATGAAGGCGGTGGCACCGGCGGTAACACCGGAGACAACGGCGGTGATGATGGTGGCGGTGATGGCCCCATCGGAGACGCAGAGTAAAGGATGTGCCCGAAAGGGCACTCCTTTACTCAATTCAAAATTCAAAATAACTAAATTCAAAATTTAAAGTCGCGGAACAATATTACCCCAAACGACTACTCCGCGACATCCGCAACTAACATTGCGCCTTTCCGCTAAAGCGTGTAAGAACAATCGCGCCTTTGTGCTAAAGCATCAAAGAACGACAAAACAACTAAACGACTAAAAAGATGAACAAATCCAAGATTATCGAGCTTGCGGTGAAGATGCTAGTAGCCGCACTCACAGCATTCCTGACTGCTCTGACAACCACCTCGTGTATGGGCAAAGGTCCATTCTAGGCGGCAGCGGTGCTGCCTAAATGAGAAATGAAAAATTAAAAATGTAGAAAATTAGAAATTAAGAAAATGAATTATCCCTGCTGCGGAAACTATGCGTTCTGTGGCGGGGATTTTTTGTATGTTGAATACAAAATTGGACGGTAAAAAGACAGAATGTTGAGTAGGATTTGATTACCTCGAAAAGAATTCGTATCTTTACGCCGCAATAGTGCAAAAAAGACTAAAAAAACCTTTATACAAGGGCTCAATCAATTACTTTTCATCCTTCCTGTCAAAAATGTATCGAAAAATCTCAACCATCATCCTGTTGCTGGCCGTAGGCATATTGATTGCTCCTGCACAGAGCGCTTCTACACTCATCACACAGAACCCGCCAATAGCCGACAAGAGCAATGCTCCTGAATGGGCCTGGACGGGTTGGCAGCGGCCAGACGGCATCAATCCAGTTATTGCTCCCAGAGCGGAATCGGAGTTCTTGTGTCCGATGCAGAAACGCCCAATGAAATGGGAGGAGAGTGACACGTTTAACCCTGCCGCTACGGTCATCAACGGCAAGGTGGTGGTGCTGTACCGTGCCGAGGACAATTCGGCCACGGGTATCGGTGCCCGCACCTCCAGGATAGGCTATGCCATCAGCGACGACGGCCTTCACTTCACGCGTCGCGACGCGCCTGTGCTCTTCCCTGATGCCGGCGATGGCGAGGCTGAGAACGAATGCCCGGGTGGCTGCGAAGACCCTCGCGTCTGTATGACGGAAGGCGGCGTCTATGTGATGATGTACACACAATGGAACCGCAAGCAGGCACGTCTGGGTGTTGCCACATCGCGCGACCTCGTCACATGGACCAAGCACGGTTCGCCGTTTGCCCAAGCTTACGGAGGCAAGTTCGCCCGTATCTTTTCCAAGTCGGCCAGCATTGTCACCAAGATGAAAGGTGATCAGCTGGTAGCAGCGAAGATCAACGGCAAGTATTGGATGTACTGGGGCGAGCAGTTTGTCAATGTGGCCACCTCCGACGACCTCATCCACTGGACTCCCATGGTGGACGGCAATGGCGACCTGCTGAGAGTCATCGAGCCGCGCAAGGGCTATTTCGACAGCCAGCTGACTGAATGCGGGCCACCTGCCATCCTTACCAAGCATGGCATCCTGTTGATGTACAACGGCAAGAACCGCGGCGATGCGCAAGGCGACAAGCGTTACACGCCCAACTCCTATTGTGCCGGACAGGTGCTGTTCTCCGACAACGATCCCTCCAAAGTTCTTGGCCGCCTGGACATTCCCTTTTTCATCCCTGAGGCTTCCTTCGAGCGGAGTGGCCAGTATCCATCCGGTACCGTGTTTATCGAAGGCCTCGTGCCTCACGATGGCAAGTGGTTTCTCTACTATGGCTGTGCCGACTCGCGCGTCAGCGTGGCCTTGTGCCCCATGGAGGCACAGCGCATCGCGCCTTTCCGCAAGGGCGACCGCGTGGCATTCGTTGGTAACAGCATCACGGACGGCGGCCATTATCATTCGAACATCTGGCTCTACTACATGACCCATTTCCCCACTATGCGTGTGTGGATGGACAACTGCGGCATTGGAGGCGACACCAGCCACGAGATCCTGCGGCGGCTGGAAGGGGATGTCATGCAACGCAAGCCCACCGTCGTCACCCTCACTTTCGGCATGAACGATACGGGCTACTACGAGTTCAACGGCGACAATCCCCAAGCCCATGCTGACAGTCGGGTGGCGCGCGCCTCAGCGTGTTTCGATACCATACAACACCGCCTCCTAGATCACCCTGAGATGCGAAAGATTATGATTGGCACATCGCCCTACGACGACACCTCGCGCTTCAACAACGATGTCTTCCGCAACAAAAATGCTGCCATGCAGTGCATCGTCAGCCTCCAGGAAAAGGCAGCAAAAAACAACGGGTGGGACTTCGTGGACTTCAATGCCCCGATGACTGCCATAAACCGCGAATTCCAACAGCGCGACTCGACATTTACCCTCTGCGGCAGCGACCGTGTACACCCGGACAACGACGGACACATGGTGATGGCCTATCTCTTCCTGAAGGCACAGGGGCTGGTTGGGCAAAAAGTGGCCGACGTCTGCATCGACGCATCCACGCGTAAGGTGCTGCGCAGCGGCAACTGCAAGCTCTCTGCCGTGAAGGGCGATGCCAGCTGCCTCACCTTCGATTACCTGGCTCAGTCGCTGCCATACCCCCTCGACCGCATTGCTCACGGATGGGGCTTCAACCGTCCGCAGGAGGATGTCCTCAAGGTGCTGCCCTCGCTGCCCGAAGAACTGAGTGACGAACGGCTTGCAGTGCAGGGACTTGAAGGACGCTATTGTCTGACTATTGACGATGTGTGTCTCGACACCCTCGATGCCAGCCAGTTGGCTGTCGGCGTGAACCTTGCCCGCTATCACCTGGCTCCCCAATACCAGCAGGCACTGACCGTTATGGCGTTGAACGAACGGCGCTGGGATATAGAACAGAGTCTTCGTCAATGGGCTTGGATTCGCTACAACTTCCTGCTCGAACGCGGTTTAGAGAATGCTACAAATGCCGAAATCGAGTCCATCTTCTGGAAAGCGTGCGAGAACGATGCCTGGCTGAACGGCCGCAAGGACACCTATATGAAAATGATTCATCCCGAGGTGCGGCAAGCCGAAGAAGAACGCCTGCGAGCCATCGTGGACAAGATCTATGAGGTGAACCGACCCGTCCGCCGCCACATAGCGCTGACCCGCATTGTGTCGCCGCGTATTTGAATCCCTGACGATTGTCCTCTTCTTAAATTTGTCACAAAATCATGAAGTACATTAAACTGTTTTTCTGCCTGCTGGCCACGATGAGTATGTCTGCTCAGAACGTGACAGTAAAGGATACAGTGATGACTACTTATCCTTTCGGAGACCCGAATCCCATCCCTCAGGTGAAACGTAACTGCTATCCTTATTGCAACTTCGAGCAGTTCGCCACTACACCTGTACAGCAGGCGTGGAAGATGGTGGTGCTTGAGAATCCTTACCTCAGAGTGAAAATCTTCCCTGAGATAGGCGGAAAAGTGTGGTCGGTGTTCGATAAAACCGAAGGAAAAGAGATGTTCTACGACAATAATGCCGTAAAGTTCCGTGATATTGCCATGAGAGGTCCCTGGACCAGTGGCGGCATTGAATTCAACTATGGTGTCATCGGTCATGCACCCTCGTGTGCCCATCCTGTCGATTGGAGAACTGAGAAGAAGGCGGACGGCAGTGTCAGTTGCTATATTGGCGTCCTTGAGATGACAAGCCACAGCCGTTGGTGTGTGGAGATAAACCTGCCAAAGGATGCCGTGTGGCTGCGTACTACCTCCACCTGGTATAACCTCACGGGCTGCTATCAGCCTTATTATTCGTGGACGAATTCCGGCGTAACGTCGGCTAATGATTTGGTATTGGTTTATCCCGGCTCACAAGCCATCGGGCATGAGGGAGAACATCTTTCGTATCCCGTGGACGGTCGGGGTCTCGACATTTCCCGCTATGCCAATCAGGCGGGATTGCCCGCCATTTCGTATCATGTTGTGGGAACACGCAAGCCCTTCTTCGGGGCTTATTATGAGAAGAGCGACTGGGGTATGCTGCACTATGCCATGCGCGACGAGAAACTGGGACGCAAGTATTTCGCATGGTCGCGCGATGATGACGGTCTGATCTGGGTAGATTTGCTTACAGATTGTGGCGTTCAGTACGTGGAGATGCAGGGAGGACGACTCTATAACCAGAATATGGAAAGAAGTTCCCGGGAATCTTCATTCCGGCAACTGCTCTTCGCACCATTCGGCACCGATGAATGGACCGAGTACTGGTTGCCATATAGCGGAATCGGTGTGCCAGACGAGGTGACGCTGGATGCTGTGACGGACGTACAGAAGGATGAAAATGGCACACATGTAGGCATCTATCCGCTCCAGGCAGCCAGCGGCACACTGACAATACTCGATGTCGAGGGAAAGACGCTCTACGCCGCAAAGCAAACTCTGCGTCCTGCTCAGGCTGTGAGGGTGGACGTGGAAGGCACGCCCGGCAAGGTCCTGATGGATGGTAAAGTGCTTTGGCGGGCAGAGAAGGATACTACCGAACGCCCTCTCAACCGCAATCCGAAATTCAACGATTCGACGGCTTCAGCCTGGTTGCTTATGGCACGCGACTATATGGGACTTCGCAAGTATGACGAGGCCGAACAGGCTCTTAACAAAGCTTTGGAACAAGATTCTGCCTATGTGGATGCCTTGGCCTTGAAGGCACATCTGCTTCTCCTACGCATGCAAAATAAGGAGGCGTGGGACTATGCTTGTCAGGCCCTCACTATCGACCAATACAATCCCGATGCAGGCTATGTTGCAGGCATGGCAGCTGCGGCACTGGGAAAGGATGAGGAAGCCCTTGACTGCTTTGAGGTGGCAGCGATTGCCCATAGTGCGCTCAGGTCAGCATGTCATACCGAATTGGCACGTCTGCATAGCCGCCTCGGCAATAGCAGATTGGCTGTGGAATATGCCCGGAAGGCACTCGTAAGCAATGCACATAACATCACGGCCCTGATGATACTATATAAACAGACAGGGGAGGGAATGGAACAGATTCTTGCCCTTGACCCCCTGAGTCATTTTGCTGATGCAGAAAAGTTGCTTGCAGGCAATCTTTCAGCAGAGGAATTTGCCCATTCCTTCAAAGAGGAAATTTCCTGGGAGGAGTATCTGGAGTTGGCCAACTTCTACCACAGTATCCGATTGGACTGTGAAGCCGTGAACATCCTCGCAGCTCTACCCTGCCAGAATGCCCTTACAGCACTGTGGATAGCTTGGCTGCGTGATGATTCAAATGCTATTGATGCTGCCGAGGGGCAGACGCTGGATTACGTTTTTCCATTCCGTACGGAGTCTGTAGCGCCCCTTGAATGGGCTTTGGCACACGGCGGACATTGGCAAAGCCGATACCTGCTGGCGTTGCTGAAGGATTATCTCGGTGACAGGAAAGCCGCACAGTCGCTTGTGGCTGCTGACGATGCCTCGTATGCCCCTTATTACATTTATCGTTATCAGGCGTTCTCGGGCGATATTGCTGATGTCAGAAAGGCAATTGAGATTGACCCGGAAGCATGGCGGTATCGTCGTATTCTGGCTATGTCACTCATTGGCAGTGGCAAAGCAGACGAAGCCATTGATATGTTGCAGGCGTTTCGTCCCACCTGTCCGGATAAAATGCAGATAGGGGATGCCTTGGTAGATGCCTACGTGGCTGCCGGGCGTTATGAAGAGGCCGAAGCGTTGCTCTCATCACTTGTGATAATGCCATTCGAGGGTATGCGTGGAAGCCACGACAAGTACCGTGACATCAAACTCCACCTCGCTGCATCCGCTATCGATTCCGGGGACTACAGAAAGGCTTCCCGTTATATCAAAGAAGCACAACAATGGCCTCGGAATCTGGGCGTCGGGAAACCTTCGGAGCACTCCATTGACCACGATGTGGAAGCCCAACTGACAGCAGAAATCAAACGCCGTCGCCATTCCAAGGGACCATTCGAACCCATCCTTCCCAAAATGAAAAGTTTGATGACCCATGATGTACGACTCTTTAACTAATTTTTCCCAAAAGATATGAAAACAAGACACATTTTAGGCATTGCATTGCTTGCCGTAAGCACATTTATTTGTGCTCAGAGTTTAAGCCCCAGTACAAAATGGCATTGGGACAAAGGAACCATCGTCATTGACACCCCTACACGTCCTGCCGGACAACAGTCGGCTTTGGGGCTGACCGCTTCCAAGCTGGAGACTGTAAGGGTAGGATTCGCCGGTCTGGGCAGCCGTGGCCCTTGGGCTGTGAAAAGGTATTGCCACATACCCGGCGTACAGATTGTTGCCCTCTGCGACTATGAGGAGGAACGTGCCAGAGATGCTCAGAAATACCTGAGGGAAGCAGGTCTGCCCCCTGCTGAGATCTACAGTGGAAGTACGGGATACGTCGACATGTGTAAGCGAGAGGATATTGACCTGATATACGTGGCTACGGATTGGGACCATCATTTCCCCATAGCCAAGTGTGCCTTGGAAAACGGCAAACATACAGCCATCGAAGTGCCCAGTGTCTTGAATCTGGAACAGTGCTGGGAGCTCATTGACCTGAGCGAGAAGAACCGCTTGCATTGTATGATGCTGGAGAACTGTTGCTACGATTATTACGAGATGTGTGCCCTGAACATGGCACAGCACGGCCTCTTTGGCGAAATTATCCGAGCCGAAGGTGCATACATCCATACCTTGAACGAAGCAAACATCTGGAAGGGATACTGGCATAATCCTGACGGTTCAGACCCGGAAAACCTTCATTGGCGTCTGAAATACAATAAGGAAAACCGTGGCGATATCTATTCTACTCACGGCCTTGGTCCTGTTGCACAGGTTATGAACATCCATCGTGGCGACCGCATCAAGACCCTTATCGCTATGGATACCGAGAGCTTCTGCGGACGCGAGGGGTATAAGGAAGTTACTGGCAAAGAATGCGACGACTTCCGTAATGGCGACCACACTACCACGCTCATGCGTACCGAGAAGGGTAAGGTGATAGAAATTCAGCACAACGTAATGAGTCCCCAGCCCTACAACCGCATGTACAAACTGACGGGCATGACGGGCTTCTGTACCAAATATCCCGACCCGAAGATTTATATCAGCAAGAAGAGCGCCAGCGATATGGGGCTTGCCGAGATGGCGGGCAAGATATCGGGCCACAACTTCCTTCCGAAGGAGGAATATGATGCCCTGATGAAGCAGTACTACCATCCCATTCTGAAGAAGTTTGGCGAGTTGGGCCGTGAGTTCGGTCATGGCGGTATGGATTATACGATGGATGCTCGCCTGGTGTATTGTCTGCAGAACGGACTGCCTCTGGATATCGATGTCTATGACTTGGCAGAATGGTGTGCTTTATCTGAACTGGGTGCCCTCAGCATGGATAACGGCTGCGCTGCTGTAGCGTTCCCGGACTTCACCCGAGGCGGTTGGAACGAACAGAAAGGGTTCCGTCATGCATACGCCTCTCCCGAGGATGAGGCTGCCGCTGAGAAAGCAGCACGCGAAAGCACCGCCAGACAGAAGGAACTGGCGGTGAAGAAGAAACTCTGGGAGAAATATGACAAAAAACTGTCCAGCCGATGAGAAAGAACAAAGACATCCCTGTCAGCAAGGCTGTCTGTGTGCAGTTTTCCCCAATTCGCATTCGATAAAACCACTAATTTGATATGGATATGAAAAAGTCTATCATCATTGCCGCTGTCCTCATCAGCAGCCTCAGCGGATTGTCTGTCAACGCACAGACAACAACAGAGATTCCCGACTACAGTGCCTACATCCTCACGCCGCCTGCTCCCAAGACACCACGTATCAATAGCGCAAAAGTCTTCGGATCCACTCCCGGAGCTCCTTTCTTCTATTGTATTGCCGCAACGGGTGAACGTCCGATGACCTTCGAGGCCACAGGACTGCCAAAGGGCCTGAAGCTGGATAAGCAGACTGGTCACATCACAGGAAAAGTGAAGCGTGCCGGCACCTATAAGGTCAAGCTCTATGCCACCAACTCCCTCGGAAAAGCCGAGCGCGACCTCCGCATCGAGATAGGCAACACCATAGCCCTGACTCCGCCTATGGGCTGGAACTCCTGGAACTGCTGGGGCAGAAGCGTCAGCCAGGAGAAAGTGATGAGTTCTGCACGCGCTATGGTCGAGAAAGGACTGGTGAACTACGGATGGACTTACATCAATATCGATGACGGATGGCAGGGCATTCGTGGCGGTAAGCACAATGCCATACAGCCCAACGACAAGTTCCCCGCTATGCAGCAACTGGCCGACTCGCTGCACGCCTGGGGCCTGAAGCTGGGCATCTACTCCGGTCCGTGGGTGGGCACCTACGCAGGGCACGTCGGCAGCTATTCCGATAACTCCGACGGTACCTACGATTGGATTAAAGAGGGCAAGCATGACGAGAACTATCGCTACTTCCTGCCCGACGATAAGGAAGCCCGCAGACAACACTGGTACCTGGGCATGTATTCCTTCGCAGAGAACGATGCCCGTCAGTGGGCCGACTGGGGGGTCGATTACCTGAAATATGACTGGAATCCCAACGACTACTACCATACCATAGAGATGTGGGAAGCCCTGCATGATACGGGTCGTGACATCATCCTCAGCCTTTCCAACTCGGCGCCCTACGGCTCTGCACCCGTCTGGCTGGAGAAGTCCAACTGCTACCGCACTACGGGTGACATCCGCGACAACTGGGAGAGCTTCTCTAAGATTGGCTTCGAGGGACAGGATCTGTGGATTGCCTTCAATCGTCCCGGCCACTGGGCAGATGCTGACATGCTGGTTCTCGGAATGGTTGGTTGGGGACCTAACCTGCACTATACCCGCCTGACGCCTGACGAGCAGTACACGCATATCTCCCTCTGGGCATTGCTGGCTTCTCCGATGCTCATCGGGTGTGACATGGCACAGCTCGACCCATTCACCATCAGCCTGCTTTGTAACAACGAGGTGAACGACATCAACCAAGACCCGCTGGGCATTCAGGCCTATCCTCGCTACAGGAGCAAGGACTATGTCACCTACGTCAAGCAGCTGGAGGACGGCTCTATGGCTGTGGGTCTCTTCAACCTCTCAGATAAGCCGCAGACCATTGGTTTCGTGCCTCACTCCCTCGGCATGCGTGCTCCGCAGACCATCCGCGACGTATGGCGCCAGCAGGACCTCAAGACCATCGATGCCAAGGAACGCTTCGACACCGAAGTGAACCCGCACGGCGTGGTGCTCCTGAAACTCTATCCCGGCAACCCGCGTCGCCGCATCGTGGAATCAGCACGTGGCGTGGAGCGAAAGATTTGAATCGATATGAACATTGAGCAAGTACGGGAATACACATTGTCACTCCCTGGCGTAACGGAAGACCAGGCATTTGGAGATGACGTTCTCAACTTCCGCCTGGAAGGAAAGATATTCGTATGCCTTTGGTTGGGTGGTGGCAAGCATGACATGCAGTATTCCGAGCCAAGACTTGCCCTGAAACTGGCACCGGAAAGGAACGAGGAACTCAGGGAAAGGTTCTCGGCCGTTACACCCGCCTGGCATTGGAACAAGACGCATTGGAGCGACGTGTATTACGAGCAACTGGAAGACTCGCTGGTCAAGGATTGGATTAGAGAGTCATATCACCTCGTAGCATCAAAACTCCCCAAGATAGTCCGACAAAGGTATATATAATGAACATATTGATTCTGTCATGTTTGGATGGAAACTGAAAGACTGATATTACGTCCCTGGCAGGATAGTGATGCCGAGGCGCTCTACAAATATGCCAGCGACCCTGATGTGGGGCCTCGTGCAGGATGGCCGCCACATAAAAGTGTGGAGGAGAGTCTGGAGATTATCCGCACCATCTTCGGCAATGACCGCACATGGGCTATCGTATTGAAAGAGACGGGTGAGCCTATCGGTTGTATTGGCTATTTCATCTACGGAGAGAGCAACATCAACATCGGCGAGAACGATGTCGAGGCAGGCTACTGGATAGCTAAGCCATATTGGAACCAGGGCATCTGTACGGAGGCGCTGCGACTGTTGATTGACTACTGCTTCAACGAAAAGAAGTTCCAGACCATCTGGAGCGACTTCTTTGTGGACAATCCTGCTTCTGGCCGCGTGATGGAGAAATGCGGCTTCCGCGATACGGGCGAAATCAACTACTGCAGCAAACTACAGCTTGGCAGCGACCGTCCCGTGAAAGTTATGAAGTTGGAACGAATCTAACGGATGGAGAAACCATTATGAAACCGCCGGCACACCCCATCCAAGGAGCCTGCCGGCGGTTAATCATTTTTAATTTTTGATTTTCAATTCCTCCCCCTAAAGGGGGTCGGGGGGTCCTACTCCGCGTCCCCGATTGGGCCATTGCCACCATCATCGTCGCCAGCCTAACTGTGCTGTTATCACATATCTTTTCTCGAGCCATAGCATGTTTGTAACGGTTACAAGACCCGTTTTTCTTTTCGGGAAGGTTTTGCAACGATTACAAAGCTCCGTTTTTCTTCTCGGGAAGGTTTTGTAACGATTACAAAGCTCTGTTTTTCTTCTCGGGAAGGTTTTGTAACGATTACAAAGCTCTGTTTTTCTTCACGGGAAGGTTTTGTAACGATTACAAAGCTCTGTTTTTCTTTTCGGGAAGGTTTTGCAACGATTACAAAGCTCCGTTTTTCTTTTCGGGAAGGTTTTGTAACGATTACAAAGCTCCGTTTTTCTTCTCGGCAAGGTTTTGTAACGATTACAATGCTATATTTCTTTTCTCGGGAGGGTTTCGGCGGTGCGCCGAAGGTGAGATTTTTTTCAAATGGTGCAATTGGTAGCAAGAAAACTTTTTGATTTCCCCTATATTTTAAGGTTTTTCACAATTACCCCTAGGCGGAACTTGCGCTCCTGTAGGTCTTCGTTTGGTGTTCAGGTGGCAAAGGCGGAGTCCGTATCGCTCGACAATAAAAATAAAAAAACAGTTTTATTTTGTATTTCGCTCGCTTATTCGTAACTTTGCAGGCGAATTGTAGTGAATAATGGAAAATAATTATCCGTTCATAAGCATGCTGCGCAAGTATGTGAGCAGCAGCGTCCTTCTGGTGATTGCCACCATTGCAGCCCTCATTATTGCCAACAGTCCCTGGGGCGACCTCTACCGCAGCTTCTGGGAACTGCCCGTCAGCCTCAGTCTTGGAGACTTCAACATCTACAGCCATGGCGGCCGTGCCATGACGCTGGGCGAATTCATCAACGACTATCTGATGGCTATCTTCTTCCTCAGTGTCGGACTGGAGATAAAGCGCGAAATACTCTGCGGCGAGCTGTCGAGCATGAAGAAAGCCTTGGCTCCGATTATCGGGGCGTGCGGCGGCATGATTATACCAGTTGTCGTCTTCTTCCTGATTTGCCCGAAAGACCCGGCTATGGAGCGCGGTATGGCCATACCGATGGCTACCGACATTGCCTTCTCGCTGGGCTGTCTGAGTATCTTCAGCAAGCGATGCCCGGTAAGCCTGAAGGTATTCCTTGCAGCCCTTGCCGTTGCCGACGACCTGGGCGGCATCATCGTCATTGCCATCCGCTACACAGAGCACCTGAACCTCTGGTATCTGCTCGCCTCTGCTGGCATCGTTGCGGTGCTCTGCATCGGTAACTGGCGCGGAGTTCGCACGAAGGCTTTCTACTTCAACACGGGTTTCTTGCTGTGGTTCTGCATGCTGGGCAGCGGCGTCCACGCCACCATTGCCGGTGTCGTGCTGGCATTCTGCGTTCCTGCCAACATCCCCAAAGGCACGAAATACTACATCGAGCGCATCCGCCATCAGCTGGAACACTTCCCATCTACCGTCGTGACATATACCGACCGCAACAAGCCCGTCGTGCTCAGCGATGAGGAAATAGCCTTGCTAAAGAGCGTGGAATCGGCCAGTGACCACCTCATCAGTCCCTTGCAGGACTTGGAGGACATTCTGAAGATGTCCGTCAACTACCACATCATCCCGCTCTTTGCCTTTGCCAATGCTGGCGTCAACCTGGAGGGAATGAACCTGATGAGCCTCTTCTCGGGTGTCGGTCTGGCCGTCTTCCTGGGCTTGGTTATCGGCAAGTTCTGCGGTGTGCTGAGCTTCTCGTGGCTGGGCATCAAGCTGGGCTTCATCCAGATGCCCGAGAATGCCAACTGGAAGTCCTTCGCCAGCATCTGCATGCTGTGCGGCATCGGCTTCACCGTCAGCATGTTCATGGCATCGCTGAGCTATCCCTCGGCCGAACATGCAGACTTCCTGAACGACGCCAAGCTGGGCATCCTGTGTGGCACCATCACCAGCGCCATCCTCGGCTGCCTGATGCTGAACCACTTTCTGCCGAAAGAGATTAAGGATTAGGGATTAGGGATTAAGGATTAAGGATTTTCGTCTTAACGAAATAACGAATCGTCGGCTTTAATCATTCCCCAACGATGATGCGAAGTTCCTTTCCTTTTGCCAGGTCTTCATGCTTCACGAACCATCCCTTCAGCGGCTGTCCCCCGACGGTGATGCTCTTGATGCGTTCGCCTCGGCCTTCCTTGACGATATCGAATGTCTGACCGTTGCCAAGCGTGAAATGGACGCGGTCGAAGAGCGGCACCGTTACGATGTACTCGGGGTCTGCCGGCGAATAGGTGTAGATGCCGATGGCGTTGAGCACATACCACGACGACATCTCGCCGGCATCGTCCATTCCTGCGTATGCAAGTCCTTCCTTACCCATCCCGTAGTATTTATGCATGAGGGTGTTCAGCACGTGCTGCGCCTTCTCCTGTTTGTCGATGAAGTAGTAGGTATAGGGAATGCTGTGGCCGGGCTGGTTGCCGTGACAATAAGTGCCTAAGTAGCCGGTCAGGTTCCAAGCCTCGTATCCGCCGTTGGGTACGGTGAAGAGCGAGTCGAGCTTCTGTTCAACGGCCTGTTTCGATGGATAGAGCGCAATCATCCCTTTGGGGTCGTGCGGCGCGAAGAAGAGCGAGTTCCAGGCGTCTGCCTCGCGATACATATATTGATAGTAGGGATAGTTGGGGCGGAAGTCCTCTATCCACAAGCCTTTGCCGTCGCGCAGCACTTTTCCTCGCCAAAAGCCCGTGCTGGGATCGAAGAGTGTCTTGTAGTTCTGCGAGTGCTGGAGCAGCATCTTTTCGTTCTTCTTGTCCTTCAGTTCGTGGGCCACAAGTGCTGTGGCATAGTCGTCGTAGGCATACTCCAACGTCTTTGTTACTGCGCCCTTGTACTCGTCCTCGGTCGGCACATTGGTAGTATCCTTCTCCGAAATCCATCCGCGCTCCAAGTATTCGTTCAAATAGGGACGGCCACCGCGACCTGGTACCGTTGCGCTCTTCAGCATCAGGGCATAAGCCCGGCCGAGGTCGAAGTCACGCAGACCGCGCAACCATGACCCAGCCACAAATGTCGAGGCATGGTCGCCGTGGAAGAACGTAGGCATATAGCCGCCGCGTTTCTCGCCTCGGTCTATGCACGAACGGATGATGTCCGTTGCCACGTCGGGGGTAACCATGCCCAGCAGGATGAGTTTGTTCCTGTAGGTATCCCAGAAGGAGGGGTTGGTGTAGAAGCGCCAATCGGCCTTCACCACCTGCCCACGGTCGTCGCGGTATTCACCGTTCACGTCGCTGCGCAGGTGTGGGAAGAGGAAGGTGCGGTAGAAAGTGGAATAGAGCATCCTGCGCTCTGCCTCGGTGCCGCCCTCCACCTGAATGTGTCCCAAGATGTCCTCCCAGATTCTGTCGGCGTCGTTTCGTACCTCATCGAAAGACTTGCCAGCCAGCTCTGCCTGCAGATTCTCTTTTGCGTTCTCGATGCTGACGAAGGAGAAACCGATTTTCACCTCCAAACGTCTCCCTGCCATGAGACCTTCGGACACTTTCTCGTCCCCTCGAGTCAGGAGACGTGGAATATTGAAACTGACGATTGCCACCGGTTGATCGACGCCTTTCTCCAGTTCAATGCTTGCAATATCCTCCGAGCAGATGGCATAGAAATAGATACGCCCCTCGCCATCTTGGAAGCCCTCGAAACTGCGACCGTCATCATTTTTCCGTATGTCCCAACGACGCGGTCTGTTGTTGGAACGTGTAATGTCAACGAGCAGACTCCACTCGTCGCCCTGACGGAAGGTGTAACGGTGGTAACCGCAGCGCAGGGTGGAAGTCAACTCGGCATCCACACAATAGCGGTCGAGGAATACGCGGTAATACCCAGGATGCGCTTCCTCGTTCTCATGACTGAACGAGGAGTAATAGTTGTCGGGCTCCCAGTCTCCCTCCTTGGTTACTGGCAGAATGGGCAGGTGTAGCAAGTTCCAATGGCCCTTGCTGGTGTGCGCAAAACCGAAAATGAGGCTGTCCTCGTACTGATAGCCCGAACCGCTGCGGTACATCGTGACGGGAGTGAGCTGCACCATCGCATTCGGCAAAGCAGCACCCGGGAACGTCTCTGCTCCCCAGGGACGCTTTTTCTCTGTCCGTATGTAGCCCAGGTCTTCTGGAGTCCAAAGCGTTGTGGTGCCCATAAACGGATTCACATACTGCGTTACGCCCTGAGCACAGGTGACGGAAGGGCCAAGTACCGAGAGGACGATACTGATAATAAAGAGGCAAGTTCTCATTTGTCTAATTATATTATGGAGTGAGAATAATGTTTCTGCTCACAAAGTTACACATTTTCCACCATACTATGACAAAAAACTCATAGTTTTGCATAAAATTGGCACATAAAAGTCAATTTTGGAAAATAAATTCAGCGTAAAGTCACTTTTTTCGTGTAAAAATATTTCACGAAACATAAAATATCGTAAATTTGCATCAAGAACCTTAAATTTAATCGGAAAATATGTTTAAACATTTTACCTTGTTTCTTTTTGCCCTTTGTTCCCTTAGTGCCTTGTCGCAACCGCACGTTGTGGCACATCGCGGCTACTGGCGTGCCGATGGCAGCGCCCAGAACTCCATCACTTCGTTCCAGAAGGCTGCCAGCATAGGCTGTTGGGGCAGTGAGTTCGATGTATGGTTGACAGCAGACGGTGTGCCTGTCGTCTTCCATGATGCAAACGTAAACGGTATCCGTATCGAAGACACCACCTATGCTACGCTTATGAATATCCAGCTGAAGAATGGCGAGTTCATCCCCACTCTGCAGCAATACTTGCAAGAAGCCCTGCGATGGCCCGACATACGTTTGATTTTCGAAGTCAAACCGCATCGCAATGCCAAACGCGATGCTCTGGCTTCAGAAATGTCGGTGGAACTGATAAACATGCTTGGGCTTGCTTCTCGCACCGACTATATCTCCTTCAGCAAGAATGCCTGCAAACGCCTTCACGAACTGGCACCCGATGCCAAGATTGCCTATCTGTCTGGCGACTTGGCGCCTCAAGAAGTCAAGGAAATGGGACTGACTGGTATCGACTACAGCATAGGCACCTTCGACAAGCATCCGGAATGGCCACTCGAAGCGAAGAATCTGGGGCTGGAGGTGAATGTGTGGACCGTTGACGGCGAGGAAGCGCTCGGCCGCTTCGCCAAAATGCCAGGCATAGACATCATTACCACCAACGACCCGGAAATATTGTTCAATGTAATCAAGAAATGAGCTTTTAACACTTAACCTTATTCATCAATATTATGGCAAAGTACAATATTGTCCCCAAAAAGGAGAAAGTCACGACTCGTTCTTATCGGAATTCGGTTACCCCATCTGTCGTTGAAGACATTTCGAAGAAAATCATCATGAAGCTGATGATCGAGCAGAAATACCGCGACCCCAAATACTCCGCAAGACGTCTTGCTAATGACATTGGAGCCAACATGCGCCACCTCAGTGCGGTCATCAATATGCGTTTCCAGCTGAATTACGCACAACTGGTCGGCGAGATGCGTATCCACGAGGCAAAATACATGCTCCAGGACAGCCATTTTGTCGATATGACGATGGAGGACATTGCCATTAATGTCGGCTTTACCAACCGCCAAAGCTTTTATGCCGCTTTCTACAGACTATGTGGAATTACACCGCGCGAATACAAGCTGGCGCATATGATAATCGAGCCGGACGCTGAGGACGAATAGTCATTGACCATGATTCAATCCTTCGTCACACTGCAAGAACGCTTTGCCGACCTGCAGTTGCTTCGTTATGAGGTGCCGGAATTCAATCTCCTGCCACTTCGGCAGAAACTCTTGGTCTATTATCTGGCAGAAGCAGCACTCATGGGTCGAGATATTCTCTGGGACCAGAACAGCAACCAGGGTCTGTGCCTGCGCAAGACGCTGGAGTCCATCTATACTCAATACAACGGGCCAAAGGACGATGCAGACTGGCAGGCTTTTGTCGTATATCTGAAGCGTGTCTGGTTTGCCAACGGGATTCATCACCACTACAGCTGTCTGAAGTTTGAGCCGGGCTTCAGTCGCAAATTCTTCATTGAAAGACTACAGTCAATGGACTATAGTCAAAAGGCAATAGACGAACTGGTCGAGATAGTCTTCAATCCCGAAGTAATGCCGAAACGCATCAATCAGGCAGACGGCGAAGACCTCTTGCTCACGTCCTCGTGCAACTATTACGCAGAGGGTATTACCCAAGCAGAAGCAGAAGCGTTTTACGCCAACCTCAAAAAGGAAGCAGACCCCGAAAGGCCACCGATGTTTGGCTTGAACAGTCGCTTGGAGCGAGCCGACGACGGAACACTCTTCGAAAATGTCTGGCGAAGCCAAGGTCTTTATGGAAAAGCGATTGACTGCATCTGCGACATGCTATGCCAAGCACGACAATATGCCGAGAACACGCGGCAACAAGCCGTCATTGACAAGCTTGTGGAGTTCTACCGAAACGGTGACCTGAAGACATTCGACGAATACGCCATCCTCTGGGTTGGAGAGACGGCAGGCGAGATTGACTTCACCAACGGCTTTACTGAGGTTTATGGCGACCCCCTCGGTCTGAAAGCAAGTTGGGAAGGCTATGTCAACATCACAGACCACGAAGCGACCCGCAGAGCAAAAGCCCTAAGCGACAACGCACAATGGTTTGAAGACCATTCACCTGTAGATTCCCGTTTCAAGAAAAAAGAATGTCGAGGCGTGAGTGCAAAGGTCATCAGCGCCGCCATACTGGGAGGTGATTTGTACCCAAGCAGTGCCATCGGCATCAATCTGCCAAACAGCGACTGGATCAGGGCCGAATACGGCAGCAAGAGTGTAACTATAGCCAACCTGACTCATGCTTACAATATTGCCGCCAAGGGCAGCGGCATGCGGCAGGAATTCGTCATCGATGATGCCACCAGGCAACTTCTTGACAAATACGGAGACATCTGCGATAATCTTCACACCGACCTCCATGAGTGTCTGGGGCACGGAAGCGGCATACTCCTGCCTGGGGTCGATGCCGATGCTCTTCGTTCCTACGGCAGCACACTCGAAGAAGCACGTGCCGACCTCTTCGGCCTCTATTACATTGCCGACCCGAAGCTCATCGAACTTGGTTTGTTGCCCGACAAGGAAGCATACAAGTCGCAGTACTACAGTTACCTGATGAATGGATTGCTGACGCAGATGGTTCGTATAGAAGAAGGTTGCCAGATAGAAGAAGCACACATGCGGAACCGCGCCCTCATTTCCCGCTGGACACTTACTAACTACCCACAAGCTATTCAGATTGTCGTAGCAGGTGGCAAGCATTATGTTCACATAACCGACTATACATTGCTGCGAAAGGCTTTCGGAGAGTTGCTTGCTGAGGTTCAACGTATCAAGAGTGAAGGAGACTTCGAAGCAGCACGCCAATTGGTGGAACAATACGGCATTAAACTCGACGCCAAGTTGCATCATGAGATTCGTGAACGCTATCAGCGGCTCAATCTGGCACCCTATAAGGGATTCATCAATCCGAGGTATGAACTTGTCCGCAACACGGACGGGACCGTTATTGACGTCAGCATCTCCTACGACGAATCATACGACCAGCAAATGCTTCGTTACAGCCGACAATACAGCACATTATGAATATCACGGAACTGGAACGCGACATCAAGAAAGAGCTGCGAGCAAGTATGAATGGCATCCTTTCTGCCCGAATGAGAGAGGCAGGTATGCCTTTCCGACTCATCTTCGGGGTTGAGTTACCAAGACTACAAAACATAGCCAAAGAGTTCCCCTGCGATGCAAATCTTGCCAATCATCTCTGGGAGCAGAAAATCCGTGAAACAAGGCTACTTGCCATCATGCTCATGCCTCCCGAAGCATTCACCATGGAAACAGCAAATGCTTGGGCAGAGACAATACTTACTGCTGAAGAAGCACAAATCATGGCCATGCTGCTACTGTCAAAGACAAAGCATGCCAAAGAGATTAGTATGAAATGGCTTGAAACAGGCGAACCACTCCCTTGTACCTGCGCCTGTCTCTGTCTGCACCATTTGCTCGTGCAGGATGTCCTGTTTAGCAAAGGTGAAAAACAATTCATTATCGAATATTCATCCCATATGATTCCCACAGCAAATCTGCACCTGAGAAAAGCTATTCAGACGCTCACAGATACTCTCAACAGAAAAAAAGATTAAAATAATTCTTAATTCATAACTCATAATTCTTATTTTATTCGTATCTTTGCACTTTGGTTATGAAGAAACAAGAGCCACTTGCATCCTTGCGCGACCGTTTGACGCAGTACATGAAAGAGAAATCTATGCGCAAGACCCCTGAACGCTACGAGATATTACGAGTGGCAGGGCTGGCGAACGGCATCTTCAACATTGATGAACTGATGCTTCTCATGCAAAAACACGGAAAGTTTCAAGTGAGTCGCTCGACACTCTTCAATACGATGGAATTGTTTTTTAATGCGGGACTGGTCAACAGACATTTAGTGGCCACAGCAGCGCACTATGAGTTGCGGACAGACAGAAACCCAAAAGCTTACGTTATCTGCCGCCAATGCAACACCATCACCCGAGTTTCAACCAGTACAGCAAAACTCGCTTTGCAGAATCTCATTGTCCGGTACTTCAATATCGAGGACAAAATTCTCTATATGTACGGCGTGTGCCGAAATTGCCAAGCAAAGAATAGGGAAGAGGCGAAGAAAAATAAGATATCAAGAAATTAAGAGAATAAGAAATATGGGAAAAGGAAAAGTTGATGCCTTGCTCGGCATCGTCTTCGGCGACGAAGGAAAAGGTAAAGTCGTAGATGTTTTTACACCGAGATATGACATTGTAGCACGCTTCGCGGGTGGCCCCAATGCCGGACATACGATTATCTTCGAAGGAAAGAAATTTGTTCTCCGCAGCATTCCTAGCGGTATCTTCGACGAAGGAAAGCTCAATATCATAGGCAATGGTTGTGTCATTGCTCCAGATCTTTTCATGCAGGAAGCACGCGAACTGGAAGAAGCTGGTTATGACCTCAAAAGTCGTCTGCATATCAGCAAGCGCGCACATCTTATCCTTCCTACGCACAGAGTCTTGGATCGTGCCTACGAAGCAGCTAAAGGCAAGAACAGGGTTGGCACGACAGGCAAGGGCATTGGCCCCACCTACAGCGAGAAAGCCAGCAGGACAGGCCTTCGTGTAGGCGATATTCTCGAGAACTTCGAGGAAAAGTACAACACACTCAAGGCACGACATGAGCAAACCCTTCGCGACCTCAATTATACCGACTACGACATCACAGAAGAAGAAAAGTTGTGGATGCAAGGCATCGACTTCATGCACCAGTTCCCCCTTACCGACACAGAGATTGAACTGGGCAAAGCATTACAGGAAGGTAAAAATGTACTTGCCGAAGGTGCACAAGGAACAATGCTCGACATCGATCACGGAACCTATCCTTATGTTTCTTCCTCCAATACCGTAAGCGGCGGCGTATGTACCGGTCTTGGTGTTGCTCCCAATGCGATTGGCGAGGTGTTCGGCATTTTCAAAGCTTATTCAACCCGTGTCGGCAGTGGTCCTTTCCCTGTAGAACTCTTCGACGAGACAGGCGACAAGATTCGAGAAATAGGACATGAGTACGGTGCTGTGACAGGTCGCAACCGTCGTTGCGGATGGCTCGATCTCGTTGCCCTTCGCTATGCTATCATGATTAATGGTGTCACACAGCTCATTATGATGAAGAGCGATGTACTTGACTCATTTGCCGAAATCAAAGTCTGCACCAAGTACACCAAAGGTGGCGTCACTACCGATGAGATGCCATATAACACTGAGGGTTGGGAAGCTGTATATGAGACATTGCCAGGATGGCAGACCGACCTCACACAGATGACCAGCGAGAGCCAGTTCCCGAAAGAACTCAAGGACTATATCGCTTATATTGAAAAGGCAACCGGAACACCTATTACCATTGTCAGCGTTGGTCCCGACAGAGCACAGACAATCACAAGATAGAGTGCAAGAATGAAGAATGCCCGTCTTCTTCTGGCCGTAGTCTGTTCCTGGCTTTGTTTAGGTGCGGGTGGGAGTCTGTTTCCCGTCGGTGCTCATGCTCAGACGTATGAGCAGAATGTTCGCTCTATCATCGAAGCTTTAGCTGCCGACTCGCTAGAGAAGGCCGAGGGAATAATTCAACAAACTCTTCTTCTCGATCCTGAGAGGAAGTCCAATGCCATACTCTATCAGTACTTGGGCGAAATCTATCAGCGCAGCGGACAGAGCGAACGTGCCTTAGAGACTTACAGAAAAGGCATTGATCTCTCTCCAACTTCACTCGACCTTTTACTGAGTCGTGCTTCTCTTTACCTGAAGATGAACAATACCGAACGAGCCTTAACCGATTACGACAAGGTCCTTGAACTCTCTCCTAATGAAGCAGAAGCCCTATTTTTCCGCGCATACCTTCATTCCCAACTACGACACAATAAAGAAGCTCGAGCTGACTACAATCGTCTACTCAAACTTAATCCCATGCATGAAGAGGCACGCCTCGGATTAGCCATTCTAAACAGCAAAGACGGCCGTCCGCGAGAAGCTATGGAGCAACTCGATGCCCTTATACAACTTTATCCGACACATGCCCAACATTACCTGGCTCGCTGTGGTTTGTATGAGCAACGTAAAGAATACGAGGAAGCCCAGAAGGATGTCGAAAGAGCCCTTGAACTCGAACCTGAGAATCCTGAATGCTACCTCACTCGTGCTTCACTCTATATTGCCATGAAGAAGAAACGTCTTGCCCGTCAGGATTGTCAAACAGCTATCAAATTAGGCGCAACAGGAGAACAAGTTGCACCGTTATTGAGTGAGACAACAACCCCTTAGCGAGTAGTTTGCTGTACGGCTTTGAAGTAACCGACGCTTTCGGCAATGCCAATGAAAGGATCGCTCATGTCCTTCTCATACTCCAAACTTACAGAACCTTTGTAACCTACTTTCCGCAGCATCTTGATGAATAGCGGGAAATTGATGATACCACGCCCTAACTCGGCAGCCTTTCCAGCTTTTGTCGGCGCAGTGACATCTTTCAGGTGAATGTCGAATACGCGTTTGTTGTATCGTTTAAGGTCGCTTATCGAGTCACTGCCGTAGCGCAGGTTATGTCCGATGTCGAGACACATCCCCATCCGGGCATCACGATCCTTGACGTCATTCCAAATAGAAGTCGCATCGGGATAAAGCGTCATATCGGGGCCGTGCAAGTGGATAGCATAACGGATGTTTGTCTCCTTAACTTTCTGCTCAACGCGGTCAAGCACCTCTTTGTTGGGGGTGGTATCGCCCCAGGTACCAGGAACACCCACCACCAGATCTACACCAACCCGTTGAGCATAAGCAAATGCCTTATCGACTGCTGTCACATCTTTCATATAGATGGGGCCCACAGCATAACCAATCACGTTTGCTGCAGAGAGTTTTGCCTTGAAAGCCGCAATCTGCTCGGTATCAGCATCCAGAGGCAGGTGAAAGTCCTTGATGCATAGATAATGTACATCTATCTTTTGCATAAACGCGAGCGTAGTGTCAAGGTCGAACTTGTTGAAGGTATAGCCTGCCATCCCCAAATGGAAATCATCTTCCACCACTGGAGTTTTGATGGTTGAATTACGACTCTTTTGAGGCTTTAGTTCATCTCCCAAAAGTGTAAGCTGCGAGGGCGTTGCCAACAGTGCTGCACTGGCTAGACCTGTTCTTAGGAATGTTCTACGTTTCATAATTTAATGTTTTTGTTCACAAAAATATAAAAAAACTATGAACTATGAATTATAAATTATGAACTTTTTTGTATCTTTGCACAAAAAGTACACAATGAATACCAATAAAACATACGTTGCATACGATGCAACCGGCGTACTTGACCACGAGAACAGCAACCTGCGAACTTTCAAGCAGCTGAATGAGTGGCAGCGGATACATCCCGAACGCTTCCGTTTCGTGAACATAGATGAGATCTATTTCTCGTCTGAACATGATGACTTGATTGACAGTACACTCAAGACTCATCTTCTTTCTATCATGGCTCAGGCCGACAACCTCCTGGTAATCATCTCTCCTTTCACAAACGTGGAGAGTCCCATCCTGAACTGGCAAATCAGCAGGGCTGTCAACCGCTTCCATCTGCCGGTCATCATTGCATATGTCAGCAAGGAGCAACTTAGCGACCACTCGGTAGAGGACAATTGGCATCGTCTGCCAAACAAGATACGCAAATATATTGGGCGCGACAGTGCCCGCATGTGCCACATCCCCCTCACGCAGGACAAACTGGAACGCGCGCTCAGTACCTTCTCGGTGGGTGCTGGTACATATCCATGGAACTCAACAACAATATTCTGAAATTATGAACGGACAATACATTGAACGCATAGAGATAGAGGCTCTCTGGAACGGACGCAAGCACATTTGCTGGGACCTGCAGCCTGGCGTCAACATCCTGAGCGGCGTTAACGGTGTGGGCAAGAGCACCATCCTGAACCGTGTCATCATGCACCTGTTGGACATTGACAAGGAAGTACGCAGAAACGACGGTGTACACCTTACTATCTTCCCTCACGAAGCAAAGTCTGTCGATTTCGAGGTCATTCGCTCCTTCGACCGTCCTATGCTCTCCAGCGACCTGATGAACAAAGTTACCGAAACCCAGTTACAAACAGAGCTTGACTTGCATATCTATCATCTACAACGCAAATGGCTCGACTATCAGGTCAACCTTTCCAACCGTATGGTGGAACTCTTTACCAGTCAAGATCCTGAGGCTGCTGCAAAAGTACAGGAGCTTGCAGGCGAGAAAGCACATTTCCAAGACATCATCGATGACCTCTTCATCGATACAGGCAAGACCATCAAACGTGACCAAAACGAGATTTATTTCGACTCCTACGGCGAGACGATTTCAGCATACAAACTTTCCAGCGGCGAGAAGCAGATGCTCATCATTCTGCTTACCGTCCTTGTACAGAACAAGCGCCCCTTTGTTCTATTCATGGATGAGCCCGAGGTCAGCTTGCATGTTGAGTGGCAGCAACGACTGATTGACCTCTTAATTGATCTCAATCCGAACGTTCAGATTATTCTCACTACCCATAGCCCCGCAGTCATAATGAACGGCTGGAGCGACCGCGTCACAGACGTGGAAGACATTGAAGTGTAATGGCAAAGCGACTGCAGGAACACCTCAACTCCAACTACATCGAACTCGCATCACGGCTTCGACCCAAGAATGCGGTGCGAAAAGTTGTGGCCTATGTCGAGAGCTACGATGACGTCTTCTTCTGGCGTTCCGTCCTGCAGGACTTCGAAACCGACAAACTTCGCTTCGAAGTCATGTTGCCCTCGCGCCGCACACTTAGCAAGGGGAAAAAGGCTGCCCTCATGAATCGTCTAGGACCCTCTCTTGGCGACTTTATGATTGCCTGCGTAGACGCCGACTACGACTACCTCATGCAGGGTGCCACCGAGGTAAGCCGCACACTCCTGTCATCACCCTACATCATGCACACTTATGCCTATGCTATCGAGAACTACCAGTGTTACGCTCCATCCCTGCATACAGCTTGTGTCATGAGTACCCTTAATGACCGCGACATTTTCTCTATCGAGGCATTCATCGAGCAGTTCAGCCTCATCATCTGGCCGCTCTTCGTTTGGAGCATCTGGGCACACCGATACGGACAAGCCAACATCTACAGCATCACCGACTTCGCACAGACAATCACATTCCACGACATCAATCCCTGGCACCCGGAAAATGCTCTAGAGCACTTAAAACAAAGAGTTAACAAACAAGTAGCTTGGCTGCAACGGAAATTCCCCAAAGCAAAGGACTCCTACCTGAAACTGAGAAAGGCCCTACAGGAAGAACTCAATATTCGTCCAGCCGAGACATATCTCTATATACAGGGGCATGCCCTCATGGATGGCGTTGTGTTGCCTTTGCTAAATCCTGTCTGCAACATTCTGCGACGAGAGAGAGAGAAAGAGATTACGCAACTTGCCGTGCACAATTGTCAGAAGCAGAACGAGCTATCCGGCTATCGGCACAGCCAGTCACCTATCGATCTAATGCTACGCAAGGGAACAGCTTTCAAGCAGAGCCCTCCCTATCAGCTTCTACGTGCCGATATCGAACGGCTTGCTGAAAGAATCAGCAAGCACCTTCCTGCTTGAGATATTGCCCGTAAAGTTCCTGAAGGTAGGACTGCTTTTCACCCTCTTTCCCTTCGAGGTAAGTTCCACCGTAATAGAAGCAGGCAAACCCACCAGAGACAATGCCCCAACGACAAGCCTCCTTCAAATCAAGTTTTGACAATTGGCAATTGATAATTGACAATTGACGGGCCAAGGAACCGATGACGCCACCTGCGAAGTTGTCGCCACAACCCGTACTGTCGCCCTTCTTGCCCTGTTTTAGGGCCTCGCCTACTGCAGCAGAGACAGGCATCGTTTGTTCTGGCACTTTGCCAAAGAGAGGACTGTCGGCCCAGAGGCTGACGTTTCGGGCTCCATTGGTAACGAGTACTGCACCCGTTCCCTTCTCGCGGAAGAAAGATATTGCGGAAGTGATATCGACACATCCGCTCAGGCGGAGCGCTTCTTCATGATCCACAATGAGCAAGTCAATGAAGCGATAGCTCTCGTCACTGTCACCCATCGGCCAGCGTTGTTCCGGGTGTTCCTTCTCATTGATGAAGTCATAGACGGTATTGACAACGGTGATGCTGCCTTTCGACTTGGCCCGCTTGAGCATAGCGCTCAATCCCTGATGAATGCGGGGAACAAGGGCTGTGCCGCCGAAGACGCATATTTCGCTGTTGTAGAAGCTGTCATCTACCTCTTCTGGCAAATAGTGCCACGATGCGCCGATGGTGTTTACAAAAGTGCGCTCTCCGTGTCTGTTGTCGTAATTGGGATCGGACAGCACACTGGTCGAGGCTGTCTCGCTTCCTTTCTGTATGCGATAATGGCTTAAATCGACAGGCGTCTGACGCAATTTCTTCAGCAGGTCCTCTCCCACTTCGTCATCTCCACTGCAGCCATAGAAACTGACCTTGCTCTCTTCCCATGCCAATTGTGCGGCGTTTATGAGAGCAACGATGCAAGGGCCGCCGATGTTCTCTTTGTCAGCCTTGCGCCCACTAGTGAGCAGCGGCAAGATATCCGACGAGAAAGACTGACCGGCAAAGTGTTCCAGTTCTTCTTCAAATGTCAGTTTGCCAGGCTCCAGTCCGCCGTCTCCAGCCTTCTTGCTCAGATACTTGCGGAAACTTTCCGATTGGAAATCAATATTATCGTAAATGCGGTCCATGAGGCAGCAGCCTACACCGCTGATTCTTATCTTTTTCATTGAGCATTGAACATTGAGCATTGAGTGCGGTAGCAAATTCTCACTCTTCACTTAGCCGAGGAACTTCCCGTAGTCGGAGCAGAGGAGGTGCAGAGGTGCTTCATCTTCTTCGATTTCAGGGAAGCGGCCAACGGGTTCGTAGAAGCGGTTGTCGGTGTTGTCGTCGTTGCACTGGCTTACTTCACCCACCATCACTTTGCCCTTGCCTGGTTCACCGTAGAAGCGGTGATAGAGGTACTGTTCCATGCAGATGCTCTGTCCGGGTTTCAGGATGACGCGACCGCCGGGTTCCATCTCGTGCTCTATGCCGTCGATGCGGTAGTGCACGGGCGTCTTGGCAAACTGTTCGTCCTTATCGGCATTGTAGAGTTCGATGACCAGGTTGCCGCCACCGCGATTGATGATGTCCTCCATCTTCGACCAGTGGAAGTGCATCGGGGTCTCCTGGTTCTCCTCCACAATCATAATCTTCTCGGCGTAGGGTTTCTTATCCACGCCGTACTTGCCGTTGCGGATGGTGAAGAGGAAGAGGCCGCGTTTCAGGAAGTCGCCCGAGCCGAAGTCGGTGATGTCCCAGCCCAGCATGCGTTCGGTGATGTAACCCACCTTGTCTTTGTTGGCCTTCCAGTCGGCCAGACTCCAGTTAGCCCATTCAGGCAGGATGAACTGCTTGGAGGCCAGAAACTTCTCGGCCTCGCGGATGATTTGGTTAATTTCGCTTCTTTTCATATTGTTTGAGGGTTTGAGGTTATTAGGTTATAATGTTATCTCCGATGGTGGTGCAGCTTCGGGAGCAGAGCCCCAAGTCTTGTTGGGTTGGCATCCCATCGTCAGTTCCAAGATTCCGCCTGCCATCAGCTCTTCGTGGGTGAACCAAGGTTTGTCGAGCGTCTTCCCGTTGAGGCGAGCGCTCTGTATGAACTTGTTCTCCTGCGAAAGATTCTTGGCTTTGACTGTAAACGTCTTCCCATTAGGCAGGTGGAGGGTCGTCTTCTCGAAGAAGGGACTGCCGATGGCATAGGTCGTGGTGCCTGGCGTGACGGGGAAGAAGCCCATCATCGTGAATACCACGAATGCCGACATGCCGCCGCCGTCCTCATCGCCAGGCATACCCAGATAGCTGTCGATGAAATAGGTGTCGATGAGGCTGTGCAGGTATTTCTGGGCCTTCCATGGCGAGCCGACGTAGTCATATAAATAAGGTATATGGAAACTGGGTTCGTTGCCCATCTGGAACATGCCCATCAGTCCTGTGGCGTCGGGCAGCACGTTGTAAAAGCGGAACTTCGGGGTGCCAATGCCCATATGGAAGAGTTCGTCCAGCTTGGCTTCGGCCTTCTCGCGTCCGCCCATCAAGCCTATCAGGCCCTTCAGATCGTGCTTTACGTCCCAGTTGAAGATGTAGGCGTTGTTCTCGGTGAAGTAGGCGCGCCCGTCGTGCATGGGGTTGAAGGGCTCCACCCACTCGCCGTTGGCATCCTTGGGCCACATCATGCTGTGGTCCTCGCGGAACACGTTGCGGTAGAACTTCGAACGCTCTGTGAAGAGTTGTTCGTCTTCCGTCTTGCCCAGCATCTGTGCAATCTTGGCGATGCACCAGTCGGAGTAGCTGTTGACGGTCGTAAGGGAAACGGCTTGTCGACGCTCCCAGTTGGTATCGACCTGCGGCACCGTCTCTGGCTCTCCCGGACGGAGTGCGGGGAAGTAGCCGTGCTCGGTGTAGAACGAGTCGAGGGGTGTGGCAGGTCCACTGTACCAGGGAAGCAGACTGCGCTCCAGCGAGTTTTTGCGGAAGCCCTCGTAGGCGGTCTCCATATCGAAGCGGAGTCCTTTCTGCCAGGCATCCCACATCCAGACAGCCGTGAAGTTACCCGTCATGCCGGCCCATTCGCCCGAGGTAAGGGCAAAGCGAGGCATCACACCACTCTCCTTGTACATCTCGATGAAGGAGTTGATCTTCTGCACCTCCATCTCTGGGTTGAGGATGGTCTGCAGTGGTTCCAAGGCGATGTGGGTATCCCACACCCAGTTATCGACGTAGAACGGCTCGTCGCTCTCGTGCACCTGGCGGTCCCAAGCGCTGAAGAACCGGCCGTACTCGTTGATATCCACCATACGCTCCGAGCAACGGTAGAGGGCGGTGTAGAAGGTGCGCATGTGGGCATCTGTGCCGCCGCTTACCTCAATCTGTCCCAGTCGCTTCTCCCATGTCTTCTTGGCGTCCTTCTTTACGCGGTCGAAGTCGAACGCCGGAATCTCTTGCTTCATGTTGTCCCGAGCCTGCTCCACGCTGATGTAGGAGATGCCGTAGCGCATTGTCACCGTGCGGGCACCCTCGTCGGCTGTGAGCATGAGGTGCTTCGTGTCCTCGCCGGGATAATGGATGTCGTGCATGTCGCAGTCGAATTCGGCATAGAGGTAGGCCGTCATGTTCTCCTTACACTCGAAAGGTCCGAACTCGGCTGTACCTGTGACGACACGGTTCCCCTCGTGGTCGTAGAAGCCGATGGGAGTACGGCTGCGAAAGCGCATGGTATGCTGTCCATCACCGTTGAAGGTCATGCGGACGATGCTGCTCTTCTTGGCCGGAGCAAACTCGAACATCACGCCGTCCAGTTGGGCACGGTAATAATATGGATGCGTCTCGTCGTTGTTGCAGACGCCGGGTGCGGACCACACACTCTCGGGGTCGGGCGTGCAGAAAGGCATGAAGCCAAATACCCAGTGCCGACGGTGGTTGGGCATCTGCAGGGCGAAGTCGTCGAGCCAGTCGTCGAGCATGCTGTTTCGCAGGGGAACGAAACGCAGCATCTCGTTTGGCAGGTGCATTGTCTGCCTGGTGGTTTCCAGCAGGACGCTCACACCGCCGATGGTGGGGTCAACATATTCGGTCAGGGGTTTCCTGGAGTCACCCCCGCAGGCAAGCATCGTCAGGCATAGACCCAGGCTTATGAATAGTTTAGAGTTCATAGTCGTTTAGTTGTTTGGTCGTTTGGTCGTTTAGTTGTTTAGTCGTTTGGTCGTTTGGGAGGAGTTAACTTCTTTAACTTTGTTAACTTCCATAATTATTAATTTTTCACTTTTAATTTTTAATTCTGTCGTTGCTCTCGAACAGCATCATATGCTCTTTCACCACTTCCCGCGAAGCGTCTATCATCACCTGTTTCAGGGGCACATATTCTTCGTCGGGTTTCTGGGTCAAACGTTCGTTGATGCGCTTCATGATGCCGCGCTGGATAGCTGTAGCGACGTTTATCTTGCAGATGCCGTTGTGGATGCAGGCCTTGAAGTCCTCCACGCTGGTGCCGCTGCCGCCGTGCAGGACGAGGGGCAGGCGGTTGGCCTCGTGAATCTCGATGAGGCGCCGGATGTTCAGTTGCGGCGTGTGGACATAGTGCCCATGCAGGTTACCGATGGCGATGGCCAGCGCGTCGATGCCCGTAGCTTGTACGAAGCGCACCGACTCCTCCACATCGGTGAAGACATCGGCCGTATCCACGCCTGAGTTGCCCACCTTGCCCAGTTCGGCCTCCACATCCACGCCAGCAGCCTTGGCGATACGCGTCACCTGGCTGGTGACGGCCACATTCTCCTCGAATGGGAGCGCCGCACCGTCGAACATCACAGAGGTAAAGCCCAACCGTATGGCTCGGACGCAGGTCTCCAGGCTCTGCCCGTGGTCCAGATGCACACAAACCGGTACCGATGCCCGCTTGGCGGCTTCCAAATAGAGCGGCGCCATCATCTCCATCGGAGCTTCCGGGAACTGCACCTCGGCCAGTTGCAGAATGATGGGAGAACGCAGCTCTTCGGCAGCCTCCAGGGCGCCCATCACGTTCTCCAGACTCAGACAATTGAATGCCCCTACGGCATAGTGTCGTTTGTTGGCATCCTTCAGTATTTCACTCAGAGTTACTAACATATTGCGTCATTTTATGGTATTGATACTGCAAAATTATAAAATCCTTTTCATATATTGAACTAAAACGCTCAATTTTTACACAATAAATTGCACTTAATGACGTCATGAAGAGAAAAAAATGTAACTTTGTACCTGTCACTGTAAGGTTAGTACTATGAAAGCTAGGATCAAGAGCTTGAAACGAAGCATAAAGGAGAGAGAACAGAGTCCTTTCACCTACGAATTCAAGGACGAGGAAGTACACAGGTGCCTGAACTGCGACCATGAGTTCACGGGAAACTACTGCCCCTACTGCTCGCAATCCGCCGATACGAAGCGTATCACGTGGCGGAGCGTCCCGAAAGGTTTTTTGGAGTTGTGGGGATTCAACAATGCGCGTTCCGTACCGGGCACGTTATGGCAGCTCACCTATCGCCCGGGATACCTCATCCTGGACTATCTGCGGGGACATCGCGTGGCGTGCTATCCCCCCATCAAGCTGCTGGTGGTGGTAGCCCTCATCACGGGCCTCATGCACCTTTACGTCATCCCGGAAAACGAGGATAATGTCAAGATAGAGGTCGAGGCGGACAAGATAGCTCCGGGTGAAGAGAGTCCATGGGAACAGGACTTTGCCGACAAGGTAGATGCGGTTGACGACTGGTGCGACAGGAACGAAGGATGGGCTATGCTGGCCATTTGCTCGCTGCTGATACTGCCCACCTGGCTTCTGTACCGCCATTCGCGGCGCATTCCCAAGCACACGGTGCCGGAGGGGTTCTACATTCAGGTCCTCATGTGTCCGCTGTTGCTGATTATCTCGATACTCAGCGACATAGACGACATTTTTGTCCTGCTCATACCAATCTACTATTACTACAGCTACCGCCAGCTCTTCGGCTATGGCATCTGGGGGACCTTCTGGCGGCTGTTCTTGTGCTTCATCATCGCCACCATTGGTTTCCTGCTTCTTATCGCTGCTATTTATGTCGCATACCGGATTTACTTACAATTTACTTAAAAGGGACCTGCGCGTGGGATGGAAAAGTAGCGAAAATATCTGGCTATTGGCGGCGATATGTGCTGGGGGATGATTTGCCCTGCGAGGCGAAGGCTTTGGCCATGGATGCCTGAGAAGTGAAGCCGCAGTGGGCGGCTATTTCGTTCAGACGCCAGTCTGGGTGCTGGGTGATGAGGGAGATGGCGTGGCGCACGCGATGCTGGTTGATCATGTCGTAGAAAGATGTGTAGCCGCTGCGCTTGATAGCCTCCAGCAGATAGTTGGAATTGGTGCTGAGCCGGTGGATGAAGACTTCACTGGTGATGTGCATCGCGGTGTAGATGCGCTTTTCTTCCATCAGCTCCTTCAACCGGTTGGCCAGCTCTTCGCACCGCGCGTCGCTGAGGTGGCGGGGGCTTTCCGCGTTCTCGGAACTGTCAGAATTCTCGGTTATATCAGTATAATCCGGATATTCCGGGATAATCCTGACCTTGCGCCAGGGGTTGAGCGTGATGACACAGAACCATACGCTGGCACAGGAGAAGATCAGGTCGCGCCCGAACTTCACCCACGGCTCGTTGGCCAGGAAGTTGAAGGCCAACAGTACAAGTATGAGCGTGGGCACCCACTTGATGATGTTGGCGAAGCGCACGGGGAAGTCGTCGCTGTCGGCGTAGCAGTTCTCGTTGGCTTGCTGCACCGCACGTCCTATCTTCAGCGCCATCCGGACGTTCTCCCAAAAGTAGGTAGCAAAGACAAGGATAACGGCAACGCGCATCCCTATGCGCCAGGCTGGGGAAAAGTGGACGAGGCCCACGGCCTGCAGGAACAGTGGGGTGAGTGCGATGATTGTGGGGTAAACAAACCAGTAGTCGCGGAAGGGGTGGTGCCGCTCGGGAAAGAAATAGAGTTCGCACATCACAAGCATCTGGATGGAGAAGAACAGCAGGGCGAAAGCGTTGGCGAAAAGCAGCGCATCGGGGTTGCCAATCTGCACCAGGTAGGTCAGTTCGAAGACCTGTAGCAGGTAGATGATGCCCACAGCCCGCTGCGCCGGGAACAGCTTGCGGAAATGCTCGCGATAGGCCTCGGGTTTGTAGTACCACTTCAGAAGCCAACCGTACAGGTGGGTGACGATGAAGGTCAGGTTGGCCGCAAAGAAAAGCAGGTGGGTGGTAGAGTAGGGCATAGAGTGTGGGTTTTCTCGTTCAGGAATCAGAGTTCAATCAACACTCGTGCATTTATCATGCGGCCGGTCAGGTAGTTGGGTACGGCGTACTGGCGGTTGCTGATGTCGGTTATCCAATAGTAGCTGCTGACGTTGTTGAGGCCGAAGATATTGAAGCAGTCCAACCCGAGCCAGATGTTGCGCAGATACTTCGCACGGCGCAGGTGGTGGTCTTCGTTGTCGATGAGGCGGTAGTTCATGCCGATGTCGAAACGGCGGTAGGCCGGAGCCCTGAAGACATTGCGTTCGAGGCCCGTGTGGGGCGGTCCGAAGGGCAGTCCGTCGGCAAATGTAGCCTTCAGGTTCATTTTCCATCGGGTTGTTCCTGGGAAGTAGTCGCTGAAGAAGAGGTTGATGTTGTAGCGCTGGTCGGTGGGCTGCGGAATCGTTTGGCCGTTCAGGTTCATCTTGGCCCTCATCAGACCGAAACTGATCCACGAGTCGGTGCCGGGCACGAACTCGCCATATACCTTGAAGTCGGCTCCCACAACATAACCCGTCGCACAGTTGTTGCCATAATAGACAATCTTCAGGTTATTTACATTGTAGGGGTTCATCTTCCACTGGGCCTTGTAATAGAGCTCGGTGGTGAACTTGAAGGGTCGTTCGGCAATCTTGAACTTATACTCCATACCGGCCACAACCTGGAAGGATCGCTGGGACTTGATGTTCTGGTTCAGCTGGACGGTGGTATTGCCCGCCACGGTGACGGTGTCGCGTAGTTCCTTGTAGAAGGGGCGCTGGTCGTAGAGACCTGCAGCGAGGCGGAATGTGAAGTTGTCGTTGGAAGCTGGCACGAACCCGATGCTGGCGCGGGGGCTGAAGAGCCACTCCTTGTTCCATCCCCAATAGCTGAGGCGCATACCGTAGTTGAGACTGAGTATGCCCATACGGCTCTCCTTGCGGTATGTGTCCTGGGCATAAAATTCAAAGTGATTGGCATCGATGGAGTTCTTGGCGCGCATGTTGTAGATGACCTGCAGCTCGGTACCTGTGTGCGGCACGCTGTAGCCGCTGCTGTCGCGGTACTCCCATTCGTTCGCGTTCTCGCGCACCTTCTCGTGCTTCCAGCCGATGCCTGTCTGCATCTGATGGTAGCCCTTCTTCAGTTCATAGTCGAGCTTGAGGGCCTGGACGGAGCTGTAGAGGAAGTTGCGGGCGTGCTCCATGTAGGTACCCACGCCAAGCTCTTTGCCGCCATTCGTCTCGTTGAGCCAGTACTCTCCCCGTATGTCGTAGGTCTCCTTCTCGCGGTTGTTGAAAGCCGAAGCGGTGAGGCTGATGGCTCCGGTCTTCCCGAACCGTCGGGCTGCGCGAACGGTGCCGAAGAGCGTTTGAAACTGGTCCTCTTCTTTGCCATCGAAATAAACCTTGAAGCTCTTCGCGTCGTCCCGCGTTCCGAAGTTCGTCTCGCGGTCGGTAGGGGTAAAGTTGTAGTTGTTGCGATTGATATAGACGATGGCATCGAAGGTCCAGTCCCGCGAGGGAGCCCAGCGCAGATAGGCCTGGTAGTCAAGGAAGTTGGGCTTGTACTCGCCCTTCGTCTCCAGGCTGCCGAACAGGTACTGGTTGGTCTTGTAGCGTAATCCGTTGCTGAAGGAGAACTTCCTGTTACCGTAGCCCACATAGACGTTCGCTCCGAGCAGGCTTGCAGCAACAGAAGACTCGAAGCGCTCGGGATGGGCGTAGGTAATGTCGAGCACGCTGGACATCTTGTCGCCGTATTTAGCCTCGAATCCGCCCGCCGAGAAGTTAATCTTCTCCACCATGTCGCTGTTGATGACGGAGAGGCCCTCCTGCTGTCCGCTGCTGATGAGCATGGGACGATAGACCTCGACGCCGTTGATATAGACACAGTTCTCGTCGAACGAGCCGCCGCGCACATTGTATTGGCTGCTCAGCTCGTTGTGTGTGCTGACACCTGCCTGGGTCGCCACCAGTTCCTCGACAGCATTGCCCGAAGTGCTGGGCATGCGCTTCAGGTCTTTTTTGTTAAGTTCCTGCATCGAGCCCATCTGTCGGCGTGTCTCTGCAACAGTCACCTCGGCCATATCCTTGCCGCTTTCGCGCATCACGATGTTTAGCGTCAGGTTACCCTTGGGATTCTTCAGTACACGCTTGCGCGTGTCGTAGCCTATCATGCTGTAAACGACAACCACACTGTCGGCAGTAGAGAAGGATAAACTGTATGTGCCATCCAACGCGGCTGTCGTGCCGATGGGCTGTCCCTCGATGCGTACCTGACATAGAGCAACAGGGTCTTGGCTCTCGTCCACTACCTTTCCTTTCAGATGCACCTTGGCCGTGTCGGCCTGCTGCTCATCCTGAGCTGATATGTTCATTATACCCCAAAACAGGGGTAAAATGAATATAAAGAAACGTTTCATCTTATATAATAACGAGAAAAGTGCCGATTTATTGTGAGAAAGTTCATAATTCATAGTCCATAGTTCATAGTTTTTTTGTACTTTTGCCCCAAAATTATTCAATAATCAATGAAATTTAGTGAATTGATAATGACAAGGCGCAGTATGCGCCAATTTACGGACGAACTCCTGAACGGTGACGATGTCAAACTGTTGCTCAGGGCCGGACTGATGGCTCCGAGCAGCAAAGGCCTGCACAGTTATGAGTTCGTGGTAGTAGAAGACAAAGAAACGCTCGCAGCTCTGAGCCAGTGCAAGCAGGTTGGTTCCGACTTCCTGGGTGGCGCTCCGCTGGCTATCGTAGTGCTTGCCGACCCAGCCGTCAGCGATGTGTGGGTGGAAGATGCCTCGGTTGCTGCAACCCATATCCTGCTGCAGGCAGAAGACCTCGGACTGGGTGCCTGCTGGATACAGGTGCGTAACAGATTCGCTGCCGACGGACGTCCAACAGAAGAGATTGTGAAGTCCCTGCTCGGTATCCCCGAAGACCGTGGCGTGGTGTGCATCATTGCCGTCGGTCACAAGGGTATGGAACGCAAACCTCAGAACGAAGACCGTCTGAAATGGGAAAAAGTACACATTGGCCGTTTGGGAGATTAGTCGTTTAGAAGAATTACTAATATCCCCAAACCACCAAACGACTAAGAAAAGTGATTAACTACGATCTGACAAAGATAAAGGCTCTTGTTTTCGATGTGGATGGTGTGCTCAGTGCAGAGACCATCCAAATGAACGACGAAGGAGTACTCATGCGTTCTGTGAACACGAAGGACGGTTATGTTCTGCGGCTCGCAGTAACAATGGGGCTGCATGTGGCTATCATAACTGGGGCACGGGAAGAAGCCATCCGTCGTCGCTATGAAGGCCTACGCATCTACGATGTTTTCCTGGGAAGTTCTGTCAAGACTGACAGTCTGAAGAAGTTGCTCGAGAAATACAATCTGTCGGCAGACGAGGTGCTCTATATGGGTGACGATATTCCCGATTATGAGGTGATGAAGCAAGTGGGACTGCCCTGCTGCCCTGCCGATGCAGCTCCGGAGATCAGGGAAATCAGTCGTTACGTCAGTCACCGAAATGGCGGCTACGGATGCGTCCGTGATGTCATAGAGCAAGTTCTCAAGGCTCAGGGCAAATGGATGGCAAACAAGGAAGCATTTAGCTGGTAAGACCCCCTAACCCCCTTTAGGGGGAATAATGTTTGAATGTTCAATGAGAATAGTATTAGCAAGCAACTCACCTCGGCGCAGGGAACTGCTCTCCGGACTTGGCCTGGAATATGAGGTCCGAACCCTTCAGGGCCTCGATGAGTCCTATCCCGACGGACTTTCGATGGAGGAAATACCACAGTACATCAGCCGGAAGAAAGCTGCGGCATACATGCTTGAGGAAGACGAGTTGCTCATCACAGCCGATACCATAGTCTGGCTCGATGGAGAGGTCCTGGGCAAACCTGCCGACGAGGAAGAGGCCAGACAGATGCTTCGCAAACTCTCGGGCAAAACGCATCAGGTCATTACGGGTGTTACTTTAACGTACAATGAACAATGTACAATGAACAATGAAAATAAGCAGCATTCCTTTGCCTCCGTCAGTCAGGTCACTTTCGCTCAGCTCTCCGATGCCGAGATCGATTACTATGTCACTCATTATCATCCTTTAGATAAGGCTGGAGCTTACGGCATTCAGGAATGGATAGGCTACATCGGTGTTACTTGCATCGAGGGCTCCTATTTCAATGTGATGGGCCTTCCCGTGCAACGGCTCTATACCGAAATGAAGAAACTAAATTTAGACCCCCTAATCCCCTTTAGGGGGAAATAAAGGGGGACAAACAAATACATTAAACACCTATGAATAATATTATTAAAAAAATTGTATTTTTCCCCCTAAAGGGAGTGGGAGGGGCTCTTGTTTTGCTATTTGTCTGTTTTGCTTGCTCAAAGAACGACTACAGTTCCTATTGCCCCACTTGGTACGGTTTTTCCTATAAAACAGGCAGCTACCCCAATTATGTTCAGGGCCGTCCTGGCAGTAATATCTACTTAAATGCCGGTGACTCGGTTCATATTACAGCCTGTCAGAAAGAACGTGGTCACCTCATCAATGGGACTTTCTATACATGGACTCTTTGTATAGATACACTCGACACAAAAAATACTGAAGACCCCGATGATGATGAACTTGTTCATGCCAACATCGTATTTAACCAGCATACTAACTACGATGGTTATGCCGACGGAGCAAACGACCCCGTTTGCCACATGCTCATCCCCGAAAGTGCGCGACCCAATTCGTTGGGCAAACCCGACACTGTCAAGTTCGTTGCGCGCTATATCTATAGCGGTCAGGGCGTTTCTATCGATAATGGAAACATCGTTGAGAACACATCCTACAATGGTCGTATTACACCACAGAGCGGTCCTACCGCAGGCGGTGCTACCGGGAACTTCTATTTCAGAGTAAATACAAATTATTAAGGGAAATCCTTGCAGCAAAGGCATACGTCAGACCTCAAGCACTAGGCCGTCGTAGGCATAGTGGAAACCCTCGGGAAGTTTTTCTTCCTCAACGGCATGTAGGCCTAAGTGGTGGCTCATGTGGATGAAGTAGGTGGGCACTGTGCCGAGACTTTGGCTGAAGGCGATGGCTTGTTCCACGGTCTGGTGCGTGAGGTGCGGGGTGTGTCGCAACGCCCCGACAATGAGCAATCGGATGCCTTGGAGCAAAGGCAGCGAAGAATCGAAAAGACCCGTCATGTCGGTGAGGTAGGCCACATCCCCAATGCGATACCCCAAAATGGGCAGCTTCCCATGCATCACGCGCAAGGCTGTGACCGAAAGCGAACCGAACTGCATGCGGTCGCCCTCCTTTATCTCGTGCAATTCCAACTTAGGAACGCCTGGATAGCTGTTCCGTACCAAACAATAAGGGAGCCGCTGCCGTAGGTGTTCGCAAGCATAGTCATCGGCATAAAGAGGCAGTGTGCGGTCGAAAGTAAACGGACGGAGGTCGTCAATGCCACCCACATGGTCGTAGTGCTCGTGGGTGATGAGGACGGCATCCAATGGATTCCGCATCCCGATGCGTAACATCTGTTCGCGAAAATCGGGGCCACAGTCCAACAGAAGGCGCGTGTCGCCCTCCTCGAAGAAAGCAGAAGCTCGTAGGCGGCGGTCGCGAGGATCGCTGCTGGTACAAACCTCACACTGGCATCCTATAATAGGAACGCCGATGCTAGTGCCTGTTCCGAGGAAAGTTATCTTCATATAAAGTTTACCTCAGGTTCCAACTCTATGCCGAATTTGTCGGCGACATCGCTTCTGATGGCTTCGCAGAGTCTTTGTATGTCTTTGCCCGTTGCTCCGCCTTTGTTGACGATGACGAGAGCCTGACGGTCGTGAACGGCAGCAGGGCCGAGGCTCTTTCCCTTCCAGCCTGCCTGCTCGATGAGCCATCCTGCCGCCAATTTTACCTTCCCTTTTTCTTCTGTAGGAAAATTCGGCATGGTTGGGTGCTCGGAGAGCAACTGCTCGACATTCTGTTGCGATACAATGGGGTTCTTGAAGAAACTGCCAGCATTGCCTTGCACAGCAGGATCGGGCAACTTGGCTCGGCGAATATCGATGATGATCTGGCGCAACTGCATAGCTGTGAGAGAGTTTTCTGTCAGCCCGGTCTGTTCAACGGTCTTGATTAGACCTCCGTACTGGAGCTTAGGCACAAAATGCTTGCTGAGGTGGAATGTAACGCGAGTGATAGCGTATTTGCCCCACAATTCTTCTTTGAAGATGCTCTGGCGGTAACCATATTTGCAGTCGGCACACTTCCATGAGTGTTCTGTGCTGTCAGTCAAGCTGATGCCTTTTACTTCTTCAATCACATCGCAGGCCTCCACACCGTATGCACCGATGTTTTGCACAGCAGCAGCTCCTATCTGGCCTGGGATGAGTGAAAGGTTCTCCATTCCGTACCATCCTCGACGGATTGCCTGGGCGATGAAGTCGTCGCATATTTCGCCTGCACCGACTTCCACTAGTATCTCGTCGGCTGTTTCGTGCTTTATGGCAATTCCCTTTATCTCGGATTTGAGGACGATACCTGGGTAATCGCCAAGGAAAAGGAGGTTGCTGCCACAGCCGATATGGAGCACAGGCAGGCCTGGATACTGGTTCCGGATGCGTGTCAGAGCCTCGCGAAGGGTTTGCTCCGAGTCGTAAGTGATGAGTTCGCGACAACGCGCATCAATGCCAAATGTGTTCTCAATTCTCATATCTCGTAAGGCGCCAAGTACCTCTTTCTTTGGTAAATGTAAAGACTTCCTGCAGGCCGTTCGAAAGGCCGCTTTTGCGCAGTACTATTTTCTGCCCGCCGTAGCTTTGCCCTTTGCGAATGTTTGAAATGATGCCGCCGGGAACTTCTGGGCAGAAGGTCTGCCATTGGTTGGCATCGATGATGCCGTTGATGCTTCCATCTCCGTCTTCGGGATCTTGAATGGCAATATGTAGCGGGTTTGCGATGGATTGTGTCTGGAAGATACTGTCGTTGCAGAATTGTGCATAGAAACTGAGGAAATCGCCGAGGTCGTCATCCTCGAATGTTGCTTCGCGAATGGCATCCAGTTGCCAATGTCCTTGCTCTCGCAGGAAATGAAAATTGCGGATAGTGCCGTCGTTGAGGTTGATGCGCTGCAGGCTGACAATAGTGTCTTCTTCCGACTCCTCTTCGTCTTCTTCCAGCATCTGCGAGGTACTGCCGTAGAGTGTGGTGAAGTATTCGCCGGAGAGGAAACCAAACTCGAAATCAGGATCGAACTCTTCGAGCATTTCAGCCGGTCGTGTTGTGTGTTCCAGACGTAAAGGCTTTACTGTACGTTCGCGGCGCAAAGTGCGGCTGTGGAGATAGGCAAAGAGAAAATCATTGAAAACTCCGTCCAGAGCAGGACTTTCTTCTTGACTCAGGGAGAGCTCCTCTTTTTCCTGAACCAGCGTGTCGGCAGGTTCAGTTTCTTCATACTCTGCCTCATGCTCCTTGTTCCCTGTCCCTTGTTCGCTTCCTCCGCAGGAAAGTATGGCGGCAACTGTCACAGCAAACCCAATAACTTTACACTTAATGCTCATTCTGCATCATAATGTCTAAAAATCGCACAAAGATACAAAAAAGTTCATAGTTCATAGTTCATAGTTCATAGTTATTTTATATTTCCTGTATTTTTTTCATTTTTCATTTTCCTTTTTTCATTTATTTATTGTACTTTTGCACCCGAAAACGGAAATAACGGCATTTTTATGATACAAAGAATAGAACAATTGATGCAGGAAATTGCTGCTCTTCAGGCAAAAAACGCCCAGGAGGCAGAAGCCCTGCGCATCAAGTATCTGAGCAAGAAGGGTGAAATTTCTCAGTTGATGAATGATTTCAGAAGCGTGCCTGCAGAAATGAAGAAAGAGGTAGGCATGAAAATCAACGAGCTCAAGACCTTTGCCCAGGAAAAGATAAACGCTCTGAAGGACAGTGCCGGAGAGAGTGCTGTCACAGGTGCCGCTGCCATCGATCTGACCCGCACTCCGTATCCCATTGCCTTGGGTTCGCGTCATCCCCTCACAATCGTCAAGAATGAAATCGTCGATATTTTCAGCCGTTTGGGCTTCACACTTGCTGAAGGTCCGGAGGTGGAGGATGACTGGCACGTCTATAGCAGCCTTAACTTTGCCGACGACCATCCTGCCCGCGACATGCAGGACACATTCTTCGTGGAGTCGCACCCCGACATCATCCTGCGCAGCCACACCAGTAGCGTGCAGTCTCGTGTGATGGAGAAGACGCAGCCGCCCATTCGCATCCTTTGCCCAGGCCGCGTTTATCGTAACGAAGCCGTTAGTGCCCGCGCTCATTGCTTCTTCCATCAGATTGAGGGACTCTACATCGACAAGGGCGTCAGCTTTACCGATCTGAAGCAGGTTCTGCTGTTGTTCGCGCAAGAACTCTTTGGCTCGGACACCAAGATACGCCTTCGTCCCAGCTATTTCCCCTTCACAGAACCCTCTGCCGAGATGGATGTCAGCTGCACAATCTGTGGCGGCAAAGGCTGTTCGATGTGTAAAGGTTCTGGCTGGCTCGAGATTCTCGGCTGCGGTATGGTTGACCCTGCTGTGCTTGATGCAAACGGCATAGACAGCAGCATCTATACGGGTTATGCCTTTGGAATGGGCATAGAGCGCATCACCAACCTGAAGTATCAGGTGAAAGACCTGCGCATGTTCAGCGAGAACGACGTCCGCTTCCTCGACGAGTTCGTCAGCGCAAGGTAATCATAAAATATATAATGAGAGAGCCCGAGGTCGTGAACTTCGGGCTCTCTTCGTTATGTTGGCTGTGTTCTTTATTGGACAGGAATCTTTGCGATGCGGCGTGCGTGGCGGCCGCCCTCGAAGTCTGTGGCGAAGAACTCGTCCATAATCTTTGCTGCCATATCAGTTTCGATGAAGCGACCGGGCATCACGAGCACGTTGGCATCGTTGTGCTGACGGATGAGGTGGGCGATTTCGGGAATCCAGCATAGTCCGGCACGGATGCTCTGATGCTTGTTCAGCGTCATGTTGATGCCTTCGCCCGAGCCGCAGATAGCGATGCCGGGATAGACCTCGCCCTCTTCGATGCCGCGAGCCAGAGCATGACCGAAGTCCGAGTAGTCGCAGCTCTCCTCGCTGTAAGTACCGTAATCCTTGTAGGCGATACCCTTTTCCTCGAGATATTGCTTTACGAATTGCTTCAAGGCAAAACCGGCATGATCGCTGGCTATGCCCACTATTTTAACATCCATAACTATGAACTATGAATTATAAACTATGAACTAGTCAAAGCATTTCTTTGACCTGTGTATAGACATTCTCTGCAGTGTAGCCGAGCTTTTCGTCGAGGACCTTGTAGGGAGCGGAGAAGCCGAAGCTTTCGAGGCCCCAGATCTTGCTCTCGGGAGCGGCACCGATGAGGAAGCCTTGCAGGTTCACGGGCAGGCCGGCGGTCATACCGAACACTTTGGCACCGGCGGGCACTACGCTCTGCTGGTAAGCAAGAGGTTGGTTGCGGAAGACGCCCTCGCTGGGAACGCTGACGATGCGCACCTTTACGCCATCTTTGCGGAGCAACTCGGCACCGGCAACGAGAGTGCTGACCTCAGAACCTGTGGCAACCAGAACCACATCGGGATTTGCATCGCTGCCGGCCACAACGTAACCGCCCTTGCGAGCCTGTTCGTAGTCGTTGCCTTCGGGCAGGTTCTGGATGTTCTGACGGCTGAGGATGAGGGCAGTCGGGGTTTTCATATTCTCCATCGCCATCGCCCAGGCCGTGGTGGTCTCCTTGGCATCTGCGGGTCGCAGCACGAGGCAGGAGTTCTGGCCGTGATGGTTCTTCAGCTTCTCCATCAGGCGGATCTGAGCCTCCTGTTCGACGGGCTCGTGGGTAGGACCGTCCTCACCGACACGGAAGGCATCGTGCGTCCAGATGAACTTCACGGGCAGTTCCATCAGGGCTGCCATACGGACGGCGGGTTTCATGTAGTCGCTGAAGACGAAGAATGTGCCGCAAGCGGGGATGACGCCGCCGTGCAGCGACATACCGATGCAGCAGCAAGCCATCGTCAGCTCGGCCACGCCAGCCTGGAAGAATGCGCCCGAGAAGTCACCGGCCTGGAAGGCTTGGGTCTTCTTCAGGAAGCCGTCGGTCTTATCGCTGTTGCTGAGGTCGGCACTGGCGCAAACCATGTTGGGCACCTGATCGGCCAGTACGGAGAGGCAGGCGGCGCTGGCAGAACGCGTAGCGTCGTTATCCTTCTGCACGCACTTGCTCCAGTCAATCTTCGGAGCCTTGCAGCTGAACCATTCGGCCTGCTGTGCGGCCTTCTCGGGATTGGCAGCAGCCCAAGCCTTTTCTTCTTCGTAACGGGCAGCAGCTAATTTCTTCAGCTCTTCTGCACGACGGGCATAGAGCTCCTTCACGTCGGGGAATATCTGGAAAGGATTCTCGGGGTCGCCACCCAGGTTCTTGACGGTGTTCTTGTAGGCATCGCCGCCGAGGGGAGCACCGTGCGTCTTGCAGTTGCGCTCGTAGCTCGAGCCGTCGTCCTTCAGGGCACCCTTGCCCATGATGCACTTGCCGATGATGAGGGCGGGCTTGCCCTTCACGGCCTTGGCCTTCTCGATGGCTGTGCGGATCTGAGCGGCATCGTTGCCGTTGATTTCCTGTACGTCCCAACCCAGGGCGCGATACTTGGCAGCCGTGTCTTCGTTCATGACCACCTTGGTCTCGGTGGAGAGCTGGATGTCGTTCGAGTCGTAGAACATCACCAGGTTGTCCAGGCCCAGTGTGCCGGCAATGCGGGCTGCACCTTGGGAAATTTCCTCCTGCACGCCACCGTCGCTGATGTAGGCGTAGATGGTCTCCTTCGCGAAGGTCGGGTTGCCGGTGTGGGCAGCCAGGAATTTGGCAGCGATGGCGGCACCTACGGCAAAGCAATGACCCTGGCCGAGGGGACCACTGGTGTTCTCCACACCGCGTGTGATGTCGAACTCAGGATGACCCGTTGTGGGCGAGCCCCACTGACGCAGGTTGGCCAGTTCGTCGAGGCTGTATTTGCCGATGAGGCACAGCTGGCTGTAGAGCATGGGAGCCATGTGGCCCGGGTCGAGGAAGAAGCGGTCGCGACCCACCCAAGTGGGATTCTCGGGGTCGTACTGCAGATACTCACTGTAAAGGACATTGATGAAGTCGGCGCCACCCATAGCACCGCCGGGATGTCCACTCTTTGCCTTTTCTACGGCACTTGCAGCCAGGATTCGGATGTTGTCGGCTGCATGATTCATTAGTTGAATGCTGTTCATGGAAACAAAATATTATATATATGTTTTAATTTCTGACAAAGGTACGAATAAGCGAGCAAAAAACCAAATATATTTGAACTTTTTCGAGCGAAAGTACTTTCGGCCGCAGGTCAAAGGTACGAATAAGCGAGCGAAATACAAAGGAAAAACTCAAGTTTTGATAAAGAAGTGGATAAAAAGTTCCTGATGTCTTCAGATGGCAAGCCTCGCCGCTACCGCAAGGCCTCTCTTTCAGAGAGCGAGATCATGACCATCCTGATAGCGTTCCAGTTCGGCTCATTCCGCAATTTCAAGCACTACTACCTGTTCTACATCAGGTAGCATCTAAGGTCGTATTTCCCCGATGCCGTGTCCTACAACCGCTTCGTGGAGTTGGAGAGCCGGGTGTTCTTCCAGATGATGTTCTTCCTCAACCTCTCCGCCTTCGGCAAGTGCTCGGGCATCAGTTTCGTGGACCATCAACGACATGCTCAAGAACACCGCACAGCTCGCGCACTCAAGGCACAGGTCTGTCAACAACTTCATCATGAACATGGTTGCGACATTGGCTGCATATTGCTTCTTTGACAATAAACCGCAGGCCTTGGACGAGTACTATATTGAGGACACTAAGACAGGAATCCGCACAATCCGATAACATGCCTTTATTACTCAATAACATGCCTTTGTCAGCAAATAAGGGCATGTTATTGGTGCGAAAATTATTCTTGCACGTTGCAAAAGCCGTTTTGCAAAAGCATGCAATTTATTTCTTTATGAACTCCACGCGGCGGTTCTTGGCGCGGCCTTCCTCGCTCTTGTTGTCGGCGACGGGTTCGTGCGAGCCTTTGCCTACGGCTTTCAGGTTGAAGCCGTCAACGCCAAGCCCTTCGAGCGCCTTGACGATGGCCTCGGCTCGCTGCTGCGAGAGGGGGTCGTTCACGGCATCGGAGCCTTGGTTGTCGGTGTGGCCCTGCACCTCGAAGCGGGCGCTGGGGTTCTTCTTCATGTATTCGGCCACCTTCATAATCTCGATCATGGACTCCTGCTTCAGCGTTGCCTTGCCGGTGTCGAAGAGGATGTTGTTGGTTACGAACTTGCCGGTCTCGGCGATGGCCTTCTCGACGGCGGTCATCGACTGCGCGTTACGGTCGTACAGCTCTACGCCGCCCTTGGCGAGGCGCACGTTGGTGATGTAGTCGATGTGGTCCTCCCAGAATTCTGTCCTGACGGAGAACCAGTCCATTGCCTTGGCGTTGGGGATGTTGATGTAGCGCTTGTTGTTGACGTATGCCTTCAGTGCGCGTTTGTTGAACGAGAGGGCGAAGTGGTTCCAGTCGTTCTCCTCGATGCTGCCCTCCAGGCTGGCATTTCCCTCTATGACTTCGCTGCCGGTGGGCTTGACGATATTCCAGCTGATGTTGTCCTTGCCGAAGACAATATCGCTCCAAGATTCGCCGTCCTCTGTTTTCAGCAGCAGGTGGTAGCCGGATGTCTTGTCCTCCTCGCCGGTGACGAAGAAGTCGAACTCGAGGGTGAAGACTTCGGGCAGGTACTTCCGGCCTTCGTCCTCCAGCAGCGGGGTGATTTCCGTGTCGCTGCCGTGTTCGAACTTGATGGCTGCCTTGCCGTTCATCTTTGCCACCTCGGCATTGTTCTCGATGAGGTCCCACTTGGATGGGAACTCGCCCATCTGCTCGCCCTTCAGGTCGTCCTCGAAGATGACGGCGGTTCCGGGCACGAAGTCGCTCTTCACGGCCTCGCCCTGAGCGGTCTTCTTGGCAGCAGCTTTTTCGGCAGTGGCTTCTTCGGACTCGTCCTCGGTCTCAGCCTCCTTGGCATCTGTCTTTTTCTTTGTGGTTTTCTTCGGGTCGAGGACACGGTCGGCAGCCTCGCCTACGGTACGGTCCACCTTGTTTTCGATTTTTCCTTTGGCCTGATCAATCGCACGTTGGCCCAAATCTTTCAAAAAACCTTGTGCATCAGCTTTGACCGAGCACAGAATGGCAATCACGAGAATTGCCAGTAGTTTTGTCGTTCGCATAATAATGTCTATTGTAAATTACCTAAAATTCGTTGCAATGCTGGAAGAAGCCTATCTCGTCGAGTTCCTTGCGGAGCTGGGTTTCCTCCTCGAGGGTGATGTTCTGGAAGGGTGTGCGGTTGGGACCGAGGTCGAGGCCGATGAGCTTCATGATGCGCTTGCCGCCGACGATGTTGCCGCGGAAGTGGCAGATGATGTTGATGACCTCCTGGCTGTAGTTCTGCAGGGCGCGGGCTGCCTCCAGGTCGCCACGGTTCCAGGCGTCGATGATGCCCACCAGATTCTTGCCGTTATAATTGGTGGTTCCGCCGATGCCGCCACGCGCTCCGCCCATTGCCAGACAGGGCAGGATGGTCTCGTCCTGACCGTGCAGCATGTCGTACTTGCCGTCCTTGTAGAGCCGGCACTGGTTGTACTCGTACATGCTCTCGAAGGTGTACTTGATGCCTGCGAAGTTGGGTACACGCCCATCGACAGCCTCCAGGAGCTTCACCATAGGCAGGAAGGCACCGTTGAAGGCCGGGATGTGGTAGTAGTAGAAGGGCAGGTCAGGTGCGCCAGAGGCAATCTCCTCGATGTACTTCACCAGTTCCTCGATGCGTCCGATTTTCGGGAACGGCGGCGCCATCGCACCGATGCCCCAGGCACCGATTTTCTGTGCATGTTCGGCCAGACGGTGACTCTCGCGCACACAGCAGCTGCCAACGTGCACGATGACCTTGAAGCCTGCGGGAGCTGCCGCCATCCATGCCTCGGCCAGCTGGATGCGCTCCTCGGGGGTCAGCATGTAGCCTTCGCCGCTGGAGCCGTTGATGAACACGCCCTTCAGCCCGTTCTTCTGCAGCATCTTGGCATAGGCAGGAATTGGTTCCAGATTTACATCGCCATTCTCGTAGAAAGGAGTGAACGGCGCATCAATAAGTCCGATGATTTTTTCCATAATCATATTTTTCAATTTTCGTGGATGCACCACGGCGCAATTTTAGTCGCGGAGCATTTACCATTTAGACGTTTTCGAGAGCAAATGTAGCAATTTTTTTTGAATTAAGTGCATCCGAAGGGGATATAAAAGTTAAAATATCATAAAAAACGGCCCTTGTTTTATTTATTATAATGTGTAGATTTGCCCAGTTTTAAGAATTGTTGTACTTTTGCGTCCGCGTTTATCGTTAAGCGCCAGTGTTTATTAATTTTTTTATTAACTCTTTAATTAATCTGTATGGCAGATTTCAAAAATGTTGTTCCTCTGGAAGACTTCGATTGGGAAGCATACGAACAGGGTGATAGCAACACAACTGTGAGCCGTGAGGCTCAGACAGAGGCCTATGAAGGTTCTCTGAACAAGGTAAGTGACCACGATGTAGTTGACGGTACCGTCATCTCGATGAACAAGCGCGAGGTGGTGGTTAACATCGGCTTCAAGAGCGATGGTATCATACCTATGAGCGAATTCCGCTACAACCCCGACCTGAAGGTTGGTGATACTGTAGAGGTTTACGTGGAAAATCAAGAAGACAAGAAGGGTCAGCTCATTCTTTCCCACAAGAAGGCACGTGCTTCCCGCTCTTGGGACCGTGTGAATGAGGCCCTCAACAACGAGGAAATCATCAAGGGTTACGTGAAGTGCCGCACTAAGGGCGGTATGATCGTTGACGTCTTTGGCATCGAGGCATTCCTGCCCGGCAGCCAGATCGACGTTAAGCCCATCCGTGACTACGATATCTTCGTAGGTAAGACAATGGAGTTCAAGGTTGTCAAGATCAACCAGGACTACCGCAATGTCGTTGTCAGCCACAAGGCTCTCATCGAAGCAGAGCTCGAGGCTCAGAAGAAGGAAATCATCAGCAAGCTCGAAAAGGGTCAGGTTCTGGAAGGCGTTGTCAAGAACATCACCAACTATGGCGTATTCATCGACCTTGGTGGCGTAGACGGTCTCATCCACATCACCGACCTGAGCTGGGGCCGCGTCAGCGATCCGAAGGAAATTGTTGAGCTCGACCAGAAGATCAACGTCGTTATTCTCGACTTCGACGACGAGAAGAAGCGCATTGCCCTTGGTCTGAAGCAGCTCACTCCTCATCCTTGGGATGCTCTCGATCCCAACCTGAAGGTGGGCGACCACGTGAAGGGTAAGGTTGTCGTGATGGCCGACTACGGTGCATTCATCGAGATTGCTCCCGGTGTGGAAGGCCTGATCCACGTCAGCGAAATGTCATGGAGCCAGCACCTGCGCAGTGCTCAGGACTTCATGAAGGTTGGCGACGAGGTAGAGGCAGTCATCCTCACCCTGGACCGCGAGGAGCGCAAGATGTCTCTCGGCATCAAGCAGCTCAAGGACGATCCCTGGGAGAACATCGAAGAGCGTTATCCTATTGGCAGCAAGCACACTGCTAAGGTTCGCAACTTCACCAACTTCGGCATCTTCGTCGAAATTGAGGAAGGCGTTGACGGACTCATCCACATCAGCGACCTCAGCTGGACAAAGAAGATCAAGCACCCCAGCGAGTTCACTCAGATTGGTGCTGAAATCGAGGTTTGCGTGCTCGAGATTGACAAGACCAACCGTCGCCTCTCTCTCGGTCACAAGCAGCTCGAGGAGAATCCTTGGGATGTATTCGAGACCGTCTTCACATTGGACAGCATTCACGAAGGTACCATCGTTGATATGCTCGACAAGGGCGCAGTCATCCAGCTCGAGTACGGCGTGGAAGGCTTTGCTACTCCCAAGCACCTCGTTAAGGAAGACGGCAGCCAGGCTCAGAAGGGCGAGAAGCTGCAGTTCAAGGTGATTGAGTTCAACAAGGAGAGCAAGCGCATCATCCTCTCTCACAGCCGCATCTACGAAGATGTACAGCGTGCAGAAGCTCGTGAGGCTCGCGAAGCCAAGAAGGCTACTCGCAAGGCCGCTCCGAAGGAAGAAGCTCCCGCTATCCAGAACCAGGCTGCCAGCACAACACTGGGCGACTTCGATGCCCTGGCAGAACTGAAGGCTAAGATGAAGTCAGGCGAGGAGTAAAAACCCTCTCTGGTAATTCATAATTGACAATCCACAATTCATAATTCCGGAGAAGGATTTTTTCGGGGTTATGGGTTGTGGATTAATTTTAATTTCGAAATTTTTAATTTTGAATTTTGATTTAAACATCCTCGGTTGCGGCTCGGCAAAGCCCTCAAAGCGTCACCAGCCTTCTTCGCAGATACTGAATGTGCGGGGCAAGTATTTCTTGATTGACTGTGGTGAAGGAGCTCAGACACAGATGCAGTTGATGGGGCTCTCGATGGCCAACATCGGGCACATCTTCATCAGCCACAATCATGGTGACCATGTTTTCGGTTTGCCCGGGTTGATAGGCACGATGGACTTGCTGGGGCGAACAGCAGAGCTGCACATACACGGACCGCAGCAAGTGGGCGAACTGCTCGACTTCCTGATACGAACCTACTATGCGGACATCAGGTACGAGGTAATCTTCCATCTTGTGGATGAGAAACTTCATACCCTTATATATGAGGATCGCAGCATTACGGTTCATAGCATCCCCCTGCAGCATCGGGTTCCCTCTGTAGGTTATCTGTTCCGCGAGAAGCCGCGCTTGCCCCATATCCGGCGGGAGATGATTGATGCCTACCAGATTCCCGTCAGTCAGATAAACAACATCAAGGCCGGTGCATCCTGGACGACAGAAGACGGTACTGTCATCCCTCATGAACGCCTTACTACGCCGGCAGCACCACCTCGCTCGTATGCCTATTGCTCAGACACAGTCTACCTGCCGGAACTGGCGGATATTCTCAGGGGCGTTTCGTTGCTTTATCACGAGGCCACCTATATGCACGAGCGTGCACTTCGGGCAGAGCAGACCAGGCACACCACATCCGTTCAGGCTGCCACGCTTGCCCGCGATGCCGGGGTGGAGCGCCTCTGTATCGGTCATTTCAGCGCTGCCATCAAAGATGAAGCAGCCCTCCTGTGCGAAGCACAAAGCATCTTCCCCAATACCATCCTTGCGAAAGAAGGCCTCATTATTAATATTTAGGCAGTCGGTAGGGGGATTTTTATTCTTCTGTTTTTCTGTTTGGCATTCAATTTGTATTATGTTTTTGTGGGCGAGCATGCTGAGAAAAAACTATGCAAAGGAATGTAAAAAACGATTCTGCTCAGTTTAAGAACCGTTAATTAAAAGGCGAAATAGTGAAAAGGTTAAAAAGAAAGAACGACTATTGATAGCTTCTTCATATTTTTGCATCAGATTCGATGAATGAAAAGAAGTTAATCACTTAGATACTTAAACTCTATAACTCTAAATAAGCTATGAAACAGACGACAAAGAATTGGTTAGGTGCAGTTGCCCTTGTTTTGGGCAGCAGCGCAGTTACCGGTGCAGTTGTGAGAGGCACTGCACCCAGCAATAACCCCGTGATGGAACAACCCGCCGCAGTGATGCCGGCTTCTGTGGCAGCGCCCGCAGGACTCGTGGATTTGACTTCCGCAGCCGAGAGTGCAGTAGGTTCTGTCGTATATATTAAGGTAACGCAGACAGGCAAGACGCAAAGGGTGCAGATCCAGCAGAGCCCGTTTGATGATTTCTTCAACGACTTCTTCGGCTTTGGCGGCAGAGGCCAGCAGCCTCAGCAGCGCGAATACAAGCAGCCAGACCGTCATGCAGCCGGCAGTGGTGTGATTATCTCGAACGACGGCTACATCGTGACAAACAATCATGTGGTGGGCGATGCCGACGAGATTGAAGTGAAGCTGAACGACAATCGCGAGTTCAAGGGTCGCATCATCGGTTGTGATCCCACTACCGACTTGGCCCTCATCAAGATAGATGCCAAGGACCTGCCTGCCATCAAGATTGGCAACAGCGACGACCTGAAGCTTGGACAATGGGTGCTGGCAGTAGGCAATCCTTTCAACCTGACAAGCACCGTGACAGCAGGTATCGTGAGCGCTAAGGCTCGCTCGCTCGGAGCAAACGGCATCGAGAGCTTCATCCAGACCGATGCTGCCATCAATAGCGGCAACTCCGGTGGCGCCCTTGTCAATGAAAAAGGCGAGCTGGTGGGCATCAATGCAATGCTCTACAGTCAGACGGGCAGCTATAGCGGCTACGGCTTCGCCATTCCTACAAGTATTATGAATAAGGTGGTGGCCGACCTGAAGGTCTATGGCACCGTACAGAGGGCTATCCTAGGCGTTCAGGGCATCGATGTGTCGAACTGGATTGACAGCGAGAAGGCTAAGGGCAACGATCCCGACCTCGATGTCGTGGAAGGCGTTTATATTGACAAGGTAACCGATGCCAGCGCTGCAGAAGAGGCAGGTCTGGAGAAGGGTGACGTTGTGACCGAATTTGACGGAAAACGTGTCAGCAAGATGTCAGAGTTGCAGGAAGCCATTGCCCAGCATCGTCCGGGCGACAAAGTGAGCCTCACCTACAAGCGCGGCAAAAAAGAGCACAAGATAAATGTTACCTTGCGCAATACCCAGGGAACAACGAAGGTGATGGAAGAAGTTGATCTCGACCAGATGGGCGTATCCCTGAAGCCACTCAGCGAAGAAGACATGAAATCGCTTGGCATTAACTACGGTCTTGTCATCAATGCAATCCGCAACGGCAAGATGAAGCAGGCCGGAGCAAGCAAGGGTACCATCATCCTGCAAGTCAACGACCAGAAGATGCAGACAGTTGAAGATTGGGAGGAGGCTGTGAAGAGCGCTAACCAAAGCACCGACCGCACTCTCTGGATAAAGGCTATCACGCCGAGCGGACGTAAGGTCAGCTTTGTGATAGAGTTGGATGAAAACTAGGATCCCTCGGCTCCCTTTAGGGGGAGAAATGAAAAATCAAAAAATAAAAGTGAATAATTAAAAAATGAAAGTTCCCTGAATCCTTTGTGGGTTCGGGGAATTTTCGTATTTTTGTCCCGCGAAAAGTATATAGATAATGAAAATAGCGAAGGTTATAATATGCCTTGGCCTGCTCTGTGTGGCTGCCATAGGTCCTGCCCAAGCCAAGAAGCGTCACGTCCAACAGAAGTCAGTCTATATGGTTGGCGTGGGTACATCTCTAATCGACTCAATGGTCTTCATCACAGATATGCACCGTGTTGAAGGTATCTCGATTGAAACCAAAAAGAATCTCTTGATGGACAGACAGCTCTATTCTTTCCAGTTGCAGAAATATTTGGATGAGGCATACAAAGGCGGCCCATATATTACCGCCGTCTTTTTTGGCACCAAACGGAAAAAGATGGAGCGTTGCTACCTTTCCTTGCACAAACGTTATGTCAACAGCAAGGAGCTGCATATGATTCTGGTTGACCAAAGCCAGTTCCGTTTCAAGGCAGAGACATTTATAGAAGACGCATTGATTACAGAGGATTGAACGATGAATTACTATAAGATAGGAGGACATACTGTGTCCATCTGTTTTGCCGATGAAGCAAACGACGACCGGCTCATCCCCTCCTTTGCCCCGTTCCGCCTAGAAGAAACACCCGACGAGGTGCTCTTCACGATGACAGTCGATGACCGTCTGGATTGGCAGGAAGACGGAGATGAGATAGGCCAGTTCGACTGTGGCGGGTGCAATCACGGCGTCTATCGAATGGCCGACGGTGGCTATCAGTATGCTGTTCACGACATTCACGATGTGCTCTGCAGCCGTATGCGCAGCAATGCCGATTTCTCTGTATGCCAGATGTCGCTCTTTGGAGAGACATGGTCGCAGCGCAACTACGGGCTGAATAACGCCCTGATGATGGCATACGCCTTTGCTGCAGCCTGCACAGGGACAATGCTCATGCACGCCTCTGTGATTCGATGCGAGGGTAAGGGCTACCTGATGACCGCCCCAAGCGGAACAGGCAAAAGCACACATACGCGCCTCTGGTACGACAATATCCCAGGATGCGACCTCATGAACGATGACAATCCTGTGGTGCGAATCATCGATGGTCAGGCTATCGTCTTCGGTAGTCCCTGGAGCGGCAAGACACGTTGCTACCGCAATATTCAGGCTCCCGTCGGAGGTATCGTCCGCATCCAACAGCGGAAGAAGAACACTATCCGGAAACTCAGTACGGTCGAGGCATTCTGTAACCTGCTCCCTGCAATGAGCAATATGAAGTGGGATGAGCGCGTCTATAAAGGTATCTGTGACGGCATCGGCGAACTCATCCGCCTTGTGGGTATGTACGAACTGGGCTGCCTGCCCAATGCAGAGGCCGCTATCCTATGTCACGATACTTTATTTGGAATTAGGGATTAAAGATTAGAGATTAGAAATTAGAAAATAGGGGTGAATAGCTCTTTGAAAACTATAATTAAACGACTGACTCGGGCTTTGCTGACGCCTTGGCGCAGACGCTATCGCAGGCGTAATGGAACAGTATCCAATCAGCCTCGCCACGAACTGCCCAACGATGCCTGGCTTGGCGAGGTGTCCCAGATGTTGCGCGAGGACAAGCCGTATGCTATCTATGTCAAGGGCTACAGCATGCGCCCTTTCATTGAGCATACCCGTGACCGCGTCTTTCTGGAGAAGCGCGACAGTTATGATGTCGGCGATGCAGTCCTGGCTCAGATTGCTCCCGGGCACTATGTTCTGCACCGCATCATCGAGAAACAGGGCGACAAGCTCACCCTGCAGGGCGACGGCAACATCCGCGGGGTAGAATACTGCAAGGAGCAGGATGTGAGCGGAGTTGTCACACAATACGTTCGTCCGAATCGCATCATCCCGGCCGACGACCCAAAACTTGTGCGACGCATCAGCTTGTGGCGAAAATTGAGACCAATTCGGAGATATCTGCTGTTTGTCTATAAAGCGGTCATATAGACCCCTTGGCCCCCTTAGGGGGAACAATTCAAAATTAATAAATTCAAAATTCAAAAATAAAATGAGAATAAAGAAAGGATTTGAACTTCGCGAAGTGTGCGGCGAGTACATTATTGTGGCTTACGGCAAAGAGAATATCGATTTTAATAAAGTCATCAGTCTCAACGAATCTGCCTCTTTTCTTTGGAAGGCTATTGCAGATAAGAATTTCACAGCAGACACCTTATCCTCGTTGTTGTGTGCAGAGTATGAGGTGGATGCAGAAACTGCCCAGAGAGACGCTCAGGCTCTGCTCGAGGAGTGGACGAAGGTGGGACTGGTTTCGGATTAGAGATTAGAGATTAGGGGATGTTTGATTGGTTCATCCATATTCTGCAGGATATGGGCAACACGCTTCGGTTGCCTGTAACGTTCATCATCATCGAGTTCATTGGCACCTTTGCCTTTGCTATCTCGGGTGTACGTCTGTCCAGTACCAAGCAATTCGACATCTTCGGAGCTTGGATCGTGGGTATGGCCACAGCTATCGGAGGCGGAACGATTCGCGACCTCATGCTGGGTCTCAATCCCTTCTGGATGACAAACGGAAGCTATTTCATCTGCTGTGCTCTGGCGGTGCTGGCTGTCAGTATGTTCGGCAAATACATCATTCATCACAACTACACCTGGTTCATCTTCGATACCATTGGACTTGCTCTCTTCAATGTTATCGGTATCGAGAAGACATTGGCTTTGGGTCATCCTTTCTGGGTGGCCATTACGATGGGTGCTGTTACAGGTGCTGGCGGCGGTATCATCCGCGATGTCCTGATGAATGATGTTCCGCTCATCTTCCGGAGCGAGATCTATGCCCTTGCCTGTGTGGCGGGAGGCGTGGCATACGTCGTTTGTCTCGGGCTTGGTCTCAGTGTGGAAATCAGCGCCCTGCTCAGCGCCTTTAGCGTCATCCTCATACGCATCCTGGCAGTCAAGTTCCATTGGCAACTGCCTGTGCTGAAAGGTGAAGAAGCCTCCTCCGACTCCTCCAAGGGAGGAGGGAATATCCTCCGCGTTATTATCTTCTTCCTGCTCTTTCAATGTTCAATGTTCAATGTTCAATGTTCAATGGCTCACGCCCAGACTCAGCAAATCTTCGCGGGAAATGTGCGAACACTCACTCTGACCGTTGACGACGACCCGACTTTGCCGCCCTATATGCCCCTCGGAGGCAGGCAGCACATCGACATCGAATGGGACGAGATGAGCCACGACTACAAACGCTACATCTATCACATAGACCATTGCGACTGGGATTGGCAACCTACGGACGGTATCTTCGAGAGCGACTTTCTGGAAGGACTCAACGACCAGCTCATCGAGGACTTCGAGAAGAGTTTCAATACGATGCAGATTTATACGCACTATCGTCTGCGTATCCCCAACAAAGAACTCCGTCTCCGCCTGAGCGGCAATTATCGTCTCCGCATCTACGAGGAAGATGCCGACAGGGACGAAGACCCTCCTGTGCTCGAAGCCCGCTTCTGCATCTATGAGAAGGCGGCAGGCATCATTACGCAGCTGAACAGCAATACCGACATCGATTTCAACAGCCGTCACCAGCAGATGACGCTCTCCGTCGGTTTTGGCTCGCTTTCTGTCTTCGACCCGCAGCGCGAACTCAAGGTCATCGTGATGCAGAACCGCCGCTGGGACACTCGTATAGAGAATCTCGTGCCCAATGTCCGGAAAGCTACTGGGATAGAGTTCACTCACAACCGTCAGCTCATCTTCCCGGGAGGCAACGAGTACCATCGCTTCGAAATCCTCGATGTGCATCGCACGGCAACCGGAGTGGACCGCATCGAATGGTTCGAGCCATACTATCATGCTACGCTCTTTGCAGCTCAACCCGACAGAGCCTATAGCTATTCCGAGGACCAGAACGGTGTCTTTGTCGTGCGTAGTGCTGATGACATAGACGATGCAACGACTGCCGAATATATCGTCGTTCACTTCTTCCTGAAAAGTCCCCGGCTTCCGGGCGGCGATGTCTATGTGAGCGGGCAGTGGTCGGGGCAGACCTTCAATCCCGATTGCCGCATGGAGTACGATGACATCAATCAGGAATATCATGCAGCCATCCTGTTGAAGCAGGGCTACTACAGCTACGAATACATCCAGCAGGACGGACTTACGACGCGCACGATGGGTAGCTTCTTCGAGACCGAGAACGAATACCAGGTGTTGGTCTATTATCGCGGACAGGGAGCGCGCTATGACCGTCTGGCAGCTTACACCATCGTCCACAATGCGAGGTGAAGACCCCCTGACCCTTTATGGGGGAATTAAATAGTAAATAGTTAAATCGTAAATGAGAAAGCCTCTTCTTTGGATTCCGAGCCTCTATCTCGGTGAATCGTTGCCCTACGCGGCTGTGATGCTGATGTCCCTTGTCCTCTATCAGGAGATGGGTCTGAGCGATACGCAGATTACGCTCTATACAGGATGGCTCGGGCTTCCATGGGTCATCAAACCGTTGTGGAGTCCTATCGTCGATGGCATCAGGACGAAGCGATGGTGGATTCTCGCCATGCAGCTGACAATCGGAGCATCGTTGGCTCTGCTTGCTTTCACATTACCTACAAACTTCTGGTTGCAGTGCTCGCTGGCTCTCTTCATGCTTGTTGCTTTCGGAAGTGCCACACACGACATCTGTGCCGATGGTTTCTACATTCTTGGCCTTGAGAACAAGGAGCAGGAACTCTATGTCGGTCTCCGCAACACCTTCTACCGTATTGGAATGGTGCTGGGGCAGGGAGGCCTGGTCATGCTGGCTGGCTTGTTGCAGGAGAGTGGAGCCTCCATACCCATTTCCTGGAGTGTTACCTTCCTGGCTGTTGCAGGCCTGATGTTAATGCTTTTTGCCTATCATTGGCGGATGCTGCCAACGCCCTCCTCTGATTCTCCCAAAGGGGAGAAACTTTCTGTCTTCGAGGACTTTTTTCTTACCCTTAAGGTCTTCCTGACGAAGCCGCACCTCATAACCGCCTTGCTTTTTATCCTGCTTTTCCGCTTGCCGGAGGGATTGCTCACCAAGATTATACCGCTTTTCCTGAAGCGGACAGTAGAAGAGGGTGGCTTGGCTCTGACGGATGTGCAGTATGGTTTTGTTTATGGCACATTGGGTGTAATCGGACTGCTTGGTGGCGGCATCGTGGGCGGTTGGCTTGTCTCGAGATACAGCCTCAGACGTATGCTTTGGCCGCTTGTGCTCTGCATCACCTTGCCGGACATCGTCTATGTCTATCTCAGCATTTATGGAAGCGAGAGCCTGTCGCTCATCGCCGCCTGTGTCTTTATCGAGCAGGTCGGCTACGGCTTGGGCTTCACGGCATACACCCTCTACCTTGTCAGCTTCTCGCACGGCGAACGCAGTACCTCCGTATTCTCAATTTGTACTGCTTTCCAGTATCTTGGCGGTGTGATGCTGCCAGGAATGGTGAGCGGCTGGATATCGGACAGCTTGGGCTACAGCCAGTTCTTTATTGCCGTGATGGGCTTCTGCCTCGTTACCTTCGCTGTTACAGCAATGTTGAAACTGCCGGAAGAAAAGACCCCCTAACCCCCTTTAGGGGCGACTGGGGACTTTAGAGGAGCCACTGATGTGGCTACGGCCCCACAAAGTGGAGCAAGTTCCCACTTGCGACGGAGGAAAAAAATATTTCAAGATGAACAGATTTAAGATTATACTATTCTTGCTCCTTGCATCATGCTTCTTTCTCCCCCTAAAGGGGGGTGGGGGGTCTCCTGTCTCCTATTCCCGCGATGACAGCCTCCGCGTCGTTGAACTTTTAGAAAAAGGCTCAAAAGAACTCCCCCTAAAGGGGGATGGGGGGTCTCTTACTCTCTTTTATGCCCGTCAGCTCATGGATCTCCCTTATGTGGGGCAGACTTTGGAGATTAACGGCAAGGAGGAGCATCTGGCCATCAACCTGCATAGCCTTGACTGCACGACGCTTGTCGAGAATGTCTGTGCTTTGGCACTCACCACGAGTCACGGCAGCAAGAGCTGGAAGGACTTCCTCCGTTGGCTGCGGATGCTGCGCTACGATGATGGGAAGATCAACGGCTACAGCAGTCGCAACCATTACTTCAGTCAGTGGATTCAGTCGGGAACGCGACAAGGAATGGTTCGCGAGATAGAGGCCGACCGCAGCATCACCGTCCCCATGAAACTCAGCCTGACCTATATGAGCAGTCATCCCAACTCCTATCCTCTGCTCAAGGTGGATATGGAGGAGCGCAAACTCATTGCCGAGATGGAGAAACGAGTATCGGGAGCCACCATCCGATACATACCGAAGGAACGGGTAGGGGATAGCCGCGAGGTGCTGAGTTGCATCCATGATGGCGACATCTTGGCCATTACTACTAACAAGGAGGGTCTCGACATCAGTCATGTCGGTCTTGCTGTTTGGGGAAACGACGGAAAGCTGCACCTGCTCAATGCCAGCAGCATCCACAAGAAAGTCGTGCTGGAGTCCATGACCTTGTATGAGTACATGCAGAAGCATCCCTCTCAGACCGGCATCCGCGTCATCCGATTACTTTAATTATGGAGAACAGCATTCAAATAAAGGGGGCACGGGTTAATAACCTGAAGAATATCAGCCTGGAGATACCGCGTGGAAAGCTGGTGGTTATCACAGGCCTGAGCGGCAGCGGGAAAAGCAGTTTAGCTTTCGATACGCTTTATGCCGAAGGACAGCGCCGATACGTGGAGAGCCTTAGTGCTTACGCCCGTCAGTTCCTGGGGCGCATGAATAAACCGGAATGCGACTACATCAAGGGCCTCCCGCCTGCCATCGCCATTGAACAGAAGGTCTCGAGCCGTAATCCGCGTAGTACCGTCGGAACAAGCACGGAGATTTACGAGTATCTGCGTCTCCTTTTCGCCCGAGTCGGTCACACTTATAGTCCAGTGAGTGGCAAGGAAGTGAAGCGCCATACAACGGAGGATGCTGTACAGTGTATGCTCTCCAAACCCCGTGGTACAAAGCTGATGGTGATGTGTCCCATCTGTTGTCCCGAGAACCGCACTCTCTACGAGCAACTGGAAATTTTCAGAAAGAGTGGATTCGCAAGACTTTTTGTTGATGGCGAAGTAATGCGCATTGAAGATTTCTCCCCCTCTGGGGATTTGAAGGGGGACTGCTTCTTGGTCATCGACCGTTTGATTGCTGGGAATGATCGTGATACGATAGCCCGTTTGGTCGATTCGTGCGAGACGGCTTTCTACGAGGGGCACGGAACAGCTATCTTGCAGTTCGTGTCAGACGGCGAGCGTCATATCTTCAGTACGCGCTTCGAGGCTGACGGCATCACCTTTGAGGAACCAACGGACAAACTTTTTGCCTTTAACTCGCCCATCGGGGCTTGTCCCGAGTGCGAAGGTTTCGGAAAGGTCATTGGTATCGACGAACAGATGGTTATTCCAAACACCGCGCTGAGCGTATATGATGGCGCTGTGGTCTGCTGGCGCGGAGAGAAGATGATTGAGTGGAAAGAATGGTTCATCCGCATGAATTCCGAGCGCGGCTTCCCCATCTTCAAACCCTACTTCGAACTGACTCAGCAGGAGAAAGACTGGCTCTGGCACGGTGTCCCATCGGATTGCGTCCGGATGAGGAACGAAAGGTTGGGAGGAGCGGATGTCCTTGTGCCAGAGAAATGGCAGATTATGCCCGAGGAACGTGAGTGGGGCTTACTCTCCATTGATGCCTTTTTCGAGTACTTACGTCAGGGACAATACAAGATACAGAACCGCGTGATGTTGGCGCGCTATCGCGGCAAGACGGTCTGTCCCAAATGCCACGGCAACCGGCTCCGCCCAGAAGCGGAATACGTGAAGGTGGGTGGTCGTAGTATCACCGAGCTGGTGAACATTTCGGTCAGCGAACTGCTGTCCTGGGTGGAGAACCTCCGTCTCAGCGAGCATGAGGAGAAAATAGCCAAGCGCGTCCTTACCGAAATCAAGAATAGGCTGCAATACCTGATAGATGTCGGTCTTGGCTACCTGACGCTGAACCGCCCTTCCAATAGCCTCTCCGGCGGCGAGAGCCAGCGTATCAACCTTGCCACATCCTTGGGCAGCAGCCTTGTGGGCAGTCTCTATATCCTAGACGAACCGAGCATAGGTCTCCACAGTCGCGATACAGAGCGTCTCATCAAGGTACTGAAGCAATTGCGCGACCTGGGCAACACCGTCATTGTCGTGGAGCACGATGAGGAGATAATCCGCTCTGCTGACTGGCTCATCGACATCGGTCCTGAGGCTGGTCGCTTGGGTGGTGAGGTCGTGTATAATGGACCTGCAGAGGGCATCAGCTCGGCAGGAGAAACCTCCCATACGCTCTGCTTCCTTACCGGCAGCGAAGTAATTCCTTTGCCCATAAGCCGTCGTCGTTCCAGTAGCTATATCGAGGTGAAAGGCGCCAGGGCTAACAACCTGAAGGGCATCGATGTGCGTTTTCCATTGGGCGTGATGACCTGTGTGACTGGTGTCAGCGGCAGCGGTAAGAGTAGCCTGGTTCGTGACATATTCTATAATGCCATGAAGCGCCAACTGGATGAGATATCTGATCGTCCTGGCGAATTCTTGCGTCTCGAAGGCGACACCAGCATGGTGCAGGCCATCGAGTTTGTTGACCAGAACCCCATCGGTAAGAGTACGCGTTCGAACCCTGTCACCTATGTCAAAGCCTGGGACGAGATAAGGAAACTTTTTGCAGCCCAACCGCTTTCGCAGCAGATGGGCTATACTGCCGCCTACTTCAGTTTCAATACCGACGGAGGCCGCTGCGATGAATGCAAAGGCGAAGGCACTGTCACCATCGAAATGCAATTCATGGCGGATTTGGTATTGCCTTGTGAGAGTTGCCACGGGCAGCGCTTCAAGTCGGAAATTCTGGATGTGCGTTTCCATGGGAAGAATGTCTGCGATGTGCTCGACATGACCATCAACCAAGCCATCGAGTTCTTTACGGACCATGGGCAGAAGCGCATCATCGCACTACTAAAGCCCTTGCAGGATGTGGGATTGGGCTATATCAAACTGGGTCAGTCCTCATCCACACTCTCCGGCGGTGAGAATCAACGTGTCAAGCTTGCCTATTACCTGGGCATGGAGAAACATCAACCTACCATCTTCATCTTTGATGAGCCAACTACCGGCCTGCACTTCCATGATATCCAGAAATTGCTCGCGGCCTTCGACGCCCTTATTGCCCGAGGCCATACCATCATCATCATCGAGCACAACCTGGAGATCATCAAATGTGCCGACCATATCATCGACCTTGGTCCTGAAGGTGGCGATGCTGGCGGTAATATCCTGGCGGCAGGTACTCCGGAAGAGGTCGCAGAATGCAGCGATAGCTATACAGCCAGATTCTTGCGCGAGAAACTTTTGGCTGCAGCAAGGGAATCATAAATTCAGGGGGACACTCTCGTTGCCGTAGCGGTCGAGGGCTGTGACGGCAAGGTGATAGTCGTGATAATAGGCACCGAGCAGACTGTAGGTGTAACTCGTTTCGTAGGTCACTTTGACAATGTTCTTAGGGTTGCTGGTATCAACGGGGACCTTTGTGTCGGCATAAATGACATAGCGACAACCCTCCTGCGCTCTCCATTCTATCTGTTCGTTGACACCATTCACGCGACGGCGTGCCACAAGCAGCGGCATATCGGGCGGTGTCGCATTTTGCCATGTCATAGGTGGCAACAGGGCAGGGTAGGGATAGAAGTTCTGCTGGAGATATGTGTAGATGCCCTTTGTGTTGTCCGTCAGGAAACGGCTCCGGAAATATGCCTGCCCGTTGAGCCCCCTCTGGCGCAGATAACATAGCTCGCGTTGGATGATGCCCAACTCCCAGTCTTTCTCTTTTGGAGACAGAAAATAGATACCCAGGCCCGGAGCAATGGGACGGCCGTAGCAGTTTTCTTGCCAATCGACAGCGAAGGGGTAGAAGTGATCGCCCTGGAAATACATCATTGGCAACAGCATGTCCATGATGCCATCACGCAACCAGCCTTGCGCATCCTGATAAACCGCTCCGTAGGCTGACCATCCGCGTGCTGAATAGCGACTTAAGTCCTTGAACTTCCCCACTGGCGAACAGCTGACACGCACCCAAGGCTTTATCGCCTTCACGGCTTCATAGGCCTGCCGCACCATCCTTGTTATGTTGTCTCTGCGCCATGCACGTTTGTCTTTTCTCTTGCCATATTTCTTATAGGAAGCAGGATCGGAGAAAGATTCTGCGTTCTCGGGATAGCGTATGTAGTCGAAATGTATGCCGTCCACATCGTATTTGCTGACAACCTCCTTGCATAGGGCAGTCAGATAGTCGGCAGAGCCAGGCAGCCCGGGGTCAAGGTAGTATTGTTCTCCGTGCTTTCGCAACAATTCGGGGTGCGTCTTTAGCAAACTGCGCTTACCCATCTTCTTTGCTACAGCTATCTTGAAAGCAGGGACGGTAACTAACCAGGCGTGCAGTTCCATACCTCTTCGGTGCGTTTCCTCGATGGCAAAGGCAAGTGGATCATAGCCGGGATCTTGGTCGTATTGTCCTGTTAGCACGATGTCCCAAGGTTCGATACGGCTCGGATAGATGACAGAACCCCGGATGCGTGTCTGCAGTACCACAGTATTGATGCGGCAAGCCTGTAGCTGGTCGAGTATTTGGCAGAATTCCTCCTTCTGGCGCTGTCTGCCGGCCTCGTTCGTTGCTTTCGTTGTTGGCCAGTCCAATCCAGAAATCGTTGTCAACCACACTGCACGTACCTCATGTTTGGGGGCAGACGGAGCAGACAGAAAAAGAAGTCCCTCTCCATCTGCCTTTTTGTGGAGAGTGAGATTTTGGGGTAGGTAATCGCTTCGTTTATGTAGGTTTTGTGCCCCTATTTCAGAGCATAAAAAAGCCACAACAAGGCTCGCTAATATAGATAATGTATATTTCATGGCACAAAGATACAAAAAAATGAAGAATGAAGAATGAAGAATGAAGAATTATTTGTACCTTTGTAGCAAGAAACAGAAATAGTAAACAGTTAATCATTAAATAGTAAATTACAGAGGTGTTCACATTTTGCATTGCATTGGTCTGTCTGGTACTCGGTTATTTCGCTTATGGCAGTTTTGTTGAGAGAGTGTTCGGTGTAGACCCGAACCGAAAAACGCCATGTTATACGAAGCAGGACGGATCCGACTACATCCCCATGCCAACGTGGAAGGTCTATACCGTTCAGTTCCTCAATATCGCAGGCACTGGCCCTATATTCGGTGCGATGATGGGTGTACTCTACGGACCTGCAGCTTTTCTGTGGATTGTGTTTGGTTGCATCTTGGGTGGAGCCATGCACGACTATATGGCCGGTATGATAAGCATCCGACGCGATGGAATGGGACTTCCCGAAATCATTGGTGACGAGCTTGGTAGCGTTTGTCGTTTGGTGATGCGTGTTGTTACGCTTGTACTGATGATTTGCGTTGGTGCATCATTCGTGCTGATTCCTGCCGGATTGATGGATCAATTGACCCAACGGATGTTCGATATTGCCGATACCAACCTGATATGGACGGTTGTAATACTCGTCTTTTACCTGGCCGTTACGGTCTTCTCTATCAATAAGGTTATCGGGACCATCTATCCTGTCTTTGGTGCGGCATTGCTCATCATGGCGGTGCTCATCGGTTTCGGAATCTTTACGCACGAAGGCAACATCCCCAGCTTTGCTGAAGCTTTCAGCGATCATTATCCTGTCAGCTACACGCCTCTGTTCCCAGGACTCTTCATCACGATAGCCTGTGGAGCCGTAAGCGGTTTCCATGCGACGCAGAGTCCCATGATGGCGCGTTGCATTAAGAACGAGAAGTACGGTCTTCGCTGTTTTTATGGTGCGATGGTAACCGAGGGCGTGGTAGCCCTCATTTGGGCTGCTGCCGCAATGAAGTTCGTCAATATGTTGGACATCGCAGGTGCTACTCCATACGAAAAACTCTACAATGCCATGACGGCCTGCGGAACAGTGAAGATGAATCCAGGCCTGTTGGTTGAGCGGATGTGCAACGATTGGTTGGGTAATGCCGGACTTGTTCTGGCAGTGCTGGGCATCGTTGCAGCTCCGATGAGTACTGGCGGCAGTGCTTTCCGTGCAGCCCGTATGATAGTGGCCGACTTCAGCCATTACGACCAGAAGTCTATCGTGAAGCGTCTTGTGCTCACAACTCCGCTGTTTGCTGTTGCCATTGCGATGTTGAACGTCAGCAGTTTCAAGGTGCTATGGCTCTATGTCTCTTGGTTCAATCAGGTCCTGGCTACCTTCACCTTCTTCACTATCGCCCATTTCTTGAAGCATCGCACCGACGGCAAGGGCATCTTGCCGGGCTGGTCGTGGCTGATTGCCTATTTCCCCGCCGTATTCATGTGTGCCGTAAGTGCCTGCTTCATCCTGATAGACAAAGAGAATGGCTTTGGCCTGGATACTACAATAGGTTATGCCATTGGCGGTACCTTTACCGCAATCGTGGCGGTTTGGTTCTTGATAAAGAACATAAGAGGAATTTAAATGGTAAATAGTAAATGATTAAATAGTAAATGTCTCGATGATAACATTCACACTCTCCCTCGTTTGCCTGTTGCTGGGCTATCTGCTTTATGGTGCTGTCGTAGAGCATGTCATCAAGCCCAGTAGTACAACCAAAATGCCCTGCTATGAAAAGCGGGACGGCGTTGACTTTATGCCCATGCCTGCTTGGCGTGTGTTTCTCATCCAGTTCCTCAATATTGCAGGGACAGGCCCAATTTTCGGGGCCATCATGGGCATCCTGTTTGGTCCTGCTGCTTATTTGTGGATCGTACTCGGCTGCATCTTTGCTGGAGCCGTTCACGACTACCTTTGCGGTATGATATGTATCAGGCAAGGTGGCGTCTCCTTACCCGAAATTATTGGAAACGAATTGGGCGATGGGATGCGCCTGGTAATGCGAGTCGGCGCATTGGTACTTTTGGTGATGGTGGGTGCTGTCTTCGTTGTGACACCAGCTTCGTTGCTCGACAATATGACACCCGACAAGGGCTGGTTCTTCTCAAACGGTTTCTGGTTGACGCTCATCTTCCTTTACTTCATCTTCGCCACATTGTTGCCCATCGACAAACTTATTGGCAGGGTTTATCCCGTGTTCGGTCTTGCCTTGTTGCTGATGGCAATAGGAATCTGTTGGGGTATCTATACACAGGAGGGATGGATGCCGGAACTGACGGATGCTCCATTTGTGACGCATCACCCGAAGGGGCTGCCTATCTTCCCAATGCTTTGCATTACCATTGCTTGCGGTGCAATAAGCGGTTTTCATGGAACTCAGAGTCCGCTTATGGCTCGGTGTCTGACAAACGAACGCCTGGGCCGTCCTATCTTCTATGGTGCAATGATAACCGAAGGCGTTGTGGCTCTCATTTGGGCTGCTGCTGCTGTGAAGTTCGCCAGCACCTTGCCAGGTGAAGAGGGCGCTACGGCTTACGAGAAGCTTGCTGCCCTGGGAAATCCTGCTATTGTGGTCAAGGAAATCAGTACTGGTTGGATGGGTGCTGTCGGTGCTGTGCTTGCCATCCTTGGAGTCGTTGCGGCACCTATCACCAGCGGTGACACAGCTTTCCGTAGTGCCCGACTCATTGTTGCCGATTTCCTACATATTAGCCAGAAGAGCATCATCAAGCGTCTTATGTTATGTCTGCCGCTTTTTGCCATTACAACAGGCTTGTTCTTCATTGATTTCACTGTCCTCTGGCGCTATTTTGCCTGGACAAACCAGACGCTAGCCTGCATCATGCTTTGGGCGGCTACCGTATGGCTTGCCCGTAAGAGGCTCTTCTACTGGGTGGCCCTTATTCCAGCGCTCTTTATGACGGTGGTGTGCACCAGCTATATATTCATTGCACCCGAAGGCTTCGGTCTTTCGATCGAGATAGGTCTCTCTGCCGGTCTGGCCCTGATGATTGTGCTGGCATTTCTATTTAGAGTAAAGAATAAAGCATTAAGAAAGAAAAATTATAGATTAAAATAAACATTTCAAAAATTTAAACCATTATGAAGAAAATTTTTATTGCGTTGCTTCTTGCAACATTTACTTTGGGTGCTTCTGCCCAGTTCGAGAAAGGTACAAAGTATGTAAATGCTTCGCTCACAGGCTTTGGCATGGACTATTGCAAGTCAGGAGGTTTCCACATTGGCTTTGGAGCAGGTGCTGGATATTTCGTCGCAGACAATTGGATGTTGAGAGGTTTGATTGGATGGGATCATCAAGACGGAAGGAATCTCTTCAACATGGGTATAGCTGGAAGGTATTATATGAAAAACAACGGCTTATTCTTCGGTACAGGTATTAAATACGGTCTTTCCGGAATGAAGGTTGATGGACAAGATGCACAGGTTGTTCACAATGTCTATTTGCCACTGGAAGCTGGCTATTGTTTCTATCTAAACGACCATGTCAGCATTGAGCCTTCTTTCTTTGTTGACATGTGTTTTAATCACTTCAAAGAATCTACAAAATTAGGTTTGAGACTGAGCTTTGGCTATTACTTCTAATAGAGTATAGGGCCTGGGTAGGCCTAATAAGCCCCATAGGCTTTCAAAAATAAGAGGGATGCGTCATAGACACATCCCTCTTGTTTGTTTTTGGCAGTTGCCTGCCCGGGATTAGTTGTTCTCGGGACGGAGTTTGCGGACAGTCTCAGCAGTGCGCCACATCTCGCTGTCGTGCATAGCTGCCAGTTCCTTCTCCAGACCGGCACGGTAGTCGGGCTTCGAGTTGGAATCGATGCTGATCTGTGCCTCGTTACCACACTTCACACTTGCATAGAGCTGCTGCATTACAGGCTTGATGGCATCGTGGAAACGGGGGAACCAGTCGAGTGCACCGCGCTGTGCGGTGGTAGAGCAGTTGGCATACATCCAATCCATACCCTTCTGTGCGAACAGGGGCATGAGGCTCTGGGTGAGCTCCTCTACGGTTTCGTTGAAGGCCTCGGAAGGCGTGTGGCCGTTCTCGCGGAGCACTTCATACTGAGCCAGAAGCAGACCCTGGATGGCCCCCATCAGTGAGCCGCGCTCGCCGGTGAGGTCGGAGGTTGCTTCGCGCTGGAAGGTGGTCTCGAAGAGATAGCCGGAACCGATACCGATGCCGAGAGCCAGTGTGCGGTCGAGAGCACGACCCGTTGCATCCTGATAAACAGCATAGGAGCTGTTCAGGCCGCGACCTTCCAGGAACATGGTACGCAGACTGGTGCCGCTGCCCTTGGGAGCTACCATGATGACGTCGATATCCTTTGCAGGAACACAACCGGTGCGGTCGCTCCATGTGATAGCGAAGCCGTGTGAGAAATAGAGAGCCTTACCGGGAGTCAGGCACTTCTGCAGGGTGGGCCATACGCTCATGACTGCTGCATCAGAGAGCAGACACATCACGATGGTACCCTTCGTGGCAGCCTCTTCGATAGAGAAGAGTGTCTCGCCGGGAACCCATCCGTCACCGATTGCCTTTTCGAAGGTCTTGCCCTGACGCTGGCCAACGATGACATTGAAGCCGTTATCACGCAGGTTGCAAGCCTGACCGGGACCCTGTACACCGTAACCAATGACGGCGATGGTCTCGTCCTTCAGAATTTCACGTGCTTTCTCAAGAGGGAACTCCTCGCGGGTCATCACTTCCTCGATGACACCGCCAAAATTCATTTTTGCCATTTGTAGTAATTTTGAATTTATAAATTTTGAGTGATAATTAATTATTGTCTCTTTCTTCTTCGCGCTTAGCGATGTAGGCGTCAAGGCGTTCGATGCATGACTTCGTCACAGCAATGCGGCCTGTGCGAACGAACTGCAGCACGCATCCCAGAGCGTCGAGCTGTGTGAAGAGTTCAATCACATCTTTTGTGATGCCTGTATTCTCCACGATGGTGTAAGTGGGATTCACCTCCACGATGCGGGCATCATAGCGGCGCACGATGCAGGAAATGTCCTGATTTGCAAGCACCATCGGTGTGGACAGCTTCAGCAGCGATGTCTCTAGGATGAATATCTCGTCGTCCACAAAGCAGTTGGCTTGCAGCACATCGATCTTTTTCTCAATCTGTTTGGTCAGCATCTCTGCCATTTCCTGCTTGCAATAGCAGGTGATGGTATATTTGTGAACGCCGGGGGTCGATGAGGCACACACGTTGAGACTCTCGATGTTCACCTGGCGACGGGTAAAGACGGCTGTTATCTGATTCAGGATACCGGCGAAGTTCTCCGAGTAGATGATGAGGGTGTAGAGTGTGAGGCCGTCATGACTGAGGAGTGCACCTTCGCGAGCTGGCATTGCAGGACGGGCCACAGCAGTTCTGCTGAAGGTCTCTTTCTGACTTCCTTGAGCAGTATCTTGTGCTAAGGTAGCCCGACGCTGGCGGGCGAGGTTCTTCTCGAAGCTGTCGCGTTCTATGGCAGCTGCAGCAAGGACCGCATCGTTAAAGCCCTGCATCTCTTTGGCCTGTTCCAGTTCGTCACACTTTCCACAGGTATTGCAATCACCGCATTCAGCGGCACCGTACCGGCCCCCCACCGGCTCCCCCGAGGGGGAGGGGCTGATTCCCTCTAAATCTCCCAGAGGGGAGACTTTTTTATCGTTTTTCTTGTTCATCTTTTATTCTTTCTAATACATTCTCTAAATTAGAAAAGATTTCCTCATTAGTAAATCGAATTACCCTCCAACCGTTTCTCTCTAACCATTCTGTTCGTTCTTCGTCGCTTATCTTTTGCTCTGGCAAAGAGTGGTAAAGGCCATCAATCTCTATTATCAGCTTATTAGTTACACATGCAAAGTCTGCAATATATTCTCCTATTATGTGTTGATGTCTATATCTTACTCCCATTTGGCTTGCTCTCAAGAAGTTCCAAAATAATGATTCTGCTTCTGTTGGAATAGCTCGTTGCTTTGCAGCAAACTCCTTGAGCAGCCGATACGTCATCGGGTCTGCCGTCTGGTAAGAGTATCCCATTTTTTTATTTTGTTTTTCTCTCACCCTCGGGGGAGTTGGAGGGGGGCAGTTCCAAAAGCATTTCATCCACATTCGCACCTGGAGGTGTCATGGGGAGTATGTTATCCTCTTCCTTCACAGCGCATTGCAGGAGGTAGGGTCCTTCGGTCGTGAGCATCTCGCGGATGGCGGCATCCAAGTCCTTGCGGTCCACTACCGTGCGGCAGGGAATGTCGTATCCCTCTGCAATCTTCTCGTAGTCGGGATTGAGCATCGGGGTGAACGAGTAGCGCTTGTTGAAGAACATGTACTGCCACTGACGCACATTGCCGAGGTAGTTGTTGTTCAGCAGAATCATCTTCACGGGAATGCGGTTCTCCATGATGGTGCCCAGTTCCTGGATGGTCATCTGGAAGCCTCCGTCGCCGCAGAACATGCAGACGGTCCTGTCGGGAGCACCATAGCAGGCTCCCATCGCTGCTGGAATGCCAAAGCCCATCGTGCCGCAACCACCGCTGGTGACGACAGAGCGAGGCTTCGTGAACTTGAAATAGCGGCATCCGAACATCTGGTTCTGTCCGACATCGGTCACGAGAATAGCCTCGTTGCCCGATGCCTCGCTCACTTTGCGAATCACCTCAGCCATCAGCAGCGGACCTTCTTTGGGATGCAGGGCTGCATCGATGACTTTTGTGTATTCCTTCTCTTCGTAGGGTTTGAAGCCTTCTATCCATGCTTTGTGAGTGGTCTTGTCAACGAGTTTCGTTACTTCGGGAAGCGTCTGTTTGCAGTTGCCAAGCACAGAGAGCGTAGGCTTTACGTTCTTTCCAATTTCCGAAGGATCTATCTCGAAGTGAATGACCTTTGCCTGCTTGGCGTAGGTCTTCAGGTTACCCGTCACACGGTCGTCGAAACGCATTCCGACGGCAATGAGCAGGTCACACTGGTTGGTCATAACATTCGGTGCCAGGTTACCGTGCATACCGAGCATTCCCATATTGAGGGGATGATCGGATGGTGCGGCAGAGAGACCAAGTATAGTCGATGCGAAGGGAATCTGTGCCTTCTCGCAAAGAGTAAGCAACTCCTTGTTGGCCTGAGCCAGTTCTACGCCCTGGCCTACCAGCATGAAGGGCTTCACGCTTTCGTTAATCATGCGGGCAGCCTTCTCGATGGAACCTTCCTCCGGTTGCGGATTGGGGTTGTAGCTGCGGATGAAATCGACCTTCTGCGGAGCATATTCTATCATTGCCGTCTGTGCATTCTTGGCGAAGTCGAGCACCACAGGCCCCGGACGTCCGCTCTTGGCGATAAAGAAGGCACGAGCCACAGCCCAGGGGATGTCCTCTGCACGACGAATCTGATAGTTCCACTTCGTGATGGGTTGCGTCACACCGACCACATCCACCTCCTGAAAAGCGTCTGTACCCAGCATGGCAGCACCTACCTGACCGCAGATGACCACCATCGGAGTGGAGTCGATCATGGCGTCGGCAACGCCTGTGATGGTGTTCATTGCACCTGGGCCGCTCGTCACGATGGCGCAGCCCACTCGTCCGCTCACTCGGGCATAGCCCTGAGCAGCATGAACGGCTGCCTGTTCGTGGCGAACCAAAATGTGATGCAGCGTCTTCTTGTGGTCGTAGAGGGCATCGTAGGTGGGCATGATGGCACCGCCAGGGTAACCAAAGAGCACATCCACGCCCTCATGTTCGAGGCTCCGCATCAAAGCCTCTGCACCGGATATCTTATTTGAATTCATAATTCATTGTTCATAATTCATAATTAAGGAACTAATCTCTAATCCTTATTCTTCGGGCAAGAGCCTGACACCGCCCTTGTCTGCACTTGCCACCGACTGGGCGTAAGCCCTCAGGGCTTTGCTTACCACACGCTTGCGGCGGAGCGGCTGCTGCGGACGTGATGCCAGCTCTTCCTCGCTGAGTTTGACGTTGATGCTGCGGCTGGGGATGTCGATGACGATGATATCGCCGTCCTTAATCTTGCCGATGTTGCCGCCGCTGGCTGCCTCGGGGCTGATGTGCCCGATAGAGAGGCCGCTTGTGCCGCCGCTAAAGCGTCCGTCGGTAATGAGGGCGCATTCCTTACCCATGTGCATCGATTTGATGTAGCTGGTGGGATAGAGCATCTCCTGCATACCAGGACCGCCTTTGGGACCTTCGTGTGTGATGACCACACAGTCGCCCTTCTTCACTTTGCCTCCGAGGATGCCTTCGCAGGCGTCTTCCTGACTGTCGAAGACCACAGCAGGCCCCTCAAAATGCCAAAGGCTCGGGTCAACACCTGCCGTCTTCACTACGCAGCCGTCCTGAGCGATGTTACCGAAGAGGACAGCCATACCACCGTCCTTCATATAGGCGTGCTCGATGTCACGGATGCAGCCGTTCTCGCGGTCGGTGTCGAGGCTCTCGTAATAAGTTTCCTGCGACCCCATTACGTTGCTGAACTTGCCGCCAGGGGCACAACTGTAGATGTCCCAAGGCGAAAGTCCATTCCCATTTTTAATTTTTAATTTTTCATTGTTAATTATAGCGTAGCGTTTGATGTCTTCTCCAAGAGTGGCGCCATTCACACGTTTGCAGGTGAGGTCCAACAGGCCTCCCTTTGCCAGTTCGCCCAGGATGCCGAGGATGCCGCCGGCGCGGTTCTCTTCCTGAATGCTGTACTTTTGCCAGTTCGGGGAGAGTTTGCAGAGGAAGGGCACCTTGCGACTCAGCGCATCGATGTCTTGCATCTTGAAATCAACGCCACCTTCCTGTGCGACAGCCAACAGGTGGAGCACCGTGTTCGTGCTGGCACCCATCGCAATGTCGAGGGTCATGGCGTTGAGGAAAGCCTGACGGGTGGCGATGCTACGGGGCAGGACCGACTCGTCACCATCTTCGTAGTAGGCGAGGGCGTTCTTGACAATGATGCGGGCTGCATCCTTGAAGAGCTGTATGCGGTTCTTGTGTGTGGCCAGAATGCTGCCATTGCCGGGCAGAGAGAGACCGATAGCTTCGGTCAGGGAGTTCATCGAATTGGCGGTGAACATGCCCGAACAGGCACCACAGCCTGGGCAGGCCATCTGTTCCACCTTTGCCAGTTCCTCGTCGCTGACGGTGGGGTCGCCACCCTTAATCATAGCCGTGATAAGGTCTGCATTCTCGCCGTTCAGCTTGTGTGATTCCATAGGGCCACCGCTCACGAATATAGCAGGGATGTTCAGGCGCATAGCGGCCATCAGCATACCGGGCGTCACCTTGTCGCAATTGGAGATGCATACCATTGCATCTGCCTTGTGGGCGTTGACCATGTACTCCACCGAGTCTGCGATGATGTCGCGCGAGGGTAGGGAGTAGAGCATACCGTCGTGACCCATTGCGATACCGTCGTCGATGGCGATGGTGTTGAACTCAGCCGCATAGCAGCCCAGCTTCTCTATCTCTGCTTTTACGATTTGTCCTATCTCATGCAGATGAGTATGACCTGGAACGAACTGTGTAAAACTGTTTACGACAGCGATGATGGGTTTACCGAACTGCTCACGCTTCATGCCGTTAGCCACCCAAAGAGCACGTGCTCCGGCCATACGACGGCCTTCTGTACAGACAGCACTTCTTAATTTATATTTCATAATCCCAAATAATCTTTATTCCCTTATCTCAAAAAATCCTCGCGTGAACGCGAATTGGCCGCAAAGATAATACATTCCTTCCTTTCGACCAACAAAACGCCACATTATTAATCTTTATATGCGCAAAAAAAGTGCTTTGGAGCATAATTTCGCTATTTGATTTGATAATAAAATGCAAATCTTTGTTGGTAAAGGAAGAGAATGCATTCTATATATTCTGAGGGCATTTTGTGTGAATTGTGTAACTTTTTCACCCCTCTTGCTTGACAAATTGAAATAAAAGCCCTACCTTTGCACGAAAATTTGAAAGAAGTACCTAAAAACAAGGTTAGTCATGAGCAAACTCTTGAAGCCTGCGGGATATACGGCTCTGCTTGATTTGAATCAGACGGAGCAGGCAATTAAGAATATCAAAGATTTCTTTTTGAGCAGCCTCAGTACGGAACTGAGGTTGCGCCGTGTCACAGCACCGCTCTTTGTGCTTCGCGGTTTGGGTATCAACGATGATCTCAACGGTGTGGAGCGTCCGGTCAGCTTTCCCATCAAGGATATGGACGATGCCGTGGCCGAGGTGGTGCACTCCCTGGCCAAATGGAAACGGGTTACGCTCGCTGAATACAAGACGCAGCCGGGCTTTGGCATTGTGACCGATATGAATGCCATCCGGGCAGATGAGGAGCTGGATAACATTCACAGCCTCTATGTCGATCAGTGGGACTGGGAACGTGTGCTCTTGGCCGAGAATCGCAACGAGGCTTATTTACGTCGTATCGTCAGCAAGATTTACAGTGCCATCCTGCGCACCGAGTTCTATATCTGCGAAACCTATTCCCAGCTCAAGCCTTTCCTGCCCGAGGATATCCACTTCATCCATAGCGAGGAACTGTTGCAGATGTACCCTGGCAAGACGGCAAAGGAACGCGAGGACCTTATTTGCCAGAAGTACGGTGCTGTATTTATAATAGGTATAGGTTGCAAACTCAGCAATGGCGAAGTGCACGATAATCGCGCACCCGACTATGATGACTGGAGCACGCCCAACGAAAGAGGTTTCTTGGGACTCAACGGAGACCTGCTTGTCTGGTATCCTCTGCTTGGTCGCAGTATCGAGCTCAGTTCGATGGGTATCCGTGTGGATAAGGAGGCTCTTCTCCGGCAACTTGCTTTGCAGGGTAAGGAAGAGCGTAAGGAACTCTATTTCCATCAGCGCCTTCTCGGAGACACATTGCCCCTTACCATTGGTGGTGGTATTGGTCAGAGTCGTCTCTGTATGGTGCTCCTGCACAAAGCGCATATTGGTGAAACACAGGCCAGCATCTGGCCAAACGAAATGCGAAAAGAATGCCGGGAAGCCGGCATGCAGCTGATTTGAATTCAAAATGAATAAATTCAAAATTCAAAATAATAAGGCTGTTGTATGGCGACAGTTTGCCCACAAGGGCTATAGTGCTTTTGCCAGCCTTCATCGCCAGATACGTATCGGTGTCCTTAGCATTGCTACGCTAACTGTTGCCGCTGCAGCTCAGGCACAGGGAGCTACCATAACTGGTTGTCTCCCCTTTGGGGGAGATATAGAGGGGGCTTCTTCCTCGGGTGAGTTGGATGAGGACCATGACTTAGCGGAGCTGACTGTGAGTGGCACGATGGCTCCGCTTTCACAGTTGCAGGCGGCACGAATAGTCTGTGTGCTCACTCGCCAGGAAATTGAACAGGCGGCAGCGCAAAGCGTCAATGATCTCTTGAAATTGGTCACCGGTGTGGATGTCTGGCAACGTGGTGGCTTTGGTATTCAGACGGACATCAGCATCGATGGCGGTACATTCGACCAGGTTACGCTGCTGCTCAATGGTATCGATATTGGTAATCCCCAAACAGGACATTTGTCAGCAGACTTCCCTGTCAGCATTTGCGATATAGAACGTATCGAGGTGCTCGAGGGAGCAGCGAGTCGTGTGTATGGCGGACAAAGTTTCGGTGGTGCGATAAATATTGTCACGAGACATGACCGGGAACAAAGCATAGAACTTGCTGGCAGAGGAGGTTCCTTTGGGACTGCTGAGGGCGAAGCACGATTGTCTTTTGCGCTAAAACGCTTCTCTAACCGCATCAGTGGAGGTGGCGGCAGGAGTGATGGCGGAACGCTCAACAGTGGGTGGCAGAAGGGACAGCTCTACTATCAGGGGGATTACGAGGATGATGCGTTGCGCCTTGATTGGCAGTTCGGTTTTTCGAAGAAGAGCTATGGAGCCAATACCTTTTATAGTGCCAATTACCCCAATCAGTACGAGCGTAACCAGCGTCTCATGACCAGCATCAGCGCAGAGACAAAGGGCCGTTTTCATTTCACACCCCAAGTTTTCTGGAACCGGTCTTGGGACAACTTCGAGCTGATACATGACTCTTCATTTGGCGAGAATTTCCACCGTACTGATGTCTATGGCCTCAAAGCCGGTGGACATTTTAATTGGCGCTTGGGCAAAACTGCTGTCTCTGCTCTCATGAGACACGAAGGCATCCTCAGTACCAACCTCGGACGCGACTTGGAACCAGAGCAATATGTTGCCATTAATGGTCAATGGTCAATGGATAATGGTCAATGCTATTACACCCGCAGTGACGACCGCATAACCCTTTCATTCACTCTCGAACACAATATTCTATTGCAGCATTGGACCGTTTCTGCGGGCCTGATGGCAAGCATGACGTCCAGCATAGACCATCGTTTTCGCTTCTATCCTGGCATCGATATCGCTTACCGCCCTTCTTCAAATTGGAAGGTGCTGTTCTCCTACAACAAAGGCTTCCGCTTGCCCACGTTTACGGAACTCTACTACAAGAGTCCGACGCATGAAGGGAACAGGGACCTGAAGCCCGAACACAATCATTCCTTCTCTATCGGTGCAGAATACAGATGGGGTGGGGTAGAGTCCAGTGTTCGTGGATTTTACCATCGTGGTACACAGATGATAGACTGGGTGATGTATGCGCCGGATGATATCTATCATACTGCTGCTTTCAATCTCGATAATGTGGGAGTTCAGGTTCAGGGGAAGATTTTTCTGTCCGAGTTTTTCGGGCGTGATACCTGGGTGCGTTCGTTCAGTGCTGGCTATACTTTTATTCATCAGAACAAGCATGATGCAGATGGTGTAGTAAAGAGCAATGTGGCAATGGAGTATCTGCGGCATAAGTTTGTAGCGAGCCTCTCGCATCGTATTGTCGGTCACCTTTCAATGTCATGGGATTTCCGTTGGCAGGATCGTGTAGGCAGTTATCTGAGTGGTGGCGAACTGATCCCTTATCATCCTTATGCAATGCTCGATGCTAAAATCCTGTGGTCAAACCCCTTCTCTCACCCATCACCCCTCAACTCTAGATCCTCGACTCATACCTCATACCTCATACCTTTCACCTCTTACATCTCCGAGATTTATCTCCAGGCAACGAATATTACCAACCATCACTACTATGACCTCGGTTCGGTCCCTCAACCCGGCATCTGGCTCATGGCTGGAGCAAAGTTCAATTTAAACTTTAAACTTTAAACTTTTCATTTTTACCTCTTACCTCTTTTCTCTTCCATATTTTCTCTCTTTCTTTTTTTTTATTAAAAAAACTTTGTCCTTAGAGAAAAAAGTCTTAACTTTGCGGGCGATTAGTGTAAATATATCACAAAGACAGGCTGACCGGCTGCCGTACTGAAGGTCTATCCGATAGACTTACAAGGGATTACGCAATAGTTTGGGACGCCAACGGTGACGGTGTAACGATTACGCCGGAATAGAAAAAAGTCCAGCAGACACACCTGCGGTGGGCAAAGGAGATCGTATATGCAAACGAATAATAACCATTCAGAATATTCTGCATGCGAATGTGGCCTCTGGCACATCCTCGTACATCCCAATCCCGTACTAGTCGGGAAGTTGTTCAAAACCAAACAAAGTGAATCGTTTGATCCGCTGAAGGACGAGGGTTTTTTGCCACCTTGCGAATACTACATCCCATACAACGAGATTAGTTGGAGGCCAAGCGTAACCCCACAACCCGCGTATGAGGATACGGACCGTATCTATGATCCTATGATGGACGGTAATGCTTTGCGCAGCGACTTTCATGGTTTCATCTTCGTGTATGGAACTGATAAATTGGTTAATCAGTTGGTCAATTCGAAACTGAACCAGAGCCTGCGGATACAGATTCGGCATTATCATGATACGGATGGGAAACCTGTTAGAATCTCCAGGGAAGAGATGGACCGCTTCAAGAGCGCTGTGATGCGACAGGACTTCCAGATTTGTCAGGGTTATCCCCTGCAGGAGCTTGCCCAGGGCGATAAGGTCATTGTGGTGGACGGCTCGATGAAAGGCAGTTCGGGCGAGGTGATGGAAATCCGATATGACCATCAGGGCATGAAACTCAAGATTGCCTTCCTTATGTTCAACGACAAGTTGCAGATAGCCATTCCGGGCTTCAGAGCCAGCGAGATTCGGTTGCAAGACCCTGATACCAAACATCTGTTGGAAGATCCGATGATTGCCAAATTCGAAGACGAAATCATTGAGCTTCTGCATCATCGCTACGGAACCAAGGGCTCGGCAAAGTTGAGCCCAGAGGATGAGAAACGTCTCAAGTTTCTTTATCGTTATTCCGATATCGTTTTCGAGGAAGATGAGACCTCCAAGGCCAAGTTCACTGCCCTGATGCTCATTTGTGCCTATCTGATGAAAGATAAAAAGGCAACAGAGGGCTACATACAACAGGTGACGGCCCTTCTCCAGGGCGCTACCGAAGCCAGAACAGCACTCCAGGCGTATCTGTTTACAGCATTGTTCATTGCCTTGCATGTCCCCTCCCTCCGTAAAACGGCCAAGACTTATCGCCAAACGCACCCGAACTGTCCCAAACCCATTTGCAGATTCCTCTCAATAGCAAAAAAAATATAACCTTTAAACTTTTTCCCGCGACATCCGCAACTAACATTGCGCCTTTCCGCTAAAGCGTGTAAGGACATCGCGCCTTTCTTGCGCTCCAGTTCGATGTTACATCCGGTCAGAAAGAGTTTGACCTCTATTTTTTTTGCACAAAGCAGAGGATACCATTAACCTGAAAGTTACAGCCTTCGACAGTGGCGGTAATGTTTTGTATGAACGTGAGTTTGATGTGCCTTTGAAATTCAACCAGATCACCTGGTTCTCAGGGCTCCAACGTTAATTCTCAATGTTCAATGAGAAAAGTTATTGTTAACCGTTACAATAAAAAATAAAATCAATAATAGATAAATCAATGAATAGATTTTTTTTAGCGATTCTGAGCTTGACGATGTTCTCCAGTATCGCTTTGGCTCAGCAAATGTCTGACCAGCAGGTCCTGCAGTTTATTGCTAGCGAGGCTAGGGCAGGTACCAGTCAGACACAGATTGTTACTAAGCTCATGCAGAAGGGTGTGAATATCGAACAGATTCGCCGCCTTCGTGACCAGTACAACAAGCAAATCTCCAGTCGTGGAATGTCCGCTGCTGCAGATGGTGCTGTTAATATGGCTACTGCCCGCATGTCGGGTAATAGGAATGGTACCACTTCTCGGGATCTTGCCACTGGTCGAGTGGATACTACAGGTATCACTAAGGGCAACACTCCGGACGATTTGGAGCGAGACGTGAAAGCCACACAAGGCACTGCGCCCGATGCCAACGGTAAGCAGGTCTTCGGTCGTGACATCTTCCGTCAGGCCACCCCAAGTTTCCAGCCCAATATAAATATGCCTGTTCCAGATACTTACGTGCTTGGGGTAGGCGATCAAGTAGTAGTGGATATCTATGGCGCTTCTCAGCAGACCCTGATCCATACCATTTCTCCTGAAGGAACAATTACCATTGAAGGGTATGGCCCCATCCACCTTAGTGGTCTTTCCGTGGCGGGAGCACAGTCAAAATTGCGCAACACCTTGGGGGCACGCTATCAGACCAGTGATCTTAGGTTGACTGTTGGTAACACGCGTACTATCCAAGTGAACATCATGGGCGAGGTGAAAGCGCCCGGAACCTACCATCTGTCTTCTTTTGCCAATATATTCTATGCCCTTTACAGGGCTGGCGGCCCCAGCGATCTGGGTACATTGCGTAATATCCAGGTCTATCGCAATGGCCGTCTGGTCACTGTGGTCGATCTTTATGATTATATTCTCAATGGTCGTTTGGCCGGCAACATCATCCTACAGGACAACGATGTCATTGTGGTACCCACCTACGAGTGTCTGGTGGGTATAACGGGCAAGATTAAACGCCCCATGTTCTACGAGATGCGTAAGGCTGAGAATGTTGCCACTCTAATTAAGTATTCTGGTGGTTTTACAGGCGATGCGCATAAGAAGAGCGTTCGTTTGGTTCGTCAGACGGGCGAGCGTTATCAGGTATTCAACATCGAAGAGTTCGATATGGCTAATTTCTCGCTCGATGATGGCGACGCTGTTACTGTTGACAGCATGCTAAATCGCTTCGAAAACATGGTAGAGATTAAAGGAGCGGTATTCCGTCCTGGTCAGTTCCATTTGGGCGCCAACATCTTTAGTGTCAGAAGCTTGATTGAAGCTGCCGACGGCTTGACGGAAGATGCATACACAGAACATGCTGTGCTGCATCGCCTGAAGGAAGACCGCTCGCTGGAGGTTGTGCCGGTAGATGTGAAAGGTATTATGGATGGTTCCGTGGCCGACATTCCCTTGAAGAATGAGGATGTGCTGTTCATCATGACACAAGAGGATCTCCGTCAGGAACGTACCTTTACCATCATGGGCGAGGTCATGAGTCCGGGAATTTATCAGTATGCAGACAACACCACCATCGAAGATCTTATCGTTATGGCTGGTGGTCTCACAGACCAAGCATCGTATATGAGGATAGAGGTCAGCCGCGTGCTCTATGATCCTTTGGCAACAAAGAAGAGCGACCAATATAGTAAGAAATATTACTTCGACTTGAAGAACGGATTGGTAATTGACAACGAACGCAAATTCGTGCTGGAACCCTACGATCGTGTAACCGTCTATGCCAGTCCGGTATTTAGCCAGTCTCGTCTAATTACAGTCAGTGGCGAAGTGGAATGGGAAGGTACAGTAGCAATGGAACAGAAAGATACTCGTCTGAGTGATGTTATGCAGATGGTTGGCGGTACCACTCCACATGCCTACCTGAAGGGAGCAACACTTTTGCGTAGGATGACCGACGATGAACGTCGTCGTATGGAATTCACCATGGAGGCTGTGCGTAACCTCCTCACAGAGAGGGGCGACTCTATTTCTTATTCTAAGTTAGATCTGGATAACAATTATCCCGTCTATATAGATTTGGAGAAAGCTTTGGCTAATCCAGGTGGCGAGGCAGACATTCTGGTACGTGATAGCGACCAGATCTTCGTGCCCGAGTATGATCCCATTGTACGTGTATCCGGTGATGTGATGTTCCCCAATACATTCTATTACGAGGCAGGGAAGAAATACAAGTACTATGTATACGAGGCAGGTGGCTTTGGTCATCGCGCAAAAAAGTCTAAGACGTTTATCGTCTATCAGAACGGCAAGGCTGGCTTAATTAAGAAGGGTGCACAACCCGAACCCGGATGCGAGATAGTGGTCGTAAGCAAGAAGAAGAAGGAACCATTCAATATGGGGCAGCTTACTACTGCGTTCACAGGAATTGCCAGCTTAGCTTCCATGGTTACGGCAATTGGTGTTATGGTAAGGAAGTAGTATAACAACTTGAAAAATAGTAATATGTCTGCAGAGAATCATTATAACGAGCAACAGACCGAGAAGAAATCCATAGAACAGCCCCGGAAGTTGTCATCTATTGATGTCACGAAGATATACAAGGATCTCCTGAAACACAAAGGACTTTACTTTAAGGTACTCCCTGTAGCCTTTGTATTGGCTGTCATTTACACGTTGGCTATACCCAATTATTACAGTTGCGTCGTAAAGCTTTCTCCGGAGCTTTCCAGTTCCAGAACTAATTCCGGATTATTGTCGCTGGCCAGCAACTTTGGCTTTAATGTAGGGAAGGGTACAGGCGGTATGGGTACCGAGGCTCTGTTTCCTACTTTGTATCCCGACTTGGTCAACTCCACAGACTTCAAGATTAGTCTGTTCCCCGTACCGGTGACCATCGAGGGCAGCAAAAAGACAGGCATCAAAGACCGTACAATGACTTATTACGACTATCTGGCGAACGAACAGAAGAGGCCATGGTTCTCTGCTATTCTCGGGGCTCCCGGAAAACTTATTGGTTGGCTCTTGTCTTCAAAAAAGCCCACTATAGAAGTTAAGGAAGTCGACCCCTTCCGTTTAACCAGAAAACAAACCATGATAGTCAAGGCTATAAACAGGAAGGTCGTCTGCAACGTGGATAAGAAAACGATGGTAATCACCATCAGAGTCATTGACCAGAACCCTGTAATTGCTGCTACCATGGCAGATACGGTGCAGAAGCGTTTACAGAACTTCATAACAGAGTACCGGACCAGCAAGGTGCGCGTGGATTTGGAATATTTTAAGAAGATTTATGCAGAGAGGAAGGCAAGTTACGAGGATGCCCGGCAGAAATATTCCGAATTTGTAGATGCCAACCAGGATATTATCCTTCAGACCGTCAGACAGAAGCAGACAGCCTTGGAAAATGAAATGCAGTTGCAGTATAATGCTTTCACACAGATCTCCCAGTCGTTGTTGGCAGCAGAGGCAAAAGTGCAGGAGGAAACGCCAGCTTTTACCCCATTGCAGAGTGCCACAGTGCCCGTGGCTAAGGCCGGTCCCGCAAGAGGTAAAATGTGCATGATGTTCCTCTTCCTGGCATTCCTTGGCACCACAGTCTGGATTCTTTATAAAGAAGATGACCTCAAACCTCTCCTCGGTCTCTCTTAAACTCACACAAATCTCACAGATTCCACAGATTTATAATCCTATCAGTTTCATCTGTGTGACAATATTAATCTCCGCAATGTGCGGACCTCGTGTTATAATAGAAAAAGGAAAAAAATTGAAACATAACAAAACTTGAATATTTAAAATATGTCTGACGAAAAGAAAATCTCTCTCGACGAGCTCGAGGATCTGTTGGAAGAAAACGAAAGCCAGGGTTCCCGGCTTAACTTTCAAACCATCTTTGCCATGTTGGTGCTCAATTGGCAGTGGTTCCTCTTGTCGCTCATCATCTTTGTCTGCGGTGCGCTCATCTATCTCCGTTACACCGAACCGGTGTATCAGGTCTCTGCTCGCATGCTCATCAAGAACCAGGACCGTAAACGTCCTAATGCCACTCAGATGTTGTCTAATGTCGAGGACCTCGGTTTCTTAACAAACTCTACAGGTATCGACAACGAGATTGAAGTGCTTCAGTCGCGCGTGCTTCTGCGCGATGTGGTAAAGGACCTGAAGCTCTATGTCGAGTATCGTTCTGAGGGACGTGTCAAGAATCCGATTGTTTATCAGGCTCAGCCGGTAAATGTCGACCTTGACCCTATCCATCTTGACTCCCTTGATTATGCTCTTCTGGAGAAGACGCAGTCTTTGAAGCTGAAGATTTGGCGCGAGAATAACGCGTATATGGTGTCTTTTACCACGCTGGTACAGGGTAAGGAGACCTCCACTTTCATGCGCCATACAAAGTCACTGCCCGCTACCTTTACCACCGACCTCGGTACGGTGACGCTGACTGCAAATGCTGGCCGAGAGTGGCAGGAGGGCAATGTTTATTTGGTCACCGTCCAGCCCCCCCTGCTGGTGGCCACCAATTATCTGTCTCGCCTCTCCATCTCGCCCACTTCGAAGTTCACCGATATTGCACAGCTGACACTGAAGGACAAGAATTATCGTCGTGGCATCGATGTGTTGCGCCAGCTGATGGTCTGCTATAACCGTCAGGCCAATGCCGACAAGAACGAGATTGCCCTGCGCACTGAGGAGTTTATCAATGACCGTATGACCAAGATTAACGAAGAACTCGGTAGCACCGAGAGCGAGATTCAGAAGTTCAAACAGCAGAACTCTGTAACCTCGCTGGCTGATGCCTCCCAGTCGGTACAGATGTCCAACGAGTTCTCTGCCCGTCTGTCAGAGGCTGACTCTAAGGTGCAGATGCTCGACTACTTGCGCGAATATGTCAACAATCCCAAGAACAAGTTCGAGCTTATCCCCTCGAACGTAGGTATGACCGATGGTGCCTCCATCGCCCTTATCAACAGCTACAACCAGGCCGTTCAAGACCGTAACCGTCTGTTGAAAGCCGCCAGTGAGCAGGCTCCCCAGGTGCAGACAATGACGGCCACCATCGAGGAGTTGCAGGCATCCATTAAGACGGCTCTGCTCCAGGCCCGCCGTACGGCCGACATTGACCGTCAGGGCATCCAGTCACAATTCTCGAAGTACCAGAGCCGTGTGTCAGCTGCTCCTGTCCAGGAGCGTGTGCTCACACAGGTGGGACGTCAGCAGGACGTCAAGTCAACGCTCTACATGCTTCTTCTGCAGAAACGTGAGGAGAACAGCATTGCTCTGGCTGCTACGGCCGATAATGGTAAGCTGTTAGACGACCCTCTCTTCGAGGGTAAAGTCAGTCCCAAGAAAGCCATCATTCTCTTGGCTGCTTTGGTGCTGGGATTCTTGCTGCCGGGCGCGTGCATCTGGCTGATATCGCTCTTCCGCTATAAGATTGAAGGCCATGAGGATCTGGTACGTCTCACTGATCTGCCTGTCATCGCTGATGTGGCCATCGCCTCTGAGAAGGTGAAGGGTAAGGCTGGTATAGTGGTCCAGGCCAACAAGAACAACCAGATTGATGAGATATTCCGCTCTATGCGTACCAACATCCAGTTCATGCTGAAAGATGATGAGAAGGTCATTCTGTTCACATCCAGCACCTCTGGTGAGGGTAAGACGTTCAACGCTGCCAATCTGGCGGTGTCGTTTGCCTTGCTTGGCAAAAAGGTCATCCTCTGCGGTCTCGATATCCGTAAACCTGCTTTGGGCCGTCTGTTTGATATCAGTGACCGCACTGCAGGTATCACAGCCCTGCTTACTCTTGGTAAGGTGACGCCAGAGGCCATTCGCTCGCAGATTCAGCCCTCAGGTGTCAACGACAACCTTGACCTGCTGCTCGCTGGTCCTACGCCACCGAACCCCACGGAGTTGCTGGCACGCGATAACTTTGCACAAGTCGCCAAAACGCTCCGTGAGCAGTACGACTATGTTATCTTCGATACTGCACCTGTCGGTCTTGTTACCGATACGCTGCAGATTGGCCAGCAGGCTGACCTTACAGTCTTTGTCTGTCGAGCCGACTACACACCGAAATCCGCCTTTGGCCTTCTCAATAGCTTGGCCAAGGAACAGAAGTTGCCAAATCCCTGCGTTGTACTTAACGGTATCGACATGTCTAAGCGTAAGTATGGATACTACTATGGTTATGGCGCTTATGGCAAATACGGTCGTTACGGCTATGGCCGTTATGGTTACGGTCGTTATGGATATGGCAACTATGGTAATTATGGTAGCTACGGCCAGTATGCCGAGTCCCACTATGGTAACAAGGACGACGAATCCATTAAAAAGTAGTTCCTCCAACATTATACATTATACATTATTTACATCATACATTTAAATGATTATCGCAGTTGATTTTGACGGCACGATTGTCGAGAACCGCTATCCCGAAATTGGTGCAGAGCGTCCCTTCGCCATTGAGACGCTGAAGATGCTTAATGCCGAGCGCCATCGCCTGGTCCTTTGGACCTGTCGCGAAGGCAAGTTGCTGGACGATGCCCTCGAGTGGTGTCGCGAGCGTGGTGTGGAGTTCTATGCCGCCAACCGTGACTATCCTGAGGAGACGACCGATAACAATCCCCACTTCTCGCGTAAGCTGAAGGCTGATCTCTTTATCGACGATCGTAATGTGGGTGGTCTGCCCGACTGGGGCACCATCTATCGTATGGTGTCGCGTGGCAAGAAGTGGCACCATCTCATTGACGAGGCCTATGAAGGTCAGAAAGACTACGGTGACCCCTCCTCCCGTCACCGCCGCCCCTGGTACCGTTTCTGGTAATTAATGGTGAATTAACTGTTTTATAAGTGATAATTCGTATTTAAAATAATATCTTTATGAAAAAGATTTCATTTTTTGCATTTCTTGCCGCTCTCCTGCTCCAGATGACCGGTTGCGGCTCAGTCAAGAATGTAGCTTATCTGCAGAACAGCGATTCAGTTTCGTTCGATAAGTCAGAGTATCTCTACGATGCCCGTATCATGCCTAAGGATGTTCTCACCATTACGGTGAGCACAGTGAACCCAGAGGCATCAGCGCCCTATAACCTTATTGTACGTAGTACGCTGACCTCTACATCAAGTACCGTCTCTACCTCAGGCGGTTCACTCCAGCCATATCTGGTAGCCAATGATGGAACCATCGAATTCCCAGTGTTGGGAACCCTGCAAGTGGGCGGTTTGTCGAAGGCTGAGTGCGAGAAGATGATTCACGATAAGCTGGTGCCCTTTATGAATGCTGCTGAGAATCCGGTGGTAACTGTTCGTATGGCTAACTATAAGATATCAGTACTTGGCGAAGTCAACAAGCCTGGAATGTTTACTGTAGGTAATGAGAAGATCAATATTCTCGAGGCGTTGGCTCAGGCAGGCGACCTGACTATCTATGGTGTGCGCGACAAGGTGAAGCTGATTCGTGAGAATGAGAAAGGCCGTAAGGATGTTTATACACTGAATCTGAATGATGCAGAAATAATTAATTCGCCTTATTATTATCTGCAGCAGAACGACATCGTCTATGTGGAGCCCAACAAGGTGAAGGCCCGTAACTCTAGTATAGGCCAGTCCACCACGTTATGGCTGACATCTACGAGCATTCTAATCTCATTGTCCTCACTCCTCTATAACATCCTGAAATAATATGGCAGAACATCATCATCACCATCATCATCACAAAGATGATGCAACCCGCTTCAAGGAGCGCAGTCTCAACGCCATTGCCCTTCGTCGTAAACTGGAGAAGTGGGGCAAGATAGCCCTTCTCATTGTGGCCATCATCATGATGGTTGCCGTTATTGTTGTCTATCGCTTCGGTTAACTGACAAAGTAGTCTGGAAGCCGTTTCACAGTCAGATTTCTCCGAGGCGAGAACCCGAGCAGCTCAGGATGTAGCTGACTACAACGGTATCAATGCCCTAACGCTGGCGTTCTACAAAGGTAGCACTGAGATGTACAAGAGTACGCAGACCAAAGGCGATGACGATTTTGGCGAGTTTAGCTTGAGCAAGAATTCTCCCTGCCGTACTTCGAGCTCGCGTACGATGAGCATCCATTTTGATATCTTCAGGTGGTGAATTGTCCCAAGAATACATATAGGAATTAGTAAAAATACAATTATCTCAGCATTCGGAGATTCGTTCATAAACGGTCTCTTGAAGCAATGGAATGTTTACCATCACATGAATAGAATCCAACTAAAGAAATATCGCTTATTTGGTGGTTTCAATAGTCTGACAAATTATTTTATAATGTTTTTGTCACTATTTTGTTCGGAGTTTTTTTTCTCGACGTGTGCTATTTTGGGGATTAACCTTTATGATGAGGGAAATGATAGCCAATTATTTATGTTTTTTTCCATTATATTGGCGATATGTGTATGTGTTATGTATGGTATTACTTTGTTGAAAAGTATATCATCTGATGATGTTCGAGGGTGCTGCCTTATTTTTTTGATTTTGGCGTTATTCTTTCTAGAATCGCCAGGAAGTGAAGCTGGACAGACATTAATTAAAACTTTCATCGGTAAATCAATTCCGGCAATTCTCATAGTTTTGATTGTTTGTAAGAGGGGAGGGATTGATCTACTTTTTAGTTTTTTTAATTTGTTAATGATTGTTTTATCAATTGGTCTGGCATTTAATTTTCGTAATTATACTGACGGCGACATTGGACTTGCTGGTGGTAGTTATCAAGCCTTGTCATATTACGCAGCTTTTGCTTATGCTATAAATATTTTATTGATGTTTGTAAAAGAAAAGAAATCAGATTCCGTTTACTCCAAAATCAATATAGTCTTATCTTATGCATTTATACCTATTCAAATATGTTCTTGTATTATTGGTGGTGGAAGGGGTGCAATGATTTTTTTGATATTGAGTACATTATACGTAATGTGGTTAAAAAGGAATAGTATAATGAGGCATAAATTAACGTTAATAGTACTGACTTTAGCAATTTTTTTTCTTACCCTGAAATTTATCCCTTATGATTATTTTGTCATTTTAGAAAGTGGAAGCGAACGAGCATTTTCATATTTGTCTGATTCTGGAATAGATATGTCAGACACTTCAAATCGTGATATAGTATATGGTGAAATGATAGATGCCTTTTTCGAAAGACCGCTGATAGGATATGGGATTTTCAAATATATTGATATATATGGTACTTGGGCGCATAATTTTTTTCTCGAGATATTAGTACAGGGAGGACTGGTTTTTTTTACTATTTGTTTTGTCATGGCAATAAGGGCCTTTTTCAGGTGGAAGAGTTTACCAATCTCTTCTGAGAATAAAAGCTTGTTTAATATTATTCTGATGTTTTCTTTTGTCAAATTGTTTTTTTCCGGATCTTATTTAATGGACCCGTTATTTTGGTTTGTTATTATGTTTATATTCTTATATCAAACCACTAGCGTCTCTTATAATTGTTAAAATTCAAAATTAAACTTCTCATGCACAACGTCTTAGTCCAGCGATACTCTGTCCGGGTTTTGAAATGCTTACGGCTATCATCACCTAATGCCTCACAGCCATCATCGAACACGACCTCAAGATTGGCAGGCCTGTGTTCGAGGTCATGCGCATCCTGGGCAAGTCGGTGCTCACTATGGACAGTATCCAGGACTTGCATAAGCCTCTCAAGGAGGCTGTCAAACCCGACGATGGACAGCTCTATTTTGACTTAAATTTGATAAACATATATTAAGAGACACTAGTGATATTAAACAAATAAATAAGCAATATATTTGTTGAATAGTTGAGTTATGCAAAATATTAAAAGATTGCTGCCAAGTCTAAAACAATTAAGAAACAATTCTTTAGTTAGAGATTCTCTGAAGTTGGCTGCCAGTCATTTTGTGATGTTTTTCCTTCCATTAATAGTTACTCCAATTTTATCACGCATTTATATGCCAGAACATTTTGGAGAGTGGGGCGTATTCTCAAGTACATTTTATATAATAAGTGTTATCCTTTTCCTGTGCTATGAATATGCTATTATTAAAGTAGAACCAGAAGATTATCCTAACACGGTTGTACTTTGTTTTTTAGTTGCATTTGTAATTATAGCATCAACCATAGCACTATTTGGGATTGGGATGTGGCTAAACATAGGATTTTTTGTGAATTTTGATTATAAATTACCTCTTGTTGTGTATTTGTTCATAACCTCATTTACTAAAATATTTAACTACATAACAAACCGTTTTGAGATGTATTGGGTTATGTCAACAGAGTATTTTATAAGTGGATTGTCTCAGGCTGTTTTTAGAATGTTGTTTGGTTTTTTATTGTTATTCGAAAATGGCTTGATTGCTGGTACAATCTTCTCACAAATATTGTGTTGTTTCTTTTATCTTATATTCCTGTTAAAGTTCTTTAATGCAGATTTTTTTAAACATATAACTTTTGACGGTATTAAAAGAATAGCAACAGAAAACAAAAAATTTCCTTTATATGACACCCCTTCAACATTATTATCATATGCAGCGTTAAATTTGCCTATTATCATTTTATCCGTCTTTTTTGGGAAATCAGAAATAGGATGTTTTTCTATAATTGTTCAATTGTTGTTATTGCCAATGTCATTAATTGGTTCGGCGATAGGTCGAGTTTATTTTCAGCAAATATCTGCAAATAATCAGGATAGCAATATTCAGAGGATATCTTTAAATGTTTTGAAATTAACCATATGGTTGGCAATATTACCCACGTTATTTTTATCTTGTGGTGGTGATAAAATAGTGGAGATTTTTTTAGGAGAAAGATGGACAACTGCTGGTTCTATATCATTGTGTTTGGCATTATGGTCTATTCCTACAATATTGACTCAACCATTATTGCCAATATTTAGAAACAAGAATTGTCAGGAATCTATGTTTAGATATGATGGTGTTTATTTTTTCTTAGGCATTGGATTCCTTTCTTTGGCTTGTGCCATAAAAATGAATTTGTTTTCTTGTATTCTTTGTTATGCTATCGGATGTTTCGTTGCCAAATTAATACTATTATGCAAAATAATAAAAATTACAGATGTTAAAGTATCTTCTTTTCTAAACAAACCAGTGTACTTTACTTATTTGTTTTGTTTTGTGGTATTAACAATACGTTTATATAAGCTCTCCTATCAGTGAGAAACATATGAATCACATTGTTTCCAATTCCTTAGTATGATAAATGGTTATCAATTAAGAGTCTAATAAATACAGTATGAAAGAAATTAAAGTTTGTGTGATTGGCCTTGGATATGTCGGCCTACCTTTGGCAAGGTTGTTTTCTACAAAGTATAAAACCGTTGGATTTGATATGAACCAGAGGCGTGTGGAAGCTCTGATGAGTGGACATGATGCAACTATGGAAGTAGCAGATGAGTTGCTTCAAGATGCTATCAAAAACCACGGGCTTGTGTGTACAACAGATTTGGAGAAGACCCGTGACTGCAACTTTTATGTGGTTGCTGTTCCTACTCCTGTAGATGAGAATAAAGCACCAGATCTGAGGCCACTTTGGGGCGCCAGTGAAACTGTTGGTAAGGTTATCTCAAAAGGAGATATAGTTGTTTACGAGTCTACAGTTTATCCTGGAGTAACAGAGGATGAGTGTATCCCTGTTGTAGAGAGAGTCTCTGGGCTGAAATATAATGTGGATTTCTTTGCTGGTTACAGCCCAGAGCGCATTAACCCGGGAGACAAAGTGCACACTGTAGAAAAGATTTTGAAAATTACATCTGGTTCAACTCCCGAGGTGGCAGACATCATTGATAACGTATATAACAGTGTTCTTTTGAATGGTACGCACAAAGCTCCTTCTATCAAGGTAGCAGAGGCTGCCAAGGTTATCGAGAACTCTGAGCGTGACATCATGATTGCTTTCTTCAATGAGCTCTCCAAGATTTTTACGCTGATGGGTATTGATACCACTGATGTGGTCGAGGCTGCTGGCACTAAGTGGAATTTTATAAAGATGAATCCCGGTCTTGTTGGTGGGCATTGCATCAGTGTTGACCCTTATTATCTTGCCCAGTGTGCTATGCGAATGGGATACAACCCCGAAATCATCCTTGCTGGTCGTCGTATGAATGATGGTATGGGGGCTTACGTTGTTGATCAAACCATCAAGCACATGTTGAAGAAAGGAATTCAGGTCTTGAAGTCCAATATCATTATTATGGGCTTTACTTTTAAGGAAAACTGTCCAGATGTTCGTAATACCCGTGTTATAGACATTTATCATGCTTTGCAGGAATACAATGTCAATGTAGTTGTATATGATCCTTGGGCTAATCCAGATGTAGTTAAACACGAATATGGTATAGATATCGTAAGCGAAATGCCAAAGAGTAAGTTTGATGCAGCTATTGTAGCAGTAGCCCACAAACAGTTCCGTGAAAATGATGTAAACTGGGATGAATTACTGGAGAAGAACCACGTTATCTTCGACGTGAAGTGCATCCTTCCGAGAAAGATTGTTGACGGTAGATTATAATTGAGAGTATTAAATAGAAAATGGCAAACTTTGCATTAATTGGTGCCGCTGGCTATATTGCTCCGCGTCACATTAAGGCCATAGCAGATACAGGTAACAACCTCGTGGCCGCTTATGATCGTTTTGATAGTGTGGGAAGGCTTGATGCTTCATTCCCTGAGTGTTCATTCTTTACAGAGCAGGAGCAGTTTGATAGGTTCTGTGCTAAGGTAAAGGGTACAAAGGATAACATTGATTGGTTGTCTGTCTGTACTCCTAACTACACCCACGATGCCTTTATTCGTTACGGCCTTCGTATGGGCGCAGATGTTATTTGTGAGAAGCCCGTGGTGCTGAATCCTTGGAACCTGGAAGCGTTAATCAGAGAAGAAGAAGAGACTGGTCATAAGGCATACAACATTCTGCAACTTCGTCTGCACGACAGTATTGCTGCTCTTAAGAAGAAAGTAGAGGAAGGTCCTAAGGATAAAGTGTATGACATAGACCTTACATATATCACATCTCGTGGTAAGTGGTATTACACCTCTTGGAAAGGCAACAACCACAAGTCTGGCGGAGTGGCCACTAATATTGGTGTTCATTTCTATGACATGCTCCAGTGGATTTTTGGACCTGTTCAGGAGAATATTGTACACGTGATGAGCTTTGACCGTGTGGCAGGTTATCTTGGCCTGAAGCAGGCTCGTGTCCGCTACTTCCTTAGTATTAATTCAGAGTGTCTGCCTCCTAATGCCGTTCAGGGTGAGAAAAAAACTTACCGCACACTGAATATTGATGGTGATGAGTTTGAATTCAGTGCAGGATTCACAGAGCTCCACACCAAGAGCTATCAGCACATTCTTGCTGGTGATGGTTTCCGTATCAGCGAGGCTCTTCCTTGCATTAAGATTGTTCACGACATTCGTAATGCTACACCTGTGGGTCTTGTGGGTGATTACCACCCGCTGGCTAAGATGCCTCTTGCAAAGCATCCGTTTGGTTGGGATGATGTAAAGTACTAAACATTTGAACTATGGCAAATAAGATTCAAATGGTTGACCTCAAAGGTCAATATCTTAAGATAAAGGACGAGGTGGATGCCGGTATTCAGAATGTCATTGACAATACCGCATTCATTAACGGTCCTATTGTAAAGGAGTTTGCAGAGCATCTGAGCCAGTATATGGGTGGATGCTTTGTGACCCCCTGTGCTAACGGAACCGATGCGCTTCAGATTGCCTTGATGGCTCTGGAACTGAAGCCGGGAGACGAGGTTATTGTGCCTGCTTTTACTTACGTGGCTTCTGCTGAGGTGATTGGACTTCTTGGTCTGACACCTGTGATGGTTGATGTGGACTATGAGACATTCAATGTATCTGTTGATAACATAAAGAAAGCTCTCTCTCCCAAGACCAAAGCAATAATCCCTGTCCATCTGTTTGGTCAGAGCTGTGATATGGAACCCATCTTGGCCTTTGCTAAAGTGCACAACCTTTTTGTGATTGAAGATAATGCTCAGGCCATTGGTGCTGAATATACCTTCAGTGATGGCCATAAGGCAAAGACTGGTACAATGGGTACAATTGGTTGTACCTCTTTCTTCCCGTCGAAGAACCTGGGTTGCTATGGAGATGGTGGTGCTATCTTTACTAAGGACGAGAAACTCGCCGAGCGCATTCATATGATTGCCAACCATGGCCAGCGTGTGAAGTATCATCACTCTGTTATTGGTTGCAACTCTCGTTTGGACTCAATTCAGGCTGCCATTCTGGATGTGAAGTTGAAGCATCTGGATGAGTATGGAAAAGCTCGTTATGAAGCTGCCTCTTACTACACCACAAAACTGAAAAAGTTTGATCCGGAAGAGAAGTTCTTCATTACACCTAAGGAGTTAGAAAAGAGCACTCATGTTTATCATCAGTACACGTTGAAGATTAAGAATAACAAGCGTGATGACTTGAAGGCTTTTCTTGCAGAGCAGGGAATACCTTCTATGATTTACTACCCGCTGCCGTTGCAGGAGCAGGAGGCGTTTAAGCCAATTACAAGGGCTGCAGAGGCCTTGGAGAAATCTAAAGAGTGTGCGTATTCTGTATTGTCTCTGCCAATTCATACGGAGATGACGAAGGACGTTCAGGATATTATCATCAAAACAGTGATAGATTTTTATAATGTTTAGATTATGGCGATAAAGGTTTGTCATGTTACAAGTATGCATCCGGTGTTTGACACAAGGATTTTTATTAAAGAATGTGGATCTCTTCAAAAAAAATATGAGGTATATTTAGTAGCCTCAAATGTGGAGAATCAAATCAAAGATGGTATACACATTATAGGAGTTAGTATGCCACCACATGGTATAAGAAAAATGCTAACAACTAAGCCTATCATTGATGCCGCTATGAAAGTTGATGCAGATGTGTATCATTTTCACGATCCAGAATTGATGAAAGCAGGCCTTTCTTTAAAGAAGCACGGTAAAAAGGTTGTGTTTGACTATCATGAGAATTATGCTGAGTATTTGTTAACGAAAGAATGGGTACCAAGAGTATTACGAAAACCATTCTCAAAATTCTTCTTATTCTTTGAAAAACGTTATTTGGCAAAATATGACTATGTAATTACGGTCACTCCTCATATATTAGAAAGATTGTTGACATATAATAAAAACACTGTTCAAATAACCAATTATCCTATATATCAAGATATTGAAGATAATAGGAAATGGGGTAAAAGTGTTTGTTTTGTTGGCGGGATTATTCCAGAGTGGATGCATTATAATATAATAGAAGCTTTATCAAATACAACTGCTAGATATCATCTGGCAGGACCGGTTATTTCGGATTCATACTTAAATAAACTAAAAGAATCTAAAGGTTGGAGCAAAGTCGAGTATACAGGGGGTCGTATATCATATGATAAAGTATTTAACTATATTCAGGAATGTTCCGCTGGTTTAGCTATTAGCACCTATAATGATCCAAATGCAGGGTATAAGCAAGGTACTTTAGGGGTTAATAAGTTATTCGAATATATGATGGCAGGGATCCCAATAATAGCCTCAGAGTTGGTTCTATGGAAAGAGATTATTGATAAGTATGATTGTGGAATTTGTGTTGACCCAGATGATATTAACTCTATTGCAACGGCAATTGATTATTTGGTGTCAAATCCTGAGGTGGCAAAAATCAAGGGAGATAACGGCAGAAAGGCGGCAGCTCAATATTTCAATTGGTCTACTCAAGAATCTATTTTGTATGACGTATATAATAAATTGATTGAAAGTTTAATTAAGAAATAATGAAAGTTGCAATACATCAACCTCACTATTTTCCATGGGAGGGTTATCTTAATAAGATTAGAAGGGTAGAAAAGTTCATTTTAATGGATGAAGTGCAGTTAACAGACAGTTCCCCTATGTACCGACATTCATTGTTGACGGTTAAGGGTGAACCCAAGTACATAACAATATCTTTTCAAAAGAAAGACTACAAGCATAAGTATTATAAAGATATTCTTATAAATAAAGAAATTGACTGGCAAAAAAACCATCTTAATTTCTTTAAGGAAAACTATGGAAAGAGTCCTTTCTATGGGGATGTGATGGATGCAATATCACCCATTTTCTCAAAAGACTATGATTTCCTGTGTGATGTTACGATTGATACAATTCAGCTTTTGACATCTCTGTTTGAAATCAAAACAGAACTCATTAAAATGAGTGATCTTGATTATCCCAAAGAGAGTAAAAAGAATCAGTTAGTATTAGATTTGTGCTTGGCTGCTGGTGCAGATTATTATCTCTCAGGCAGAGGGGCACGTAAGTATATGGAATTGGAGCCTTTCAATGAGGCTGGTGTTCAGGTGGAGTTTCAGGAATTTGTACAAGAACCCTATCCGCAGCATTCCTCGTCTGAATTCGTGGGCGGGTTAACAATATTAGATATGCTATTCTCAGTGGGTATTGAAGAAACAAAAAAAAGGTTTATATGTTAGAAAGAATACAAAATGTACTAGTTCTCGCACCCCATACCGATGATGGAGAGCTGGGGTTAGGCGGAACCATAAGTAGATTGATTTCAGAAGGGAAAAACGTAACGTACGTGGCGTTTTCTACTGCTGAAGAATCAGTCCCAGAAGGATTTCCTAAAGACATTCTGAAGACAGAAGTTAAGCATGCAACGGCTGTACTAGGTGTCAAGCCAGAGAACTTGATTATCTATGGTTATCAAGTCAGGAAACTTAACTATGCAAGACAGGAAATCCTTGAAGATTTGATAAAAATACGTAAAGCCAACCATTTTGATCTGGTATTTATGCCCAGTCTTCATGATATCCATCAAGATCACACAACTATAGCACAAGAAGGACTTCGGGCTTTTAAAAATACAACAGTTCTAGGATACGAGCTTATTTGGAATAATCTCACATTTAATACTCAATGCTTTATTAAGCTTGAGGAAGAGCATATTGAGACGAAAATTAAGGCATTGAAAGAATACCATTCTCAAGGGAAACGTGATTATCTTTCGGATGACTTTATCCGTTCACTCGCACGTGCAAGGGGAGTTCAAGTGGGCTGTGAATATGCAGAGGCTTTTGAGGTTGTTAGATTGTTTCTGTAATTATTTTCAAGGTGAATATTCATACTGATTCCTTACATAAGTTAGCCTATTCCACCGACGCCTCTGCCTACCGTGAGGTGCCTTACGGAGTAACATACCCTGAAACGATATCGGATATCCAGGCACTCATCACAGAAGCAAAGCGCCTAAATACCCACCTGATTCCCCGTGCTGCCGGAACATCCATAGCCGGTCAAGTTGTGGGAGACGGAATCGTTGTGGACATTAAGAAATGGGATCAGATATTAGAAGTCAATCAGGAAGAAAAATGGGCTAGAGTACAACCCGGCGTAGTTCGAGATGAGCTGAACATAGAACTCAAACCTTACGGTCTTCACTTTAGCCCTGAAACATCCACCAGCAACCGTTGTTGCATAGGAGGCATGTTTGGGAACAACTCCTGCGGAACCCATTCTTTGATATATGGCAGCACGCGCCATCACGTATTAGCCTGCAAAGGTGTCCTGTCAGACGGGAGTCTGTTTGATACAGAGCAATTAGATGAATCAAATTCTCTTTTAAAGAAGATTTTCTCACAGCTAAAAGAATGGGCTAATGACACATCAATTGTGGCCCAAATAGAGGCGGCTTTCCCTGATAAGACACTGAGACGTAGAAGCTGCGGTTATGCCATAGATGAGGCCATTGAGAACGGCAAGATAGATCTTTGCAAACTACTCGTTGGTTCTGAAGGCACCCTTGCTTTCATCACAGAGATTAAGGTCTCTCTTGATCCATTGCCGCCAGCAGAAAAGATAGTGGTTTGTGCCCATTGTGATACATTGGATAAGAGTTTCTTGGCAAACCTTGTCGCACTGAAGCACAATCCTGTTGCAGTAGAATTGATGGATGGTAAAATTCTGGAACTGAGTTTCCAGAACTTAGAGCAGAAGCGCAACTCGTTCTTTGTTGAAGGATTACCAGCAGCATTGGTTATTGCTGAATTCTGGGGAGAAACCAAAGAGGTAATAGATGCACAAGCAACAGCTTTTGAGCAAGCTGCTAAAGAATCTGGATTAGTTTATACCTGCACTCGAGTATATGGCTCAGATGTGGCTAAGGTCTGGGACTTGAGAAAAGCTGGTCTAGGTGTGCTGAGTGGCATGAAGGGTGATGCCAAGCCCATAGGTGTGATAGAAGACACAGCTGTAGTAGCAGAACGTTTACCGGCCTATATGAAGGACTTCCAGGAGATGCTCAAACGATTGGGTACATCCTGCGTATATTATGGTCATATCAGCACTGGTGAGCTACATCTTAGACCAATCATCAATATCAAAACCTCTGAAGGTAAGAAGCTCTTCCGAGAAGTGGCCTTTGAAACGGCCAAGTTGGTTAAGAAACACAAAGGTAGTCTGAGTGGTGAACATGGTGATGGAAGACTTCGTGGAGAATTCATCCCACTAATGTATGGTGATACCGTATATCAGATGATGCGGGAAGTCAAGCAAACCTGGGACCCTGATGGTGTGTTTAATATACATAAGATTATTGACACACCACCTATGGATGAATGGTTACGCTTTGCTGTAGGTCAGAAATATGCTATTGAAGAAGAACTTTGTTCCAATAAGACTTACTATAACTGGAGAGCCGCTTTTGATGAATGTAAGGTAGAAGGAGCAAGTGGCGTCCGCAGTCAAGCACACGCATTGATTTGTTCTGTTGAGCAATGTAATGGAGCGGGTGCTTGCTTGAAATCTAATCTCATTGGAGGCACTATGTGTCCGGCATATAAGTTGTCAGGTGATGAAATGCGTTCCACCAGAACAAGAGCAAATGTTCTCCGTGAGATACTGACCAGAGGTTATGAAAGTGAAGCATTTGCTGGAGTTAATCAAGGGAAGAGCATATTTGATATTCCTGAACTATCAGAAGTATTAGATACTTGCTTGGCTTGCAAGGGCTGTTTGTATGAGTGTCCGTCCAATGTGGACATGACTAAGCTGAGGAGCGAAATTCTCCAGCAGAAGTATGACCGTCATGGAACGCCACTTCGTTCTTGGATGGTAGCTAGAATGGCAAAGATGGAAGAGTTGGGAGCAAAAGTAAGACCTTTGTACAATTTCTTCGCATCATTCCAGCCTTCAGCTTGGGTGATAAAAAAAATAGTTCGTTTCTCTGTAAAACGCAAAATACCCAAACTCAGTAGGTATAGTATGAGGAAGCTTGTTGAGTTAGAGAATGAAAAGCATCCTGAGATCTACAAGTCTTTGCTAAAGAGAACAGTATATTTATTTGCAGATGAATTTACCAATATGCAGGAGGCAGAGTTGGGATTGATATTTGCAAAGCTGCTGATGAAGTTGGGGTATAGAGTGGAGATACCTCTGCACGTTGAAAGTGGGCGAGCAGCTATTTCAAAAGGCTGTTTGAAACTAGCAAAACAGTATGCAGAGGATAATGTACGGTTATTAAAGCATCATATTTATGATGAGGTTCCTTTAGTTGGAATTGAGCCTTCTTGTATCCTTAGTTTCAGGGATGAGTATCCAGATCTTGTATCGCCTGAGATGAGGGAAGATGCAAAGAAACTAGGAAAAAGCTGCTTGTTGTTTGATGAATTCATTGTTCGAGAAGCTAAAGCTGGGAGAATCAAGAAAGACGCTTTCAAAGAACTTGATGCTGAAATCTACCTTCATGGTCATTGCCATCAGAAATCATTAATTGGAGTAGGGAAGTGTGCAGAGATGCTAAAGTTAATACCTGGCGCAAAAGTTAATGTTATTCCGAGTGGTTGTTGTGGAATGGCAGGTTCATTTGGCTATGAGAAAGAACACTATAAGACGTCATTGGCCATTGGAGAAATGGTTCTCTTCCCGAAGATTCGGGAAGTTGAAAGTTTAAAATTGAAAGTTGAAAATTCGGAGAAGCAATATATCGTGGCAGCGCCAGGCACATCTTGTAGGCAACAGATACTGGATGGAACTGGAGTGAAGGCGTTGCACCCGATTGAAATATTGTATAATTGTTTGAAATAAAAACGATGGAAGAAAAGAAATACTACGTACATGAGTCCAGTTATGTGGATGAAGGCGTACAGATTGGAGAAGGAACCAAAATTTGGCATTTTTGTCATGTGCAGAAAGGGGCAGTGATTGGTAAGAACTGCTCTCTTGGGCAGAATGTGAACATCGGAAATAATGTGAAGGTAGGAAATGGAGTACGCATTCAGAACAATGTTTCTGTTTATGAGGGGGTGGAGTTGGAGGATAATGTATTTTGCGGGCCATCTTGTGTGTTTACCAATGTAACAACTCCACGTGCGCATTTTCCTGTGCATGGGGTATATGCAAAAACCGTTATAAAAGAAGGTGCTTCCTTGGGTGCGAACTGCACGATTGTTTGTGGTCATAATGTGGGGAAAAGCGCTTTAATAGGTTCTGGAGCTGTAGTTGCCAAGGATGTTAAGGATTATGCCTTAATGGTAGGGGTGCCAGCGAAACAAATTGGTTGGGTCTGCGAATGTGGCAAACGTTTGGGTGATACATTGAAATGTGAATGTGGTAGAGAGTATCAATTGATTGATGATGAACTTGTCAAGAAATAATGCAAAGAGTAACGATATTAACTGGATTAATGTCGTCAAGGCTCTTTGTATCATATTGGTTTTTTTTAGGCATAGCGAAAACTATTATGGGATTTCATTGGGATTCTTTGACAGACTATACCTCACCATATACGTCAATGCTTTCTTTTTCGTATCTGGCTATTTGCTACTTTGGAAGCAACTTTCAGAGCCAAAAATTCTTGAAAGTGTTTCGGAATATATGACATGTGGAGCTAAAACGCTGTTCCTCAATGTGTTGTATAGAGTCGCCATTCCCTCTGTCATTTTTAGTGTTATTGAGTTTGTTCCCAGTTGTCTCATTCAAGGTCGTGGGATAGATGTAAGTTATGCTTTCTATAAGACTTTTGGAGGTGGCACCTATTGGTTTACGAGTGCATTGGCGGTGTCGGAGCTAATTTTGCTGCTTCTGTTCTTCACAAGAAAGAAGAATATTTGGTTCTATGCGTTGATTAGTTTTGCATTATGTGTTGCGGGGTTGCTGATAGTACAGTTGGGCATCTTTGATAATGGTATATGGGCATGGCGACAGGGTTTGATAGCTTTATCATTTCTTGGTGTGGGTGGTCTTTACTGGAGATATGAAAAGTCGGTAGACAGATTGATGAAATGGCGGTTTGTTATTCCTTTGTTGGCAGTTTACGTGTTGATTCTGGCTTTATGTGAGAATACTAATCCACTGATTTCGACTTTAGAAATTCAGCCACTTGGTTTTTTAACGAGTTTTATCGGATGTGTCCTAATGATATGGTTCTGTAAGTGGATGCCACAAATACGGCAATTGACATTTATCGGTCGTAACTCGATAGGTTTTTACTTTATGAGCGGTGCATTGCCCATCACTATTAGCATACTCACTCATAAACTGGTGGCAGGTATTCATATCTGGATGATGCTGGCTATTTGTGTAACGTGTATAGTCATGGCATACGTGGCTGTAATGGCAATTAATCGTTGGCTACCATGGTTATGGGATTTAAGATTGATAAAAAATAATATTCTATGATCATAGTAATTGGTGCAACAAGTTTTATCGGTGTACATACCGTTACAGAATTGGTGAATCAAGGATGTAAAGTCCTTGTAACTGGACGAAAGAACCGCTTTAAAGAGCACTATGATGCCCTTGGGGTAGAATACCTTAACCTTGACCTTAACGTTGAACAGGACTTCGAGAAGTTGCCCAAGACTGGCGTTGAAGGCGTCATCCTCCTTGCAGGTCTTCTGCCGGCCAATGCTCCCGTTAATTTGGACGAGGATGAAAATGCGGCAGACTACTTCCGTATCAATGTGATAGGAACTATCAATGTACTGGAATATTGCCGCAAGAATGGTATTAAGAGAGTAATATCAACTTGTTCCTACGCAGATGTTCGTGGAGCATGGAGTGCAGAGAAGAGAATCACTGAGGAAGAACCCCGTGATTTCATCTACACTGGCGATCATGCCGTATATGTGATTTCCAAGAATGCAGCCAATGATGTGATGGAATACTATAACCAGCAGCACGGAATGAAGAATGCTGTGTTCCGTTTCCCGACGGTCTTTGGTGTGACTCCCCACATGTCACTTTTCGTAAATGGTGAGATGAGGAAGTCCGGCTTCCAGATCTTCATGGAGAAAGCTGAAAAGGCTGAAGACATTACGGTGTTTGGCAATCCTAAGATGATCCGTGATGTGGGTTATGTGAAGGATATAGCTCATGCATTCTATCTGGCCATTAAGAGTGAGAATACTTACGGATTGTATAATATGACAGCCGGAAATGGCGTGACTCTACAGGAACAGGCAGAGGTGATGCGTGATGTGTTTGGACCTGCTGATGGCCGCAGAAGCCGTATTCTTTACAAGCCGGAAGTCCAGAACAATACGCCTTCATATCTCTTCTCGATGGATAAGGCCAAGAAGGATTTTGGCTTTGAACCTAAGTTCAAAACCTATCGTCAGATGATGGAAGATTTCAAGAAGGATTGGGACAATAATCTGTATAGAGACTTGTTTAAATACTAACGAAAAATATAAGCATAATGTATAAGCATTTCTTTAAGAGGCTGATTGATTTTATCATTGCTTTGATAGCTTTCCCATTCGTGTTGCTGCTATGTATCTTCGTATGGATTGCAATCAAACTGGATGATAGTGGACCGCTATTCCACATGGCTTCACGCATCGGTAAGGGCGGAAAGATATTCAAGATGTTCAAGTTCCGCTCCATGATAGTGAACGCACCGGATTTGAGAATGGAGGATGGGAGTACTTACAATGCGGAAGATGATCCTCGCGTAACCAAAGTAGGAAGATTCCTGCGCAAGACCAGCCTCGATGAAATTCCCCAGCTGCTGAATGTGCTGATTGGCGATATGGCATTGATTGGGCCACGTCCCGACTCTGCGTTCTACTTGGAGCACTATACTCCAGAGGAAAGAGTTATCTTGACTGTCCGTCCGGGAATTACGGGATGGAATCAGGCGATTAATCGCAATTCGGTAGGAACTAAAGAGAAATTACAAGCTGACATTTATTATGTGGAGCACCTGTCGTTTGGGTTTGACTTTAAGGTAATCTGGTTAACTATTAAGACCGTCCTTTCACATAAGGACGTTTACCGTGCGTAGCATGAAGAAACTAATGATTGTCGGAGCTTCGGTGCTCCAACTTCCTGCCATACTAAAAGCGAAAGAAATGGGATTGCATGTGGCTGTCGTAGATTATAATCCGCAAGCCATTGGTATTCCTTTCGCAGACGAGTACTACAATGCATCTACCATGGATGAGGATGCGGTACTTGCCGCAGCTGTGGATTACCAACCTGATGGGATAATGACTTTAGCCACTGATATGCCTATGAGGGGTGTGGCAAAGGTGTCGGATAAGTTGCATCTCCATAGCATCAACTACGATACTGCAGTGAAGGCTACCGATAAGTATGACATGATCAAGGCATTCAAGGAACACAATGTCCCATCGCCTTGGTTCTTTGTCGTGGATAGTTTGGATGAGTTGAAAACTCACGAAAAGAATGTGACCTTCCCGTGCATCATCAAACCAACTGACAATGCGGGCAGTCATGGTGTGGCCAAAGTCAATAGCTTTCAGGAGCTGGTAGCCAACTATGAGTATGCCCATTCCTGCAGCCGCCACGGAAAGGTGATTGTGGAGGAGTATCTTGATGGACCGGAGGTGTCGGTAGAAGTGATGGTGGTGAACGGAGAAGTGTACATCCTCCAGATTACCGATAAGATTACCACAGAAGCGCCACACTTTGTGGAGATGGGACACACACAACCATCGCGTCTTCCTTCAGAAACGCAACAACAGATTCGCGAGGTGGCTGAGATGGCTTGCAAGTCGTTGGGTTTGGATAAAGGACCTGCACACGTGGAGATGAAGGTCACAGAACACGGACCTGTGATGATTGAGCTGGGAGCCCGTATGGGAGGTGACAATATCACTACTCATCTTGTGCCGCTCAGTACAGGCATTGATATGGTGGGTTCAACTATCAAAGTGGCATTAGGAGAGGAACCAGACATAAACCCCACTTTACATTGTGGCTCTGCCATCCGTTACTTTGAGGTGCCTTTTGGAACCATCAAGGCAATCGGGGGCGTTGAGGAGGCTGAAAAGATTCCAGGCGTAAAACAGATTACCTTCACAAAGACCGTTGGTGAGGATTCAACGCCCATCCAGTGCAGTAATGACCGGATAGGTTTTGTGATTGCACAAGGTGATACGGCGGAAGAAGCAGTAAAAGCCTGTGAGCAAGCGATGAATTGTATTCAAGTAATAATAGATTGATGAGGATATTGCAATTAGCAGGGTATTTCTTTCCGGAGAAAGCAGCCAGTATCTATTTGGAAGAAAATAGATACAGCGCGTTTTCTGAGGCAGGATTGCATACAGTGGTTTATGCAGCGAGGCCCCAACGTGGTTTGTCGGAGGAGGAATACCAGGAGTATAAGTACAAGAAATTGGAGATGATGTATGACGGTGGTGTTGAAGTGCATCGTTTCGCCATGTATCGGGAGGGGAAGAATCCCATATTCAGAGCATTAAGGTATTTCTTGATAAGTGTCGTACAATTCTGGAAAGGTGTATGGTCAAAAGACATTGATTTGATTTATGTGGCCAGCACTCCACCTACACAGGGTGCCTTGGCTGCTTTGGTGAAGAAGTTCAAGAGGGTGCCGTTTGTATATAATCTTCAAGACATTTTCCCCGATTCCCTTGCAGGTACTGATTTGGCCCAAAAGGGAGGCCTATTGTGGAAGATAGGTCGCGTGATTGAGAATTTTACGTATCGTAATGCGGATAAGATTATTGTTATCTCTGAGGATTTCAAGAAGAACATCATGGCAAAAGGGGTTCCCGAAGAGAAGATAGTCGTTGTTTATAACTGGGTGGATGAAGAGGCTGTTGTGGATGTCCCTCGTGAAAAGAATATCCTGTTTGACCGTTATGGACTGGATCGCTCGAAGTTCTATATCACCTACAATGGCAACATTGGATTGACGCAAAACATGGATATGCTTTTGGAAGTGGCCAAGGCATTGGAAGCTAACGAGGATATTCAGTTCATACTGGTGGGTAATGGCGCATACTTGAAGCAGGTACAGCAGATTATCAGAGAAAGGAACATTGGAAATGTTACACTCTTGCCATTCCAACCTTACGAGGATATTTCCCACGTTTTCTCTTTGGGTGATGTGAGTTTGGTGATTTCAAAGCCAGGAGTCGGTGCCAACAGTGTTCCTTCTAAGACTTGGAGCATTATGTCTGCTTCAAGGCCTGTGCTTGCAAACTTTGATGAAAATGAGTTGAAAACTATCATAGAAAAGAATAATTGCGGATTTTTTACCAAGGCTGGTGATAAGGGGGCCTTTACGGATGCCATTCTGAAACTATATAACGATAAAGAACTGTGTCGTGAAATGGGCAAGAATGGCCGACAGTTCGTTATGGACAATTTAACCAAGGCCGTGGGTACAAAGAAATATGTGGATGTTATTAAATCATTTGAATAAGTGTTGTTTATGAAAAATATATCGGATAAAATATTGAATTGGTATTTTTCAAAGAAGCTACTGCCCCATTGGTGTGTCTTGATGCTTGATTGCGCTATCGTTGGTTTTGCGGGGGTGTTTGTGTTCTGGATGTTTACCAAGCCAATCTTCTTCGCCTTCAATTTTGAAAGGGCTTTACACTCTGTCATTTTATTCATGCTGTTGAGTGTGGTAGGGTTCAAATTGTTCCATATCTATTCAAGTGTCGTTCGCTATTCTTCATTTGTGGATTTGATGAAGGTGGCTTACGGAAACTTGTTGAATATGGTATTAGCTATCGGGGTGAGTCAGTGGATTTATTATTGTCATATCGGTTATTTCCATTATTTCTTTATCAGACATGTTATTACCATATTTATCATAGCTACCTTGTTGATGTGGGGCATGCGTATCGTCATCAAAAAGCTCTACGAAATGGTGTCTGAGGATTCAAAGGCTATGCAAACACTCATCTTTGGCTCTATGGAAGGTGGGGTGGCTCTGGCTAAGAGCATTCGCAGCCAGAGACCTGCAAAATTCAATCTGAGGGGCTTTATATCGCATGATGGCTCATTTAAGAATCATATCATAATGGGAGTTAATGTCTATGAAGCAAATGAGAAACTGGAAGTTGTTATCAAGAAAGAGGCCATAAAGGCCGTATTAGTATCACCGCTACGCATCAATAGCTTCCAAAACAATGAGTCCTTACAGGATATGTTCATTAATGCTGGCGTAAAGATTTATATGGCTAACAATTTGAAAGAGTGGAAGGCTGGTGATGATATGACGGATGTTCAGTTGAAGGAGGTCTCTGTAGAGGACTTGCTTCCTCGCGATGAAATAAAGATAGACATGGCTTCCGTAGGACAGGAACTGACCGGTAAACGGGTGCTGATAACGGGAGCTGCGGGTAGCATTGGATCGGAAATGGTGAGACAGGTGGCGGTCTATAAGCCTGCTGCCATGATGCTGATAGATCAGGCGGAGACTCCTGAGCACGATGTGCGGTTGATGATGTCGAAGGAATTCCCGGAGATTGAGGCTAAAACGGTTGTGACAAGCATCTGTAAGGCCGACAGGATGGAAAGACTGTTTGCTGAATTCAAACCAGACTATGTGTTCCATGCAGCAGCATATAAGCATGTGCCAATGATGGAGGACAATCCCAGTGAGGCTGTGCAGAACAATATTTATGGTACCAAGGTAATTGCCGATTTGTCTGTGAAGTATGGAGTGAAGAAGTTCGTGATGGTTTCGACAGACAAAGCTGTAAATCCTACCAACGTGATGGGTTGTTCCAAGCGTATTTGTGAAATATATACTCAAGCCTTGAGCAAGGTTTGTAATACACAGTTTGTGACAACACGATTCGGAAATGTGCTTGGTTCGAACGGTTCGGTAATACCATTGTTCAAGAAGCAGATTAAAGAAGGCGGACCTGTCACTGTGACAGATCCTGATATTATCCGTTACTTCATGCTGATTCCAGAGGCTTGTAAGTTAGTGTTGGAAGCTGGTACAAAGGGACATGGAGGAGAGATTTTCGTGTTTGATATGGGTAAACCGGTGAAGATAGTCGATTTGGCTAAGCGCATGATACAATTGAGTAATGCTAAGAATGTGGAAATCAAGTTCACAGGTCTCCGCCCTGGTGAGAAACTTTTTGAAGAGGTGCTGAATGAACAGGAGAATTCCAAACCTTCATTCCATGAGAAGATACGTATTGCAGAAGTGAGGGAGTATGACTATGAAAAAGTCAGCAAGCAAATTGATGACCTTATTGAAATCTCCAAAAACTACGATGATATGGCTATTGTCAAGAAGATGAAGGAAATAGTGCCAGAATATATAAGTAAAAACTCAAAATACGAAGAATTGGATAAAAAAACTAATATAAAATAAACATGAAATTAAGGAATATTCCTTTTTCGCCGCCGGATATGACGGAAGAAGAGGCGAAATTGGCATCAGAGGCCATTTTGAGTGGTTGGATTACTACAGGCCCCAAGACCAAGGAGTTTGAAAAGAAGATTGCCACATACGTGGGAACAAACAAAGTTGTGTGCCTGAATTCTGCCACAGCCGCTATGGAGATGGCACTCCGTCTGATAGGCGTAGGTCCTGAAGATGAGGTGATAGTGCCTGCTTATACCTATACTGCAACAGCTTCTGTGACCCAGCACGTGGGTTGCAAGTTAGTGATGGTGGACAGCCAGAAGGACAATTTGGAGATGGACTATGACAAATTGGCTGAGGCTATCACGGAACACACCAAAGTTATTTGCCCTGTGGATCTGGGTGGCGTGATGTGTGACTATGACAAGATTTTTGCTGTGATTGAGGCAAAGAAGCATTTGTTCAGACCTTCTAATGAGATTCAGAAGAAGATAGGGCGCATTATTGTGGATGCTGATGATGCTCATGCGTTAGGCACCAAGTGGCACGGTAAAATGGCAGGAAGTATCGCTGATTTCACTTCTTTCAGCTTCCATGCTGTGAAGAATTTGACCACTGCTGAAGGTGGCGCACTTACATGGCACCTACCCTTTGGGTCGGAGCCGTTTCAAGGTTCTTGGACAAGCCAAGGAGCAAAGCCGAGCGCAGGGTTCAAGGTTCAAGGTTATTTCCCGATAGTACCGAGGAAAGAGGGAGAAACGTGGGATGAATTCTTATATAGATTATCTCAATTTCTGTCTCTCCATGGACAGAACAAGGACGCACTTGCGAAGTCAAAACTTGGGGCATGGGAATACGATGTGATTGGTCCATGGTATAAGTGCAATATGACGGACATTATGGCAGGTATTGGTATGGCACAATTGAGCCGTTATCAGGGAATGTTGGAACGTCGTCGAGAAATCATCAATCGCTATAATGCAGCAATTGATAACCTTAACGCTAACCTTGACGCTAACCATCAGGTGAAATATCTGAATCATTATGGTGAGGATTTTTCCAGTAATGGCCACTTGTATATTACCCGTCTGCAGGGTAGAACGCGTGAAGAAGCGAATAAGGTGATTGAACGAATGGCAGAGCGTCAGATAGCGTGCAATGTTCACTACAAACCACTGCCTATGATGACGGCTTATAAGGCTTTGGGCTTCGACATCAAGGACTTCCCCAATGCGTATAATCTCTTTGTGAATGAGGTTACGCTGCCGCTCTATACGCGACTGAGCGACGAGGATGTAGAATACATAATCACGAATTATGTTGACATCATCAAAAACCTTTGATGCTTTTCTGGCATTGGTACGACTTGGGATAGGGCATGCCTATTCTGGCTTCCCGGATGACGTTGACTGGGCGGCCATTAAAGCACTTGCTGGAAAGCATGGGCTTTCAGCTGTTGTGCTGGATGGTATTGAGAATCTTCCTAAAAAGAACAGACCTCCCAGGAGAGAATCTCTTACTTGGATGGGCGAAATCGTGAAGAAATACGAACAACGCTATGGCTTATACAGAAAGGCTATAGCAGAATTGGCTGGCTGGCATCGTGCACACGGATTCCGGATGATGGTGTTGAAAGGATATGCATGTAGCTTGGATTGGCCAAAGCCTGAACATAGGCCATGTGGGGATATAGATATTTGGCAGTTTGGGAAACAGAAGGAAGCAGATGCAGAGTTGGAAGCTAGGTTCAAGATTGATAGCTCGCATCATCACCATACGGTATTTAAATGGGGTAGGTTTATGGTGGAGAATCACTATGATTTCCTAAACGTGCATCACCATAAGTCGAATGTGGAGTTGGAGACTATTCTGAAAGAACTGGGGCAGGATGATTCGCATTATGTAGAGTTGTTAGGGGAAAAGGTGTATCTGCCATCCCCAAACCTTCATGCCTTGTTTCTGCTCAGGCACTCCATGAGCAATTTTGCATCATCGGGTTTTGAGTTGAGGCAGTTGTTGGATTGGGGATTCTTTGTGGAGAAGCAGGGGAAAGATGTGGATTGGACATGGCTGGATGGTATCCTTGACAAATATGGGATGAAGCAACTGTTCCAGATTTACAATGCAATATGTGTTGAGGATTTAGGGTTTGACGTGCGTCTGTTTCCGGCTGTACAGTTTGATCCCAGTTTGAAAGACCGTGTACTGAATGATATTCTTTCGCCAGAGTTCTCGGAAAAAGAAAAAGGTGGTTTTGTTCGCAGAGCCATCTTCAAATATCGTCGCTGGAGAGCCAACGCCTGGAAACATGAGCTTTGTTTTAGCGAAAGCATGTGGAGCGCTTTCTGGAGTGGAACGAAGAGTCATCTGTTAAAACCAAGTAGTATTTGACGATAACGAAATATATGGCAACAAAAAAAGCATTAATAACTGGCGTTACGGGCCAGGATGGCTCTTACTTGAGCGAGTTCTTACTTGAAAAAGGTTACGAGGTGCACGGCATCATCCGCCGCAGCTCCGTGGACTTCCGCGAGCGCATTGCCCACCTCGAGGGCAAGCCCCACTTC
>JAFZPZ010000016.1 GCA_017552435.1 Bacteroidaceae bacterium
CACTAATATGCTCGTCGATGACCTGGTGCAACTCGGCTCTATCGAGGCCCTCGACAACGTGCTCGGCACGCTGACGCTGAACAACCTGCCCACCATCTACGGACTGGACTGCCACAACAACAAACTCCAAACGCTCATCATCGACAAATGCCCAAACATGAACGGCATCTGGGCAGAGCACAACAAACTGATGTGGCTCGACCTGCAGGACGTGAAGAAGAACGAGACGGATGAGAACTCCCTGAAGATTGACGACCAGCGGCCCAGCATGGATGCCTATAAGTTGTCGCCGACGGAGGTTGGTCTGCGTGTGCATGCTCGTATGGACCCTGCCCGCATGCTGAACCTCGTCACCAACGGCAAGAGCGTGACTGCCACAGAGACAACTATCGATGACACGCGCTACATCGTCTTCTCCAACGAAGGAGTCAACGCCGAGAGCCTGCGAGGCAAGACCAGCACCTACGTGTACGAGACCAAGTGGCCCTACAAATGGATTGAAGGCTCGGAGAACACGAAGGACAACAACCTGCCCGTCAAACTATATGTATCAAGTGTGACCAAGCACCAGGCCTTCCTGACGCTCTCGGAGACACTCGTGAAGGGCATGTACGGCGAGCCGGCTCCTGCTGCCCCGACCGTAACCCGCTCGCAGGACTACGACGGAAGGATTACTTTCTCGTCGAGCAACGAGGACGTCGTCAAAGTGAATCCCGACACAGGCGAACTGACCGTCGTCAATGCCGGCACAGCCACCATCAGCGTCAGCGGCACCGAGACCGACTACCGTCTGGCTCCCGTCACGAAGACCTACACCGTCATCATCGAGAAGGCAACGCCCATCATCTCCTTCCCCGTCGCCGAAATGAGCTGCACCTACGGCGAGACGGTTCCCCTGAACCCGCTCACGGTCGAGTGGTACGACGGTACAGTCACCTATGCCTCCACCAACCAGAACAGAGCCACCGTGACAGCCGAAGGCGTTGTGACCATCACAGGTGCCGGCGACGTGACCATCAACGGCATCGCTCCCGAGACCAGGAACTTCAAGCGCACGGTTGTCTCCTACATCATCCACGTCGCCAAGGCCAGCCCCGTCTTCGCCTTTGCCCAGCCCATCATCGACATCCTGCTCGGCGAAGCTGTGCCCGAGAACGCCCTCAGCGTTGGCCTCTACGACGGCACCGTCGTCTATACCTCGAGCGATGAAGCTCTCGCTACCGTTGCATCCGACGGCACCGTCAGCGCCCTTGCCCCGGGCGAAGTAACCATCACTGCTGCAGGTCCCGAGACAGAGAACTGCAAAGCGGCTGTCCAGGCACAGTACCTGCTGACCATCACCGACCCGGACGGAATCAATGGCCTCACCCCCGACCCCTCTCCCGTGGGCGAAGGGAGCATCTATGACATCAGCGGCCGCCGCATAAGCGGTCAGATAGTAAATGGTAAATGGTCAAATGGTCAATTACCGAAGGGCATGTACATCGTGGGCGGCAAGAAGATTCTTCGCTAACGCTCAGGCGCAGGCGGAACTTCGCTAACGCTCTTTCCGATAACAATTCAGGGCATCGACCACAGAAAAACAAGGTCGATGCCCTTTTTTCTTGAAAAAAATCACGGAGAACTAAGTCTTTTTCGCTATTTTTGCGTCGTATGGGTAAAGAGACTCCAAAATGAACCTGTTTAATTTACTTCATAAGAACAAAGAGACGGAGCAGTTGATGGCGGCTGAGCGACAAGGACTGCTACAATATGCCTGCTACCGATTGGGAAATCTCGACGATGCCGAGGATGCTGTGCAGGATGTCTTCATCAAGATGCACCAGCGACTGAGTGAGCACAACGAGGAAATCAAGAACCTGCCGGCCTATTTCTATCGCACGCTGGCCAACCTTTGCATCAGCCGTCAGCGTGAAGCCAAACGTATGCCGATTGTTCCCCTTGACAGACAGCCCGAGCCTGTTGCGGCTGAAACCGAGGATTTCGAGCAGGAATACCAGCGCATCAACCGCTTGCTGTCGGAGATTCCCGATGAACAGGCCGAGGTCATCCGATTGCGGTACTATGGCGACAAGAGTTTCCAGGAGATTGCCGACATCCTGGGCATTCCGCTCACTACGGCCAAGTCCCGCTTCACATACGGACTGGAAAAGATAAAAAGAGGGATGCGCGCCCCCTCTATCTGTATAAACCTATAATACAATTAACTATGGATTGCAACGAATTCAGAAACGTAGTGGCCGACCTGTTTGACAAGGACGTTGACCCACGAATCAAAACTGAGTGCGAAAAGCATATCAGCCAGTGCGCCGAGTGCAGAGCATACTACGAGGACCTGCTTTCGACAGCAGAGCTTCTCCGACCCAAACATTCACCCGTCTCGAAGAGCGAAAGGATTAAACCAAATGATTCACCTACCACTCTTCTTCCCTCCGGTCAGGCGCAGGCGGAACATTCTTCACTCTTCACTCTTAACTCTTCACTTTATAAGATAGCAGCATCGTTCATAGGCATCATCATGCTTTCCGGCATCGCCGTTGCCGCCTATCGTGCCATTTCCCCAAAACAAACGGCCGATGCCACAGAGCAGAAGAAGCCCGAGAAGAAGGACATCGGGGCGATGATTAAAATATCAGATAACGGCAAGTTGTTTGTCGCTGATTGGCCAAGGGGAGCATGGATAGTGACCGACGACGATTCCTACATCGAAGGGCGGAGTCACCGAGCGTACAACTTCTATTGGGTTGACGGAGGTGATGTCTCAGTAAAGCTCAACGGCGTAGCATCCGACATTCATCAACTGGCCGAAAAGCCCGCATCCAGTGTGACGAAAGTGGAAATGCACGACAAGGATAGGCACCTCACAATAGACTTCATCACCGCACCAGTCCGGATTCCTGCCAGTGTCCAGTACAACATCAAACCCGAACTGACCATCCTGCTCACGGGTACGCCTCCGAAGGATGCAAAGATAAAATCTTCCGTCTATATAAAGGAAGGAATTCACAACAGCTTCGACTGGAAGCAGTACAGTTACTCCTCGTGGACAGCAAAAGACAGCAACATCAACATGAGACTCGAGGAAGTTGCCCTCCGCAAGGACCACTACGTACAAATCAATGTCTGCAAGGGCGTTTCCCAGGAGCAAATCAACCGCCTCAAGAAACTGATGCAGGAAAACGGTGTGACGAACTACAAACTCGTACAGCAGCAGTAAGACTGCCGACCGCAAAAGCCCCCAGCCGGAACGTGTCGGCTGGGGGCTTTTTACTCTTTATTTTATTAACGTTTTATTTTTTTAATTTTATAGCAAGTTTCTCCAGCATGTCCTTCGTCATCTCCTCGAGACCGTACTTGTGTTCCCAGTCCCATTCCTGACGGGCACAGCTGTCGTCCATGAGGTTGGGCCATGAGTCGGCAATCGACTGCTTCAGGGGATCAACGTCATAGACCATCTCGAACTCGGGCTTGTACTGCTTGATGGACTTGTATATCATCTCGGGGTCGAAGCTCATGGCAGCGATGTTGAAGCCGTTGCGGTGCTTCAGACGGGTCGGGTCGGCCTCCATCAGCATCGTTGCGGCATGCAGGGCATCGGGCATGTACATCATGTCCATGCGGGTGCCGGCCTTGATGGGGCAGGTGAAGCGCTCGCCACGAACGGCATAGTAGTAGATATCGACAGCATAGTCGGTGGTGCCGCCGCCTGGAGGCGTCACGTAGGAGATGATGCCCGGGAAGCGGACGGAACGTGTATCGACGCCGTACTTGTGGAAGAACCATTCGGAGAGCAACTCGGTGGTCACCTTCGACACGCCGTAGATGGTGCGGGGACGCTGCACCGTGTCCTGCGGCGTCATGTCGTGCGGTGTCTCCAATCCGAACGAGCCGATAGAGCTGGGCGTGAAGACAGCGCACTTGTTCTCGCGGGCAATCTCCAGGATGTTCCAGAGTCCGTCGATGCCAATCTGCCAAGCCAGGCGAGGCTTCGACTCGGCAACCACAGAGAGCAGGGCAGCCAGATTGTAGATGGTGTCGATGTTATACTTCTTCACAGCATCGGCAATGCTTTCTGCCTTGATCACGTCGGCCAGAGCAGACGGTCCGCTCTCGAGCAATTCACCCTTCGGCTCAGCGCCGGGGATGTAGCCAGCTACGACATGTTCATTACCATAAATACTTCTCAGATGCATGGTCAGCTCAGAACCAATCTGTCCTGTTGAGCCGATAATAAGGATGTTTTTCATTCGTGTACTTGACTGTTTTATTCTTAGCGACTGCAAAGTTACAAAATAATTCATAATTCATAGTTCATAGTTCATAGTTTTTTTGTAATTTTGCACAACAAAACCTAAACGACTAAACGACTAATCACCAAAACGACTAAATTATGTACGGAAAAATGAAACAGCATCTCAGCCAGACGCTCGCTGAGATTCGCGAAGCAGGACTCTACAAAGAGGAGCGCCTTATCGAAAGCCCACAGCGGGCTGCCATCCAGGTGAAGGGAAAAGAGGTTCTGAACTTCTGTGCCAACAATTACCTGGGACTTTCCGACAACCCACGCCTCATCGAGGGTGCAACCAAGATGATGGCGAAGCGCGGCTTCGGCATGTCGAGCGTACGCTTCATCTGCGGCACTCAGGACATCCACAAGGAACTGGAAGCTGCCATCAGTGACTACTTCAAGACCGAAGACACCATCCTCTATGCCGCTTGCTTCGATGCCAACGGCGGTGTGTTCGAACCTCTGTTCACCGAGGAGGACGCCATCATCAGCGATGCCCTGAACCATGCTTCCATCATCGACGGCGTGCGCCTCTGCAAGGCAAAGCGCTATCGCTACGCCAACGCCAACATGGAGGAACTGGAGAAATGTCTGCAGGAAGCACAGGCACAGCGCTTCCGCATCATCGTGACCGACGGCGTGTTCTCGATGGACGGCAACGTAGCCCCGATGGACAAGATTTGTGACCTCGCCGAGAAGTACGACGCTCTGGTAATGGTTGACGAGAGCCACTCGGCTGGTGTTGTCGGCAAGACAGGTCACGGCGTCAGCGAACTGACCGACACCTACGGACGAGTTGATATCTATACCGGCACACTCGGCAAGGCCTTCGGCGGCGCTCTGGGCGGCTTCACCACAGGTCGCAAGGAGATTATCGACCTGCTGCGTCAGCGCTCACGTCCCTACCTCTTCTCGAACTCCCTGGCTCCCTGTATCATCGGCGCTTCGCTGGAAGTGTTCAAGATACTCAAGGAGTCGAACGAACTGCATGACCGCCTGGTGGAGAACGTCAACTACTTCCGCGACAAGATGATAGCTGCCGGCTTCGACATCAAGCCCACACAGAGCGCCATCTGCGCCGTGATGCTCTACGACGCCAAACTTTCGCAAGTCTTCGCAGCCAAGATGCAGGAAGAAGGCATCTACGTCACCGGTTTCTACTATCCCGTTGTGCCGAAGGGCGAGGCCCGCATCCGCGTACAGCTCTCCGCAGGTCACAAGCGTGAGCACCTCGACAAGTGCATCGCCGCCTTCATCAAGGTCGGTAAGGAGCTCGGCGTGTTGAAGTAACACGCCAAGGTTTTCCTTCACGGCGTGTTGAAGTAAACAGTCTGCCAAGCAAAAAGAGGAGTCCTCTGCGAAATGCGGGGGACTCCTCTTTGTTATTGGTTAATGATTATTTTCTTAGTTTCCGTTCTCGGCAAGGAACTTGATGCGGACAAGCTTTATCTCTTCCTCGGTATATTCATCCTCCTCGTCGGCGAACTCGTCGAGTGCATCTTCGATGTTGTTGTCCTCTGCCTCGCGGAAGTAGTCGTAGATGTCCTGCATGTGGTCGGGGTCCATCACCTCGCGGATGAAATAATCCAGATTGAGCTTAGTACCACTATCCACAATGGAATAGATTTCATCGAGCAGTTCACTGAGGGTCATGCCTTTGGTCTTGGCAATTTGTTCAAGGTCAACCTGCCGGTCGATGGATGTGATGATGCTTATCTTGTCGGCACTCTTGTTGGGGACGGTTCGTATGCGGAAGTCCTCGAAGCGGTCTATCTCGTTCTCTTCGCAGTAGCGGGCAATGAGCTGGCAGAACTCTGCACCATAGCGATTGGCCTTGCCTACGCCTACGCCCTTGATATTCTGCAGTTCCTCGACAGTTGTGGGGTACGATGTGGCCATGTCCTCGAGCGAAGGATCCTGGAAGATGACGTAGGGCGGCAGGTTCTTGCGGCGGGCCACATCGCGGCGCAAGTCCTTGAGCATCGCGAAAAGCGTCTCGTCGAGCACTGAAGTTCCCTCGCCTGCCACATCGTTGTATTCGTCGAACTCGCGATCCTCAGTGATATAGAAGTCCACGGGATCTTTCATGAAGGCACGTCCCTCCGGCGTGATGCTGAGCAAACCGTAGTTCTCGATGCCCTTCTCGATGTAGCCGGATATCATGGCCTGACGGATGACGGCATTCCAATACGGAGCCTCGTGGTCGTCGCCGCAACCAAAACAACTGAGTGCCTCGTGACGGTGCGACACCACATCGTCCGTCTCGTTGCCCACAAGGACATCGATGACGTGCTGCGTCTTGAAGCTCTCCTTGATGGCATTGATGACACGCAATACAAGGAGCAATTCGCTGGTGGCTTCGACCTTCTCACGCGGATGCAGGCAGTTATCGCACTTGCCACAATTCTCGGGCTCGTATTCCTCTCCGAAGTAATGGAGAAGGAACTTGCGCCGGCAGATAGATGTCTCGGCATAGGCTGCCGTTTCCTGCAGCAACTGACGACCGATGTCCTGCTCTGCCACAGGTTTGCCCTGCATGAATTTCTCAAGTTTGCGCAGGTCGTGGGGCGAGAAGAAAGTGATGCAGACACCTTCGCCGCCATCGCGACCGGCACGACCGGTTTCCTGGTAATAACCCTCCAGACTCTTGGGAATATCGTAGTGGATGACGTAGCGCACGTCGGGCTTGTCGATGCCCATACCGAAGGCAATGGTAGCCACGATGACATCAATGCGCTCCATCAGGAAGTCGTCCTGCGTCTCGGCCCGTTCCGCCGACTCCATGCCAGCATGATAAGCACGTGCCGCGATGTTATTGGTACGCAACATCTCTGCCAATTCCTCCACGCGACGACGACTCAGACAATAGATGATGCCGCTCTTGCCCTTGTTCTGGAGCACAAAGCGTGTGATATCCTTGTCCACATCCTTTGTCTTGGGACGGATTTCGTAGTAGAGATTGGGACGATTGAAGGAACTGCAGAATTCAGCAGCATCTGGAATACCCAGGTTTTTCTTGATATCGGCACGCACCTTGTCCGTAGCAGTAGCGGTCAAAGCGATAATAGGCGCCTTGCCTATCTGCTCTACCAGCGGACGGATGTTACGATACTCGGGACGGAAATCGTGTCCCCACTCCGAGATACAATGCGCCTCATCGACAGCATAGAACGAGATTTTCGTGCTGGCCAGGAAGCGAATATTCTCCTCCTTGGTCAGCGACTCGGGTGCCACATAAAGCAACTTCGTGCGCCCGTCGATGACATCCTGCTTCACGTCATCAATCTGCGTCTTGGTGAGCGATGAATTCAGATAGTGTGCGATGCCGTCGTCGTCTGTGAGTTGACGTATGGCATCCACTTGGTTCTTCATCAGGGCAATAAGCGGAGAAACGACAAGGGCTGTACCTTCGCTCAACAGAGCGGGCAACTGATAACAGAGTGATTTGCCGCCGCCAGTTGGCATCAGCACAAAAGTATCCTTACCTTCGAGGAGGTTGCGGATGATTGCTTCCTGGTCGCCTTTGAAGGAATCGAAACCAAAGAAATGCTTTAGGTGTTCTATCAGGTTAATCTCTTGCATGAAGCTGGTATTTTCACGAAGCTAAAGACAAAGATACTACTTTTTGCCCAAACCACCAAATGTTTTTTGAACAAAAAATAAGAAATTAGGAAAATAAGAGATTCTGAAAATAAGAAAACAAGAAAATGAAAGAATGAAGACAATCGTTTTTCATTCCCTCATTCTTTCATCTTCTCGCTCTTTGTTATCTGCTCTTCGGCATACTGGCGCGTGATGGTGAACTCCTTCTCCTTCTTCGAGGGAGCATTGTACTGTGCTTCTATCATAATGGTTTCCATGATAGAACGCAGACCACGGGCACCGAGCTTGTACTCTATGGCTTTGTCCACGATATAATCCAAAGCCTCATCTTCGAAGGATAGCTTGATGCCATCCATCGCGAAGAGTTTTATCTGCTGCTTGACAAGCGAGTTCTTCGGCTCAGTCAATATGCGACGCAGAGCATCGCGGTCGAGGGGATCGAGATGTGTCAATACCGGCAGACGGCCAATGATTTCGGGAATGAGGCCGAAGCTCTTCAGGTCCTGCGGCACGATGTACTTCATCAGGTTTTTGGTGTCGATGCGCTGCTGGTTCTGCACGCTGTCGTAACCCACCACATGAGTATTGAGTCGCTGAGCTATCTTGCGCTCAATGCCGTCGAAGGCACCGCCACAGATGAACAGGATGTTGCGGGTATCGACGTGTATATAATCTTGGTCGGGATGCTTGCGTCCTCCTTTGGGCGGCACGTTGACAATCGAGCCCTCGAGCAGTTTGAGCAGTCCCTGCTGGACACCCTCGCCGCTCACGTCACGTGTGATGCTGGGATTGTCCTGCTTGCGTGCTATCTTGTCTATCTCGTCGATGAAGACGATACCGCGCTCGGTAGCCGTCACATCGTAGTCGGCCACCTGCAGCAGTCGCGTCAGGATGCTCTCCACATCCTCGCCTACATAACCGGCTTCTGTGAAGATGGTGGCATCCACGATGGTGAAAGGCACCTTGAGCTGCTTGGCAATGGTACGCGCCAGGAGAGTCTTGCCCGTTCCTGTGGGACCAACCATAATGATGTTGCTCTTCTCTATCTCCACCCCATCGTCTTCCGGCTGTGCCAGACGCTTGTAGTGGTTATAAACCGCAACAGACAGATAACGCTTGGCACTGTCCTGTCCGATAACGTACTGATCGAGGAAGGCCTTGATGTCGCGAGGCTTGGGAAGTTCGTCCAGATTAATGCTTGTGTCGCTGCTGGACTTCGAATGCACATCTCCACCCAAATTGTCGCGAACCATCTGTTCGGCTTGGCGAACGCAATCATCGCAGATGCATCCGTTCATGCCGGTCAGCATCAGTGCCACTTCTTCCTCAGTTCGGCCGCAGAAAGAGCAACGATTCTTATGTTTTCCTGTCATTGGTTTACTCCTTGCGTGTCATCACGCGGTCAATCATGCCGTACTCCTGAGCTTCCTGTGCCGTCATCCAGTAGTCGCGGTCGCTGTCGGCCCATACCTTGTCGAAGTCGGTGTGCGAATGTTCGGCGATGATGGTGTAGAGTTCCTTCTTGAGCTTTTGAATCTCGCGGGCAGTAATCTCGATGTCGCTGGCCTGTCCTTGTGCACCGCCCATCGGCTGGTGTATCATGATGCGGCTGTGCTTCAAGGCGCTGCGTTTGCCTTCCTTACCTGCCACAAGCAATACGGCAGCCATGCTGGCAGCCATACCAGTGCAAATGGTAGCTACGTCGCTGGCGATGAACTGCATCGTGTCGTAGATGCCCAATCCGGCATATACACTTCCACCAGGACTGTTGATATAGATGCTGATGTCCTTGCCCGGGTCGGTGCTGTCGAGGAAGAGCAGCTGTGCCTGCAGGGTGTTAGCGGTGTAATCGTCAATCTCTGTACCGAGGAAGATGATGCGGTCCATCATGAGACGGCTGAAGACATCCATCTGAGTGACATTCAGCTGGCGCTCCTCCAGGATATAGGGGTTGAGATAGTGATTCTGCATGCTGATGACTTCGTCCAGCACCATGCTGTTCATACCCAAGTGGCGGGTAGCATACTTACGAAATTCGTTTTCCATAATATCTCTATTCTCTAATCTCTAATCCTTTTTCTCCGTGAGCTTGCGGAACTCTTCTATTGTGACTTCCTTCACCTTCAGCGTAATGGCCTCCTTGGCCTTTGCTGCGAGTTTGTTCTCGACGGTGCGTTCCACAAGGCCCTGAGCCTGCTGCTCGTTCTTGAGCATCTCGGCTGCGTAGCTGGTAACAGATTCCTCGGGCAGGTTCACCATACCATACTGGGCGAACTGGATGCGAGTGAAGGTCTTGGCGGTCTCGAGGACGTCCTCGTGCTCCACCTTTATTTCAAGCTGGTCACAAATCTGCTCCTTGGCAAGGTGCCAGAGCAGTTCGGGCAGACTCTGCTTGAAGTTGTCCTCGACGTATGACTCGTCCTTGTCCTGATTGCGGAGCTTCATGAAACGTTTCAGAATTGCCTCGGGGAACTCTACCTCACCGATGCGCTTGATGATGTGGTCGCGCAGGTCCTGAATGAACTGGTACTCGGCCTCGGTGTTGAAGTTCTTCTTGATATCGTTAGCGATGAACTGACGGAATTCTTCCTCGCTCTTCACCGCGCCCTTGCCGAGCACCTGATCAAAGAGCTCCTGACTGGGCTTTGCGGGTTCGAAGCGCAGAATTTCGGAAACTTGGAAGTTGAAGTTGGACTTCATGCCCTCTGCCTCTTCCTTCGTGATATGCAGCAGGCTGGCCAGTTCGGTAGCGTTGTCCTTATAGGCCTTGGCGGGATTGAAAGTGATAACGTCCCCGAGCTTGGCACCCTCGAACTTAGCCTTCTCCTTGTCGTTCTTCATGTATTCGGGAAGCATGACTGCGTCCTCGACTGTGATGCCGCCTTCCAGAGTGTTGTTCTTCGTATTGAACTGAGTAAGTGTACCCTTCACCATATCGCCTGCCTGATAACTCTCAGCCTTGACATGCTGACCGCCACGCTGGCAGTAGCTCTGAACTTGCTGGTCAACGAGAGCATCGTCCACCTTGATGTCGTAGTAGGTGAGCTTATCCTTCTTGGAGAGCTTGGCGTCGAACTCGGGAGCGAGTGCGATGTCGAAAGCAAAAGTGAAGTCGTCCTGTGTTTCGAAGTCTATAGCAGGCGTCTTCTCCTCGTTGGGCAGGGGCTCTGCCAACATGTTAATCTTGTTCTCGCGAATGTACTTGTTGATTTCTTCGCTGAGGAGTTTGTTGATTTCTTCAGCCTTGATTTCTGCTCCGAAGCGCTTCTGAATCAGCGATGCGGGCACTTTGCCGGGACGGAAGCCGGGCAGGCTTGCCTTCTTGCTAAAGTCCTTAAGAGCGTTTTTTACCTTTTCTTCGTAGTCAGCTTTCTCGATGTTCAGGGTAAGCAGAGCGCTCACCTTGTCCACGTTTTCAAATGAGATTTTCATCAGTTATCTTTTTGTTAATTATTGTCCTTACTTTATAAAGCGGGTGCAAAGGTACGATTTTTAATTGAAAATTGAAAATTGAAAATTATTATTTATTTCCGAAACTTAATCTTAAATGATTAATGTTCAATGCTCAATGTTCAATGTTCAATTGGTAAAAGCTCCGTTCCGTCATCGGGCATGAACTCAACATCGAGGATGGAGGCGATGGTTGCGGCGACTTGCTTTGTATAGAAGGGACCGTTCTCGGTGGTTTCTCCTTTAGTGTTGATGCCTTTGCCGAAGAGCATCACCCATGTTGCCTCGGAGCCTTTTGTGCCGCTGCCGTGATTGGTCCACTCGTTGCCGAAACCGCGTCCGTGGTCGCAGGTAATGATGTAAGTCGTCTTTCCTTTATAGAACTTGTCGGCTTCACAGGCCTCATAGATGTCGCTGATGAAGGCATCGGTGGCATTGGCTGCATCGAGATAGAAATCGTACTTGCGGGCATGACCCCACTCGTCGCAGTCACCGAAGGAAATCCACATTACCTTCGGATGGTCGGCAAGCAACGTTTCGAGGGCAAAAGCGTAGGTGAAAGCGTCGAAGTGCTCGCTTCGCCAGTAGTGAGGCATTCCCTCAAGCATCCTTTCCGCCAGTTGCAGGCGGGGTGACTTGTTCTTTGCGACAGCAGGCTCATAGGACACGCAGGCGGGGATGCCTGCCGGTTCGTTGTGGATGGCAAATCGCGTCGATTTCCAGGAGCCGTACATCATGACGCTGCCCTTGTAGCGCAAGTCCTTGTTGGCTGCTTCGAGGACATTGCCGTGAGGGTTGTTGACAGGATCATTGCCTGTAATAGCATCATCCACCATCCCAGTCATCATCTCGCAGTAGCCGGGATAGGAGATGTTTGTCTTGTTGGCGACCTGCATCATGCTATTGAGGTTGCGGTTGCCGATGATAGTACCTTGCTTAGCAACGGTGTTCCATACGAAAGGCATCAGGGCTTTGCGACGCAGTTCGGGCGTTGGACGCCAGTAGGTCCTGCGGTACGACTCGGTGTCGCGCACTTGTTTGGAATCGGAAATCAAATTCTCTTCAGCACCGGAGAATACTTCCTGCCAGCGCAGGCCGTCGATGGTAATGATGACCAGACGTGTGTCCTTATCACCCTTTGCAAACATCAGCAAGGGCATCAGGGACAATAGAATTACAATAATACGTTTCATGGTGAATATTTTGGGTTTCAGTTGGCAAAGTTACGAAAGAAAATGAATTTGAGTGACTACCCAGTGGTCGCCGTACGCTCCTGCTCCATGCGCTGGAAGTCCTTAAGGCGCAAAACAAAGCTTCGGGTGAGGTATTTGTCGAGGACAACAGGGTTGACACTGAGTTCCTGCGGTGTGCCGTGGAAGAGAATCTGTCCTTCGAAGAGCAAATAGGCACGGTCGGTGATGCAAAGCGTCTCTTCGACGTTGTGATCGGTGATGAGGACGCCGATATTGCGCTTTTTCAGCTTCCAGACGATGTATTGGATGTCCTCTACGGCAATGGGATCGACACCGGCAAATGGTTCGTCCAACATGATGAACTTCGGGTCGATAGCGAGGCAGCGGGCAATCTCTGTACGGCGCCTTTCGCCGCCGCTGAGCTGGTCGCCAAGGTTCTTGCGCACCTTTTCGAGGTGGAATTCCGTGATTAGGCTTTCCAGTTTCTCGCGTTGTTCCTCGCGAGATTTATTTGTCATCTCCAAGACGCTGGAGATGTTGTCCTCGACACTCATCTTGCGGAAAACGCTGGCTTCCTGCGCCAGATAGCCGATGCCGCGACGGGCTCGCTGATAAACAGGCAAGTTTGTTATCTCTTCGTCGCCAATAAAGATATGTCCCGCATTGGGAAGCACCAATCCGGTGGTCATATAGAAAGATGTCGTCTTGCCAGCGCCATTTGGGCCAAGCAAGCCCACGATTTCGCCCTGACGGACGTCGAATGTGACGTTATTGACCACAGTACGCTTGCCATATATCTTGACAAGACCTTCACTGCGAAGTTGCATTTTCTCCTGTTCTTCCATAATTATTATAGGGCTAATGGGGCTAATAGGGCTAATGGGAAGTTTCTTCTCTTCCCGGAGAAGTGGTCCGGCCTGTCTGTTCCTCCTTTACTTTTCGGAGCAAATCGCTGGCGAAAATGAAGGAGTTGAGCTTTTCATTGGTGGCAGACATGATCTCATCCTTCGAGCCTTCCCATTCTTTGTGCCCATCGCAGATGTAGAGGATGCTTTCGCCTATTCCCAGCACCGAATTCATGTCGTGGGTGTTGATGATGGTCGTCATGCCGTACTCGTGGGTGATGCTGCTGATGAGTTCGTCGATAACGAGGCTCGTTTTGGGGTCGAGACCGGAATTTGGCTCGTCGCAGAAGAGATATTTGGGATTGAGAGCGATGGCGCGGGCTATGGCGACGCGCTTTTGCATGCCGCCGCTTATTTCGCCAGGCATCTTGTCCTCCGCGCCTTTCAGATTGACGCGCTCCAGGCAGAATCGGGCGCGTTTCACTCTGTCGGCCAGATTCATATCGGAAAACATGTCGAGTGGAAACATGACGTTCTCCAGGACAGACATAGAATCGAAGAGTGCAGCGCTCTGGAAGATCATTCCCATCTCGCGCCGCAGCATGACACGCTCGCGCTTCTGCATTGAGACGAAATCGCGGCCGTCATAGAGTATCTTGCCACTGGTGGGCGTGAAAAGTCCCACAATGTTCTTCATCAGCACCGTTTTGCCCGAACCGGACTGCCCGATGATGAGGTTGGTCCGTCCGTCGCGGAAAATCATGTTGATGTCCATCAGGATGTCGCGGTCATCGAAACTCTTGTATAAATGTTGAACCTCAATCATTATGCAAGCAAGCTAGTTAGGAAAATATCAGAGAACAGGATGAGCATGCTGCTCGACACGACGGCATTTGTGCTTGCCTTGCCGACGTCGAAGCTGCCACCCTCCACGAAATAGCCGTGATAGGAGGCCACGCTGCTTATGATGAAGGCAAAGAAGACGCTCTTGATGATGCTCGTCCACACATACCAGGGATTGAAGTCGTGCAACAGGCCTACGGTAAGGGCGTCGGGCGTAATGATGCCCGCGATGGATGTGGCGTAGGCTCCGATAAAGCCCGCGACGATGCTGAAAACGACCAGGAAGGGTATCATTGTCATCATGCCGATGACTTTTGGCAGGATGAGGAAGGAAGCTGAGTTCACACCCATGATCTCGAGCGCGTCGATTTGCTGAGTTACGCGCATTGTGCCTATCTCGGAAGCGATGTTCGACCCTACTTTGCCGGCAAGTATGAGACACATGATGCTTGAGGAGAACTCAAGGAGCATAATTTCTCTGGTAGTGTAGCCGGTGGTGAAAGTCGGCATCCAGGGACTCTGGATATTGAGTTTTATCTGTATGCAGATGACCGCACCGATGAAAAAACTGATGAGCAGGACGATTCCGATGGAATCCACGCCCAACGAGCCCATTTCGCGGACATATTGCCGGAAGAACATGCGCCAGCGCTCGGGTAGGCTCAACACGCGCCCCATGAGCTGCAGGTATCGGCCAAAGGCGGCCACCATTGAGGTAATGAACATAAGCTATTGCGGTGTTTCCATTGTTACGACGAGCTTGTTGCCGGCGCCGAAGATGTGGCGAGCCATATTTTTGATATCTTCGGTTGAAATGCTCTGCACGCAATCCTCATAGCCGGTGACAAAGTCCTGATTGTAGCGCGTCTTGGATATCATGCTCTCCATCCAGTAGTCGTTGTCCTTTAGGTTCTCCTGGTGTGAACGGAGCATGTACTCCTTTATCTTTCCGAGATTCGATTCGGTGGGACCGTTGTCCTGCATTTGCTTTACGCCGTCATAGACGATGCCAGTCATGGCCTGACGTTTCTCTGGGGAGGTCGGCAATATGATCTGGACGGTGGCAATTTCCTCCGGGTAGTCGCTGATGCCTGCATTGACGGGCACGCCGTATGCTCCGCCCTCGTCCTCGCGGACAGTTTCGGTGTAAAGCATCGTCAGGGCCTGCTGCAACATATCGACCAGAATATCATTCTTCAAGGTCTCCTTGACAGGAGCGTGATACAGGAAGACATTCAGTGAGTTGGGCGTGTCTTGCTCCCTTGTGAAGAAGCATTCGCGCTGTCCTTTGTGAATACGCTGGTCAATGGTCTTGTAATTCTCCTTTTTACCCTTAGTAGGCAGGGCACCGAGGTACTTAGCCAGCAGGGGAGCCACAGAATCGGCATTTACATCGCCAACCAGGTAGAATTCGAAGTCGCCGGCGTTCGAATAGCGCTCGCGGTAGATTTGCAGGAGGCGGTCGTAGTTGATTCGGTCCAGATCCTCTTCTTTCTCACGCTTTGCGCGGACATTATTATCATACACGACGCTGATGATGCTGTCAGAGAGGGTAGTACGCGGGTCGAGCTCCTGATTCTTCAAAGCATTGCGCCTACGTTCCATCTGCGAAGTGAAGGCGTCATCGTCACGACGGGGAGATGTGAAGCACAGATAGGTGAGCTGGAGCATTGACTCCAGATCCTTCTTCACGCAGTGTCCGGTGATGCCTTCTGTGCGGGAACCGACGGTCGCAGTGGCGCTGGCTTGTATTCCGGCGAGCTTTTTGTTGAGCTCGACGGCTGAGAAGCTTCCCAAGCCGCCCTGGCGAACCAGCCCGACGTTTCCTGAGTTGATATATTCGTCATTGCTGTAGAGGCTGTTGCCTCCCCAGGACGTTGCACGGAAGATGATCTTCCCGGGGCTGTAATCTGTCTGCTTCACATGAATCTTCATGCCGTTGCTGAGCGTTATTAGCTTCGAATCGTAGATATCATCGGTTATCTTCTTGACTTTGACCTTGCTATGGAGCTCAGGTACGAGTGGATCGGTATTGATTTCCTCCGTAAAGGCGGCGATTTCCTCTGCATCGACCTCTGCCATGGCGGAAAGGATGTCTTGTTCGGTCGGACAGGCCAAGCCCTCCTTGTCAGGCATCAATACAAGGATAGCCCGGTTGTTCGGGGCCAAGGCACCGATGGCTTGATTGATAGACTGGAGCGGAATCATGGGCACAATCTGATGAAGTGTCTGATGCGACCACGCGATGTCGGCTGCCGGATCATTATTCAGGAAGTGATTGACGAGGGCATAGACAAATGATGTGTTTGTGCGCTTGTCGCGAGCTTCGTAGGCTGCATCTAACTGCGAGAGATATTCCTGCTTGAAGCGTTCATACTCACTTTCCGTAAATCCGCCTCGGACTGAACGCAGCAGCTCTCTGTAGGCGGCCTTGATACCCTCGGTGTAGCGATTTTCCTTCATGCTGACGTCGAGTGAGAGTGCATCCTTCGTCTTGGCCACAACATAGTCGCCGAAGCTGACGCCAGCACCCGTGAAGGGGGCATCAGCCTTGCGAGTAAGCTCCAAAAGACGCTCGTTGAGCATGCCTGCGACGGCTTCCTGCATGAAATCGTTTATGAGATATGCATAAGTTCCCCGCATCTCGCGGGGCATCGGCTCGCTCTTGAACATGATGTTAGCCTCCATGTCGGGGAACTCCTTGTCTTTTCCGATAAAGACAATGGGCTCCTCGTTGTCGGGCACTGGGAACTCCTCGCGGACCGCAGCGTCTGCCGGAGCGGGAGCGATGTCGGCAAACATGTCCTGCAGCTTCCGCTCGATGGCATCGGGGTCAACATCGCCCACGATAACGAGTGCCTGCAGGTCGGGCCGGTACCACTTGTGGTAATAATTGCGCAGCGTCTCGTAGGGGAAGTTCTTAACGACCTCCATTGTGCCGATGGGCATGCGGTTGGCGTACTTACTGTCCTTATATAGGGTCGGCAGAGCTGCCTCGATGAGTCGCATCTGGGCAGAGCGGCGCACACGCCATTCTTCCTCGATGACACCGCGCTCTTTATCTATCTCCTTGTCTTCAAGCAGGAGGTCATGGCTCCAATCATGGAGTATCAGGAGGCAGGTGTCGATGGCTCCGGGGATTTCTACGTTCACATTATTTATATTATAGACAGTTTCGTCGAAGCTGGTGTAGGCGTTGAGATTTTCGCCGAACTTGACGCCGATTCGCTCCAGATATTGCTTCAGGGCGTCGCCCGGGAAGTGAGTCGTGCCGTTGAAGCACATGTGCTCCAGAAAATGGGCCAAGCCACGCTGGTCGTCTTCTTCCTGCATCGATCCGACGCGCTGGGCGATGTAAAAATCGCATCGTTTCTCCGGCCACTCGTTGTGGCGGATGAAATAGGTGAGTCCGTTCTCCAACTTTCCTACTTTTACGGCTGGATCAAGCGGAACGGGCGGCATTTGCATCTGTTGTGCCCTCACAATTGACAATTGACTATTGAAAATTGACAATTGGAAGCACAGCATCAAAAAACAAATCAGTTTCTTCATTATTTATATTGAATTTGTATTTAGTTAGGTTGAATTTTTCACTTTTTGTTCCCCCTAAAGGGGGTTAGGGGGTCATCATCATCCATCCATCTTCCCCGAGTATGAGGGGAACCTGTATTTCCTCGAAGATGCTGTCGCTGAACTGCAGCTGGAGCATCACGAAGGCAGTGCTGTCCTCACCGAGGCTGTCGCTCAGGACCGAGACGGCAATGAGGTCGCGCATGGGCTCTTCCGACATGAACTGTGCCGTAGCATCCTCCAGCTGGTCGAGATAGTCAGCCGGCATGTTCTCCATGTGAGCGTAGCCGCTGGCGAATCCCCTGTAATCGCCCTTGATAAGCATCTGATAGTAATTCTCCGCAGCCTCACGGGCAGCTTTATGGGTCAACAAACCTTTGGAGCAAGCAAAAAGGAGTAGAAAAAATGATCTACGATTACACCGTCACCACAGCCAAGGGAGAAGAGCTGAAGCTTTCGGACTACAGGGGCA
>JAFZPZ010000017.1 GCA_017552435.1 Bacteroidaceae bacterium
ATTCATTCTACGGCATGTTGTATCACCAATCCAGCCAGCATAAAGCCGAACATGGCGGTGATGTGAGCCATCGTGCCGTTAATCTGAGCCTTCGACGAGCACCACTCATGGTTCAGCAGCTTCGGATCACCAGGACCTGTCTTCGCTTTGGGACACATGCATTGCTCTGTGCCGCAAGTAGCGTTGTGACCTTTGTTTTCCAAGAGTTCATCAGAGTAAACACATTGGAACTTACGCTTAGGATACTGGCCATCACGCTTGAAACGCTTGCGGAGGGCGCGTGCCAGCGGGTCGCCCTGCACCTTCCAGAACTCAGCCGTCTTGATGCGGGTGGGGTCGAGCTTCAGCGCTGCGCCCATTGACGAGTAGAACTTCGCCTTAGTCTGGCAAGCCATGAGGATGAGTAGGGCTTTGTCCTTCAGCGAGTCGATGGCATCAATGATGTAGTCGTAGGTGTCGAGCTGGAAGCTATCTGCGGTCTCTGCCGTGAAAATCTGCTGCAGGGCGGTAATCTCTGCCGAGGGGTTGATGCTTAGCAGACGCTCCTTCAGAGCATCCACCTTCACCTGTCCGACGGTCTTCGTTGTCGCCATCAACTGGCGGTTGATGTTGGTGATGCACACACGGTCGGAATCGACAATTGTCAACTTCCTGATGCCGCTGCGCACCAGACTCTCGGCGCACCAAGAACCAACGCCTCCCACACCGAAGATTATCACGCGTTTCTCAGCGATACGGCTCATCGCCTCGTCGCCCAACAGTAGTTCCGACCTACGGAATATTGCTTGCTCTATAGCCATCTGCTTCTATTTAACTTCGGCCACCACCTCAATCTCTACCAAGGCGCCCTTCGGCAAAGTCTTAACGGCAACGGCAGAACGGGCAGGATAAGGTTCCGTGAAAAACTCTGCATAGACAGCGTTCATGTCGGCAAAGTCGTTCATGTCGGCCATGAATACGGTGGTCTTTACGACGTCGCTCATGCTGAGACCAGCCTCTTCCAGGATGGCTTTCACGTTGGTGAGCGACTGGCGGGTCTGTTCCTTGATGCCGCCTTCGACGAAAGTGCCAGTGGCAGGGTCGATGGGTATCTGACCGGATGTATAGACGAGATTACCGACTCGGATGGCCTGGCTATAAGGGCCGATGGCAGCAGGTGCCTTCTTTGTACAAATCACTTTCATTTTGTTGGGTTACTTCATAAACAATATTAATTCCGGCTACAAAGATAGCGATAATTCCGTAATTATCATTATCTTTGCAAATAAAAATACGAAAATATGAAAGAAATAACAGTTGACGTGAGGATGGTTGCCGCCTGTGGTCTTTACTGCGGAGCATGCAAGAAATACCGCATGGGCAAATGCCCTGGATGTCATGAAAACGAGAAGGCTTCATGGTGCAAAATCCGCAAGTGTTGTATAGAAAAAGGCTTCCATACATGTGCCGAGTGTGAGATGGACGTCAAGGATTGTCGGCTTCATAACAACCTGATAGGAAAGTTCTTCGCATTCGTTTTCAGGAGTGATCGACCTGCCTGCATCCGTTACATCCGCGAGAACGGTGCACAGGCCTTTGCAGAGCAAATGACAAAGCGAGGAGAACAAACCATCCGCAAATGAACAAATCGCTCATTATTTATGGTAGCCAATATGGCACAACTAAGCGATATGCCGAACACCTGTCTGCAATGACGGGGATAGAAGCCGTAGCTTTCAAAGAGGCTAAGGATATTGATAAGTATGAACGGGTTATCTTCATGGGTGCTCTTTATGCGGGGAGTATCCTGGGATTAAAGAAGACGGTCAGTAAGATGTCCCCTAAGCAAGAACTGGTTATCGTCACTGTCGGTCTTGTTGACCCGACAGATCCAGAGAATATGGCATACATCCGGCACTCCGTTAGAAAACGTGTCCCAGAACATTTCTATGATGAATCACGGATATTTCATCTACATGGAGCCATTGACTACAGCCATCTGAGTCTGAAGCATCGAATGATGATGGCGGTCATTCACTCGAAAATCTCAAAGATGCCCGAAGAAAAGCTTAATGCCGAAGCAAAGACCATTCTCGCCACGTATGGCAAAAAGGAAGACTTCGTCGATTATAGCTCTCTAACAGCGGTAATGATTGCCATTAATCGATACGATATTGCATAAAGTTCTTATTCTTGATGAAGCCAAATGCTGTATATAGCAGGACGCCCATGTCTGAAGCAGTAATCTGAACCGAACCACACCCATGTACTTGGGCTTCCTCCACCACTCTTGAAAGTAGTTCTTTTGCTATTCCTTTGCGCCTGTAGTCAGGGTCTGTAAACATACTCGACAGAAGACCTATCCTTCCGCTGGGACAACCAAAATACGGTGGCTTCTCCACAAAAGACATGCCGCTCGTTCCCACTATCTTTTCACCATCCATCGCAATCCATGATACGAAGGAACCGTCTGCCATATGTCTAACATAATAGTCCCTCAATGCTGGAGCAAGATCGACATCTTCAGTTGCGCCCTCTTCAAGAAGCTGGTTAATGCGCATCTGAATAAATGTGTCGATTTTATCCTCAGTTAATTTTTGATAGATTATATTACTATTATCCATTTCATTATTATTAGTTTTTAGTAAGTGCAAAAATACGGAGTTTATTTATAATTACCAAAATTTGAGAGGATTTCTTATACAAAATATGACAAAACGAGGTGAACAAAACATGCGCAAATAGAAA
>JAFZPZ010000018.1 GCA_017552435.1 Bacteroidaceae bacterium
CCATCAGTTACTGTTACAGTTAGGGGTTCGGTCTGGTAGTTGCCGATAGCCATTGTTCCATTCACCTGATTGGGGCCACCCGGGAAGAAGTAGTCGCCTACTTGCTTCTGATGCTGATTGGTAACACCAGATGTTCCTTCAACAGAATAGATGGAACGTGCCTTAATGGTCTCGCCATTTGCGTAGCCGACAACATAAACCGTCTCGTCGCCGTTTGTCTTATACGCATTATAATCGTCTATATTGATATCACCTAATGCTGTTGGAGAGTACATCAGAGAGAAGCTAACTTGATAAGTGCCGTTGGGAACAGCGATTTCGGTCTGCGATACATCAAGGCTGTTAAATCCAGAAGCCCAGAAGTTGCGGTTGTAGCGGATGTTATCGTTCCAGCCGTCGCTTCCACCGTCACGAGTTACCACCCAAGCTGTGCGCTCATTATTGTTTGCAAGGTCAGGGTTGGGAACCAAGAAAGTCATGTCGATTGGATTGCTTTCAGAAGCATTTAACTGAGCATACTGCAATCGCTCTTCGAGAGTAACAACTTGCCATGTGGTAGCTCCCAAATCTGCACCACGAAGATAACCGTTTACGTCAGAGCCCAAAGTAGCCTTTTCAGCCTCGATGGTATAGGCGTTGCTTATGCCATCCACGCTCTTAGGTGTGAACTTCCAAGAAGTAACGGGCTGATTAGTATCCATATAGAGATTGAAATCATTGATGGAGTGGTTGTTAATGAAGTTCGGGTCAATCTGGTAGCCACCATCCGAAAGGGCAACCAGATTTATATCGAGACCCCAATCACCCAACTCTGCGCGGGTTGTCCAGTACTGAGCAGTCAGTTCGGGGTTCAACCTATTGTTGTTCTGCAACCATTTGCCGCTTTCTACATTATAAAGATAAACAATTCCTTCCTGAACTTCTGTTCCAGTGAAAGGACTTGAGAATGATGTGTTCTGAACCATTTCCACCTCACGAATGCACCATACCGACCACTGATTGGCAGCAGTAACAGATGCAAAGCCTTGTACTTTGGTGTTGTCACCTGCGCGGTTCAGACCGATAGTGCCGGAACTGAAGTCGTGAGGTGTGCGGTCGGTAGAGGTCATGCGGAAAAAGTTCTCGCCAGCCTGACCGCCTACTGCATCGCCCTTGATGTAATACTCCACGGGTTCTGTTCCCATTGTTGCGGGAACTTCTGAATCAGGACAAGCCTGGATGTAGTTGCCAGTCTTGACATTCTTCACATAATAGCAGTTCGCATTTTCTGTAGGTTCAAAACTCCACAATGTACCGGCAGACTCCGGGCCAAGGAGCAATCCGCCAGTCCCGTTGTCCTGCATGAATGTGTTGAAATCAGGCTTGCAGACAATAGTATAAATCTTGTCAGCGCTGAACACATGCCCTGTTTCGGGTTCCGTGCCAGGTATTGCTTGCTCTACAATCTTCCAGAAGGAATTGGGGCGAGCGCCTAACGCAGCACTGAAACCCTGCACCCAGTTAGAGGTGTAGTTGGCACCCCATGTATTATCATCGGCGAAGTCGTGGGGTTCACGGTCTGTTGATGCCAAACCATAAACGTTTGTACCTTTAGCAGGGTCATTCTTGATATAGATTTCAACGGGGTCATCTCCTGTCTTAACAGAAACCTGATACTCGCTGGTCTTCTGCATGTAGCGATTTGTGGTTGCATTTTTCACATAGTAACAACCTTCATTGCCCGTAGGAATGAGATACCAGTAGGAATTGTCGTTGAAATTCGCGGGGACAATGTAACCATCGCCGTTGTCCTGCATGTACTTCCCAGCCTGATTGTTACACTCAATCGTGTACGTCTTTTCAGCATCGAATGACTGTGCATTAACGACTGTCATCATGGAAGCAAGAAATACTTGCGCCAGAAAAAATAGTTTTCTTTTCATAACTTTTATTAATAACTAATAATGTATTTTCTGCCGCAAAGTTATGAAGTTTTTATGATGTGGTAAAGGCCACAAAAAAATATATACGCAGAATATAACGCAATAAAATCCCTATATCGTTGCAAATCAACGATATGAACGAGATAAGGAAGGAAGATTTTATTAAAAGAATATACTGAAAATATAGATGGTAATATTCGCTAAAACGAAGATTTTACAATCCAATTTTCATGACATCCTGCTCAAAAGTATCGGGATTTATCGCCATGGCACGCACTCTTACCCTATAGTTTAGAATCGTGTTGTAAGTATAATTCAGCACACGAGCTATTTGCTGATTACTGCTGATTCCCAATCGGATAAGGGCAAAGATACGCATGGAAGGAGTAAGAAGAGCCTCGCTTTCCTGCTTTCTATGTTCTGGCATCAGAAGCGCATTGAAATCGGTTATGAATGTGGGGAACATAGACATAAAGAGTTCGTCGAACCTATCAAGTTGCTCCTTCTTGCTAAAGTTCTTCTGAAGTTCCTTGATGGACTTCTGGATTTGCTCGTATTGAGCTTTCTTCAGCTTTTGGTCGGCTTTGAGTGCGAACTCCTCGAACATATTCGTGAGTTCACTATTTGATTCAAGAAGTTTTCCTAAATATGCGTCTTTCAGCTTGTTGGAGTCGCGCAGCAACATACCTGCTCTGGAAAGTCTTTCGTTTTCATCATGAAGAAGATTGTTTTTCTCCTTCAGCTTCTCGTTCATCGAAAGATAGTCTTTCAGGAACTTCCTGTTCTTCTCATAGCGGAACAGAATATGCAGGATGTAGATTAGGAAGATGGCAACTATTGCTGTGAAGAAAATGACAAGAATGCGATTATGCCTTGCTCTTTCTTTCGATATATCTGGGATGATCTTGTCGATGTGCGTTATCTGCGAACGCATGCCGTAGTACTCGCCGTTTTCGATAGCAATATTCACGTATTTTATTACGTCGCGAGTCTGATGATACTGCTTGTAGAGATGCTCGGTAAGGTCGATGATAGCGATGGATGAGTTCTGCGCGTTCAGGATGTCATTCTTCGTAGCTTCAATGTAATAACGAGTAGCGGGTTCGTATATTCCCTGATGCTTGAAGCACTTTCCCAAAGAGGCATTGGCAAGCGTGTAGAGGACGTTATCATCCTTCTTGATATACTTCAAAGCCTCTTCGAAATACTTTTGCGCCACATCATATTTCCCTTGCCTTCCAAACACCCTTCCCAAGACGAAGTTGTTCATTCCCTGGTCTTTCGAATAGTCCAGGCTCTTTATGAACATTTCTATGCCCGTATTGTTGTATTTCTTTGCATTAATGGAATCGTTCACATATACCGCAAGTCGCTGATATGTGATACCATAATAGAAATAATAGAGAGCAAGAATACTATCGTTCAAGTTGGGGAAGTTCAGGTCGACCGACTTCAGCATATCCAAAGCCTCGACAAACAGGCACGCCTGCGCCATATTGAAACTGGAAAGGATGCGTGACTCGGCCTTCAGGTTTCCATCGCCTATTTGGTCGGATAGGAGACGCATCTTTTGCGAGAACTGACTGGCATAGTCGTAGGAGAACATCTGGGATTTCTGCAGCAATCTTCGGTTGGTGTAATACCTGAATTCGTCGTTGTAGTCCGTGTTTTTGTGGAGCTGCAACATCACGGAGTCCATATGATTCTTCAGGCTGTCTCTAAAGAATTGCTTCTTTTTGATGAGACCGTTCAAAACGCGCAACTCATAGCGGTTCTGCTCACCCATTTCCCTCGGACTATTCTCCCTGATGAGGAAGAAGTAGGCACCAATCAACAAAAGGATGATTAAAAAGACGCCAAGATGTCGTTTTTCGCCGTGCAGCATTGCCATTTGTTCCCTCAAGCTTTGTTTCGATTCATTCTGTCAGTCTCGTGTCGCGACCGCCTTTTCCTTTCGGGTATACGTGATGCGTATTAGCCCATTCTTCCCATTTCTCGACCAACTTCTTCAGCTGTTCCGGCTTCTCTGCTGCGAGGTCGTGCCTTTCCGTGCGGTCGGCAGGAATGTTATAGAGTTCCCATTTGTCGGTCACTTCGTCGCGAACCGCCTTCCAATCGTTCCATCTCACGTAACAATTATACGCGTGCTCGCCGAAGATGTATTCGTGCAACTGCTTCTTTGGCTCGGTTACAGCGGGCATCAAGCTTGTTCCCTCCAAGGGGATGATTTCGTTGCCGCCATGATAGGTCTTCGGATAAGTAGCTTCTGCGACATCGATGAAAGTAGCCATCAAGTCTGTAACGTGACAGATGTTGTCCCTCATCCCTGAAGCGTACTTGTCTGTCTGTTTAGGCCAAGAAATGACGAGCGGAGCAGCTATGCCGCCTTCGTAAGCGCGACGCTTGTATTTGCGATAGGGCGTGTTGCTCACCATCGCCCAGGGCTTCCCGTAAGAGGGCTGAACCCAGTGTTGCTGGTTGTTGATGTCGGCAATAGTTCCGAAGCCTGTCTCGCTATACGGCTCAGCACAAGCACCATTATCGGAGAGGAAGATGATGAGCGTGTTTTCCAGCTGTCCTTTGTCGCGGAGATAGTCGACGACTCTGCCGATGTTATAGTCCATGCAATGCACCTGAGCCGCATAGACCGACATTCGAAGGGCTGAGTTGTCTTTTTCCTCCTCGTTCAACTGGTCCCAAGTTCTGGATTCCCACTCTGCGAGTCCCCAGTCGTCCTTGATGAGTCCCAGTTCCACCATTCTCTGTCGCCTTTGCTCGCGCGTCTGCTGCCATCCCTGAACGTAGCGGCCTGCCATCTTCTCGATGTCCGCATCCTTGGCTTGCAGAGGCCAATGTGGAGCGTTGTAGGAGATATAGAGGAAGAAAGGCTTGTCGTCCGTCTGCTGCTCAAGGAAACTGATGGCATGATCTGTGAAGGCATCGGTCGTGTAGTACGGTAGTCTTGGTGGCGGCAGTTTGGTATTGTCGAGCGTCAGTCCCCTACCCCCTCGCGGCTGCAGATAGCTTGTAGCGCCGGCCAGAATGCCATAGAAGTGCTCGAAACCACGTTGCAAGGGCCACTTCTCTTTCCCGTGCAGACCAACATGCCATTTTCCGGTCATGTAGGTGTGGTAACCCGCATCGCGAAGCACCTCAGCCATCGTCACACAATTGCGATTCAGGAACCCCATGTAGCCGTGCTCGCCCTGATGTTCAGGATCTTCACCCTCCTTCAGCTCGGGGTCTTCCGACATTGCACCGATGCCAGCCTGATGGGAATAGAGACCAGTCAGCAAGCTGGCTCTTGTAGGGCACGAGCGACCGCAATTGTAGAACTGTGTGAACCGAAGCCCGCGGGCAGCTAGCGCATCGATATTGGGCGTCGGAATCTCACCTCCGTAGCAACCGATATCGGAGTATCCCATATCGTCGGCCATAATGAGGACAATATTCGGACGTTTGTCAGCATTCTTTGCGGCCCAACAAGGAAGAGCCGATAGCAGAGCCATTGCAGAAAGACCTCCAGAAGCAAAAGATAATTTCATATCAGTTCGAATTAATGTTACGAGATGCAGGTTCCCGATGCAAAGTTAGTGTTTTTTTTTCATTTAAACCGCAGATTTGCTGAATTTATTTTCACTCTACCCCATCCAATCCGCGATTCTATCGGAAGCCCCGACCCCAGTGATGTCTGCAAACTAAACGTGTGTCGTGGCCACTTTTAACACGTGTCGTTTGCTTTCTTCACTGCCTTTGTTTTCCCAGTAAGTCAAGGTTCCATTTCGGATAAGGATGCGCTTCGCAGCGTGTCCCTTTTGTTTGTTACTTTGTGAGCAGGCACTCAGACTGATAGTCAGTAGCGCTGCCATAGCAAATACTATCTTCTTCATTTATATGCTCTCCTTTAGAATCTCGGTAATATCCTCTGGCTTCAAATCCATGTAGCCTGCGGGATAGCAGATGGTGCCTTGGGTGATGCCGGGAATCGTGTCGGGGGTGGCACCTATTTCGCTGATGGTCAGCGGAAGTCCAATCTCCAGCATCCAGTTCTTTAGGGCTTCGAGACCTGCCTCGGCAATCTGCTCGTCGGTCATTCCTTCGCCCTTAATGTCCCAGACGTTCTTGGCGAAGCGCACGAACTTGGGCAGCCCGGGCTGCATGGCGCGACGATAGTAGGACATTGAGACAGCAGCGAGGCAGTAGCCGTGAGGGGCGTGAGTCCAAGCTCCTACCGAGTGCCCAATCATATGCACCATCCAGTCCTCGCGTTTGCCGAGACCTATAAGCGTATTGAGAGCCCACGTCGCTGTCCACATAATGTTCGAGCGAGCCTCATAGTCCTGCGGATTCTTCACAGCGATGCGGGAAGCCGTGATAAGACTGCGCATCAGTCCTTCAGAGAGATAGTCGCTGGTGTTGTCGTCGAAGTCAGAGAAGTACTGCTCCATGATGTGGTTCATGATGTCGTAGATGCCTGCCTTCATCTGGTTATCGGGCACGGTCATCGTGAACTTCGGATTCAGGATGGAGAACTTCGGCATCAGGCGGTCGTCAAACACATGGCCCACCTTGAACGTGTGCTCCGCATCGGTAATCACAGTACCGGCGTTCATCTCCGAACCAGTACCTGCCATCGTCAGAATGCAACCCACTGGCAACAGCTTCTGGTCGGCATCGGGCTGTTCCTGTTTCAGCCAGAACTTGTCCCAGTAGTCGCCATCGTAGAATACAGATGCGGCCACAGCCTTCGAGTAGTCGCAGACGCTGCCGCCACCGAGGGCGAGAATCCAGTCCACGTTGTTCTCACGGGCTATTTTGATACCCTCGCGCAGCTTCTCCAGCGTAGGATTGCTCATCACACCCGGATTCTCCACGATGGTCTTACCAGCCTCTTTTAAAATGGCTATTACTTGGTCGTAGATCCCATTACGTTTCACACTGCCGCTGCCATAGTTCAGTAGCACGACAGGACCGAAGTTTTTCAACTCGTCCATGAGAAAGTTCAAAGACTCATCACCAAAATACAACTTGGTGGGATTGTAGTACGAAAAGTTTCCTTGCATAGAGGTGTTGCTTAGTTATCTGCTGCAAAGATACGAAAAAACAGCGAAGAACTGGCGATTCCCTATCAACTTTTAGGATTGTTTAGGAAGTGATGTTTTACTGATTTTTCCTGTAGCTGATAACCGCCCAAACACTCATAAAGGAAGAGATACCCAAGAGGGCGAACACTTGGTGGGCTATGCTGCGGAAGTCGCCGCCACGGACAAAAACGGTGCGGATGGCATCAGCGAAATAGTGCATGGGATTAACGTAGGTGGTCAGGTAGGCCCAGTCGGGCATGGAGCGCACGGGGGTGAAAAGTCCGGAGAGAAGCATCAGGCACACCACGAAGAACCACATGACCAGCATGGCCTGTTGCATGGTGTCGCTATAGTTGGAAACGATAAGGCCGAAGCTGCTGAAAAACAACGCTAGGAGGATGGCCAGCAGATAGACAAACCAGAGCGGTCCCTGACAGGTGATGCCATAGACAAGCCACGATAGCACTAGGCAGAGGGTGAGTACTACCAGCCCGATAATCCAGTAAGGAATGAGCTTGGCAAGGATGAACGACCACTTCGAGACGGGGGTGACGTTGATCTGCTCGATGGTACCCTTTTCCTTTTCACCCACGATGTTCAATGCAGGCAAGAAGCCACAGAGCATCATCATCAGAATGCCCATCAAGGCGGGAATCATAAAGACCTTGTAATCTTGGTGCTTGTTGTATAAAAGCCTCCCCCTAACCCCTTCCGACTGGAGGGGGGACACCTGCGCATTGGGGCTTCCCCCCAGTTGGGGGGATAAGAGGGGGGTTATTATCTGACTCAGATACGCTGAACCTATCGAACCTTTGGTGCCATTGACGGCATTGGCAGCGATAAGATACTGGCCATCGCGAATTTCAAGGATGATATCGGCCTGCGAGGTCTCGATGTCCTTCATGGCTTCTTGGTAGGTCGCTTTCTGACCATTGAAGATAAAGTAGTTCGAAGCTTCTATCTGGTGGACGAGTTGCTGCGAAAGCGTGGTGCGGTCCATATCCACCACATCTACGCGGATATTTTTCACCTCCTGGTTCATCACCCACGGCATGACGCACATCACCATGATAGGGAAGATGAAGATAATCTTCGGCATGAACGAGTTGCGCCGAATCTGCAGGAACTCCTTTTGAAGCAAATATTTAATCATCATTGAACATTAACCATTGAACATTATTCCAGCCTTGTTTTGAACTTCTTCAGTGAGACAACAAGCAACAGGGCGGTCATGCCGATAAGGACAGCCACCTCGTGCCATACCTCTTGAATGCCCACACCCATAATCATCAGTTTGCGCATAGCCTGGATGTAGTAGCGGGGTGGTATGATGGCCGAAATCCATTGCAGCACAGTAGGCATCGACTCCACAGGAAACAGCATACCAGAGAGCATAACGGTGGGCAAAAGCAGCACCATTGCCGACACGAGCAGCGCCACAAACTGCGTTTGGGCGATGTTCGAGATGAGCAATCCTAACGAGAGCGCCAGTAGAATATAAATAAGTGAAACCACAAGAATCCATCCCAGCGAACCCTGTAACGGCACATCGAGCACGGTGGCTGACATGAGCAGGATGATGGCAAGGATAAGCAATGCCAACAACAGATAGGGAACCACCTTGGCCACGATAATCATCAGCGGGCGGACAGGCGATACCAAGAGCACCTCCATCGTGCCACGTTCCTTTTCTCGCACAATACTGACGGAGGTCATCATCGCACAAATCAACAGCAACAGCATACCCATGATGGCAGGCACGAAGTTGTAAGCCGACTTCATCTGGGGATTGTAAAGAAGCCTCAAATTGACAATTGACAATTGACCATTGAGCATTGTCTGCTGTGCGTAAGTTGTCCATTGCTGTGCCATGTTGGGGTCGGAGCCATCGACGATAAACTGGATGCCTGAATGCTTAGAAGCAAAGTCCTGTCCAAACACTACGGCGAGGTCGGCCTTTTGGTTACGAATCAGTCGTTCAGCCTCTTTCGGCGTGGGGACAGTAGTGGTAATCGTAAAATATTCCGATGCGGCAAGGCGGTCGATGGCCTGCTGCGTAGCGTGATCCATCTGCGAGGTCACCACAACGGTGCGCACGTTCTTCACATCGTTGGTGATGGCAAAGCCGAAGAGGAGCATCAGCACGATGGGCATGCCAAAGAGTATGAGCATCGTACGCTTGTCACGCAGGATGTGACGTGCCTCCTTGATGACGAATGATACAAACTGCTTCATTTCATTGAACATTGACCTTTAGTCTGACGACCTCTTGGCTTTTCTCGCTAAATACGTAAACACATGATCCATGTCAGGTTGTCCGAAGTTACGCTTTAGTTCCTCGGGCGTGCCCATGGCACTAATCTTACCATCTACCATAACCGATATACGGTCGCAACATTCTGCCTCATCCATATAGTGAGTGGTTACGAAAACTGTGATACCACGGTGGGCAGCGTCGTAGATGAGTTCCCAAAACTGGCGACGCGTGGCAGGATCGACACCACCTGTCGGCTCGTCGAGGAACACAATGGCTGGATCGTGGATAATAGAGACGGAGAAGGCCAGCTTCTGTTTCCATCCAAGGGGCAGCGAGCCTACGAGGCCGTTCTTGTGATTCTCGAACTTCAGTTGCTTCAACAAACTGTCTGTCTTGTTTGCTATCTCAGCATCTTTCATTCCATAGATGCCACCGAACAGCCGGATATTCTCAGCTACTGTCAGGTCTTCGTAGAGCGAGAACCGCTGAGACATGTAGCCGATGTGCTTCTTTATCTGTTCGTGCTCCGTGCGAATGTCGAAGCCTGCCACTCGTCCGGTGCCGCTGGTGGGCTGGTTCAGTCCCGTAAGCATGTGCATGGCAGTGGTTTTTCCTGCGCCATTAGCACCAAGGAAACCGAATATCTCGCCACGCTTC
>JAFZPZ010000019.1 GCA_017552435.1 Bacteroidaceae bacterium
AAAGGGAGGGCTTGCTGGAGTCGTAGTCGCAGATGTCGCCCGATGACTGACCGCCCGGACATGCATGCATATCCAGGATGAGCAGTATGTTGTAGCGTTCTGCCCACACGCACATGGAATCAATGCGATTAAAACCCTCCTCCAGCCAAGTCTGTTCACCGGCAATGGGTTCTTTCTCGATGGGTAGGGTAAAATATTTGTAGTGCATCGGCACACGCAAGGTGTTGAATCCCTGCTCTGCAAGAAACTTCATGTCTTTCTCGCAAAAGTTATTGTCCATCCAAAGGCGGTCGAACTCTTCTACCTTTTCTTCCCCGCATACATCGGCAATCATCTTGTCGAACTTGAACTGACGGTCCAGATTGCCCGAGGTGTTCATCATGTACGGCTCGCGCACCATCCAATTGCCGCAGTTCGTGCCGCGCATTATCAGCTTCTGACCGTCGCGTGCCAACAGTTTAGTACCGGAAACCCGCACAAAATTGTCGCTTGCATTGGCCGAGAATACACTCGTAATAGCAACCAGCAGGAGTATCAAAAGTCTCATTTTCGTGACCATATAGTTTAATCCCTAATCCTTAATCCCTAATCCAAAAGAATTTATTTTAAATTCTTCTCCGGATACATCGAGTTCCACCAAGTCGGGTCGTCTTGCAGCCAACGAGCGAACCAAGCCATAATGCTATCGTGCCAACGAATGCGCTTATTGTAGTTGAGGATGTGGTGATTCTCGCCCTCGACCGTAATGAAGGCACACTCACGACCAAGCAGCTTGAGGGCTGTGAACATCTGGATGCTTTCGTTGATGGGCACGTTGGTGTCCGCTCCGCCGTGCATAAAGAGGATGGGGGTATGGACCTTGTCGGCGTTGAAGAGCGGCGCATGTCCGCTGTAGAGCTGCATATTGTTCCAGGGATAGGAGTTCGCGGCAGAGGTCGTGCTGTAGGAGTAGCCCCAATAGCCGTAGCCCCAATAGCTGGCGGGATTGCTGATGCCGGCGTGACTCATCGCAGCTGCAAAGATGTCGGTCACCGTCTGCAGGTACATCGTCATGAAGCCGCCATAGCTGGCTCCCATACAGCCAATCTTGTCGGTTTTGACGTAGGGATGTTCCTTGCAGAACTGCTTGGTACCCTGAATGATGTCGTCGGCTGTATAGTCGCCGTAGGCATTCACGTGGCGCGAAGCGAACTCCTGCCCGAAGCCGCTGCAGCCGGATGGTTGAATCACATAGACCACATAGCCCATCGCAGCCCATTCCTGATAGTTGTAGTAGCTGTCGAGATAGCGTCCCACAGGCGAACAACCGCCATAGTAATAGACGAGCATCGGGTACTGTTTCGTCTCGTCGAAGAAAGGTGGCAGGTAATAGCAACCATAGATGGTGTCACCTCGTTCAGCACGGAAGTTCCAGTCGCGACACTCGCCCAACTGGATGTCCTTCAGACGTGTGGGATTGAGGTCGCAGAGAACCTTTTCCTTTCCTGTCTTCAGGTCTCTCAACCAGCAGCGGTCGGTGCTCATACTGCTCTCGCCGATGTATGCAAGAAGAGGTTTCTCCTCTGCAAGACTGTAACTACTATATATATAAGGTTCAGAGAGCGGCAGTTGCTCTGCCTTTCCGTCCTTCGGGTTGATACGATAAAGGCTCTTCTGGTCGCGGTTCTCACAAAGAGCATAGATGTTGCCATCCTGTTCTGACCATTCATAGTTTGTGACAGAAGGATCGAAGTCACGCGTCAGGCAGCGCACGTCCTTCGTCTGCAGGTCGATAAGGAAGAGTTCATATTCGTAACTACTGGGTATAACGCCTTCTGGAAGGGTGTTACCTATGCCGCCAAATGCTTCGGGAGTGCCAAGAACGACAACCTGTTTCTCGTCAGGCGAGAAGAGATATGAGCCAATGAAGCCATCGTGACAGACAAGCGTATCAACCTTTCCTGTAGCAGGTTCGAGCAGAAGCAGGTCGGTGAATTCGAAGGGTCGTTCCGTCAACTTTTCTTCACGAACGGAAATCAGGAAGCGGCTTGCATCCTTGTTGGGCGTCACATAAATATTGCGAGAACCTTTTGTGATGGGCGTAGTGATACCTGTCTCGATGTCGTAGAGCGAGTAGTTGCGACGGTTTCGCCAGCCTGGTTGACGGTCATCAGGCTCGAGTATCTGGTGCACATCCTTGTTCTTTTCCTCTGGAACCTTCTCGTCGATGGTCACCAGGAAATGCTTCATGTCGCGCGTCAGCTGGGCATGTCCCTTTCCGCTGTACTTGCCGACTGGAGTGCGTTCACCCGTCTTTGGGTCAACCGTCTCGTAGCACCAAGTGCCTTCCGTCTCACGATAGGTGCGGAGATAGCGGTCACCTTCGGGAAGCCACCTCTGGAAGCCTTCGATGCTGAACTCCCGACCTGTTGAAATGTCGATAAAGATGTCCTTGCTGCCTGTTTCTCCACCCTTGTAAGTGATGGCCTTTTGGATGCGGACGTATTTGCCCGAACTGGAGAGTGCAACGCTTCTGATGCGTTCGCCATGCATCATGTCGGCATTTGTCCAGTAGCGTTTACCCTCGGGATTGATTTCGATGCTCTGTTCGCTCTCGACAGAAACGCGGAGCGTATCGGGCTTGTCGCCCTTACGTAGCAATTTGATGCTCACTTCGTGCCTACCTGGAACCAGTTCGAAGTCGCCGTTCTGTTCATTACCGTCGATGAAGAGTTTGTGCTTGCTCTCGCACTTCACATCGACCTTGCCTTTCGCAAAGCCTGTGTTCTGCATGGTGAAGCCAGCGATATACAGAGCGCGCCCCCCCTCCTGCTCCCCCGAGGGGGAGAGAATGAGTGGAAGGGAAGTCTTGGCTGCGGCATTCTCTCCCCCTCGGGGGAGCAGAAGGGGGGCCGCACCATCCATCATCACCTCGTCCAGGTCGATGTGGTTGCCTTCCGAGTCGAGGGTGTCAGTCATCAGGGGCTTTGCAATGTTGTAAGGACCAACCAAGCGGATGCTGGTAACATCTATTACTTCTGCTGCCATCAATGCAGGCAAAGCAAAAAGGCATGTTGTGAGTCGAAGAGACAGTTTCATAATGTTCAATTATCAATTTTCAATGTTTTAATTTCTTGACACGTTCTTTACTCCTTTTACGGTTTTAAGTTTCTTGATGAGCTGTTGCAGACGGCTTGTATCATCGAGCATGACGGTAAGTGTGCCGTTGAAGAGGCCGTCTGCTGTGTCGATGCTGATACTGCGCAGCAGAATCTTCTCTTCCTTACTTATTATATTTGTAATATTGTTGATGATGCCGATGTCGTCGTTGCCGATGACACGAAGGGTGATGGGGTACTGACTGCCGCGCTTGCCGGCCCATTTGGCTTTGACGATTCTGTAGCCGAAGCGCTGGCGCAGCTGTGGGGCATTGGGACAGTCCTCGCGGTGAATCTTGATGCCGCCGCCGCTGGTAACGAAGCCGAACACCTCGTCGCCATAGACAGGCTGACAGCATTTCGCCATCTGGAAATCGAGGCCCTTCAGATTCTGGTCAATGACGAGGACATCAGCCCCCCCGTCCCCCTTTAGGGGAAGTTCTTTGTCGGGCATCACGAACTGGTCGGCACTTTGTGTAGGAGCAGTTTTCTCGGCTTCTCCGTGGTCGAAGCGCTGCTGCTGGGCGTAGGCTTCGAGGACGGCATTCATGTCGAGCTTGCCGTCGGCCAGAGCTGCGTAGAAGTCGGTGACGATTTTGTAACCCAACTTCGTCATCGTATGCATCAGGACGGGTTCCTCGTAGTCGAGCTTCTTGTTCTTCATCTTGCGATCCAGCTCCTCTTTGGCCAGGAGTGCCTGCCGGCTCTCCATCTCCTTGAGGCTCTGGCGCACCTTTGCCCGGGCACGTGTTGTGGTGACGATGTTGAGCCAATCCTGTTTGGGTGTCTGGTTGCTGTTGGTCAGGATTTCCACCTGGTCGCCGCTCTGTAGCTTCTGCCGGATGGTGACGTTCTTGCCGCCGATGCGTGCTCCGACGCACTGGTTGCCCACCTTTGAGTGGATGTGATAGGCAAAGTCGAGCACAGTGGCACCCATCGGAAGTTTGAAGATGTCACCCTTCGGCGTAAAGACAAAGACCTCGTCTTCTTTCAGGTCCATGCGGAACTGGTCCATCAGCTGGGCATCGTCGTTGGCCTCCAGCGCACTTCTCACGCCAGCCAGCCATTCCTCCACACCGCTTTGTCCGCTCTTCACGCCTTTGTAGCGCCAATGTGCCGCGAGGCCGTGTTCAGCGATGTCGTCCATCCTTTCTGTGCGGATCTGCACCTCCACCCACTTCTGTTCGGGGCCGAGCACCGTGATGTGCAGGCTCTCGTAACCGTTGCTCTTGGGCACGGAGAGCCAGTCGCGCATGCGTTTCGGGTTGCTCTGGTACATATCGGTGATGATGCTGAACACCTGCCAGCATTCCATCTTCTCACGCTCGGGCGGCGAGTCCAGGATGATGCGGATGGCGAAAAGGTCATAGACGCCGTTCACGTCCACATGCTGTTTCTGCATCTTCTGCCAAATCGAGTGGATGCTCTTCGTGCGGCCCTTCATGTGGTAGTGCAGGCCGGCAGCCGTCAGCTTCTCGTCGATAGGCTTCAGGAAACGCTCGATGTAGGCATCGCGACTGCGTTTCGTCTCGTTCAGCATCTCCTTGATGTGGTAGTAGGCATCGTGCTCGAGGTACTTTAGACTGAGGTCCTCCAGCTCGCTCTTCAGTTTGTAGAGGCCCAGTTTGTGCGCCAGAGGAGCGTAGAGGTAGGCCGCCTCCATTGCTACCTGCCGCTGTGCATCGACATTGGGGGTATCCTTTATCTGACGCATGATGCAGACGCGGTTGGCAATCATGATGAGGATGACGCGCATGTCCTCGGCAAAGGTGACGAGCAGGCTGCGGAAGTTGTCACCCTGGACGGTAGCACTCTTGGTGTAGAGCTCGCGGATGCGCATCAAGCCGTGCAGGATATTCTCCACCTCTCCGCCGAAATCGCGACGAATCACATCAATCGACACAGCGCCGCTCTTGACTGCCGAATTCAAAAGCACCCCAAGGAGGCTGCCTCGCGACAGACCGATTTCCTGTATCACGACAAGTGCCGTCTCCAGATCCTTGACAATCGGGTTGAGTCCGAAGGCATCACGTTGGAGCAAGCCCTGCTCGATAGCCGTTTTCAGGTATTTCCTGATTTTTGCCTCGTCGCCTTCCTGAAACACATCAGCAGCCAGCGAGAAAAGTTTCTGCTGAATTGCCTCGATGCGCTCGCGCTCTTCTATAGAAAAGAACTTTGCAATCTCCATTTCAAGTCGTTTTGTGTGATGCGTAGTGCAAAAGTACAATCTTTTTGATGAAAGACCAAATTTGTGTTTGTTTTTTGCTTCTTTTTTTGTACTTTTGCAGAGAAATCAATAATGTTTAGAAATCATGTTTACCAAAGAAGACATCCTGCAAATCCAGCAGAAAGGTATCAGTGAGGCGCAGATAGAGACACAGTTGAAGAATTTCCTCAAAGGGTTTGACTTCCTCAAGTTGCGTGGTGCAGCTGCCGTAGGCAACGGCATCGCCCGTCCGACAGAAGACGAGGCAGAGGCCTACATCCAGGTCTGGAACGACTACAAGGCCGAAGGGCATGCCATCACGAAGTTCGTCCCTGCCAGTGGCGCAGCAAGCCGCATGTTCAAGAATATGTTCGAGTTCCTGAATGCCGACTACGATGCTCCCACAACGGACTTCGAGAAGACATTCTTCGCTCGCATTCACGACTTCGCTTTCTTCGATGCCCTGAACGATGCCTGCTTTCTGAACGAAGGAAAAGGCATTGACGCACTCGTCGAGGAGGGAGAATTCAAGGCTGTCGTCGCCAATATGCTAGGCGCCGAGGGTCTGAATTACGGGCAACTGCCCAAAGGCCTGCTACAGTTCCATTCCTACGATGACTGCGCCAAGACGCCTGTGGAAGAACACCTCACCGAAGCTGCCCTTTATGCCAGCAGCCGCGGAGAGGCAGAGGTGCACTTCACCGTCAGCAGCGAGCACCGCGAACTCTTCCAGCAGCTCATCGACCGCGTTCTTCCCGAAGCCCAGGAACAGTATAAGATTACCTATAAGGTAAGCCTGAGCGAGCAGAAACCAAGCACGGACACCATCGCCGTCAACATGGACAATACGCCCTTCCGCACCAGCGATGGCAAGCTACTCTTCCGCCCGGGCGGTCACGGGGCGCTCATCCAGAACCTCAACGACCTCTGGAGCGACATCGTCTTCATCAAAAATATAGATAATGTAGTGCCCGACCGTCTGAAGGCCGATACCGTCTTCTGGAAGCAGGTCATAGCCGGCGTTCTGGTGCAGATCCAAAAACAGGTGTTCGCCTATCTGCGTCTGCTCGACAGCGGCAAATACAGTCACGACGACCTAGAAGGAATCATCCGCTTCGTCCGCCATACGCTCTGCTGCGATGTGCCCGGACTGAAGGATATGGAGGATACGGAACTGCATGTCTTCCTCAGGAAGAAGCTGAACCGTCCCATCCGCGTCTGCGGCGTCGTGAAGAACGTGGGCGAACCTGGCGGCGGTCCGTTCCTGGCTTACAACCCAGACGGCAGCATCTCGCTGCAAATTCTGGAGAGCAGCCAAATAGACCAGAACAATCCCGAGTACGTGAAGATGTTCACACAGGGTACGCACTTCAATCCCGTTGACCTTGTTTGCGCGATTCGCAACTACAAGGGCGAGAAATTCAACTTGCCCGACTTCGTTGACCCCGCTACGGGCTTCATCTCCTACAAAAGCAAGGACGGCAGGGAACTGAAGGCCCTAGAGCTGCCCGGACTCTGGAACGGCGCCATGAGCGATTGGAACACCATTATGGTGGAAGTACCCCTAAGCACCTTCAACCCCGTCAAGACGGTCAACGACCTCCTGCGCCCGCAACATCAGAAGTAAGAGGTCAGGATACACAAAGCAACAGGATGATGAGCTGCGCCGTAAGGATACGGAGAAACATCGTCAGGGGATAAACCGTCGAGTAACCAACGGCGGGGGCATCATTGCCTGCTGTCTGATTGGCGAAAGCAAGTGCCGGTGGGTCTGTTGTCGCGCCTGCGACAAGTCCCATCAGGATGCAATAGTTAATCTTCGCCCACTTGCGAGCCACAACACCCATGATGAGAATGGGCAGCACGGTGATGATGAAACCACACCAGACGTACGTCAGCCCGTCGCCATCCACTACCGTATCCGCAAAGTTGGCTCCCGCTTTGATGCCAACGCTGGCCAGGAAGAGAGCAAGACCTATCTCGCGAAGCATCAGATTGGCACTGGTGGTGGTGTAAGCATTCAGCTTGAGCCTGTAGCCGTAGGCTCCGATGGCGATGGCCACACAGAGAGGGCCGCCCGCAAGCCCGAGCTTGACAGGAGTGGGGACACCGGGAAGCGCGAAGGGTATGGAGCCGAAGATGATGCCGACAAGTATGCCGATAAAAATAGCAGAGAGGTTGGGATGGTCCAGCTTCTTCACGCTGTTGCCCATCTTGGCTGCCACGCGGTCCACAGCGTCTTCCGGTCCTACTACCACCAGGCGGTCGCCAATCTGCAGGCGCAGGTTCCGCTCGCCAAAGAGATTTAGGTCGCCGCGGCGGATACGCGTCACATTCACGCCATAAACACTGCTGAAGTGCAGCTCGCCCAACGTCTTTCCCGCCATCTTGGGCTGCGTCACCAAGACGTGCTTGCTCACCATCGGCACATCCTGTTCCTCCCAAACGATGCTGTTATCCTCCGGACCGATGAAGGCCTTAATCGCCTCCGTATCAGCCTCGGCACAAGTGACATAGAGCTGGTCGCCCTCACCGAGAACTGTATTGCGGTTGGGGATGCGCACATGTCCCTGCTGCAGGATGCGGCTGCAGACGAAGTCGCGCCCCAGAAAGTCGCGGACCTGCAAAATCGTCTTGCCCATAATGTAGGGATTGCGGCAACTGATGGTCATTCTGTGAGGCGTAGCGTGGGGATTGGCTGCTTTCTCCTGTTCCAAAGCCTCCTGCTCTTTCTTCAAAGAGGTGCCGGTAAGGAAACGGATGGCTATAATGGCCAGTATAATGCCCACAACGCCAAGAGGATAGGCACAGGCATAGCCGTTAGCAATCGAAGGAGCATTAGCTCCGAAAATCGTCGAGCTGGCTTCTGTGGCTGCACCCAGGCCCGGGGTATTGGTAATGGCTCCGCAGAGCACACCCACCATCATGGCCAAATTGCGACTATTCTCGCCAGCCATACTGCCTCCCCTATAGAACACCAGGAAGAAGAGGCCGATACAGCATGCCACATTCAGCAATACGATACCAACAGCTATAAGGTTCATCTTCATGCCTACCGTCTTGAACGATTCCATAAAACCCGGACCTACCTGTATTCCAATGCAATAGACGAAGAGAATCAGGCCAAAGTCCTGAATGAAGGTAAGGACGTTGCTTGGTGCAGCAAAGCCCCCGTCAGACACAACACCTGCGCTCTTGTAGAGATGGCCGACAAGAATGCCGACAAACAAAACGAACGTCACCCCCAAGGCGATGCCGTTCTTCTTACCGCCTATCTTGACGCGTCCCAAGCCAATGCCCGCAGCAATGACGAATGCATACAGCATCACGATATGACCTACACCCGATGTATTTGTCAGAAGACCAAGAAACCATTCCATCTTTGCAATTTACAATTTGACAATTTACGATTTACGATATGCTTCATCTTTCCGATTGCAAAGGTATGAAAAAGATTAGAGATTAGTGATTAGAGATAAGAGAAAAAGAACAAAAACAGCAAGAAGACGAAAATAATTCTTTATTCTTCATTCTTCATTCTTCATTTTTTTGTATCTTTGCGTGCTATTAAGCGTAAACAAACACATTATATATTTTTTTTATTAACATTATGGCAGATAGTAAAGAAAAACTCTTTTCTGATTTTACCGCCCCCAGCCGTCAGGAATGGCGCGATAAGATTGAGGTGGACCTCAAGGGTGCGGACTATCAGAAGAAAATGGTGTGGAGAACCAACGAGGGCTTCAGCATGGAGCCTTTCTACCTGAAGGAGGATGTAGATAAGCTGCCGCTTGTCAATGCTCTCCCAGGCGAGTTCCCCTACGTGCGCGGCAACAAGGCCGCCGACAATGAATGGTATGTCCGTCAGGACATCAAGTGCGAATGTCCAAAAGAGGCTAACGCAAAGGCCCTGGACATCCTGAACAAGGGTGTGACCAGTCTCGGCTTCCGCATCCCCTCGGAGAAAATCAGCGCAGAATACATCGAGACGCTGCTTGAAGGCATTTACGTGGATTGCGTCGAGCTGAACTTCATGACTTGCCAATGCAAGTCGCTCGAACTGGCTCAGATTCTTGCGGCTTATTTCCAGAAGAAAGGTGCTGACGCCCAGAAGGTTGAGGGTAGCATCAGTTTCGACCCCCTGGAGAAGATGCTCATGAAGGGTAAGGACACAACCGAAGCGCTCGCAAATGCAAAGGCTATCGTCGAGACCTTCGCCTCCTATCCCAAGTTCCGGCCCATTGCCGTGAATGCCTACAAGCTCACAAACGCTGGTGCCTATAGCTATCAGGATCTCGGCTATGCCCTCGCATGGGGCAACGAATATCTGGCTGAGCTGACAGAAGCCGGCGTTGCTCCCGAACTTGCTGCACAAAGCATCAAGTTCAACCTGGGCATCAACGGCGTCTATTTCATGGAGATTGCCAAGATTCGTGCTGCTCGTATGCTTTGGGCTCAGATTGTCAGCCAATATACCTCTGACAAGGAAAGCGCCAAGATGCATATCTGTGCCGTTACGACGACCTACAACCAGACGCTTTTCGACAGCTACGTCAACATGCTTCGTAGTCAGACAGAGGCTATGTCGGCTGCTCTCGGCGGCGTTGAAAGCATCGTCGTAACACCTTTCGACGAGCCTTACGAAGTTCCTACAGAGTTTGCAGAACGCATCGCCCGTAACCAACAACTGCTCCTTAAGGACGAGTGCCACTTCGACCGCATGGTGGATGTAGCAGGTGGTTCCTACTTCATCGAGGAGTTGACCTCAGCATTGGCAGCTCAGGCTTGGAAGCTCTTCCTCGCTGTTGAGGAAGAAGGCGGCTTCCTGACTGCTGCAAAGGCAGGTTCCGTACAGAACACTATCAACGAAACCAACGCCACCCGTCACAGTAATGCAGACAAGCGCAAGGAGTTCCTGCTTGGTACCAACCAATTCCCCAACTTCACGGAGAAGAGCGAGGGCAAAGAGCCAATCGAGTGCTGCTGCAAGAATAGCTGCGGTTGCGAGAGCACCATTCCTGCCATCAAGACATCCCGTCTGGCAAGTGACTTTGAGGCTCTGCGTCTCAAGACAGAGAAAGCTGCAAAGGTTCCTGTCGCATTCATGCTGACCATCGGCAATCTGGCTATGCGTCAGGCTCGTGCTCAGTTCAGTTGCAACTTCCTCGCTGCCGCCGGTTATCAGGTTATCGACAACCTTGGCTTCAAGACAGTTGAAGAAGGTGTTGACGCAGCCCTTGCCGCAGGAGCCGACATCATTGTGATTTGCTCCAGCGACGATGAGTATGCTGAGTATGCCATCCCTGCCTTCAAGTATCTGAACGGTCGTGCCCTCTACGTCGTAGCAGGTGCTCCCGCTTGCACAGACGACCTCAAGGCAGCAGGCATTGAGAACTTTATTCATGTTAGGTCTAACCAGCTTGAGACTCTCAAGGAGTACAACGCTAAACTCGGAATCTGATTATGGCACGCAAATCATTTAAAGATATAGACATTTACGCTGGCATCCAACAAAAGAATGGCCAGCAGTGGCAAAAGGAGAATGGCATCACTGCCAACTGGAAGACAGCCGAGCAGATTGACATTCAACCCGTTTATACAAAGGAAGATCTCGAGGGCATGGAGCACCTGAACTTCGCAGCCGGTATTCCTCCCTTCCTTCGCGGTCCGTACAGCATGATGTACCCCTTCCGCCCGTGGACAATCCGCCAGTACGCCGGTTTCTCTACGGCAGAGGAATCCAATGCCTTCTATCGTAGGAACCTTGCTTCAGGTCAGAAAGGTCTGTCCGTAGCCTTCGACCTTCCCACACATCGTGGCTACGACCCCGACAACCAGCGTGTTGTTGGCGATGTTGGTAAGGCTGGCGTAAGCATCTGCTCACTGGAGAACATGAAGGTTCTTTTCGACGGCATCCCCTTGAACAAGATGTCCGTCTCTATGACGATGAACGGTGCCGTGCTGCCCGTTCTGGCCTTCTACATCAACGCAGGCCTGGAGCAAGGCGCACAGTTGGAAGAGATGGCAGGTACCATCCAGAACGACATTCTGAAGGAGTTCATGGTGCGTAACACCTACATCTACCCACCAGCATTCTCCATGAAGATTATTGCCGACATCTTCGAGTTCACTTCTCAGAAGATGCCTAAGTTCAACTCTATCTCCATCTCCGGCTATCACATGCAGGAGGCTGGTGCAACGGCCGACATCGAGTTGGCTTACACCCTGGCCGACGGTATGGACTATCTGCGTGCAGGTATCAATGCCGGTATCGATGTGGATGCTTTCGCTCCTCGTCTCAGCTTCTTCTGGGCCATCGGTGTGAACCACTTCATGGAGATTGCCAAGATGCGTGCAGGCCGTCTGCTGTGGGCAAAGATTGTGAAGAGCTTCGGAGCAAAGAACCCGAAATCAATGGCTCTGCGTACCCACTCACAGACCTCCGGTTGGTCACTCACAGAGCAAGACCCCTTCAACAACGTCGGCCGTACTTGTATCGAGGCGATGGCTGCCGTATTGGGTCACACCCAGAGCTTGCACACCAACGCCCTCGACGAAGCTATCGCTCTACCAACGGACTTCAGCGCCCGTATTGCCCGTAACACGCAGATTTACATTCAGAATGAGACACAAGTCTGCAAGCATATTGACCCATGGGCTGGTTCCTACTATGTGGAGAAACTCACTTACGAGCTATACCATAAGGCTTGGGAACACATCCAGGAGATAGAGAAGCTGGGCGGTATGGCAAAGGCCATCGAGACCGGTCTGCCCAAGATGCGTATCGAGGAAGCTTCGGCACGCACACAGGCTCGCATCGACAGCGGTGTCCAAACCATCGTCGGTGTGAACAAGTACCGTCTTGAGCACGAAGATCCCATCGACATCCTCGAGATTGACAACACCGCAGTACGTCTGCAACAGGAAGCATCTCTGAAGGAACTCAGGGCAAAGCGCGACGAAGCTCAGGTGAAGAAAGACCTCGAAGCCATCACAGAATGCGTTCGCGAGTTCAACGAGGGCAAGAAGAGCAAGGACAATCTGCTCGATCTGGCAGTTCGTGCTGCAGGCCATCGTGCCACTTTGGGTGAGATAAGTGATGCCTGCGAGGCAATCGTAGGCCGTTACAAAGCAGTAATCAGAACTATTTCAGGCGTGTATAGAAGTGAAAGCAAGAACGACAAGCTCTTCGACAAGGCTTGTGAAATGACCGACGAGTTTGCCAAGAAGAATGGTCGTCGTCCTCGTATCATGGTTGCCAAGATGGGTCAGGACGGTCACGACCGCGGTGCAAAGGTAGTCGCTACGGGTTATGCCGACTGTGGCTTCGACGTGGATATGGGACCGCTGTTCCAGACGCCAGCCGAAGCAGCCCGTCAGGCAGTAGAGAATGACGTAGATATCGTAGGAGCCAGCTCTTTGGCAGCAGGCCACAAGACCCTCATTCCTCAGCTCATCGAAGAGTTGAAGAAGCTGGACCGCGAGGACATCATGGTGATTGCCGGTGGTGTCATCCCTGCACAGGACTACGACTTCCTCTACCAGGCAGGTGTTGCAGCCATCTTCGGCCCCGGCACTCCTGTCCCCTACTCTGCTGTTGAGATGATGAAGATTCTCATGGGCGAGGAGTAAAGGACTCTCCCCAAGAGAGCATAAAAGAAGAACCCCTTTCACCGATAGCAAAAACGGTGGAGGGGGTTCCTCTTTGTTATAATATTGAAACCGATATAATCAGAGACGATTGTTCTTTGGGAAAACAACTTTGGGTTTGAAGGAACGAGCCTCCTCGAAGTCCATGAGTGCGTATGATATAATGATAACCGTATCGCCCACTAATACCTTGCGGGCAGCGGCACCATTCAGGCAGATACAGCCCGAGCCACGCTCGCCGCGAATAACATAAGTCTCGAAACGCTCACCATTGTTGTTGTTCACTACCTGGACCTTCTCTCCGGCAATGAGGCCCGCTGCATCCATCAAATCCTCGTCGATGGTGATGCTGCCCATGTAGTTGAGGTTCGCCTCGGTCACTGTGACCATGTGCAACTTTGATTTCAATACTTCTATCATCATGGCTACTTGTATCTAATATGGTCGATGAGTCGGATGGGCTTAGCGCCGCAGAAAACAGTAATGCAACCCACAATGCCCGGCGCATCGTCCCAGGATGTCACATCTGCGAGGCTTTCTCCATCTACAATGCTGAAATACTGCACTGTAAGTCCGGGAATTTTGTTGATTTCCTCGACAACATAATCGTGTGTCTGTTGCACCGTCAAGTCAAGTGAACGGCTCTCGTTCAGGATGCGGTAAATGTTAGCCGCCGTAATCTTCTCTTCATCAGAAAGTAAAGCATTGCGACTGCTCAGCGCCAATCCGTCGCTCTGACGGACAACTGGGCACGGTACAATCTCCAGTTTGAAACCGAGGTCATCTACCATACGACGAATGACGGCAATCTGCTGATAGTCCTTTTCGCCGAAATAGGCACGATCGGGTTCAACATACGAAAAAAGTTTACTTACAATCTGGCACACACCATTAAAGTGACCGGGACGCATAGCACCTTCCATAACACTATCGGTGGGAGGATAACTGAACTGGCGGGTATCCGGTTCCGGGTAGATTTCCTTTACGGACGGCGCAAATGCAATATCAGCACCGCACTCCTCTAGCAATTGGCAATCTGCCTCAAGTGTGCGCGGATAACGTTCCAGATCCTTTGGATCATTGAACTGGGTTGGGTTGAGAAAAATGCTGACAACGGTAAAATCATTCTCTTTTACACTTCTCCTGACAAGTGAAGCATGTCCCTCGTGTAAAGCGCCCATCGTAGGAACCAAGCCAATGCTCTTTCCCTCCTTGCGACACGAAGTGAGACACTCACGGAGCATATTGATTTTGCTTATTATTTTCATGTCATACACAGAAAAACATGCAAAGGTACGAATTAATTCACAATTCATAATTCACAATTCATAATTATTTTGTGTTTTTCCTCTAAAAAGTGTGAAAATGAGCAGATTTTCATTGTAAATTGGAAAAATAATCGTAACTTTGCACAGCTATTATAGCATATAAAAGATGACTAAAGCCAAGAAGATACTCTTCGTCACGCAAGAGATGCTGCCTTTTGTGCCCGAGTCCGACATAGCTCAAATGAGCAGATACCTGCCTCAGGCAGTTCAGGAAAAGAGCAGGGAGATACGCTCTTTCATGCCTAAATGGGGCACCATTAACGAGCGGCGTAATCAACTGCACGAAGTCATCAGGCTGAGCGGCATGAATATTGTCGTGGACGACACGGATCATCCTCTCGTTATCAAGGTGGCAAGTATCACTGCTGCCAGGATGCAAATTTATTTCATCGACAATGATGATTACTTTGTAGGACGCAACATGGCGATGGATGCCGCAGGCAAAGAGTATGAGGACAATGCAGATCGTGCAGTTTTCTTTGCACGCGGCGTGTTGGAGACTATCAAGAAGCTTAAATGGTCACCCGATATCATCCACTGCATGGGTTGGATGAGCAGTTTTCTCCCTCTCTACATCAAGACAGCTTATACAGAAGAGCCCTCTTTTCGTGATTGCAAGGTCATCTATACACCCTTTGCACAGGCCCTCACATCACCTGTTCCAGCAAACTTGGACGGCATCATCGCCTTCCGAGGCACCACAATATCAGCCGTAAGAGGTCTGGGGGAAAAGAGACTTGTGCCTATGCTCAACAAATTGGGCATTAAGTATGCCGACGGCATTGGTTTCTTGGCAGAGGATGAAGAACTCCAGATGTATGCGGAAGGACTGGGGAAACCCTGTCAGCAGCCTGTTGACATAGAGGAGTACGGCATCTACTACCCCACTTTCTATGATACCGTCTGGAACATTGGGCGGGTGGAAGAAGAGGAACAGTAGAGTCTAAAGTTCATAGTTTAGAGTTTAGAGTTCATAGTTTAAAGTTGAAAGTTGAAAATAAACAATTCCTTACGGGCATGGTTCACTTCCATAGCGGCCATAGCCTTCCTGCTGATAAGCTGCACTGAGGATACTGGTTCACTGGGAGTATATCCGCAGGAGGATGCTGTCAGCACCTCATCTGGCACATTCGATGTCATTTCATATAGCATAGCCAACAGCGACGTTCCGGCTGGCAGCACGACGTGCTACCTGGGAAAGGTCATCGACCCGGAAACGGATCAGGCCGTCACAGCCACCTTTGCCGCCCAGTTCCATACCTTCGAGAACTACACTTTCCCGGCCCGGGAATATATCGTCGGCGATAATGGCAACCATCTATGCGACTCCATCGAGATTCGTCTGTTCATCCGAAACACCTTCGGAGATAAGAACAACCCCATGAAAATTGCTGTATGGCCTCTGAGCATGAACAACGACAAGCTGCTCGAGGAATCGGACAGGCTCTTCACCAACACGGACCTTTTGCAGTATGTGGACGATTCGGCTATCGACAAAGCGATTGCTATGAAGGTCTTCACAGCGACCGATTACATCGTGAGCGAGGCCCAACGCACCAGCAGCAATTACTCGGACAACGTACGCATCGTTCTGAATCAGAAATTCGGCGATGAAATTATGGAAGCATATTATAATCATCCCGAATACTTTCGAGACTCGTATTCCTTCATCCGCAATGTCTGTTCGGGTTTCCTGTTCCGCACAGTCAGCGGCATCGGCACTATGCTGAACCTCGAGGTTTGCACGATGAACCTCAACTTCCGCTTTAAAAGCGACCTTTATCCCGACTCCATAATATCAGGTTCCTGTCGGTTTGCTGCCACACCGGAGGTCATACAGAGCACTCAGTTCGAGAGTAGCGACCTATCGGAACTGATAGATACAATGAACGACGAGAAGAGCGACACCACGATGCTCAAGTCTCCGGCAGGCATCTGCACCGAACTCGTTCTGCCCATCAACGATATCTACAGCGGACACGAGAAAGACAGCATCAGCAGCGCTTCCCTTACCCTCTTCCGCATCAACAATCAGGATGAAGATGCCAAGGATGACGACTATGCGCTGGGTATTCCCCAGCAATTGCTGCTCGTCAGGAAACAAAACCTGGGCAGTTTCTTCGAGGAGCATCAGGTGAGCGACTCCCAACAGTCCTTCACCACATCTTTCATTCCAACCTACAACTGCTACACTTTCACAAATATCAGCCGCCTCATCTCTTATTGTCAGCATGAGAAACTGGCAGGCATGAAGGCGCTGAATATGACAGAAGAGGAATGGGAGACCGCACATCCCGACTGGAACCATGTCGTGTTGGTACCTGTGGTTGCCACCTCGGCAACAGACACCTACGGCTACTCTTCACAGGTCTCCGTCAACCAGGACCTGAGTCTCTGCAGCACAAAGCTTATGCGTGGTACAAAAGCCAAACCCATCAAGATGCAAGTCATCTTCAGCCGCTTTGCAGGGAAATAACTCCCCCCATTTATTAACTTTAACTTTTCAACTTTTCATAATGAAACATTTCATGCTCCTCGCAGTCATGCTCATTGGCTTGGCTGTCGCTATGCCCTCGTCTGCCCTTGCCGGCAGCAAACGGGATGCACGCGTGGCATACGTCCTGAAGAACCTCAAGCTCAAGAGTGACGTTCAGGAGAAGTTCAGACCCCTGCTCGATGCCTATCTCAAAGAGCTTTCCGACCTGAAAGACCCCTACAAGAAACTGAAGGACGAACTGCAGGATGCCATCGATGCCAATAAACTCACCGCTGCACAATGCGACCAGCTCTTCGAGGCCAAGCAGAAGCAGGAGGAAAAGGAACCCGCAGTAAACCGTAAGTGGTATGCTAAGTTCAAGACTGTCCTCACTACCCAACAAGCCTACAAGGCAATGAAACTCAGCGACGACAAACTATAATAGAATTTATGGCAACGACAGACGACAAGAAGGTTATCTTCTCGATGGTTGGAGTTAGCAAAACCATCCAGCAGAATCAAAAGCAAGTCCTCAAGAACATCTACCTCTCCTTCTTCTACGGCGCCAAGATTGGCATCGTGGGCATGAACGGTGCAGGCAAATCTACACTCATGAAGATTATTGCCGGCATCGAGCAGCAGTATCAGGGCAACGTGGTATGGAGCCCGGGCTACAGCGTCGGCTACCTGGAACAGGAACCGAAGCTCGACGACGACAAGACAGTCATCGAGGTGGTCAAGGAGGGCGTGCAGCACATCGTGGATGCCTTGACTGAATACGAGGAGATAAATCAGAAATTCGGTCTGCCCGAGTACTATGAGGACGAGGACAAGATGAACCAGCTCTTCGCCCGCCAGGGTGAGTTGCAGGACATCATCGACAGTACCGATGCCTGGAACCTGGACAGCAAGCTGGAGCGTGCGATGGACGCATTGCGCTGCCCGCCAGCCGACCAGCCAATCAGGGAACTGAGCGGCGGTGAACGCCGTCGTGTGGCACTCTGCCGACTGCTCCTTCAGAAGCCCGATGTCCTGTTGCTCGACGAGCCGACCAACCACCTTGATGCAGAGAGCATCGACTGGCTGGAACAGCACCTCACCCAATATGAGGGCACCGTCATCGCCGTCACCCACGACCGCTACTTCCTCGACGATGTGGCCGGCTGGATTCTCGAACTCGATCGCGGCGAAGGTATTCCCTGGCAAGGGAACTATTCCTCATGGCTCGAGCAGAAGACCAAGCGCATGGAGCAGGAGGAGAAGGTGGCCAGCAAACGCCGCAAGACCCTGCAACGCGAGCTGGAATGGGTGCGTATGTCGCCCAAGGCACGTCAGGCAAAGGGAAAGGCGCGTCTGAACAGCTACGACAAACTGCTCAACGAGGAGCAGAAGGAGCGCGAGGAGAAGCTGGAAATCTTCATTCCCAACGGCCCGCGTCTCGGCAACAAGGTCATCGAGGCACACGGCGTCTGCAAAGCTTTCGGAGAGAAGCAGCTCATCAAGGACCTCAACTTCATGCTTCCACCTGGCGGCATCGTAGGCGTCATCGGTCCCAACGGCGCAGGCAAGACGACCCTCTTCCGCATGATTATGGGACTGGAGAAACCCGATGCCGGCACATTCGAGGTGGGCGAGACCGTCAAGATATCATACGTTGACCAGAGCCACGCAGACATCAAGCCCGAACTCTCCGTCTATCAGGTTATCAGCCAGGGCAACGAGCTGATGCGTATGGGCGGACACGACATCAACTGCCGCGCCTACCTGAGCCGCTTCAACTTCAGCGGTGCCGACCAGGAAAAGAAGTGCGGCGTACTCTCCGGCGGTGAGCGTAACCGTCTGCATCTGGCAATGGCGCTCAAGCAGGAAGGCAATGTGCTGCTGCTCGACGAGCCGACCAACGACATCGATGTCAACACCTTGCGTGCCCTGGAGGAAGGCCTCGAGAACTTCGCCGGATGTGCTGTTGTCATCAGTCACGACCGCTGGTTCCTGGACCGTATCTGCACACACATTCTCGCCTACGAAGGCGACGGCAACGTCTTCTACTTCGAAGGCAGCTACACCGACTACGAAGAGAACAAACTAAAGCGCCTCGGCCTCGAAGAACCGAAGAGGATACGATACAGGAAGCTGATGGAATAGGCCCCAGTCGTCCCGAGGGGAGGAACATTATATATTAAGGTAAAAAGATGAAAGTAATTAAAGACCAGGAATTTGGTGGCGAGCGGCCGCTCTACAAGTTGCACGATGCCAGGCTGGAGCGGGTGACGATTCACCTTGGCGAGTCCAGCATCAAGGAGAGCGGCAATATCGAAGCCTACGACTGCACTTTCCAGGGCAAGTATGTCTTCTGGGAGTGCCGCAAGTTCCTTGCCCAGGATTGCCACTTCGAAACCTCGGCACGCTCCTCGCTCTGGTACAGCGAGAACGGCAGGCTCGTCCGCTGCCTGGTGGACGCCCCCAAAATGTTCCGCCGCATGCAGGGCATCGAAATGCAGGACTGCCGCTTCACCGATGCACAGGAAACGCTATGGGACTGCGACCGCGTCAACATACAGAACTGCGAGATACTGAATGCCGATTATCTCTGTATGCGAACCGACAACATCCGCATCGACTGTCTTCACCTCGAGGGCAACTACGCTTTCCAGTACAGCAAGAACGTTGAGATCAAAAACTCCTTGCTCAACAGCAAGGACGCACTCTGGGACTGCGAGAACGTCACCGTCACCGACAGCGAAATCAACGGCGAGTACCTGGCCTGGTACAGCCGGGGGCTCACCCTCATACGCTGCCACATCACAGGGCCGCAGCCGCTTTGCTACTGCGAGAACCTGACCCTGGTGGACTGTACCTTCGGGGACGATGCCAATCTGGCTCTGGAGTACAGCACCGTGAGGGCCACAATCAAGGGCGACGTCCACAGCATCAAGAACCCGACCAGCGGCAGCATTGTGGTCGATGGTCACATTGGAGAACTCATTATCGACGAGAATCAGAAGGCACCAGCCGACTGCACCATCAATGAACTACACGCAGAGTAAAGACCGGCTGCTCTCGCTCATACGAGAAGGCGGCAAACTTGACATCCTTTCACAGGTCAAGCTTACCGCCTTGCTCAGTTTCCCCAGCATGATGGCACAGATGGTGCATATCCTGATGCAGTACATCGATGCCGGCATGGTGGGAAGTCTTGGTGCCAGTGCCAGCGCCAGCATCGGTCTGGTCAGTACCAGCATCTGGCTCTTTGGCAGTCTTTGCGCCGCTGCCAGCGTCGGTTTCTACGTGCAGGTGGCTCACAAGATCGGAGCCAACGACTTCGCCGGAGCGCGGGAGGTTCTGAGGCAAAGTTTCCTGTCGTGCATCCTCTTTGCATTGATACTCAGCGGCATAGGCATAAGCATCAGCAGTTATCTGCCCCATTGGTTAGGTGGTGGCGAGGACATCTGCCACGATGCGAGCCTCTACTTCATGTTCTTCTCGATGTGCCTGCCCTTTTCGATGCTCAACTCGCTCTGCGCCGGCATGCTCCGCTGCAGTGGCAACATGCACATTCCCAGCATCCTGAACATCAGCCTCTGTCTCCTCGATGTCTTCTTCAACTGGCTGCTCATCTTCCCCACCCGCACCTTTCAACTCTCAACTTTCAACTTTCAACTTTCAATTAACATTCCCGGCGCTGGTCTCGGTGTGGTTGGAGCCGTTCTGGGCACAGCCATTGCCTTCATCATCTGTTCCTCGCTGATGTGCTACTTCACGGTTGTACGCAGCAAAGAACTCTCGCTCCGGCAGGACAGCGGCACTTATATCCCCCAGCTGAGCACCCTTCGCGAGAGCTTCCACATCGCCGCGCCGATAGCTGTGGAGCACGTCATCATGTGCGGCGCGCAGATTGTGAGCACCATCATCGTTGCCCCACTCGGGACGATTGCCATCGCCGCCAACAGCTTCGGCATCACCGTCGAGGCGCTCTGCTACATGCCCGGCTACGGTATCTCCGATGCAGCCACGACGCTTGTCGGACAGAGCCTCGGAGCAGGACGCCGTCTGCTGGCCCGCAGCTTCGGACGTATCACCCTGGGCATGGGCATGACTTTTATGACCCTGATGGCGGTGGTGATGTTCTGCTATTCCCCTGCCCTACTCTCTGTCATGACGCCCGATGTTGCCGTGCAGAAGCTTACGGTTCAGGTGCTGCGCATCGAAGCCTTCGCCGAACCCATGTTCGCCGCCAGCATTGTCTGCTACGGCATCTTCGTCGGAGCGCGCGACACGCTGATTCCCTGCACGATGAATTTGGCAAGCATGTGGTTTGTGCGTATCACCCTTGCCTTGCTGCTTGTTTCCACGATGGGACTGCCCGGTGTCTGGATTGCGATGGCAATGGAGCTCTGCTTCCGCGGCATCATCTTCCTCATCCGGTTCCACAGCGACAGCTGGCTCAAAGCGTTCTCAAAGTAAGAGGCTAAAAATCGTTTAAGCACTCGGCGCTGTGCAATTACTTTAATAGCCATAGTTTTCTGATTTTGTTAAGTTTTTGGTTGTTTGTTTTTTGTTAGTACTCTCTATATTGAAACCGGTTTTCTCTTAATTTTTAATTTTTTCACTTTTAATTTTTCATTGTTCCCCCTAAAGGGGGTTAGGGGGTCCTTTTGTTTCCCTTAAGGGCCGCAAATTTTTCCTCTAGGGGGAGCCTGATTTTTCCCTGTTTTTAAAACACAGTGCAAAGTTACAACAGTTCCAGATATCATTGTCCACTTCTGTCCACTTGTGTCCAGATAAGTCCAGATAATATGCGAAATTGTCCTGATTTTTCTTGGATATTACGCCAAAAATTTGCCATTGGAAGTATACTAGGTAACATAGTAACGTTACCAAAAAATATAACCCCTCCCCAATTTTTAAGGCCTATTATTATATATATATAATAATAGACTTTCTTTTCCGTTGTAGGTATCCTTTTTTTGGTAACGTTACTATGTTACCTGGACATGTTTACATATCACCTGACCAACCATGACCAAGATCCCAATGCTCATCATAGACAAACTCGAAATAGGGAAGAGAGAACTCCTCCTCGATAAGGGTCGTGAGTTCATCAAGTACAGGCTCTGCCCAGTGACCCACAAGGACAATGAACTTGTCAATGTTCCAAGCCACGCGACCTCTTGGGATTTGTGTATAGTCGCCCTTGAACTTGGTCTCCTCGTGTTTAGCCTGTGCCTTAAAATACTCCTTGGCCCATACCTGTCTGTGCAGATGAGGGTAATTGATAAAGGGAAGACCTTTGTCGGCAGCTTCTTCAACCATCTTTGGAGTTATTTCTTTCTTACGAACTCCAAAAAGGGACTTGTCGTCAGGATCGTACCAGAAGATGCCAATACAAGGCATCTGCTCGTCAAAGGCTTTCATGTCAGCCATTTGCCTCCTATGTTCTTTGTCTGTTAGTTGCGTCATAGCTAATTTATCTCCTTCATCAATTCTGGGTACAAAGGTAAAGACTTCTTCTGATTCCTCCAAAAAAAACTGCGAAATCCTTGGCTTTTGTCCCTTATATTTGTAAATGTGGCCTCTGGTCGAAGATACTTTCACTCGGGAATAAAAAGAAAAATGAGATTTTCTTTTGTATTCCGCTCACTTATTCGTAAATTTGCTCCCGCCCCTCTTGCTGAACTGACGAAAAAACTCCCAATATTTGGTAATCTCAGTTTTTTCTGTTATCTTTGCATCAGATATGAGTAATAAGGCAAATATAGAAATTATCTCGGCCAGACCTGAAGATACAGATTTCATTGCATGGATTGTAGCCCAAGGGATGCACTTGGATGGAGTGCCGCCGTTTTTGAAAAAACTCGGTGCTCGCGACGATACGCTCTATAGTTGGCAGAATACTCGGCTTCTTCGGTGCGATGGCAAACTGGCTGGTGGTCTTATCTCCTACGACGGAGCTACACATGAGGAAAGGCGAAGGAATACCTGGGTGATGCCCGACGGAAGACTGCTCAGTTCGGGTGACATACCAGAGACGATGGCAGGTGAATACTATCTTGACTCTTTGGCTATCGTTCCTGAGTTTCGTGGTCATGGACTGTGGAGACTGTTGTTCGAAGATGCGATAGAAAGGGCCAAGGAAAAGGGCTTTCATCGCGTCACGCTGATTTGTGATGAGAGTTGTCCAAAGCTAGCACAGCTTTATACTTCCTATGGGTTTGTGCCAGAAGGAACATTCCTATATTTCGGCACGCTTTACCGCAAGATGTCACTCTCAACACGATGAAAGAGGGAAGGCAAGGTAACATAGTAACGTTACCAAAAACAGTAACCCTACCCCAAAAAAATCAGGCGGTCATCGGGAATTTCCGGTAGCCGCCTGTTCTTTATGTTTCTGCTTGAAACCGCGCTATTTCAACTTGATGCAAAGCTCGTCGAGCTGCTTCTGGTCGATGGGACCGGGAGCATCGAGCATGACATCGCGGCCGCTGTTGTTCTTTGGGAAGGCGATACAGTCGCGGATGCTGTCGAGCTCTGCAAAGAGGCTGACAAAGCGGTCCAGACCATAGGCCAGACCTCCGTGAGGAGGCGCTCCGTACTTGAAGGCATTCATCAGGAAGCCGAACTTCTGCTGAGCCTGTTCGGGCGTGAAACCAAGAATCTCGAAAATCTTCTGCTGGAGCTTGGCATCGTGAATACGGATGCTGCCGCCGCCAACTTCTACGCCATTCACCACCATATCGTAGGCATTGGCACGCACGCTGGCAGGGTCAGTGTCGAGCAGAGGAATGTCCTCGGGCTTGGGCGAGGTGAAGGGATGGTGCATAGCCATGAGGCGCTGTTCCTCGTCGCTCCATTCGTACATCGGGAAATCGATGACCCAGAGGCAGGAATATTTGCTCTTGTCGCGGAGTCCCATACGGCTGCCCATCTCGAGGCGAAGACTGCTGAGCTGCCCCCGCACCTTCATGGCATCGGGGCCACATAGGATGAGGATGAGGTCGCCGGGCTTAGCGTTCATCTTCTGCTTGAGCACCTCAAGGGTTTCCGGCGTATAGAACTTATCGACGGAACTCTTCACGCTGCCGTCCTCTTGAACACGGGCATAGACAAGGCCCTTGGCTCCCACCTGCGGACGCTTCACGAAGTCGGTCAGCTGGTCGAGCTGCTTGCGGGTATAGACAGCCTGCCCCTCGCAACAAATGGCTCCGATGTAGGCGGCATCGTCGAACACCTGGAAGCCGGCGGGGAAGATGCTCTCCACCGTCTCGCGAGAAGCGTTGTCGGGCTGCTGGTTCTTCAGCTCCACGAACTTCATGCCGAAGCGTGTGTCGGGCTTGTCACTACCATAGTACTTCATGGCATCTGCCCACGTCATGCGAGGCAGTTCGGGGATGTCGATACCCTTGAGCGCCTTGAAGAGGTGGCGGCTCATGCCCTCGAACATCTGCAGGATGTCCTCCTGCTCCACAAACGACATCTCGCAGTCGATCTGTGTGAACTCGGGCTGACGGTCGGCACGCAGGTCTTCGTCGCGGAAGCACTTCACAATCTGGAAGTAGCGGTCCATACCGGACACCATCAGCAGCTGCTTGAGCGTCTGCGGGCTCTGCGGAAGGGCATAGAACTGACCCGGGTTCATGCGGCTGGGCACAACGAAGTCGCGTGCGCCCTCGGGCGTGCTGTTCACCAGAACAGGTGTCTCGATTTCCAAGAAGCCGTGCTGGTCGAGGTAGCGACGCACCTCGAAGGCAAACTTATGACGCAGCTCCAGATTCTGGCGCACACAAGGACGGCGCAAGTCGAGGTAGCGGTATTTCATGCGGATATCGTCACCGCCATCACTCTCTTCTTCGATGGTGAAGGGAGGTGTAAGGCTCTCGTTCAGGATGTTAAGTTCTGACACGAGAATCTCAATATCACCTGTCGGAAGGTTTTTGTTCTTAGAGTAGCGCTCGGCCACTTCACCCTTTGCCTGGATAACGAACTCGCGTCCCAGTCGTCCTGCCTGCTGACGAAGCTCTTCTGGAGCGTCTTCGTTGAAAGCAAGTTGTGTAATACCGTAACGATCACGCAGATCAACAAACGTAAGGGCCCCCAGGTTGTGGATGCTTTGCACCCATCCTGCCAGGGTAACTTTCTCTCCTGTGTTGGCGAGACGAAGCTCGCCACATGTTTTAGTTCTGTACATATTATATTATATATAAAAAGGATGAACCGTTTCCAGTCCATCCTTTTACCTTGTACGCCCTCAGGGGCTCGAACCCTGGACCCATTGATTAAGAGTCAATTGCTCTACCAACTGAGCTAAGGACGCATGCTTTTTGTTGTTTGCGGCTGCAAAGGTATGAACTTTTCTTTAATCCGCCAAATGTTTTGCCTTTTTTTTTCTTTGTCCGGTCAGATTTAACTTTTTAACCCTTTAACTTTTCAACTTTTTAGCTCAAAGTGTAGAATTCCGAAGGAGATTTCCTCTTCAAGACATCAAGTCCAAAGTCCACGCCGGGTATGATGCCATGCTGTCGGAGTACGGCTTCGGCGGTCTTCCGAGCGAGAACGGGATGATTGTTTTCCTCGCTCAAATGGCAGAGCCAAACATGGCGAAGCTGTGGTGTCGCATACTCGGCCAGCAACATAGCTGCCTGCTCATTGTTCAGATGTCCCTCGTCACCACTGATACGTTCCTTCAGATAGGGCGAATATTTTCCCATGAGGAGCATATTGACATCGTGGTTCGACTCCAACACCAGGTAGTTGGCCAGACCCACCTGCTCGCGGATGGTGTCGGTGACATGCCCGACATCTGTAATGAGGCAGAAACGCACGCCATCTGCCTCCACGACATAGCCCACGCAATCGTGACTGTCATGTGGAACATCAAATGATGTTATACGGAAGTTCCCCACCTCCACCGTCGTGCCCTTCTCGAGGTAAGCCATACAATTGGCAGGCACAGTGATTTTTAGGCAACGGTTGCATGCGATGCCCTCATGAACGAGTCGTGTGGCGTAGATGGTCTTTCCATATTCACAGGCGATACTCCCAACAGATTTGATGTGGTCAGCGTGATCATGCGTGACAAATACTGCTGCCACATCATTCTCCAAGCTGATGTCGAAGTCCTTCAGGTACTTCTTCAAGAGCCGCATGCTAATGCCCGCATCAAGCATTATGGATGTCTCGCCCGACTGTAGCAGGTAACAATTTCCGCTGCTACCAGAGCCAAGTGATATGAATTTCATCCTTTTTTGTTATATTTTATGCGCAAAGTTAAGAAATAATGTGATAATTTGCAAACTTTTGTGCGTTTTTGTGTGATTTTATTTTGAACATAAAGATAAAAATGCTAAATTTGCAAGCAGATAAATCAATTAAGTGTTAACTTTAAATAACAGACAAGATGAAAAAAACATTACTTTTTTGTGCAGCTGCGCTTTTCTCTTTGATGGCAAGCGCAGGTGACGGCCTTGTTGCCGTCGGTGCCAACATTATCGTGCTGCCATCCTCCTATTGGGACGGCGACATCGAGTGGAAAGCATGGACCTGGGTCTATAACTCTGGTAATGGTTATGGAGCGTATGGCACAGACAATCCAAACTACAACATGGTTCCCACCGCCGGACCAGAACAAGATGCCAACGGTGTTCAGTGGTTTGAACCCGGCTTCGACATGAGTCCGAAAGAAGAAGACAAGAACTACGACCAGTTCGATGAGGAAGGCAATCCGCTACCCATCTTGTGGGAGGAGAACACAGCTCCCTATAGCAGCGATGCGACGTTCAACGGACGTCCCTCCTATCAGTGGACCGGCGAAAGCATTATGGCTGACATCTATGTTCGCCGTACCTTCACCACCGACCAGCTGCTTTCCGGTCCCGTCTATCTGGCCTGCGGACACGACGACGCCCCCGCCGAGTACTACCTCAACGGCGAGCTTGTTTATGAACGCACAGGTTATGAGACAAACGAGGCCGGCAACATCATCAACGGATGGAACAATGCCGAATACATTCTGCTGACCGAAGAGCAGAAGGCTCTCATCAAGTTGAATGGCGAGGAGAACCTGATTGCCTTCCACGTTCACCAGAACTGGGGCGGTGCCTTTGCCGACTGCGGCCTCTACACCAAGATGGAAGGCGGCCTCGACATGGGTTACACCACTCCCTGGGAAGGCAAGGTACTCTTTAACAATACCGGTGGCTACAACAACGACCTGAAGAGTCCCAGCAACAACACAAAGCACCCCTGGTCTGCACTCTATCAGGCCCTGCCTGGCGACGAATATTCGTTCGTAATACCTGGCAACAGCAATCTCGACGACTATGACTATGCGTGGAATGAGCAACTTCATTTCAAGACTCCTATCAAGATTGAGGAAGGCCACAATTACCACTTCCAGGTTAGACTGATGGCAGACAAACCGTTCCATCTTGTCACCGTAAAACTTACTGACAATGATAATGACGACATCGAACTTGCATACGACGAGGTAGTAGTTCCTGCCCCAGAAGAAGGCGAGGAAAACTATGAAGGACAACTCGTAGAACTTGAGTTCCAAGGTCAAGAGGTAAACAATTTCAAGATTGCCTTCGACTTTGCAGGCGGCGAGGAAGGTGCTACTGTCACCATCAAGGATTTATCACTGGTTGACCTCGACCCTGAAGAAGAAGATTTAGACGAGAAGGAGCTCTGGGTTGGCACGCACTATTTCAACTTCTTCGACATGCACAAGCGCATCACAAAGTATATGATTTGGGACGATACGCTTAATAACGGCGAAGGCGGCTACAGAGAAGCTAACGAAGACGAGCTTGAATGGGCCGAAGAGCAAATCGGTTACGAGGAAGTCGATGCTCCTGAAATAACTGGCCGCGCTGAGACACTGGAATGGACTAAGGCTGATTTCGACGACTCCATGTGGGACGACCAGATGATGCCCACTGGTAGCGAAGGTTACATGGCTGAATTGCAGAGCATTTGGCCAAGCGGCACATTGGGAGCAACCGGATACAGCTCTAACTACTGGATTCGCCGTTCCTTCGATCTTGACAAGGTTAATGACCGTCTTTCCTACGAGTTGAATGTCTGCCACGATGACGTTTACGAGACATACGTCAACGGCATCTTACTGCAGAAGAACGTAGGCTGGACGAATGGCAAGAATCCCGTACAGGTTCACATTCCTGCCAGATACCTCAACGTAGGTAAAAACGTCATCGCTACCTACATTCAGCAGAACTGGGGTGGTTACTTCTATGACTGCGGTATCAATGTTTCGGAGGTTAACTACGAAGAGTGCGTCAAGCAGTTCAATGATGCTATTGAATATGCCAAGTCAGACGTTCTGCTGACGAACAGGATGAAGGCTGATATCCAGGCTCTCATTGATGAAGCAATGGTTTATTTCGAGGAGAACAAGAACGATCCGGCAGAGATTAAAAACTATGCAAAAGAACTGAAGTCGGCTGTTAACGTTATTTTCGGTTACAGCAGTACCGTCAAGACCCTCAAGGATACTTGGGACATCTGCCGCAAGATGGAAGACAAGGGTTACTGGGGCACCGCTCTCGAAGCTGCAACCTCAGCACTTGACACCTGCGCAACAGCAAGCGACCTCAACACTTATCTCAATCCTCTGCGCGAAGCCCGCAAGCGCACCGCAATGGAGCGCCACACAGAGAAATTTGTCGGCTGCGCTCCCGAGTTTGTTTCCGATGAGATGATTGGCGACTTTGACATGGTTGCTCCTAAGTACTATATTTATAATGTAGGCGAAAAACTCTTCCTCGGTGCAGGCGAAGACTGGGGTACACACCTTGCCCTCGAATACATCTCCAACCCGATGATGCTTATCCAAGGAACGAAGGAAGTTATTGACGAAGAGACAGGCGAGGCCGTTGGCGAAGAGCCTATAGAAGGTGCATTCTTCCTTGAGACCTTCCGTCCTAACGGCGATATCGGTTCAATGGACTTCATGGGCTGGAATGGCTACATTGACTGCCCCGCCAACAGCGCTTGGGAACTTATCCCCGTAGAAGGCAAGCCAAATGTCTATAACATCGCTCAGTACGGTCAGACATCTTCAGAAGAGGAAACAACCTATGCAGGAAAGACATACGAAGCTGGCTGCAAGAGACTGCTCGGCTTCCGCAACGGTGACAACCGCTTCGCTCCCTCTTTCTATGTGGTTGATACCGACATGCACGATCCCAACCTGGAAAGCAACCAGTGGATGTTCATCACCCGCGAGGAACTGCTCGGCTTCATCAAGACCGCAAGCGAGGAAAATCCTGTTGACCTCTCGTTCCTCATCAACAATCCTGGTTATGACCAGCGCTGGACTACTGACGACTGGATGTTCTCCAACGGCAGCGTCTTCGGTCGCAACGGCAACCACGCCAACTTCGTCTTCGAGGCATACAACGCCGAAGACTTCTGGATGGCTCAGGACCTCTGGCCAGAGGAAGGTGAAGAGGCACTGCCCGCAGGTACATACGTACTTGAGGTACAGGGCTACTACCGCGATGGTGACGAAGGAACTCACGTCAAGAAGGTACTGAACAACCAGCCTGTAGCACAGCGTGCTCTCATCTTCGCTGGTGCAATGGATGACTCAAGCGATTCTGAAGCAATCCTTAGCGGAGAGACCATGGCTCTCGCTCCCATCCATATCGATGCCAACCAAGTGCCCGGCATCGGCTATGGTGCTGATCAGGGATTACAAATGCCCGGTACTTATAGCGGTCAGCCGATGAATGCTACCGACCAGGCCGGTCAGGAATACTTCACCTGCGGTCTCTACATGAACAAACTCTGCTTCACCATCCCCGAAGATGATTGCGGTCATGTGAGCATCGGTATTTTCAAAGATTACGATGAGGACAGACCTGCAGGTGACTGGTGCGTAATGGACAACTGGCGCATCAAGTACTACGGCAAGGGTGAAATTGATCCCGACGCTATCAAGGGTATCACTTCCGATGAAATCAACAAGACCACTCAGGCCGACAAGAGTATCTACAACCTGCTCGGTCAGAAGTTGAGCAAAGTTCAGAAGGGTGTGAACATCATTGGCGGCAAGAAACTCATTAAGAAATAAGAATCACTCTTATTAATCCTCTCATCAGGCGGGTCTGGCAGTTTTGCCGGGCCCGCCTTATTTTGGGCCTATAAGGCCTATGGGACTTATGGGGCTTATTGGACCTATAATAGCCAATTTATCAACAAAAGATTCCTTTTACTTGCATCATGGCAAAAAAAATCGTACCTTTACGCACAAAATGAATCAAAACTATCATTATGCAAGCTAAAATCGCAATGTTTCTGGCAGCAATGCTGCTACTGCATCTGCCGCTTCAGGCAGACGAAGTATGGATGGTGGGACCTTCCGACGTCCAGCCAACATCTACTCTCTACGCCAACAACCGTGCTCCGCTGCCGGCAAATCCCTTCATCAAGTTGCCTCCCGCCGCCGTTATCCCGAGAGGATGGATTGGCGAGATGCTGCAAAGGCAGAAGAACGGACTGAGTGGACAGCTCGGTGAAATCAGCGACTGGCTCGACAAAAAGGGTAACGCATGGCTCGAACCAGGCGGCAGTCACGGCTGGGAGGAAGTACCCTACTGGCTCCGAGGCTATGCCAACCTTGCCTATATCCTGAATGACAAGGCGATGATTGACGAGACCAAGTTCTGGATTGAGGGCATCCTGCGCAGCAGTCAGCCGGATGGTTTCCTCGGTCCTGTCAACGAGAACAAGGGCCGCAGGGAGCTTTGGGCAAACATGCTGGCACTCCAAATCCTGCAGGACTACTACGAATGGTGCGGCGACGAGCGTGTCATCCCTGTCCTCACGGCCTACTACAAGTGGCAGCTCGCCTACCCAGAAGAGAAGTTCCTGCGCGACTACTGGGAGAACAGCCGGGGCGGCGACAACCTGCTCTCCGTCATCTGGCTCTACAACCGCACAGGTGAAGCGTTCCTGCTCGACCTTGCCAGAAAGATTCATCGCTGCACCGCCAACTGGATGCAGGAAAGCGGCCTGCCCAACTGGCACAACGTCAACGTGGCAGAATGCTTCCGTGAGCCAGCCGAATGGTATCTTGTCAGCGGAGACAAGGCTGCCCTCAAAGCCACATACAACAACTACTCGCTCATCCGCCGCATCTATGGACAAGTGCCTGGAGGCATGTTCGGTAGCGATGAGAACTGCCGTCACGGTTACATCGACCCACGTCAGGGCACCGAGACCTGCGGCTTCGTGGAGCAGATGCTCTCGGACGAGATACTGATGGCACAGACCGGAAACACTACATGGATGGCAAATCTCGAAGATGTTGCCTTCAACGACTACCCAGCAGCCTTGACAGAGGACATGCGAGCTCTGCGCTACCTGACCTGTCCGAATCAGGTTCAGGCTGACTCGAACAACCACCATCCGGGTGTTGACAACGGCGGTCCTTTCTTCTGCATGAACCCCTTCAGCAGCCGTTGCTGCCAGCATAACCATTCGATGGGCTGGCCGTATTATGCCGAGAATCTCGTGCTGGCGAGTGCCGACGGCGGTGCGGCATTCCTCATCTATGGCGACTGCACGGCTAAGGTCAAGGTTGCCGACGGACAGGAGATTTTGCTCGACGAACAGACACACTATCCATTCAGCGAAGACATCAAAATAAAGGTCTCAGGTCTCAAGAAGAAGACAGCGACCTTCCCGCTCTACTTCCGCATCCCGTCGTGGACAGAAGGGGCGCACGTCACAGTCAATGGGGAAACCGTTGACCACAAGGTGATTACCGGATTGCTCCGCATCACCAGGGAATGGGCAGAGGACGACGAGGTTCGCCTGCACTTCCCCATGCGCCTCACAAAGCGCGTCTGGGCGCTCAACAAGAACAGCATCTCCGTGAACTACGGTCCGCTCACGATGAGCCTCAAGATAAAGGAACGCTACGAAGAGAAGGACAGCCGCAAGACCGCCATCGGCGACTCGCATTGGCAGGCAACCGCAGACCCGAGCAAGTGGCCGACCTACGAGATTTATGCCGACAGCCCGTGGAACTTTGCGCTGGATGATAACCTCGACATCATGAAGGTTCAGTTCAAGCCATGGCCCGAGAACAACTATCCCTGGAGCCACGAAGGCACACCCATCGAGATACGAGCCAAGGGCGCGCCCGTCGAAGGCTGGGGCATGGACGCCACCGGCCTCTGCCAAGTGCTGCCCGATTACACAGCCTATCGTGGCAAGAAGCAAGACATCGTCCTCATCCCGATGGGCGCAGCAAGGCTCCGCATCAGCGCCTTCCCGCCAATTTCCAGAAATCCATAGGAATCCACTAGGACATCCTAGGGAAGCCTAGGAGAGCCTAGGAATAAAAGCCAAGTCAGAAACCACTAATAAAAAACTTTTATGAAAAAACTCCTCCTCTCCGCACTTGTGGCAGTAGCTGCCACAGCTTGCACCAAATCATCCGATGTATTCAAGCCCTATGCAGAGACAGACCTTCGGCTACCCTCTGTGCCGCTGATTGTCAATGACCCCTATTTCTCCATCTGGAGCCCCTACGACAAGCTCACCGACGGCACCACTCGCCATTGGACGAACGACGAGAAGCCCATCCTCGGCCTGCTCTACGTGGATGGCACCCCCTACCGTTTCATGGGTGCGCAACAGGAGTATATCCTCTCTTCCATTGCCCCGATGTCCGATGAGGAGGCTTGGGAAGGAAAGGTCATCCGCGACACGCAGAATGGCGAAGGATGGGCCGCTCCCGACTTCAACGACAGCTCATGGAATACAGAAAGAGCCGCTTGGGGCAGCGAGGGCGACAACATCCGCAGCCGCTGGGGACGCCAGGGCAGCGACATCTACATCCGTCGCGACATCAGCCTCAGCGATGCCGACCTCAACGAAGACCTCTACCTCAAGTACAGCCACGACGATGTCTTCGAACTCTACGTCAACGGCACCAAAGTGGCCGATACTGGCGAGACTTGGGTGAACGGTGTGGTGCTCCACATGGATGCTGATATGAAGGCCCTCCTGAAGAGCGGCAGCAACACCATCGCTGCCCACTGCCACAACACGACGGGCGGTGCGTATGCCGACTTCGGCCTCTTCAAGAATGTCAAACCCAAAGGCGAGAATGTCGAACTTGCTGAGCAGAAGAGCGTCGATGTGCTTGCCACGAACACCTACTACACCTTCACTTGCGGTCCTGTTGAACTCGACCTCGTGTTCACAGCACCCATGCTCATCAACGACTACGACCTCATCTCTATGCCCATCAACTACATCTCCTATCAGGTAAGGGCAAACGACGGCCAGAAGCACGATGTGAAGATTCTCTTCGGCGCAAGCCGCCTGCTTGCCGTCAACAAGGATAAGCAGCCGAGCGAAACCAAGACTGGCGAAGAGGGCGGTGTGCGCTACGTCCGCACCGGCACCATCGAGCAGCCCATCCTCGCCAAGGTGGGCGACGGCATCTGCATCGACTGGGGCTACTTCTACATCCCCGCCATCAACGGAGAGGTTACGATTGGTGAGGGAGGCGGCAACGACCTGCAATACACCCACGACTTCGGCTCCGTCGAGAAGGCCAGCAGCTTCATGATGATGGGCTACGATGAGATAGAGGACATCGAGTACTTCTATCATCGCTACAAAGCTTATTGGGCACACGGTGGCAATGTCACCATCTTCGATGCCTTCAAGGCCATGGAGAGCAAATATGCCAGCATCATGCAGAAATGCCGCGACTTCGACAAGATGATTTACGACGATGGCATGAAGGCAGGCGGCAAGGAATATGCCGAGATACTCTCCGGCTCCTATCGCCATGTGATGGCTGCCCACAAACTTTTCGAGGACAAGGACGGCAACTTGCTCTGGTTCTCGAAGGAAAACAACTCCAACGGCTGCGTCAACACCGTTGACCTCACCTACCCCGAGGCTCCCCTCGTACTCGCCTACAACCCCGAACTGCAGAAGGCCATGATGACCTCCATCTTCGACTACAGCCTCTCGGGTCGCTGGACAAAGCCTTTCGCTGCCCACGACCTCGGCACCTACCCCAAAGCCAATGGCCAAGTCTATGGAGGCGACATGCCTCTGGAGGAAGCAGGCAACATGATTACCCTCGCTGCCACCATCTGCATGCTCGACGGGAACACATCCTACGTCGAGAAGTACTGGGACATCATGACAACCTGGGCCGACTACCTCGTGGAGAACGGCCTGCATCCCGCCAACCAGCTCTGTACCGACGACTTCGCAGGCCACTGGGCTGGCAATTGCAACCTCGCCATCAAGGCCATCATGGGCATCGCCGGCTATGCCGAGATTGCAAAGATGATGGGCAAGGACGACGTCTATGCCAAGTACAACGCAAAGGCCAAGGAGATGGCTGCTGCCTGGGAAAGCGAGACGAAAGTCAATGACCACTATGAGCTGGCATACGGCGCAGGCGAGGAGACTTGGAGTCAGAAGTACAATATGGTTTGGGACAAGCTTTGGAAGACTGGCATCATCCCCAATGATGCTATGCAGACCGAGGTAAAATACTACCTGACGAAGCAGAACAAGTATGGCCTGCCGCTCGATGTCCGCAAAGACTACACGAAGAGCGACTGGATTATGTGGTCGGCAGCAATGGCAGACACGGACGAAGACTTCCAGGCCTTCGTTGCTCCCCTCTACAAGTACATCAACGAGACCCAGAGCCGCGTTCCCATCTCCGACTGGCACGATACGAAGACTGGCAACATGATTGGTTTCAAGGCACGCTCTGTCATCGGTGGCTACTGGATGAAGGTGCTTGCCGATAAGATGAAATAAACAAGAAAAAAACTTGCGAAGATGAATAAACTACGCACAAGCCTCATGCTCATCGTGCTTTGCTTCACGATGGGCATGATGGCTGCAAACACGAAGACCTCGATCACTACAGTATCCACATTGGTCACGTTGACAAAAAACGTAGATTACCAAATTACGGGAACTACGCCTTTCACCGGCGAAGGAATGGTGAACATCGTCAATACCGACCATGCTGTACTCATCCTCGCAAGGATAAAACCCTCTGTAGCCATCAGTAAATGGCTCTCGAATGTGCAGATCAACGGTGTCGAGGCGGTGAACGGCAGCAACTGTCAGGTGAAACTTTATAACCGAGGTTGCATCATCATGCCCTACAGCAAGGACGTCCGCCCGCTGACGGTCTATGCCGAGCAGAGATATCAGGGCGAGTCGTGCGACGACTTCGGTCTGGAGAACTCGGGCGGCTATATGAACACCCTCACCGAAGGGAAACTGAATAACCGCATCCGCTCCTTCAAGCTGAAGCGCGGATACATGGTGACCTTTTCCACTCGTGCCTCCGGGCGGGGCTACAGCCGCTGCTTCATTGCTGCCGCTTCCGACCTGGAGGTGCCCACGTTGCCAGCCGTGCTGGACAAGAAGATAACCTCGTATCGCATCTTCAAGTGGTACGATACCGGCAAGCCTCAGTTGGCTGCTGCTGGAGGTGACAATGCTGCCTGCTCAGCCCTGAATGTCACCAGCACATACACCTGGGGCAAGACCGGCGACATGTCGCCCGATGTGGAGAACGTTCCCCATCATATCTACGAGAACTATCCCTCGCCTGCCGAGCTGGGAGCCTGCACCACATCGCCCCACATGAAGACCAACAACGAGCCCATGAACACTGCCGATGACCCCAAAGGCAAGACCGAGGACGTGGATGCCGTGTTGGCCAACTGGGAAGACCTCATGGCTACGGGCATGCGTCTGTGTTCGCCTTCTTCGTGGGACGGCAGTGACTATACCAACGGTACGGGCTACATCAAGCGTTTCATAGACAGCATCGACGCTCGCGGCTGGCGCTGTGATATCATCGACCTGCATTGCTACTGGCCAGAGAGCAACTTCAACACCATCAAGAACTGGACCAACTCCACCGGCCGTCCTGTGTGGATTTCCGAGTGGGTGTGGGGTGCCTCGTGGAATAATAACGGTGCCTTTGCCAGCGGTGTCACCGAAAGCCAGAATGCCGAGGCGCTAAAACGCATCTGCCCTGTGATGAACAATAACGACTGCATAGAGCGCTACTATTACTGGAATTTCGAACGCGACCCGTCCAAACTATACAAGAACGGCAACCTCACCGAGGCCGGAAAGTATTATGCCACTATCAGCGCCGATTTGGGCTACAACGGCAAGTATGACTTTGTGCCTACGACGCCTCCACAATATGGTCCATCCCGATTCACACAGAAAGTGCTCTCCACAGGCAAGACCCGCCTGACGTGGCGCGACTCCAATGGCGAGTTCAACCAACTCATGGAGGTGCAGATGAAGGATGCCCAGGGTCTGTGGGTAGTACTGGATACCATTCCGCAGAAGGAGGCACCTGCCGCATATACCTACGACATCGACAATGACGATGAGAACATTCTTTACCGTGTGCATCTCATCGACTTGAACGGCAAGGAGTACTACACCTCCAACGACCTGGGGCTGGGGGATGCTTTCGAGATAGACGGACAGATCTACTATGCCGGCGGCAATCTGCTGGCAAACGGTGACTTCGACCTGGGCTTTACCGACTGGACGAATGGCACGGGTCAGTTTCTGACGGAGCCTCAGTTCCAGGTGGTAGGTGACGGAGGCTATAAAGGCGGAGCCTATTTGCAGTCGCACCTGAATGGTGGTGCGAACACCGCCAATGCCGTCAAAGAGGTTGTGAATCTGGTGCCCGAACAGTATTACATATTCCGCGTCGCTTCCCGCAATAGCGGTAACAACATGAAATTCTACCTGTCGGCCGATGGCAAAGCCCTGACAAAACAGGTTGCCAAGGTGAGCAACCTCAGCGAATGGAACGTGGAGGACTTCACGTTCAATGCCGACACCTATTCCTGCGGCATTATCTCTTTCTACGCCCTTGCCGCCAAGGCCCAGATAGATGCTGTGCAATTGCGACAGCTCTTCACCACTCGCGAGGCTGCAATTGCCGATGGCGTAGAGAAAAGTCGGCTCAGGGCCGAGGCTCAGAAGACCTATAACACGGAATATCCGGCCCTCAACGACGACCTGGCTGTACAGCTGGAGGGCATTACCGGCACCGATGATGCGGCAATGGCACAGGCAGAGGAGGTGTTGGCAAACCACATGACCGCTTTGGCGAAGAAGAAAGAACTCAAGGTCATGGATGCCACCCTGAAGGCTGTAGAGCAGAGGCCATGCCCCGACTACGATGAGATGCTCGGTCTGCTGGATAGAGCCCAAAATGCTACGACCATTCAGGAAGTGCTGGCTTCGACAGCCGGGTTGGAGACGCTCATGAACACGAATCTCTCTTTCTCGCGCTCCAGCAAGCAACCCAGGAATCCCTCGTTCACCAACGAGAAATCCGATGGCTGGAAGGTTAAAGTCGGAACCTATCAGGGCGGCGACCAGCGGACGGCCACCAAGTTCGGCAAGACCTGCTGGAATGCCTGGTGGAGCACAACCGACCCCAATGCCACAATGGAAATCTGTCAGACCCTGACCAGCCTGCCAGAGGGCTACTACCAGATGGAGTGCAAGGCCACGACAGAGCATTTCTGCATCTCGGACCAGCATGGCTATCTGAGAAGCGGCGAGGCAGAGGCAGTAACGCCAACGCTGAGCAAAGACTACTTCGACCTACCCGTGACCGATGTCTGGGACACGCTCACCACTACCCCGATATACGTAGAGCCCAACGGTTCGCTCACCCTGGGTTTCGTCAGTTCGAAGAATGGAGCCCAAACCGGCAAATGGCATTCGTTCGGCAATGCCACAGCCACCAGCGACAACCGCGAAGGTTGGTGGTGCGTAACAGGCTTTCTCCTCAAGTATCATGCCATCGACGACATAACAGGCATCGGTACAATTAAAAATGAAGAATTAAAAGTGAATAATGAGGGAGCCATCTATGACCTGAACGGACGGCGAATGCATTCGTCCTCCATTCTGTCACCAGGCATATATATAAAGGTAGAGGACGGCCGTCCCCGAAAGACTGTGATTAAGAGAGAATAATCATAGCCCTACTTCTTGAAGGGGTCACCCTTCGGGTCGCGACTTACCACCCAGCGAAAAGCATTTACGAAAAGCAGGTTTTGTGTGGCATCGATGAATTCCTCATCGCCATGCCCCATGTTCAGATAGACCATCCTGTATTTCCTGTTCGTCCAGACGATTGGAAAGTCACCGAACTTCACCACATCCTTCAGCCCAAAGGGATACATCTTGGGCGATATGGACAGCAGCACCTCCACATCGGGGTTCCTTCTGGGGCTCGGCTGCCACTGGTAGAACTCCGATGCCGGCACCACGAAAGACGACGGGAGGCTCACGGTGACGGGATGCTCCTGCGTATCGCATTCCACCAGAGCAGGCTGTGGCGGCCAGTTGTTGCAGTAGAAAGGCCCACAGCCCAGGAACTTGTTGAGCCAAGGCCATTTTGTATTGCGGTCGTTATAGGCCGAGGCGTGGAACCCTATCCATCCGCCACCGTTCTCCATATACTTCTCGAAAGCCTCGCGCTGAGTCTGTCCAGCCGGAGCCGCATTCAGGCTGATGATGATGCTGTACTCCCGGAGCCTGTCGTATGGATAATCGGCCAGCGAGGTTGTGACATCCATCGTCCATCCCTCGCCGTATGTCAGTTTATGGAAGAACTCCATCGCCTGCTTGTCGAACTGCACATGAGCCTCCTCGGCATGCGGTTCGTAGTGCAGCAACGCCTTGAATCGCGGTTCCCGCGCATAGTTGGCAGCATACTCTCCATTGTCCTGAGCCCAAATGGCGAAGCAAGCCATAACGGCTACTATCAGAATCAATATCTTCTTCATTGTTTTTTACTTAATCAGCTTCTTAAATTATATCCTTTGATGTTGCAAAGTTAGTGTTTTATCCAATACGAGCAAAGGAATATGCAAATTATTTGAGTATCGGCTGAAGCCTCAGCCGTTCTTGATCAGAAAAAGACATTCCGCGGGGCTTTTTCGCGCAATTTTGACACATGTAACCCAAAGGACGCAAGAACTTTTTCGGGAGCTCACCTTGCCAAGAAAACGCAAAATCTACGATGAAATGGGGAAAAATGTAAAACCTGTTTGAACTTTTGAGACAGGAAAGACAGGGCGTGGTAACATAGTTACGTAACCAAAAACAGAGACCCTAAGTTACAGAAAAAAATTCTATTATTATATATATATAATAATAGGCCTTAAAAAATGGGTATGGGTCACATTTTTAGGTTACGTAACTATGTAACCTGGACGCCGCCGCGAAGGCCGTGCTGGAAATTGTGTCAATTGGTATTAAAAATCGTCTGAATTCGACGCCAAAAATTTGACACCGCAAGGAAATTGTCGTACCTTTGCAGTGTCGAAAGGAAGACAGAAACGGCCCCGCTCGCCAGCAAGGAAGATTTCCCAGGCGCATCAAAATTTTCTCCCTGCCCAGAGCGCAAAATTCGAGTCTGGAACCGACAAACGAGAACTAAAACTAACTACTACCCCGACCGTCCTAAAAAACTCCCCCTAAAGGGGGCTGGGGGGTCCAAAATCTTTACAACTATGGCAATGAAAGTAAAAGCAATCGAGAAGAAACTGAAGTTCACCAAGGACGAGAACGACCTGCGTATGGCGCTGCCTACGGTGATGACCTTCAGGACTGGTTGCGTCTTGAAATATTCGGCTATCTGTTGTGTCATTTGCTGCGTATCCATACGACTCATTATTCTATTATGGAAGTAAATTCAAGAATAATTGAGATGGCAAGCAGGATTTTAGCAAAAAAAGTTGTATATTTGCAGGCGATAAATTACAGATAATTTAAATAGAAAAGAAATATGAAAGCAACAGGATTTTTTGTTTTGACACTGGTTATGGCTGGAATGCTGATGGCCTGTGGCGGCAACAACAAGAAAGATGCCGCAGAGACAGTCATCCACAGTGTGATGACCACACATCCCTCTGCAATCGGCGGCAGGGAGGTGAAGAACTTCTCGGGCGTGGTGAAGGAGAATGCCACCATCAGCCTCAGTTTCCGCGCTGGCGGACAGATTCAGTCTATTCCCGTCAAGGAAGGTCAGCATGTGCGTCGCGGACAGCTTTTGGCACAGCTCGACACCAAGGACTATCAGATTGCCGTGGATAATGCCCGCGTCCAGGTGGACCAGATGCGCCGTCAGGTGGAACGCATGAAAGCTCTCTACGAGGGCAATGCCATGAACGGCAACGACTACGAACTGGCAACAAGCAAACTGGAACTGCTGGAGCTGCAGTTGCGCAATGCCGAGAACCAGCTGAGCTACACGCACCTCACGGCTCCCTGCGACGGCTACGTACAAGGCGTGCACCGCGAATTGTCCGAGATGGTAGCCGTAGGCACACCCGTCATATCGCTTGTCGATGACCGCCGCAGAGAGATACAGATCAATGTGCCCAGCGACGTTGCACGCGACTACGACCGCTACGACGGCGCTTACTTCATCCACAACGGGCAGCGCTATCCGCTGGACATCATCGCCATCCTGCACAAGGCCGATGCCAACCAACTCTACAACGTGCGTCTGGCTACCAACGCTCCTATCCGTCCAGGACAGAGCGTGGATGTCTATATCGAGGCACGTGCCTCCGAGAATGAGGTACTGACCGTTCCCGCAGGAGCAGTCTTCGAGGACGGAGGCAAGAGCTATGTCTGGGTGCTCAAGGACAATAAGATCAGCCGCCGTGCCGTAACAGCCAACAAGGTTGACAAGAACGGAAAAGTGATCATCACCAGCGGACTGGACACCACCGACGAAGTGGTGAAAGCCGGCGTGACTCGTCTGACTGAGGGTGAGACCGTGCGTGTGGTCACAGGTGAGTCAAGTAATGTGGGAGACCTCTTATAGGACCCCCTAACCCCCTTTAGGGGGAATTAATGAAAAGTGAAAATTGAGAATTATGAATGTAAGAGGACTCACTGAATTCTTTGTACGACGTCCGGTTATTTTCTGGAGTTTCGTCGTCGGAATATTTCTGATGGGTGTGTTCAGCTTCCTGAGTATGCCCAAGCTGGAGGACCCCGCCGTAGCCATCAAACAGGCATCGGTGGCGCTGGTCTATCCGGGAGCTACCGCCCATGAGGTGGAACTGAAAGCCGTGCAGTTGATGGAGGACGAGCTGAGAACGCTTCCCGACGTCAAGCACCTCAATACCGACTGTCAGCCGGGTATGGCCATCATCACCGTGAAATTCGAAAGCACCGTGAAGATGGAGGATATGGAGCAGCACTTCGACCAACTGCGCCGCAAGGCAGGCGATGCGGCTTCCAAACTGCCATCCGGCTGCTATCCGCCCATCGTCGTCGATGACATGCTTGATGTCTATGGTCTCTTCTATGCCTTCACGGGCGACGGCTACGACTACAGCGAACTGGAGAAATACGCCAAGCTGGTACGCCGCGAACTGCTGACGGTGAAAGGCGTGAAGCGCATCAACATCGTCGGCACACGTTCCGAGGTTATCAATGTTATCATATCCAAGGAGAAACTGGCGCGCAACGGTGTCATTCCCACACAGGTGATGATGGCCCTGCAGAACGCCGGAAAGGCAGTGAACGCGGGTATGTACGAGACGACGGAAGCGTGCTCCGACGAGAGCCCTGCCGATGTCCTCCAGCGCATACAGCTACGCGTCAGCGACGAACTGCAGGACGAGGAAGACGTGGCCAACCTGCTCATCCGCTCATCGGGCGGCAAGCTGATCAGGCTGGGCGACATAACCACCATCGAGCGTGCCTACAAGGAGCCGCAGACAGGCGGTTTCTTCGTGGACGGCAAGGCTGCACTGGGTATCTGTCTGACGACAAACGAGGGTGTTGTGGTGCCCGACGTGGGTGCTGCTGTCGATGCCAAGCTGGCAGAAGTAATGCAGCGCGTGCCCGTGGGCTTCGAGACACAGAAGATATTCTTCCAGCCCGACCAAGTGAACTCCGCTATCAGCGGCTTCATGATTAACCTGCTGGAGTCCGTGCTCATCGTCATCATCATACTCATGTTCATCTACGGTCTGCGCGGTGGCTGCATCATCGGCCTCGGACTGGTGCTGAGCATCGCCATTACCTTCCCCGTCCTGCTGCTCATGGACAGCACACTGCAGCGTATCTCGCTCGGAGCGTTCATCGTGGCTATGGGTATGCTGGTAGATAACGCCATCGTCATTCTCGACGGAATACTGGAAGACCGAAAACGCGGCGTGGGCCCCAAGACCTACCTGTACCGCATCGGCGGAAACACGGCCATCCCCATGCTGGGTGCCACCGTCATTGCCGTACTGACGTTTCTGCCCACATTCCTCTCGCCCACGACGGGCGGCGAATACTGCCGCGACCTGTTCCTCGTGCTGTGTATCTCGCTGCTGGCTTCATGGCTCTTTGCCATTGCTCAGGTGCCAGCCACGGTCGTAGCCTGGATGCCTCTGCGTCCGACACGCAAAGAGACGGGTGCCGACGGCGGCGAGCAGAAGGAGAATCCCCTGCGCCGCATCGTCCGTTCCCTGATCGGCGTACTCATTAACTACAAGGCACTGACCCTGATTGTTGCCGTCATAGCCCTCGTCCTCAGCGTCTGGGGCTTCATGAACGTCAAGCAGATCTTCTTCCCCGACTTCGACTACAAGCAGTTCGTCGTTGAGTACTATCTGCCCGACCAGAGCTCTCCCGACCGTGTGCAGCGCGACCTGAAGCAGATGACGGCTGAGCTGCTGCAGGACGAGCGTGTGGAGCGCGTAGCAGCGGCCATGGGTTCCACCCCGACGCGCTACAGCCTCGTGCGACCCATGAACAACGGTGGCAACCGTTACGGCGAGCTCATCGTTGACTGTCCCGACTTCAATACCGTCAAGCAGGTCATTGCCGACATGCGCCCCAAGCTTCGCGAGCACTACCCCGATGCATACATCAGGTTCCGCACCTATAACCTGTCTATTTCCACGACCCACCTCGTGCAGGTGCAGTTCCAGGGCCCCGACCCCGCCGTACTGCGCCGCCTCTGCGACCAGGCTCAGGAAATCATGCGCCGCAGCTCGCAGATTGATCCCTACAGCGTCACCTCCAATTGGCTGCCCAAGGGCAAGGCACTCGTTGCCGACTACGTGCAGCAGGACGCTGTCCGCAGCGGCTTCAACCGCGATAACGTGGCTTCGTCGTTGCTCGCCGCCACAAACGGCATGCCCGTCGGCGTCATTCAGGATCACGACAAGAGCGTCGTCATCCAGATGCAGGTGCGCAACGAGGACGGCTCCAAGATACAGAACCTGCAGGACATCCCCGTATGGACACACCTCGGCACCAATATCAGTACAGATGACGTGCAAGGTCTTGTCTCGGGCACCAAGAGCATAGAGGAAATCGAGAGCACCCTGCATAACAGTACGCCGCTCAGCACCATCACCCGGGGCATCAACCTCGACTGGGAAGAGGACTACATCTACCGCGTCGATGGTCAGCGCACCATCCTCGCCGAGTGCGACGTCAATGCCCTCGACCCCAAGGCCACCAACAAGAGTGCTGAGGCCAGCATACGCGAGGAAATAGAGGCCATCGAGATACCCACAGGCTACAGAATGAGCTGGGAAGGCGACAGCGCCTCCTCTTCCGAGAGCACGGCATCACTGATGAAGCTCTTCCCCATCGCCTTTGTCTTCATCATCGTCATCCTGCTGCTGCTCTTCAACGACTGGCGCACCGTGGGCATCATATTCGCCTGCGTACCGTTCATCCTCTGCGGTATCGCACCCGCGTTGCTTATCTCCGGACAGCCCTTCACCTTCATCGCCATCCTCGGTATGATGGGCCTTATGGGTATGATGATCAAGAACGCCCTTGTGCTGATCGACGAAATCAACCGCCTCCGCAACGAGGAGAAACAGAGTGCCTACGATGCCATCTGCAACGCTACGGCCAGCCGTGCATTGCCTGTCATTATGGCCTCCCTGACCACTATCGTCGGTATGGCACCCCTCGTGCTCGACCCCATGTACGGCTCCATGGCAATCTGCATCATGTCGGGTCTAACTATGGGAACGCTCATCACCCTCGTATTCCTGCCCATCCTCTACGCCACCGTGTTCAGGGTAAAGAAATAAGCCTCACCCCCAGCCCCTCTCCGAGAGAGAGGGGAGTATGTGGCGAAATATAAATAGTTATAAGATTATTATAAGATGAAAAAGATAATATTGTTTTTATATACATTAATCTTGTGTTTTCCACTCTTTAGCCAAGAAAGCACTCCCCTCTCTCTCGGAGAGGGGTCGGGGGTGAGGCGTCTCTCTCTCGCCGACTGCCGACGTATGGCACTTGAGCAGAACGAGAAAATCAAGGCAGCCGACAACGCGGTGGAGAAGGCAAAACTGGACCGACAGATAGCCTTCGCCCAGTATCTGCCCAAGGTGGACGGTTCCTTTACGATGGTCCACATGAAGAATATTGACATACTGGATCAGGAATTCCTGGGATTGTCGCTGCAGACACGCGGCACCTATCTGGCTGGCATCAGTGTTACACAGCCACTCTATGTCGGAGGACAGATAACATCCGCTAACCGCCTGGCAAAAATCGGTCAAACCATCAGCGAGGAACAGCAGCGGAAGGTTCGCATGCAGGTCATCAGCGATGTTGACAATGCCTACTATACGCTCATAGCCGTGCGTTCGAAAGTGCAGATGCTGGAAGCATACTCCCGGCAGATGCAGGAGCTCTACGACCAGGTGAAACTCAGCGTAGATGTCCAGATGGCCACAGAAAACGACCTTCTGCGTGTCTCTACCAAGCAGAACGAGGTTGATTACCAGCTGCAGAAAGCCCGCAATGGCGAACAGCTCTGCGGACTGGCTCTGGCCTACGTGATTGGCACCGACCTGGAGCAGACCATCATTCCAACCGACACCGTCTTCAATGGTCAACTCTCAACTCTCAACCCTCAACTCTCAACTTTTAGCGAGGACATCTCTACACGTCCTGACCTGCTTTTGCTTCAGCAGAAGGTAAAGGCCAGCGAAGTACTGGTGAAGAAGTCACGTTCCAACTATCTGCCTACCGTAGCACTTGTGGGGCGGTATTCACACTATGACAATTTCAGATTGAAGGGTCACCTGAACCTGCCCAATTTCAGTCCGATGTCTATTAACCATACCATCAGCGGCGGTAATCCTGTGGCGCTGCTTTCTGTCAGTCTGCCCATCTTCCATTGGGGCGCTGAGCTGAAGAAGGTCAAGAAGGCAAAACTTGACCTCAGCGATGCCAAGCTGGATTTGCAGCAGAACGAACGCGGCATGCGTGTTGAGGTGCGCAAGGCTGTCCAGAACATCACCGACGGCGAGCGTATGGTCGAGACCGCAACGGTGGGCCGTCAGCAGGCCGACGAGAACCTGCGTGTGATGCGCAAGAAATTTGACAACCAGATGTGCACGATGACCGACCTGCTGGATGCCCAGTCCCAGTGGCAGCAGGCTCGCAGCAACCTCATCGAGGCAGAGACGCAGCTGAAAATCTACGAGACCGAATATCTCCGCGTTACTGGCAAACTGGAATAAAATGCCACGTGTACCGGATAAAGAACAAATAATAATAATAATACATCAAGAAAATGGGAAAAATAAAAACTATCGGAATTCTGACATCAGGCGGCGACGCCCCCGGCATGAACGCAGCCATTCGTTCCGTAACAAGAGCTGGAATATATAATGGTTTCAACATCAAAGGTATCTACCGAGGCTATGAAGGACTCATCAATGGTGAGGTGAAAGCGTTTTCCACCGAGGATGTGTCGGGAATCATCTCTCGCGGTGGTACTATTCTGAAAACTGCACGAAGTAAGGATTTCATGACACCCGAAGGCAGACAGAAAGCGTTTGAAACCTGTCAGCGCGAGGAAATTGATGCACTTGTAATCATCGGCGGAAACGGTTCTCTGTCCGGAGCCCGTATATTCGCTGAGGAATTCGACTTCCCAATCATTGGATTGCCCGGCACCATCGACAATGACCTTTACGGCACCGATGCCACTATCGGCTATGATACCACCATGAACACCATCATGGATTGTGTGGACCGCATCCGCGACACAGCCAATTCACACGAACGAATCTTCTTTGTTGAAGTAATGGGACGCGAGGCAGGATACTTAGCCCAAAACACAGCCATTGCTTGCGGAGCAGAAGCCGCTATCATTCCTGAAGATATGACTGATGCCGACCAGTTGGCCGAATTCATGCATCGAGGCATCCGAAAGTCCAAGAAGTCATGTATCGTCATCGTATCTGAAAGTCAAAAGTGCGGTGCCCTCTACTATGCCGATCGTGTGAAGAAGGAGTTCCCTGGTTTCGACGTGCGTGTTTCTATCCTTGGTCACCTACAGCGCGGCGGCAGTCCGTCAGCCCGCGACCGCGTCCTTGCCAGTTGCATGGGCGTAGGAGCCATCGAGGCCATCAAGCAGGGCCAGCGCAACGTGATGATAGGCTATCGCTTTAACGACGTGGTCTATGTACCCTTCAGTGAGTGCATCCGCACAGACAAACCTTTCGACAAGCGCCTCATCAGGGTGCTCGATGAACTGAGCATCTAACTAATATCTGGATATTATGGACAAAGCATTATGGTTTAATAACATACGAATCTATCATCTGCTGATTGACAGATTCAACGGAGGCTGGCAGACACCGCCGAAAAGTGAGAATGTTTTTTGCGGGGGAAACCTGCAGGGAGTTATCGAGAAACTTGACTATATCAAGGACCTTGGCTTCACAGCCATCATGCTCTCGCCTATCTTCAAGTCGGCAAACTATCACGGGTACCATACCCTGAATTTCGAAGATGTCGATCCGCACTTCGGTACGTGGGACGACTATCAGCAGTTGCTCGACCAGGCGCACGACAAGGGACTGCGGATTATCTGCGACTTTGTGCCCAACCATTGCTGGTATCAGGCTCCCATCTTCGAGCAATCCCTGCTGAAGAACGGTGGTAAGCATCGTGACTGGTTCTTCTATCCCAAGGCAGACAGCGACGAGTTTGTTTCGTTTCTGGGCTTCGGTGACTTGCCCAAGTTCAATCTGACGAACCCCGAGGTGGTCAGTTTCATGATTGACAAGGCAGAAAAACTCGCCCGCATGGGAGTGGATGCCTTCCGCATCGACCATGCGCTGGGACAGCCACATAGTTTCCTGAAGAGCTTACGCGAAAAATTACAGGAGATTCGCAGCGACATCGTTGTGTTCGGCGAAGTGTGGGCGTTCGGTATTGGCCCGCAGCTGGCCAGCCAGTTGTACTTCAAGACAGAAAGCAGGCTAAACGAGTTTCTTGCACAGGACACCAAGCCCTTTAACCAGGACGACCTGCAGACCGACTACACAGAAACACTGGATGGTGTATTGGACTTTGCCTATCGCGACATTCTACTGGAAGAAATACAGGCAGGCAGGGGTATCAAGGGGAATCTGACCTTACGCAACAAGGTAGATGCTCATTTCGCCAAGTATCCCGCCGATTTCAAACTGGTTTTGTTCCTGGATAATCACGATACCGACAGATTCCTTTTCAATTGTCATGATGACGTGAACCTTTTGCAAGAAGCCATCGAGTTTACGAAGGAACTGCCCCATCCGTTCTCCTTCCTCTATGGAACAGAACAGTTGATGACCATTACCAAGACCATCTTCAATGCAGAGCCGTATGCTGACCTCCGTGTACGCAACTGTATGGATTGGTCTAAGTAGCCTCAGTAACTTGCCAAAATTAATATCATGAGATTGCCTCGGATACGTAATATCAAAGAATCACTCGCCAGCCGCATTAGCGTGTGGATCGTACTAACTGTAGTGGTAATTCTTACAGGCACGGTATTCGTCGGCAACCATTATGTGTTGAAAAGTATCAAACTCGAGGGAAATGTAAAGGCATTTAATGCTCTAAATGTTGTGGGGCAACGCCTCGAGGCTGCTCTCATCACTGTGGAAGTGGCCGTAAGGAATCATATGAGCGATATCCGCGAGAACCTGAACAATCCTGATGAACTCTACCGTATCACAAAAATGATGCTGGAGGACAACCCAGTTATTGTGGGTTCGGCAATTGCTTTCAGACCCAACTACTTTCCAGAACAGGGCGTATGGTTTTCTCCCTATAGTTATCGAGAAGCAGATACCATCAAAACGAAACAGTTAGGCTCGACTGAGTATGACTACCACAAGATGGACTGGTACCAGACAACAGACTCTCTAAAACACAGTTATTGGAGCGAGCCATATTTCGACAAGGGTGGTGGTGAGATGTTGATGACGACCTACTGCTATCCATTGATGGACGATGACGGGAATATTATTGCGGTGGTAACTGCTGATATATTGCTTGATTATCTTACAGAGTTCATGGATGTAGAATATTTTATTCACGCCTATGTTTGCATGATAAGCAGGAAAGGCATGTTTATTTCTCAATCAGAGGAAGGTATTGAACTCGAAGAAAACAGTATCAAGGTAGCAGAGGAAGCAGGGCTATACGAACTGATGGAGGTGGCCCAGGAGATGATTGACGGGAAAAGCGGTATGAAAGAGTGGACATCGCCTACGTATGGCGAGTCATATATCTTCTTTGTGCCACTTCAGCACATGGGGTGGTCAATTGCCATTATATGCGAAAAGTATGAACTTTTCAAGAACTATAATAGGGCTGCACTGGCTTTGCTTACTTTGTTCATCCTCATGTTGGTGTTGTTGACCTTTATTTTACGGAGGTTTATACATCAACTCATCGCCCCACTGACGGAATTCACTCTGGCTGTGGATGAGGTGGCACAGGGTAATTTGCACGCTACCCTTCCCGAAATTCACTCTGAGGATGAGATGCATAACCTGCACCATTCGTTCAGCATCATGCAGCAGTCGTTGGTCAAACAGATGGAGGAACTGAAACAAGTGAATGCGGCAAAGGGTCGAATTGAAGGAGAACTACAGGCTGCCAAAGACATTCAGCTTTCCATGCTGCCGAAGACATACCCACCGTTCCCCGACCGTAACGACCTTGACATCTACGGCCAGCAGATTTCTGCCAAAGAGGTGGGCGGCGACCTCTACGACTTCTTTATTCTTAACGAAAAACTGTTTTTCTGCATTGGCGATGTATCGGGAAAGGGTGTGCCTGCCGCATTAGTGATGGCAACTACGCTCAGCCGGTTCCGCAACGTAGCCAACTATGAGGACGATCTGGCCAAGATAATCAAGTCCATTAACAAAGCCACATGTGACGGCAATGAGACTATGATGTTTATTACCTTTTTTATAGGAGTGCTGGACCTGACTTCAGGATCCCTACACTACTGCAATGCAGGGCACAACAAGCCGTTCCTCCTTAGCGATAGCATCACCGAACTACCTGCAAAGCCAGACCTTCCCTTAGGCGTTTCCGACGAGGCATCTTTTGTGGTGAGGGAATGTACCTTGCCTGCAGGTGCTATGCTGTTCCTCTACACCGACGGACTAACGGAAGCCATGAACGGACAGCGCGAGCAATTTGGCCGTCAGCGACTCATAGACAACCTGAAGAGCGGAGCCGACAGCCAGAGCCAAATAGAGGAGATGACCCAAGCCGTACACCAGTTTGTAGGCGATGCCCCCCAAAGCGATGACCTAACGATGCTGACTATCAGATATTTAAACCAAAATACAACAACCGATAACCGATAAACTGTAAACGACAACCAATGAACATTGAAAGTTATAAACTAGGGGAAGAGTTAGACTCTTTCAACTATGAGGAAGTACAAGATGGCATTCTGGCCATTCTGAATAAAGGCTGTAGTGCGGTGCTCGATATGACCTCCTGTAACTATGTTTCCAGTACAGGCCTGCGTGTATTACTCTATTCCAAGAAGATTGCAGCCTCAAAAGGACTGAAGTTCTGTTTGGTAGGCATGAATGCCGAGGTTAAAGACATTATGAATGTTACAGGCTTTGATAGTTTTTTTGATTTCTACAACACCATGGAAGAATGCCTGTCGGCAATTAATAACTGACAATTTGAACTTTGATTTTTGAATTTTGAATTGATAGCATGCATAGAGTCGATTTATTTCCCACCCATGAGTATCAGGGACTGAAGCTACGTCCGGGCAGGCCTTATCCGTTTGGCGCAACGGTCGTTGGCAATATGGTTAACTTTTCGGTATATTCCCGCTATGCTACCGACTGCACGTTAGTACTCTTTCACAACCGTGAAGAGAAACCATTCATCGAAATCCCCTTCTTCAAGGAGTTCCGACTGGGCAATGTGTTCTCGATGATTATCTTCAACCTTGATTATGAGAACATAGAATACGGTTTCCGAATGGACGGTCCTTTCCAACCAGAAGAAGGTCATCGCTTCGACAAGTCGAAAATCCTACTCGACCCCTACGCCAAACTGATTGCAGGGCGTGATGTATGGGGACAGGAACCCAACTGGGACAGCCTTTACCAGTATCGTGCGCGGGTGGTGTTTGACGACTTTGATTGGGAAGACGACCTGCCTTTGGAAACGCCCGTCAATGACCTTATTATATATGAGATGCACGTGCGTAACTTTACGTGCGGCTCAGCTGCCAACGTGAAGCATCCTGGAACTTTTGCCGGTATCATTGAGAAGATACCCTATCTGAAGGAACTGGGTGTAAACTGTGTGGAACTGATGCCCATCCATGAATTTGACGAGTTCGAAAACTCGCGCTGTTCGCCAATAGACGGACGCCAACTTTATAACCTGTGGGGCTACAGCAATGTGGGATTTTTTGCCCCCAAGGCTGCCTACGCCTCTTCGGGAAGATTCGGCATGCAAGTGGATGAACTTAAGAACCTCGTGAAAAAACTCCACGCCAACGGCATCGAAGTGATACTCGATGTGGTGTTCAACCACACCGCCGAAGGCAACGAACAAGGTCCCTACATCTCCTATCGTGGCATCGACAACAAGACCTATTACATGCTTACACCAGACGGTTATTACTTTAACTTCAGCGGCTGCGGCAATACGCTGAACTGCAATAACCCCAATGTGCGAGATATGATTGTGGAAAGCCTACGCTACTGGGTCACCGACTACCACATCGACGGTTTCCGTTTCGACCTAGCGGCTATCCTGGGACGTGACCAGAACGGAAATCCCATGTCTAACCCACCGCTACTGGAATCACTGGCACACGACCCGATTCTGGGAAAGACAAAACTTATCGCCGAAGCCTGGGATGCAGGCGGACTTTATCAGGTGGGCTCTTTCCCATCGTGGGGACGCTGGGCTGAATGGAACGGTAAGTTCCGCGACAGTATGCGTCGTTTCCTGAAGAGCGATGAACAGGTGCTGGCCGACGTGAAGGAACGCATCATTGGCTCGCCAGACCTCTATGCCTCACAAAAACGAGGCATCAAAGCCAGCGTGAATTTCGTCACCGCTCACGACGGATTTACTCTGATGGACCTGGTATCGTATAACAGCAAGCACAACGAGGCCAACGGCGAGGACAATCGCGACGGCGAGAACCACAATAACAGTTGGAACTGCGGCTGGGAAGGAGAATGCGATGATGCCGGAATCAACCGCCTACGCCACCAGCAAGTAAAGAATGCCATCACGCTGCTGATGGTTAGCCAGGGCATCCCCATGGTGCTCTCGGGCGATGAGATGGGCAACTCCCAGCAAGGCAACAACAACGCCTATTGCCAAGATAACGAAATTGCCTGGCTCGATTGGAATAATCTGAAGAAGAATGCCGACATATTCCGCTATTTCAAGCAGATAATCAAATTCCGCCGACTGCATAAGGTGCTTCGTTACGACGAGCATTTGAGCCACAGCGACTATCTGGGGCTTGGCTACCCCGACTTTTCTTGGCACGGTGTAAAGGCATGGCAACCCGAAAGCGGCTACAACAACTTAACGGCTGCTTTCATGCTCAACGGACAATATACAGTTACAGAATCCGAAGGCGTTCCCGATGACTTCATTTATGTAGCCATGAACATGCATTGGGAGATGCACGGTTTCGAACTGCCTCAGTTGCCACAGGGTATGGCTTGGCACATATTTGCCAATACCGGAATGGATGCTCCCGAAGATATCTTTGAACCTGGGGAGGAACCCATTATCGACAACCAGCATGAGGTACTCCTCGGCCCACGTTCCATCATCATCTTAGTAGGGAGAAAAAAATGAAATTGCATTTCCAACCAATCAAAGGAAGAGCCCGCGAAATACTCAAGGCTATCCTGCAAACACCCGAGCTGGCTTCTTGTAGCCTAAAGGATGTAATGGTTCTCCGACTGGCTTGCGAGGAAGTGGTCATGAACATAACATCCTACGCCTATCCCGAAGGATTCGACGGTTATCTGGATGTCGAAATCCAAAAGACTGACCGCATCGTTATCCGTTTCATAGATGGCGGCAAGCCTTTCAACCCTTTGAATCAACCTACTCCCGACACAAATATGCCGTGGAAACGCCGTCGCATCGGAGGGCTCGGTATTTTTCTCGTCACAAAAAAAATGGACGACATCCACTATGTTTACGAGGATAATAAAAATATTCTGACTATCGAAAAGGTAATTAAAAATGTTCGGGATAAGGACTAAATTTCTAATCCTTGCGAGCAGTTTAGGAAAAAAGGAATGATATTATGAGCATGAAGAATAGAATCAGAATATGTACCGGCGTCTGGGCGCTCTTCGGTGTTCTGCTGGCCTTCCCCATTCAGGCCTCGGCACAGAAACGAACACTGCGGGAAAAGATTGTCCGACTGGACAGCACCCTCTCTGCCCGGTACTACAAGATTCCCTATGACACGAACTACGTGGTGAGGCCCGAAGGCAAATGGACGCTGAAAGTCAAGCTTAACCAGACGGGAAACACCTTCCATGCGAAGGGGACAATAAACGGCATTACCTCCAAGGCAGACCTCGGCACAAAGTATAAGACCACCATAAGTCTGGGTGCCTCATACCGAGGCCTCTCAGCATCCTTTTCTCTCAATCCCGCCAAGATGAAGGGAATCTACAAGGACTATGAGCTCAACCTGAATTATTTCAGCAGCCGCGTCAGTCTTGACTTCAGTTACCAGCGGTCGGAAACCCTCTCCGGTGATATTAGACGCGATGACGGAATACATCAGCTGATATCGGGCGATGCTTCCATGAAGATAGTCAACGTGGCAGGCTACTATGCCTTCAACAACCGCAAGTTCTCCTTCCCTGCTGCCTTCAACCAAAACTATATCCAGCGCCGTTCCGCCGGCTCCTGGCTGGCTGGCATCAGCTACCAGGGCGGAAGCATCAAAACAACCGATGAGCTGAAGATGAGGAAACCGGATGCACCGGATGTCATCATAAAGTTTGGACATTTAGGCATCGGCGGCGGTTACGGCTATAATCTGGTGGTCGCCAGAAAGTGGCTCTTCCATCTTTCTGTATTGCCCACCTTTGTTGTCTATAACAGGAATAAGCTAACCATCAACGGCGAAGAAAAGGAAGCAAAGCACATGCGCTTTCACATGATCTTCAACGAACGCGCAGCCATCATATACAACTTCTCAAAACGTTACTTTGCAGGTGCCACCCTGGTGATGAACAATTCCGTATTTGACAACGATGCAGTAATCATCAACCAGAACAAATGGCGTGTCCGTGCCATCGTAGGGATGCGTCTGTAACTACTTCTTGCGTCGATATACCATCCTAAATATTTTCAACAATGAGACGAATCAACATTTATGAAGAGGCCAACAGGTGCCTTCTGTGTGCAGACGCGCCATGCAGTAAAGCATGTAAAAACGGCAATCCTGCGCGTGCCATTCGTGCCATCCGCTTTGGTAACGAGAAACTGGCAGGCCAGTGGATTAGCCAATGTACGGACGAGGAGCTTGAAACCGCCGAAAAGGCATGCATCCATTACGAGCGTCCCATCCGCATCAGGGAACTGGCTCGCACCGTGTGTTGCGATTCAGTCGCAACACACAATGCGGTGCCCTCCCTCGCCATTGACTTCTGCGGTATCCCTTGCGAAAACCCCTTCTTCCTCGCCTCATCGGCTGTCTGTACCAACTACGAGATGGTGGCGCGCGCCTTCGAGGCCGGCTGGGCAGGCGTCTTCTACAAGACCATCTGCATGCAGGAGATACGCGAGGTGTCGCCACGTTTCGATGCCTGTCAGCAAGAGGGCTCTGCGGATTTCTACGCCTTCCGCAACATGGAACAGTTGAGCGAGAATCCCATGGAAGTAGACTTCGACATCCTGCGTCGGCTGAAACAAGATTATCCATCGAAAGTGGTCGTGGCCAGTATCATGGGGCAGAATGAGGAGGAGTGGATCAAGCTGGCGAAGATGGCCGAGGCGGCTGGTGTTGATGCCGTCGAGCTGAACTTCTCGTGTCCGCAGATGCGAATGGCTGGTATGGGCAGCGATGTGGGGCAGAACCCGGAGCTGGTACTCTTCTATACTACTTTTGTCAAACGTAGTGTCTCCATTCCCGTCATTCCGAAGATGACACCCAATATCACCCACATCACGGAACCGGCCATGTCGGCGTACTTTGCCGGTGCCGATGCCATATCGGCCATCAACACCATTAAAAGCGTAACGATGGGCGACCGTGCCCGGGTATCGGGACATAAAACCATTTCGGGCCTCTCAGGAAGAGCTGTGCGTCCCATCGCCCTCCGTCACATTCTGGAGATGGCGAAGACCCCGATGACACGTACTGCTTCGAAACTTGACGAATCTAAGAATAGCATGTACGGAAAGGGAATGGAGATTAGTGGCATCGGCGGTATCGAGACGTGGAAGGATGCACTGGAATTTATCCAGCTGGGCTGCCGCAACGTGCAGGTGTGCACCGCCGTGATGCAGTACGGCTATCGTATCATCGACGACCTGATTCTCGGCATGCAGCATTACCTTGCGGAGCGAGGCATAGCGTCGCTCGATAGCATCGTGGGCGAAGAACTGCCCAACTTTGTAACTCCTACCGACCTCGACCGCACCACCATTGTCTATCCGAAGATTGACCGCGACAAGTGTATCGGCTGTGGGCGTTGCTACACTTCCTGTCAAGACGGCGGCCACCAGGCTATCGCTTTCGACACGGAGACCCGCCAACCTCGCATCGTCGGCACAAAATGTGTAGGCTGCCATCTTTGCCGCCTGGTATGTCCAACAGGTGCAATAGGACTGACAAAGCGAATCCCAAAGAAAAAATAAAGGGCACTGTGATTTTCAATATGTAAATGTAATATTTTGAACGATGAAACGAGTTCTCCTGCTGGCCATAGCCGCCTTACTGACATGCGGTATGGCAAATGCTCAGACGGACAGCACGGCTGTCGGTAGAAAACGTGTGGCTGTCGTGCTCAGTGGCGGCGGTGCAAAGGGTATGGCACACATCGGTGTGCTGAAGGTGCTGGAGAAGGCAGGCATACCAGTTGACATCATTACCGGCACGTCGATGGGAAGCATCATCGGCGGACTCTATTCCATAGGTTACAACGCCAACGCGCTCGACTCTGTAGCTCGGGCACAGGACTGGGGCTACGTCATCAGCGACAAGGAGGACATGCGACGGCAGAGTCTTAGGGACAGGCTGAGGCAGTACACCTACGTCTTTACTACGGGTCTGTCCATAGGCAAACGACACCCGAATGCCGGCGGTCTGATCAAGGGAAAGAACCTGGCGGAACTGTTCCAGCATCTATGCACCGGTTACACCGACTCGCTGGATTTCTCGAAAGACCTGCCCATTCCTTTTGCCTGCGTAGCAACGGACATCATAGACAATTCGGAGGTGGATTTCCATAGTGGACGCCTTCCCCAGGCCATGCGCTCCTCCATGTCTATCCCCGGAGCTTTCTCCCCAGTCAGAATAGGTGATAAAGTGCTGGTGGACGGTGGCCTGAAAAACAACTATCCTGCAGACATAGCCAAGGAGATGGGAGCGGATATTATCATCGGCGTTACCGTACAAGGTGCTCCGAAGGTGGCCGAAGATATGGGCGGAACCATGAGCATCATCAGCCAGATAGTAGATGTGAACTGTAAGAACAAGGTCGAGGACAATCTGGCCATCACTGACCTACACATGCAGGTGAACACCAAGGGCTATGGCTCTGCCAGCTTCTCTGCCGCAGCTATAGACACACTCATCCGCCGGGGCGAAGAGGAAGCCATGCGCCACTGGGACGAGATTGTTGCCCTGAAGAAGCGTATAGGTATTGATGAGACATTCCAGCCCACCATTCTTCATCCCCTGCGTCCGCAAGCTATGACTGAGAAGATTCGCGTGACAAGCTATACCTTCGAGAATATGAATCCGAAGACAGAGATGTTCCTGCGCCAGAAATTCCACTTGCGGAAGAACGACAGCATCGATGCCCAATTGGCACAGGAAATCACCACCTGCATGCGCACCGACCTTTTCTACCAGACAGCCGAATGTCAGTTCGTTCCAGAGGAGGATGGCGTGCGTGTCATCATCTCGGCCGGCAACCGCAAATCTGTCCAACTGCATGCGGGCATGCGCTACGATACTGAGGAACATGCATCTTTGCAAGTAAGTGCCGAGATTCCTCTGAAAACGACAACACCTATTAACTCCGACATAACGGTCAGATTGGGCAAGCGCATATTGGTACATGGTGACCTTACCTTCCACCCGCTCAGTTTCACGCGGCCCACGGTTTCATATTCCTTCCACAGGAATGACGTAGAAGTCTATCTCAACGGAGACCACGACTACAGCATCCTCTACCATCAGCACCAGGCAGAGTTGTTGCCTTTCAATTTTGATGTCCGGCACTTCAACTTCCAGATGGGACTGCGCTGGGATTATGTAAGATACCGTGACATATTGATGGCGGATAAGACGGGTATCTACGTGCCACTCGATAACGGACACTATTTCAGCTATCGTGCCCGCACAGACTACAACAGCGAGGACAATTGGATATTCCCCACTCGCGGTACCCGCTTCAAGGCCGAGTATGCTTATTTGACAGATAATTTCCTGCGTCTTGACGGACAAACGGGTTTGAACGAGGTCAGTGCCAACTGGCGCATGTCGTTCACCTTTGGTAAGCGGTTCACCCTCCAACCCATGGTCTATGGCCGTATGCTCTTCGGCGACGTGGTTCCCCACATCTTCGGCAACATCATCGGAGGCAATTGGTTTGGGCACTACATCCAGCAGCAGATGCCTTTCGCAGGAGTCGGCAACATGGAGTACATACGCAAGCAGTTCATTGGTGTTCAGCTGCAGGGACAGCAGCGCATAGGCAGTAACCATTATGTGTTACTGCGCTTTGCCGCTGGCCAGCAGTCCAACAAGTTGAAAGAGCTTTTCGACAACCGCACACTGCTGGGCGGACAGATAGCCTATTACTACAATACCATATTCGGTCCCCTTGGTGCTTCCCTCGGCTATAGCAACCACACCAAGAAGCCATACTTCTTCCTCGATTTGGGATATGAATTCTAAGTGCGAATAATATGAAGAAAGCATTCTACCTTATACTAATATGTGCAGCAGCGGGTATCGTGGCTTGCACGGGGAAGCAGGCTGACGGCGGCATGGGCAAGGAGATGCATCCTGCCCTCCCATGGCTCTGTGAGGCTCTGGAATGCGACAAGGCCGAACAGATCAGGAGGGCAGAGCTGTGTTATAGGAAAGCCTACGATTTGCTGAAGGACAATCCCTCGCAGGACTGGACCAGCTACGGTGATGCAGGCTACCGTTATGCCAGTCTGCTCTATCAGCGCGGTGACACGGAGGGCGCGCTGGCCATCGTTAACGAGATGTTGAATAAGGCCGAAGGCCAGAAAGACTTCCCCACCACGCCCAAAACGGGTCTGCTCTCCCTGATGGCACAATGTCAGTTGCATCTGTCCATGCCCGAAGCGGCAAAACAGACCTTTGCCAAGGCTTATGAGAATGAGCTGTCGGTTTTGGGCGGCGAGGAGCGGGGAAACCTCAATCTAGCCTTCATCTGCTCGAACATCTTCTGCTCTTTCTTTGAAACCGGTGAATATGAAGAAGCTGAGAAGTGGCTTGGTCGCTATGAGCGTGAAATCCTCGCCTGTGAGAAGCTCGGCATCGGCGACTCCGCACTGATTGAAGAGCTGAAAGGGAGCCTGGCCTTGTACAAAGCCCAATACCTGCAGGCTACAGACCGTCCGAAGGAGGCAGCCGCCGTCTATGCCGCCATACCGCACAGCCGCATTTCCATAGCATCGAACATCCTGGATGCCACCGGCTACCTGGTGGCTGCAGGCCGCTACGACGAAGCCGCCTACTGGTATAAGCAGTTCAACAGCACCTTTCTGGCAACTGTCGGCACAAATGCGACCTTCGATAACATCGCTGCCTACCTCTGTCCCTGTTACTTGGTATATCGCAAGGCCGGACGTGATGCCGAGGCACTGACCATTGCCGACAGCATCAATGCCGCCATCGACTCTGCCCTTGTCCGGCAGAAGAAGAATGATGCCGCCGAGCTTGCCGTCATCTATCAGACGCACGAAAGAGATTTACAAATAAAGGATTTACAATTTACAATTTCTTTTCACCGTCTGCTGTTCATTGCCGGAGGAATCATCCTCCTGCTTATCGCTTACCTGTTCGTCCGCGCGCGTATATATAATAAGGTATTGGCAGAGAAGAACCGAGGGCTCTACCAGCAGATCCAGCAGCTTGAGCAGGCTGAGGCCGAGCAGCGCGAGCAGATGGAGGCGCAGCCAGTCGAGACGCTTTCGCAGAACCAGCAGCTCTACCGCCGCCTGTGTGAGCTGATGAAGAATCCCGATATCTATACCAATGCCGAGACCAACCACGAGACGTTGGCCCGTCTGCTCGGGACCAACACCACTTACCTCTATGCTGCCCTGCACGAGTGTGCTGGCCAGACACCCGCAGACTTCCTCAACCTCTACCGCATCCGTCACGCGGCTCATCTGCTCACCACGACCGATGACTCCGTGGGCCTCATCATCGAGCAGAGCGGCATCACCAACCGCTCCACTTTCAACCGTCTCTTCCGCGAGCATTATTCCATGTCGCCGTCGGAGTTCAGAAATGTAGCGCGGGCTGATGTCCAGAACAAGTAAGAAAAAGGCACGAAACAGCAGTTTTTCAAAATTTGGCACAAAGTTTTTAAGCAGTGGGAAATGCTTTCGGGCGTTTCCCACTACTTTTGCACCATAATTTGAAAAAAACAGCTCACAATGAACGTTATCTGGCAAATAATGCTTACACTTCTGTTTTGTAGTGTCTCATAGAAGACCAGGACACAATAAATAACAAATATTATTCACAAACTTAAAACAAATCTATTATGAAAAAGCAAGATTTCAATTGGATGCTCGCTGCCATCCTGACAATCTGCGGCGCAACAATGGCGCTGACATCGTGTAAGGACGATGACAACGTGACCCCAGGATCTACGGTCACAAGCGTGGAGCCGGCCACAACGCCCACCACAGATGCGCTGAATGTGACCACCGACAAATCGTATTTAGTCTATGGCGAGCTGAACGACGGCATTGCCGCTGCTTTGCAGCGCCGCTTGCAGGGCAACATGATATCGCCCGTGGATGCTGAATGCTATGTGATTAATCCCGCGATTATCGAGCAGGACATAATCAGCATGGATGAATGGAAGCACATGGTGCGCCGCTGCATGTCGGGCGAGTCCTCGTTTGTGCTTACGCAGTGTACCTTCAAGGAATTCTACGACTTCGGCCTGGCATACGTCCTCGCCGTCATGAATATAACGCTTGAAAACTACTATGGTGACGCTGATCCCGCAGCAGTGGCCGAGGCCCGTGCCCGTGCGAAGCGACAGGTGGCCAACATGGTGCGCAACGCCTATATAGCCGGTGGGCAGGCTGACGATGCCATGACTCGCGGCACCGAGGTGAACGGTTGGGAAATGGACTGGGAGGACATTAGCAAGTGGCCCCAGGAGAAGCAGCAGGCCATCATGTTCGATGCATACGCTTTCAGTGTCAACAATGATATATATGTGCTCAATGCAGAGGCCAGCAAGTACTTGAATGAAAATGTGCCAGACCAGCCCAGCAACGACTATGAGTGGGGCCATAAGGCCGATGCCGTCGCCGACTGGCTGAACCGTCAGGGCAAGGACGATGCCGAGACCCGTGCCGGACTGAAGGATTTTGCCCAGGCTGCCACCCGTGCCGGAAGCTCAAACATCAGCGACCTGATGAAAGCACAAACTAAGGAATTCGTGTTCGACTTAAAGTATCCCTCACTATGGGGATTCTATGTCGAGACCGCTTATTCCGCCCTTAAAGTGCAGTACGCGGCCTATAGCGCCTACGACTTCGGCGGCAACGTGGAGTACTACCAGGTGCGCCAGAACATCACGGTGATGAACGATAAAATTTTCAAACCTATAGATGACCCTTATTGGTGGGGCAGACAAAATGATGCTAATTTTAGCATGGCCCATGGCGCTTGGATGAAACACATCGACACAAAGATGTGGCTCGAGGGCAGTGGCACGAAGTCCGTCGTCTCGGCGGGTCCGCTCAACGAGAACGGCAGCAGTTCCGGCAGCTCGTCGAGCGGCGGCTCGTTTACGACTACTACAGGATATTCTGATGGACTCTCTGTCGGAGCTTCTGGTGGGACATCAGGTTTGTCAGTGTCCGCAGAATATTCACACACATGGGAATATTCTGCGTCATCAGGTACCTCATGGGACACCAGCACCAACTGGAGCACCAACGACTTGACCACCAGCTTCACCCAAGGCAACGATGCCAACGGCACCGTGGCATGGGCGCACAAAGGCAATACGCCGACAGACATGGAAAGTACCGCAACTAATAAAATCAAAACACTGCTAAAAAGCACCTGCGTCACCGACGAGCAAGCGCTCTGGAAGATAGAAAAACCTTCGGGTGCCTACACGCTGAAGGCCAGTTTCAACGTATGGAACGAGATTGCATTGTGTGGCAACTCGTCGGGTAGAACAGCCTTCATCACCCAGGACAATCCCCACGAAATCAGCTTCGACCTCAACACCCCGAACCGTTTCAAGTTAAGGTGGAACAACTACATTATCAACTATGGCAATGTTCAGGGTGACCCATTCCTGACCGGGGCATTGGACGACTACCTTGAGAAGACATATGGCGTAAGTTCGGGCAACAACTGCTGGGCCGGACTGTTTATCTCCACCGAAGCCACAGCCAACGGTTCGGACAATGCCCGCGCTGTGTTCCAGACCTTCAAGAACAGCATCCGAGGCCTGAAGCAGACACTGAAAAAGAAGGGCTATGGCGGGACACTTGTGTTCGGTCTGAAGCGTGACACGGAAGACGAGGACAATCCGATAGATAAACTCACTCTCAATTTGGATATGACCTATGAGGTAGGCGAGACCTACACCGAACAAGTGAATGGCTATGACCTGACCTTCATGGTGACGAAGAAGAACGGGGAGGTGAAACTGAGTAAAGTACCCACTAATTTCCAGGGTAAACTGGTCATCCCGGCGAACATACTGGACAATGCCTTGACGGTGACCTCGCTGGGCGACGAGTGCATCTGGAGCCGCGAGAGAATCACCGCCGTCACCATCCCTGGCACCGTCCGTACCATCGAAGACTTTGCCTTAGCAGAACTCAATATCACCGAAATCAGTATTCCAGAGGGGGTAAAAACTATCGGCTACTGCTCATTCTATGGAGACGAAAAATTGACGAAAGTCTATCTGCCCAGCACAGTGACCGCAATAGAGAATGGAGCTTTCGAAGAGTGTAAGGCAATCACCGAGATACGCATCAAGGCTACAACGCCTCCTACATTATCCAAGTGGACGCTACATGCTTGTTGTGAGAATGCCACGCTCTATGTGCCTCAAGGCTGCAAGCAGACCTACCAAAACACTCAGTATTGGAAGGATTTCAAGAACATCGTAGAGGAATAAGAAGCTGATACGAACAGAATAAAACTATCGATTGAGTATGGCGCGGGCATCGATGGTGCTGCTCGCGGCCATGCTTCCGGCTCCTGCAGAGCGCAGGAGGAAAAGAAAGGCTCTCACTCTTTACGGAGTGGGAGCTTTTTTTTCTTACTTTGTCCCCGAAAGCTCGGGAACGGCTGAAATTGACTCGCCCCCTCGGGGGGAAACCTCAAAACCAGCTGAAATTGACTCGCCCCCTCGGGGGGAAACCTCAAATTAGACTAAAACAAGGTCGCACCCTAAGGGGGAAACCTCAAATTAGACTAAAACAAGGTCGCACCCTAAGGGGGAAACCTCAAATTAGACTAAAACGAGCTCGCCCCCAAATGGGGAAACATCAAATTAGACTAAAACAAGCTCGCACCCTAAGGGGGAAACCTCAAATTAGACTAAAACGAGTTCGCCCCCTCGGGGGGCCAGTCATTGCTTTAAAGACCCCAGCCGCCCCCTTTTAGGGGGAGAAATGACAAACCAAAAGCACCCCGTCTGGATGACGAGGTGCTTTTGTATTTCCTAAACAGGACTGTGTCTTGCTATCTTCTCTGGCGGCGGGCACTGACGCGGGAGGCGGCAGGTGCTGAGGATTCGCTCTTTTCCTTCTTGGCCGTGCCGCTGCTGTTGTCGGCGGATGCGGTGCCCTTGGAGTTCTTGCTGTGGAACAATCCTTTCGACTTCTCCTCCTTGGCTGCCATTTCAGCATCGAGGCTGTCCTTCTTGGTGGTGTCGGGCAGGAATCCGCTACCCCAGACGTTCTTCTTGAAGTCGTCTATCTGCTTCTCGATGCGTGCCTGCTCGGCCACCATGTCGCTGTCGGTGGGACAGTAGTTGTGGAGCATCTTGCCCTGCATGTTGTTGGTCTTGTAGATCTTGCCCTCGTAGCGGTTCATTGTGAAGTAGTCGTCGGCCGTCATGTTGGTAACGTTGTTCAGGTCGCTGGGCATCATGGGGAGCTTGGCGAGCCAGGGGGCTACGTCGTCGTATCTGATCCAGAAGAGGGGATAGGGCGTAGCATCGGTGCTGAACTCGTCTGCACCGCGCATCAGGACGGGACAGAGGGCGGTCACCTTGGTTGTGAAGGTGCCGGCGCGCTGGTCCAGATAGATGCTTTCCTTGATGTAGTAGCGTGTGGCCTCGGCACTGGGCACATCGCTGTCGGCAACGGTCAGCTTGCCTCCGTTCTCTTCATAATAGATGCCGTAGCGCTCCAGCATGTCCTTCACCTCGAGCTTGTCTTTCGGATCGAACGATTCGTTGCCGTCCAACTTGTAGGCATAGGCCGTGACGCGCCCTGTAAGGATGAGGCGGAAGAGGTAGGTGAAGAGGTTCACCTGTCTGCCCATCGGCTCCACGGGATAGTACATCGGGGCATTCTTGTCCTTCGTCAGGTCAAGTTGGCGATAGATGTCGCGTTTCCAAATCACGTCATCGGGCATAGCATCTGTTGTGGGGAACATCAGCGATGCGCGGTCGTTGGCAGCAGGGGTCGCTGCGGTTTTAGGTGCTGCCTGCTCGGGTGCTACGGGTGCAGTGACACGACGCTTGGCAGGCTGTGCGGTTGCGGCACTTGCCACGAGGAGCGTGACTGTTATGAGAAAAAGTATGCGCTTCATATATTTACCATTTACTATTTACCATTTACTATTTAACTTTCCTCCCCCTAAAGGGGGCTCGGGGGGTCTTATTTTATGATTACCTCCATGACACCGTTCAAGACACGCTCTAAGCCGTCGGGACCTGTGGCATGTATTTCCCTGATGTAGAATCGTTTGTTACGAGCCAAGCCGCGCATCTGCGCCTTCTGCTGGTCGGAGAATTTCGCGCCGTTGCTCTGATAGGGGACGGCGTTGCCCATTGCATCGAAGAAGACAATCTCGAAGCTGTTCACGCGGAAGGCGATGTTCAGCAGTCCGTCGTCGATAGCTGCGCCGATGCCATCGGTGCTCATCAGGACCTGTTTCGAGAGTCCACCGCCGGTGAAGCGGTCCTCGCCTCCCTCTGCAGCGTATGCGATGTAGGCAGTTGGGTCGGGCAGCTTGCGCACGCGGAAGGTGAACTTGCCCATCTCCTGCATGCGGCCTTCGCTCTCGGCAGCAACGGTGATGACTGCCTCGGTTCCGGGTGTCGTGGGACGTGCATTGTACTTGCCTTCGCCCTTCTGTTCGAAGCTGCCGCCGGTCATGCTGACGCGCAACTTGCTGCTGGGAATGCCGGGAACAGAGACGCTCATCGGGTTGTCATAGCCTGCATAGAGCACGTTCATGATGTCGGCACTGACCGTAGCGCTGGGAGCCACGACGCTGTACTTCTGCGAGAAGTCGCGGCGCACCTTTTCGCCCGAGCCGTTCAGCATCTCGATGTAGCCGCTGAATGTGAAGTCGCCAGTCTTGCTGCAGACGGTCTCGTAGTAGCCCTTGTCGCTCTGTATCTGCTTGCCGCCGATGTAGATGGTCGGGCGGCGAGTGGTATCGACAGCAGCCATGATGATCTGTGCGCTGAAGCGTCCGCCCTGCACAACTGTCTGGGCATTGGGGATGACGTAGGCGTTGAGCTGGTTGACGCGAATATCCTTCACGTCCACATTACTGATAAGGTTGTGGAGCACCTCTCCCTCGGCATAACGGACGTCGTTCTGCAACTTCGTCAGCAGTGTAACGGCAGCGGCGGTAGGCATGTTCTCGAAGGAATACTCCTGCCAGTTCTTGCCCAGAACCGTAGCCTTTGTGGGCACTTCTGTGCTCAGGTTGCTGGTGATGATCTCCCTTTTCTCCTTGTCCGTCACCATGCGCACGATACGTTCGCGATAGCGGTTGATGGCGTCATAGAGTTCTTTGCCGCGTCCGGTGCCTGGAGCAAGCATCACCTGTGTGCTGGCCTCCAAGTCCTCGCGATTGCGTATGTTGTTGAGATCGGCATCCTTGCCATCGCTCTTGATGACGATGGCCTCCTTGAGATCCTCTGCCAGGTTGTAGAGGGAGTCACTCATGCCGCGCACGTATTGTGCCTTTTCGTACCATTCCTTCACCTTCGCAGGGTTGTTCTTCATCTGCTGGTCGAAGGTGTTGTAGATGCCTTCATTGACCTTGGAGGCATTCTCGGTACTCTTCTTCAACCCGTCTGCCACAAGTGAGAAACCTTCGAGTACATCGGTTGACACATTGAGTGCCAACATGGCCAAGAGGACCAAGTACATCAGGTTGATCATCTTCTGACGGGGGGATATCCTTTTCTTCTTTATTGGCATTGCTTTCTGAATAATCGGATTATTCTGAATACTCTGGAGATTCTGATTGCTCAGAGTTTTTTATTTCTCGCTTGCCTGTGCACCGCCGGGAATACCCATGTTGATGGTGAGGGCGTTGATCATGCGTGCATAGACGTTGTTGAGTTCTTCTATCTGCTGTGCCATGCGGCGTGTCTGCTCGTCGATCTGCTCGATGGTGCTGACCTGCTTGCTGATGTTGCGCAGCTGCAGCTCGTAAACGGTGGCAATGCCTGTGATAGAGCGGTTGAGGTTCTCCATCTCCTCGCTGTCGGTGCTCATGCGCTCGGCCTGCTTCTTGACGCGGCCAAAGACCTCGGTGAGTTCCTGGAGCACCTCGGCGTAGTTCGTAATGGCCTCTTCGACAGTGGCAGGGTCGGTCGCCTTGATCTGGTTGGCATCGACGGTCGGACCGCCGTTCTGTATCTGTTCGAGGGCGAGCTGAGCCTGTGCTGCTGCCTGACCGGCTGCTGCCAGATTGGCTGCGGCTGCACTCAGGCCTGTGCCTGCTGCCAACGCATCGGGATCAATGTTTCCACCGCCGATAGCACCGCCGCCAATAATGGCTGGTCCGCCACCGCCGATAACGATAGGACCTTCGGGCATCTCGGCTCCTTCGGGAAGCGATGCACCGCCTGCAACCACGATGGATGCGCCCTCGCCTTCTGTGTGAGGTGTCTTCTCGTAGGTCTTCTCAAAACCGGAGATGAAGAAGACGAACACCTCGGTTATCATACTGACGAACAGTATCATGTTAGCTCCGGGAATGTGTGTCAGTTTGAACAATGCACCTAAGACCACGACTGCAGCACCCCAGCTGTAGGCGTAATTCATAAAAACTTGTCCGGATGGAGAGTCCATCCATTTCTGCAATTTAGCTATAGGATTCATGTCTTTGTATCTTTTCTGGTAGTTGATATGCTTATTTGATGAATTGTATTAGCGGCGTGTCTTACGTGCGCTGACCGGCTGTCCGGAGGAAGAGGACTTCGCGCTCTTCTTGCTACCGCCACTGCTCTTGGCCGAACTGCCGCTCACCTTGGTGGAACCGGTCTTGTCGTTGACCATTGTGCGGACGCAGCGGAAGCCGACGAAGCTACGGGGCTGGTTCTGGTACTCATACGAGCGCCAGGCACTGCGTATCATACTCTCGGGGTCTTTCCACGAGCCACCCCTGACGGATTTCTTCTTCAGGCGGTAGGGGTCTTCCTTCGCAGCGTTGTAGGAGAGCTCGGGGTTTATGTCGGCCATGCTCTCTACGCCAGCCTCTGTATAGACGGTGCTTGTCCACTCTGCCACATTACCGGCCATATCATAGAGGCCGTTGCTGTTGGCGCTGAAGATGCCGCACTTGCAGGTGATGAGCGAACCGTCCTGCGTATAGTTACCGTTGTCGGGCTTGAAGTTGGCATAGAAGCAGCCCTTGTCGCTCTTGACCTCGGTACTCTCCCAGGGGAAGGGATTACCCTCCTTACCGCGGGCAGCATATTCCCATTCCACCTCGCTGGGCAGACGATAGCGCTGAATGTGCCGCGCATAGCCGCCTATGCCTCTCATCAGGAAATTGGTGCGCCAAGCACAGAAGGCATTGGCCTGTTCCCAAGTGACACCCACCACAGGATAATCGTCGAAAGCGGGGTTGGAGAAATAGAGCTTCATGTATCGCTCGTTATCGGCATTGCGGAAGTCGTTGACCCAGCATGTCGTGTCGGGATATATATTAACAATGTACGTATTGAGGAAATCCCAAGGCCCAGAGAGCGGACGGGTGATGGTCTGACGGATAATCTTACCGTCGTCGTCGATCCACGCGGTGTCCTTGCTGATGATGACCTGTTCGTTGCTGACAGCGTGGTCTGTATTGAGGTCACGCTCCTCGGGATTGAGGCGGTACTTGCGCTGCGCAGCGGTCACATAGTCATAAATCTCGTAGCGATAGTTCATCTGACTTGCATCGAGCATCTTCGTGCCGTCGATGGGATGAATGGTATAGACGCTCTGAATGGCGCGATCCTCATCCTCGTTGGCCTTGCGCCAGGGAATGCTCTTGCTCCAGTCGAGATGAGGAGTGATGGGGTTGCCATCCTTATCCTCTTCTATTTTATAGGTCTCATCACCTCCATAGTTGGGGTCTGCGAGTCGCTCGCGGATAATGCTGTCGCGCACCCAGTTGACGAACTGGCGGTACTTGGCGTTGCTTATCTCGTGCTGGTCCATCCAGAACCCATCGACACTGATGTCGCGCAGTGGGAACTCTGTACCCCAGAGCGTATCGTTCTTCTCAAGACCAATCTTGAGCGAACCCTTGTGTATGGGTACCATACCGAAGGGAGTGGGTTCCGAGAAGGAGGAGCCTTTAACGCCGGTCAGTTCGCCTCCTGTGGCCATTGCCGAGGATTTGCCACCGAAGCAGGAGGCCAGGATCATGCAGCCGATGGCCGCACCTGCTAAAAGCACACTTTTTTTCTTCATATTTGATTATTAATGGATCTTCTTGTTTATATTGGGCCCCTGAGGCTTATAGGACCTATAGGGTTTATCGTTTCTTTTTTTATAGTATCCGGACGGACTTGTGGAGGTTCTTTCCCTTCTTGAAGACGTCCAGGTCGTGCTGGTATCCGATGATTATCTCGTGCGTTCCGTTGAGCGCGCCAACACCGCCGGTATAGACTTCGTATGAGTAACCGATGTTGATACCGTGGAAGTCGAAGCCAAGCAGCAGACCGACGCTGATTGTGGGGCTGTACATCAGGCCGCCATAGATTTTGTGCTTCTCGCCGTCATAGAGGAGGCGCGCATTGATGTCGCCTCGCCAGAACTGGAGATCCGAACGCAACGCAGCATCCATTGCCAGTTTGTAGCGCGGATGGCGAAACGCCAGATTGTATCCGCCTTGCACCATAAACATCGGCTCCACGGTTACTTCATGTGTCTTGTCGTCACCCAGTTTGGCGGTAGGGCCAAGCAGGTGAATAGCACTGACACCAGCATACCAGAGTTTCTTGTAGGTGTAGCGCAAGCCCAAGTCGAGGTCGAAGGCATTACCCTTGACATCGTTTGAGGCGAAAGCCGGGTCACTGGAATCGGCCAAGTCCAGCTTTGAGCCGTTGAAGCCAACCATGAGGAGCGCCGGACGAATGCCGATGCTTGCACGGCCTCCCAGGAACTTTTGGTGGAAGGCGTACTGGAGCTGGATCTTCTTGTTGCTGAAGGCTCCGATGGCATCATTGAGGAAAGCCGCGCCTACGCCATGCTTTGGTCCGATGAAGAAGAGCGGCATATCGGCATTGATAACCATTGTCTTCGGTGCCCCCTCGTACCCCACCATCTGCATGCTGTACACACCCTGCACATTCAATTTGCTGTCCAGCCCCGCCGCTGCGGGGTTGTAGTAGGACTGCAGCGCCCAGGTATTGGTAAACGCCGCGTCGAACTGTGCCCTAACTCCAAGGGACACGCTGAGCATACCTATCCAGAGCAGTCTTTTCATCCGTTTTTAATAACGTAGGGAATTGCGAGTTTATTGTGTCTTCCAACACATTATTTTATACAAAAGCACAATTTTTATTCCTTTCGGCTAAAAGTGCCACTTCGTGCCGGGTTTATTGTATCTTTTTTCGGAACGCAAAAGTACTACATCTTTCGTTTCTGACCAAAGAATAAGATGTTTTTTTTGCTTCGGCATCCTATTAAATAAGAAAATGTATTCGATTTGCATCGTATTTCGCCTTTTTTAGTTATCTTTGCAGCCAAAATATCGGTAACACATAAAAGAAACAAGAAATGGCACAGCAAGAGGATGTTTTCAAGAAAATTGTGTCGCACTGCAAAGAGTACGGCTTCGTTTTTCCTTCAAGTGATATCTACGACGGACTTGGAGCCGTTTACGACTATGGTCAGAACGGCGTTGAGCTCAAGAACAACATAAAGCAATACTGGTGGCAGAGCATGGTGCTGCTGCACGAGAACATCGTGGGCATTGACGCTGCCATCTTCATGCACCCCACCACCTGGAAGGCCAGCGGACACGTGGACGCCTTCAACGATCCCCTCATTGACAACCGCGACTCCAAGAAGCGTTATCGCGCCGATGTCCTCATCGAGGAACAGATGGCCAAGTATGAGGATAAGATCCAGAAAGAGATAGAAAAAGCACAGAAGCGTTTTGGCGATGCCTTCGACGAAGCACAGTTCCGTGCTACCAATCCCCGTGTTCTGGAGAACCAGGAGAAATATGATAACCTGCACAAACGTTATCAGGAAGTTATGAATGCCGAAGGTGGAATTGACCTGGAAGGCATGAAGCAGATTATTCTGGACGAGGGTATTGTATGTCCCATCAGCGGCACTCGTAATTGGACCGATGTCCGCCAGTTCAACCTGATGTTCAAGACCGAGATGGGCAGCACAGCAGATGGCGCCTCTACCATCTACCTGCGCCCCGAAACAGCTCAGGGCATTTTCGTCAACTACCTCAATGTGCAGAAGACGGGACGTATGAAGCTCCCCTTCGGCATCGCCCAGATTGGTAAGGCTTTCCGCAACGAGATTGTTGCCCGACAGTTCATCTTCCGCATGCGCGAGTTTGAGCAGATGGAAATGCAGTTCTTCATCCAGCCCGGCACAGAGCTTGACTGGTTCGCCAAGTGGAAGGAGACACGTATGAAGTGGCACCAGAACCTCGGCTTCGGTGCAGAGAATTATCGCTTCCACGATCACGACAAGTTGGCTCACTACGCAAATGCCGCAACCGACATCGAGTTCCACATGCCCTTCGGCTTCAAGGAGGTAGAGGGTATTCATTCCCGTACCAACTTCGACCTTTCCCAGCACGCCAAGTACAGCGGCAAGAAGATTGAGTACTTCGATCCGGAGACAAACGAGAGCTATACGCCGTATGTCATTGAGACTTCAATCGGTGTGGATCGCATGTTCCTCTCTATCATGTGTCACAGCTACGAAGAGCAGTTGCTGCCCGACGGACAGATACGTACCGTGCTCCACTTGCCTGCAGCTTTGGCTCCTGTCAAACTGGCTGTGTTCCCCCTCACCAAGAAGGACGGTATGCCCGAAAAGGCTCAGGAGATTATCAACGACTTGCGTTTCCACTTCAACTGCAAGTACGAAGAGAAGGATCAGATTGGCAAGCGCTATCGTCGTATGGATGCCATCGGTTGTCCATATTGCGTTACCGTTGACCAGCAGACGCTCGAAGACAATACCGTCACCCTGCGCGACCGCGATACGATGGAGCAGCACCGCGTTGCCATCAGCGAATTGCGCGATATCATCGAAGACAAAGTGAGCATCACTTCCCTTCTCAAGAAGCTACTCTAAGAAATGAACGCTAAGCTGAAAATATTTTCCCTATTGTCGTTGCTCGTTCTTGCCTCGTGCAAGAACAGCGACGAGACCTATGATGCTCGTCACGACTGGCAGGCACGCAACGCCCAATGGTTTGCCGAGATGTATGATGCTGCCCAAGCTGCTATTGTAGAAGCAAAGGCTCTGCATCCTAACGACTGGGAAGATTACTGCGACTGGCGCGTTTATAAGACGCTCCTCAAGAGTCAGGATGTTCCGGGTGCTTCCACCGACTATATCGTTTGCAAGATCCTCGAGCGCGGAGACGGAGACTGGAGTCCAGCCTATACCGACAGCGTTCGCCTTTATTATCGAGCCTGGCTCATGGACGACAACTATCCGACAAGCAAGGAGAATCTAACCGTCTTTAGCCAAACCTATTACGGAGACTTCAACGAGGCAACGGCTGCACCCGTTGCAATGCCTGTCCTCAATACTGTGGAAGGCTTCCAGACCGCGGTTCAGTATATGGTCAAGGGCGACGACTGGTTGGTTTATGTACCTCAGCAGTTAGCTTTTAAGGAGACCTCCTCGGATGCTGTTCCAGCCTACAGCACCTTGCTCTACCGCCTGAAGATAGAGCGTGTGCACAAGAGTGGAACCGATATGCCCGAGTGGAGGTAAAGCCTATCGGATGTTGCCGCGTATCTTTGTGAGGTAAGCATTGAGTGCTTCCTCGTCGCGGTCGTCTATTATCTGTATCAGTTCTTTCAGTTCCGAGCGAATGCCTTCGACGTGTGCCTTTGTGCGTGGGTTGAAGAGTATCTCGCGCAGTAGCGTGTCGTCCTCTCCCAAAACACCTCTGGCTATCTTCAGATGCCGCTTGAACGTTGTGCCGGGTGCATCCTGATGCTTCATGACAGCCGAGAAGACGAAGGTGCTGACGAAGGGCACAGACAGACTGTAGGCCATTGCTTCGTCGTGTTCGTCGAAGCTGTATTCATGAACATTCAGCCCCAGACGGCGATAAAGGTCCAGGAAGAAGATGCGTCCCATATAGTCTCCTTCGTTGATGACAATGGCATTCTCCGAAGAGAGCGCTCCGAGGTTGGCAAACGTGGGGCCGAACATCGGGTGTGTCGAGACATAGCGTCGGCCTGTCTGCTCGTAGAAATCCTTGAGACCGGTCTTGACCGAAGAAATGTCCGAGATGATGCAATCATTCGGCAAGCAGGGAATGACTTGCCGGAAGACATCGATGGTGTATTTCAGCGTCACAGCATTGATGACAAGTTCGGGTTTGAATTCCCGTATCTCGTCGAGTGTCGTGAAGCGTTGCGTATTATAGAGGAAGCGCATCCGGCGCGCATCAATCTCATAGACAGCGCATTCGTGGTCGAAGGAAAGGACATCCGTAAAGAACGAGCCCATCTTGCCTGCTCCGAGAATCAATATTTTCATATTTCGTTAATAATATAGCCTCTCTCTCTTGGAGAGGGGTTGGGGTGAGGCTGTTACTTATTTATTATCTCCATTTGCTGGCGTACACTCTCTTCGTGGATGTGCTCGAAGATGTTCTTGATGCAAAGCGTATCGATGCCGAGCAGCGAACCCTGTGCGCCGCGCTTGTCCAAAATCTCGCTGTAGCGGCGGGTCTGCACAATGGTTATGCCATTCTCTTTTTTGTACTCGCCGATGCTGCGGCAGATTTTCATGCGTTTGGCGAGCAGGTCGATGAGATCGTTGTCGATTTCGTCTATCTCCTTACGCAGGTCCTTCAGCGTGTCGGTGTGTTCCGTCGTGTCGCGGAAGATGAGGCGCGAAACGATGAAGTCGAGCACCTCGGGTGTTACCTGCTGTGCAGCATCGCTCCAAGCCTTGTCGGGATCACAATGACTCTCCACGATGAGTCCGTCGAAGCCCAGGTCCAATGCCTGTTGGCAAAGTGGAGCAATCAGGTCGCGCCGACCGCTGATGTGGCTCGGGTCGCACACAACAGGCAGTTCGGGCAGGCGGCGTTTCAGTTCGATGGGAATCTGCCACATCGGTTCGTTGCGGTACAGTTTCTTTTCATAACTGCTGAAGCCGCGGTGAATGGCACCGAGTTTCGTAATGCCTGCGCCGTTGATACGCAGAAGGGCACCAATCCAAAGCTCGAGGTCGGGGTTGACGGGGTTCTTGACGAGCACCGTTGCATCTGTGCCTTTGAGGGCATCGGCAAGTTCCTGTACTGCGAAGGGATTGGCTGTGGTGCGGGCTCCGACCCAGAGAATGTCGATGCCGTACTTCAGGGCCAACTCCACATGCTTTGGCGTTGCCACTTCCGTAGCGACAAGCATGCCTGTTTCCTTCTTGACCCGGGCCATCCAGGGGAGAGCCGGTTCACCGTGTCCTTCGAAGCCGCCCGGCTTTGTGCGCGGTTTCCAGACTCCGGCTCGGAAGATGTGGCAGCCTTTGCCGGCCAGCTGCTTGGCGGTTGTTATCACTTGTTCTTCTGTCTCAGCGCTGCAAGGGCCAGCGATGATGAAGGCTCGTTCCTGATCACTTGGCAAGTTTAGGGGTTGTAGTTCCATATGATTATTTCTTTTCGATATTTCGTTATTTCGACATGTTTTTAATTCTTTCCAGAGCTTCGGCGAATTTGTCATCCTTCGCGCAGAGGCTGATGCGGATGTAGCGACTGCCATTTGAGCCGAAGATGAAGCCCGGCGTGATGAAGACGCGAGCCTCGTGCAGGACGCGCTCTGTGAGTTCCTCCACATTGTCGTAGCTGTCGGGGATGCGTCCCCACAGGAACATGCCTGTCTGCTCGGGGTCGTACTGACACCCCAGTGTCTGCATGATTTCTTCCGCCATCCGTCGGCGGTTCGCGTAGGTCTGCACGTTCGCCTGTCTGTGCCATTCGTCCGTATTATCGTAGGCCGTCGCTGCTGCCAGCTGGATGGCGCGGAAAGTACCGCTGTCGATGTTGCTCTTCACCTTCAGAATCCACTCGACGAACTGTGCGTTGGTGGCAAGCATGCCGACGCGCCAGCCAGGCATGTTGTGGCTCTTCGACATCGAATTGAACTCGATGCAGCATTCCTTTGCTCGCGGCACTTGCAGGATGGACAGGCGTTCGCCCTCGTTCAGAATGAAGCTGTAGGGATTGTCGTTGACCACGATGATGTTGTGGCGCAAAGCGAAATCGACGAGCTTCTCGTAGGTTTCCTTGCGAGCCTTTGCGCCTGTCGGCATGTTGGGGTAGTTCGTCCAAAGAAGTTTCACGCGACTCAGGTCCATCTTTTCCAAAGCGTCGAAGTCCGGCTGCCAGCTGTTCTCCGGAAGCAGGTCGTAGTTCACTATCTTGGCTCCGAGCAGTTTGCTCAGGCTTGTGTATGTCGGATAGCCCGGATTCGGGACGAGAACCTCTTCTCCGGGATTGACGAAAGCCAGCGTGACGTGCAGGATGCCCTCCTTGCTGCCGATGAGGGGCTGTATCTCGGTCTTCGGGTCGAGCTCTACGCCATACCATCTCTTGTAGAAGCGGGCCATTGCGGTGCGCAGTTCGGGGATGCCGACTGTTGGCTGGTAGCCGTGGGCGGTGGGTTTCTGAGCCTCCCGACAGAGGGTTTCGATGGTCTCTGGCGAAGGCGGCATATCGGGACTTCCGATGGCCAGGCTGATGATGTCCATCCCTTGAGCATTCATAGCCGCAACCTCTTTCAACTTGCGGCTGAAATAGTACTCCTTGACGTCGGCAAGGCGCTCTGCCGGCCTGAAATTCAATTCACTATTCATAATGTACAATTATTTTCTAAACGCTCTGTCTTCCGCTCTCGTAAATACCAAGTTGTTTAAGTTCCCGAGTGAGCGGACTGATGGCATTGATGGCCTGACGGTAACGCTTCTCGTCCTCGAAGGAGAGGTCGATATAGAACATATATTGCCACTCCTGGCCGATGATGGGGAGCGACTGGATTTTTGTCAGATTGAGTTTATAGAACGAGAGGACGGACAGGATGGCGCTGAGGCTGCCTTCCTCGTGAGGCAGCGTGAAGACCAGGCTGGATTTGTTGATAGGCCTCGTGTTGCGGATTGCCGTTGCTTTCTCGGGGTGAGCCAGAACGAGGAAACGTGTGAAGTTGTGCTTGTTCGTCTCGATGCCTTCCTGCAGGATCTTCATGCCGTAGATCTGGGCTGCGTCGCGATGACAGATAGCCGCATGTCCGTGTCTCTGTTCCCTGCTGATGTCGGCTGCGGCTCCGGCTGTATCGACAACCTCGACCACCTTCAGGTTCTGGTGGCGCGAGAGGAAGTTGCGGCATTGCATCAGAGCGACGGGATGAGAGTTAACTTCCGTTATGTCTTCCCAGCTTTCGCCAGGCAGGCACATGATGCTGTGGCTGATGCGAAGTTTATGCTCTCCTACGATAGTCATTCCGCTGTCGCGCAGCAGCTCGTAGTTGTGGAGCAGACTGCCGGCGATGGTGTTCTCGATGGCCATAAGGCCCAGCATATCCGGCGCGCCCTTCAGCCGGGCGAACATCTCCTCGAAAGTGTCGCAGCAGACCAGTTCCACCTCCTCGTTCTCGAAGAAGCGATGAGCAGCGATATCGTGGAAACTGCCCTTGATGCCTTGTATTGCTATCCGTTTCATCTTAAAAAGAAATCCCGCTTCACCATGTGAGCGGGATTGTATGTATGTTGTTTATGTGTTATACCTTATTATATATATACGACGACCCGCTTCACTTCATTTGCTAAAGTAAAAGTAATAATAAAAGCCGAAGAAGGAATTGCGGTTCTGTGTCATCTTTCTTTGTTTTCGGGTGCAAATTTAATACAATTCTTTTATTCAGCCAAGCAAAAGTCCGATTTTTTTTGCCTTTCAGCGACAAAAAGTTACTTCCCGACACATCGGCGCAGGCGAAGTCCGGTGTTAAAACGCGCAAAGAACAAGGCAACTGGTCCTTACTTCACCAGCAAAAAAAAGTCTTTCACGACGGACAAAAGCATTTTATACGCCTGATAAAAGTCTTTTCTACAGCATACAAAATTATTTTCAAGCCTTGAAAATATATAACCAAGCCTTGAAAATAAATTTTCATGATTTGAAAATATATTTTCAAAGCTAGATAATTGTTTTAGATGCCGTATCAGGATACTTTATATGCCGCAAGAAAATGTTTTGTCCCCGGTAGGAACAGATATTGTATAGTGGGAGAACTGGCGGCAAAGTCGGGAATGAGACGCACTGCCAACGCGGAGCAGACACGGGAAAAACACGATTTCTATCGCGTTGCCGGTTTTTGTCTCACGAAAATTTCTTTTTGTGCTGTCTTTTTCCTACTTTTGCACCCGCGATAATATAGTAAATGGTTAATCTTTAAATTGTAAATCAGTAAGGTGAATCTTTATATCAGATATTTCGACGAGGAAGTCCTCGTCTATAGTGTGGAAGAGGCACTTAATTTCCTTTCCTCTTTGGAAGATGTGGAAGTTGATGAGGAGATGGTAAGTGAACTGGAGAAGTTCATGAGCAGCACCGCAATGTATCCTAAACACATTAAGGTGCATGCCCGTTCTTTCTTCATCGTCATCAAGACGACAGCCAACACGCTGGAGGAATTCAAGGCGAAGGGCGCGGGACAGATCAAGATGGAAAAGGCAGCTCAGAAGGAGGCTATAGCTCAGTACAGCAAGTCTCAACCCGGATGGTACAGCGCAAGTATTCTTTTCAAGCGCGTCATCACTCTGCCCGAGACCCAGAAGTGCCATTATGTCGATACCCCTTTTGCCTGCAAAGTCAAGGCCGAAAGCGCCCAGGACTGCTACGAGAAAGTTATCAGCCACTTGCGCAGCCGTGGGGACATCGACACTCGCAGTCAATTCCCCAGCATCAAGAGCGCGAACTTCGAGTGGAACTATTTGGGAGAATAGACCCCACGGTCCCTTAGGACCCCTATCCCCCTTTCGGGGGAATAATTTGTATGGCTTTTTGTATGGCTTCGCATTCGCGCAATTATATAAATAGTACCTTCCCTTTTCCCCCTAAAGGGGGATGGGGATTCTTGTTTTTGGGGGTCACCTTTTTCCTGTTGTCTATTTCTGTCTATGCCAACAAGGATGATAAGGATAAGACCAAAAACAAACCAGGCGAAGCTGTCTATACTCTGCCAGAGCCCGATGTATTGCTGCCTGCCCCACTACCCGACCGACCGGTGCCGCCTGTTCTGGAACTTCGTCCGCCTATCCGGCATACGGTAAACACCGTCCAGCAGGGCATAGATGTCTCGCATTATCAGAACATTATCAATTGGGAGCTGGTGGCTCAGGACGAGAACGTCCAGTTTGTCTATGTCAAAGCCACAGAGGGTTCAGGCTATGTCGACGACCTCTATCTGCGCAACCTCTATGGCGCAAAAAAGGCACACATCCCAGTGGGTGTCTATCACTTCTTCAGCCCTAACGCCAGCGCTCTGACACAACTCCAGAACTTCCGCTCGAACGTCGATCCCCGCCAGCAGGACCTCATCCCGATTGTCGATGTCGAGAAACGCGGCAGAGGTTCCCTCGGCCAGTTCCAAAGCCGGCTGAGAGCCTTCCTCGAAGGAGTGGAACGCATGTTCGGCGTCAAGCCCATCATCTATACCGGCGTCAATTTCTACGCCAAATACTTGGAGGGCAAGTTCTCGCAGTACCGTTTTATGGTGGCCCGCTATGCCGACGAATTCCCCGGGCTGAGCGAGGATGTACCCATCGTTCTGTGGCAATACACCTGTACCGGCCAGGTGGAAGGTATCAAAGGACACGTTGACCGCAGCGTTTTCCTGGACCGTTACACAGTAGCAGACATCATGCTGAAAAAGTAAGATCATGTACGTTGTAGTAGCAGGAAACATAGGCAGCGGCAAGACTACGCTGACCGAGATGCTCGCCCGGCACTACCACTGGGAGCCGAAGTTCGAGCAGGTAACCTTCAATCCCTACCTGGACGACTACTACCGCGACATCAAGCGCTGGTCGTTCCCGATGGAGATATTCTTCCTGAAGGAACGCTTCCGCGACATCATGGAGATGCAGGCCAGCGGGAAGGACACGATTCAGGACCGCAGCATCTACGAGGGCGTCTATGTTTTTGCCACCAACAACAAGCGAATGGGGAACCTCAGCGATCGCGACTTCGAGACGTTTATGGAACTGTTCTCTCACATGACGGACATCGTGCGCTATCCCGACCTCATGATATACCTCAGAGCCAGCATTCCCCACCTGGTAGCCAACATTCAGAAGCGCGGACGCGACTGCGAGCAGGCGATTCAGCTGGAGTACCTGAAGGGACTCAACGACCTCTACGAGGACTTCATATATAATAAGTACAAGGGAAAAGTCCTGACCGTCGAGGTCGATAACATCGACTACCAGCACAATCCCAAAGACTTCAAAGACATAACAGACAAAATCGACGGACTGCTCTACGGCATGTTCCCAATCACTGAACATTGAGCATTGAACATTATTCCCCAAACGACCAAACGACTAATCTCCTAAACAACCAAACAATATGCACATCGCCATCGCCGGAAACATCGGGTGCGGCAAGACCACCCTTACCAAGTTGCTCGTCAAGCGTTACGGCTGGACGCCCCGTTTCGAGCCAGTTGAAGTGAACCCCTACCTGGAGGACTTCTATCAGGACATGAACCGCTGGAGCTTCAACCTCCAGGTCTATTTCTTGAACAAGCGCTTCCGCGATGTGGTGGAGATATCCAAGAGCAACGACACCATCATCCAGGACCGCACCATCTTCGAGGATGCACGCATCTTCGCCCCCAACCTGCACGCACAGGGCTACATGAGCGACCGCGACTTCGATAATTACAGCCAGCTCTTCGACCTAATGATGTCCCTCGTCGGCCTGCCCGACCTGCTGATATACATCCGCAGCTCTATTCCCAACCTCATCGCACAAATCGCCAAACGCGGTCGAGAGTACGAGCAGAGCATCCGCATCGACTACCTGACAGGCCTGAACGAGCGCTACGAAGCCTGGATAAAGGACTATCCCGGAAAACTGCTCATCGTGGATGGCGACAAACTGAAGTTCGAAGCCAACGATGCCGACTTCAAACACATCACAGAACAAATCGATGCTAAGCTCTACGGCCTCTTCCCGGAAGATTAACACACAAATCAAGCCCCCTGTCTCACACCAGAAACAGGGGGCTTATTGTATCGTGACTGCAAGCAGCTGAACTTAGAACTTGAAGCCCAGCGTGCAGGTAATAGCGTGGCGTGTCAAGTCAACATTCACAGGGTCAATCGTCCTGTTAACAAGCGTGGGATTGTAATTCCGGAAGATGGGATCCGTAGAAGTGAAGTTTGTATCGAAGGCGTAGAAATCAGCTTTCTGGCTGCGAATCTTGTATGCAAGGTCTATGTAGAAGTTCTTTATCTGATAACCCATGCCGAGTGTGATGATATTCGTAGTACCCATACGCATATAGCTTGTACTGGTGGCAAAGTTCCTTGCATAGCTATCAAGATTATACTGGTCAAAGCTTATGTTCTTATTGTAGGCCGAAGTACTGAGGTTATAACCCACACGGAATGCAAGAGCTTTGGTCGGCTTGACCTCGATACCAGCACGAAGTGTGTGAGTACCGCGCAGATTGTCGTGGGTCTGCTGGTTCATAGCAGCATCCTTGATGTTGCCCGATGTGGAGCCATCATTGTAGGACACCTCTGGATAGCCCATACTAGTGCCCGCATAGGCGCCATATTCGTAATCAACGTCCCAAGCAAGGAAGCTACCGACGGTACTGCCAATGCTGGCGCGTACTTTCCAGGGCGAGCGAATATTAAAATCAAAACAACTTTTGTCTTCAGGCGTACTAATTTTATCATCATAGAAATAGAAATACGAGGTTCTGGTAAGACGGTACCAGGTCGGTGTCTCTACAGCGAAGCCGACACGGAACGGGCTGTCTGCGAAAGGACGGACAATGGCTCCGAGCTTAACATTAACACCTGTACCATGTAAGTTAATACCATAGTCATGAAGACCATAATCGCCTCCTGTTTCTGTGTAATTGTTCCACCCACGGTAGCGCATATTGTCAACACCAACAGTAAGGCCGAGGAAAGCACGATTACTGATATTGGTGCTCAGGTTGAAGTCGAACGCCTGGAGGGAACCTTCACTATGGTAGGTATAGGTGTTACTGGTGGAGCGTAACTGATTGGAAAAGTCAGTCTCGTCAAAGAAAAAGCCTCCATCGTTGTTCAGCAAAGTATGTCCTACAAGATTATAAGGAAATTCTTTAAAATGAATATAACGATCTGTCAGTTGGGACAACTGGTCCATTTGGCTAAGACCACCCAGGTTGCCATTGTTGGCATAAAAGTTTTGGTTGAAGTTTATCTTCTTTTGAAAATTGAAGGAGAAGTTGACATAGGGACAGGTCTCGCTGTCGATTTTCATGTTATAAACGAAGCCAATCTGGTCGAAAGTTCCTGTGCCGCGATTCTCTTCGCTAATATGCGACTTGCCCCAAATGCCACCGAAGGTGAGGGCGATGTCGTTCTTGCGGTAGAGACCGATGCCGGCGGGATTCCAACTGATGACGCTCATGTCTGCGCCAAGTGCACCGAGAGCACCGCCCATGCCGACGTAGCGAGCTGTACCAATGACATCACTGGAGTTGTTCGTGAGACGCTCGTTCATATAGGTGTCTTGTGCCTGAACTGCGAAAGAGACAGCAAGGATGGAAAGTAAAATATAGCGTTTCATATTCAAAGTTAAGAATTAAGAGTTAAGAATTAGAAAGGGGGCTATTATCTGCGACCACCACCACCGCGTGAACCGCCTCCGCCGCCACCGCTGAAGCCACCGCCGCGAGATCCACCGCCACTGAAGCCGCCACCGCCGCCTCCGCTAAAGCCACCGCCGCGAGAACCTCCACTGCTGCTGCCACTGCTGAAGCCACCACTTCTGGATGAACCACTATTGGAATAAGGGTTACTGCGAGAGGATGATGACGATACATTGCTACGAGAAGAACCTGTCATCTGGCGAGAGGATGATGCTTCGCTACGAGAAGAACCTGTAATCTGGCGAGAGGATGATGCTTCGCTGCGAGATGAGCCTGTCATCTGGCGGGAGGATGTCGTATTGCTGCGTGAAGAGCCTGTCATCTGGCGGGAGGATACTGCGTTGCTGCGGGAAGAACCTGTCATCTGGCGAGAGGATGCTGCGTTGCTGCGAGAAGAACCCATCTGACGAGATGCTACTGCATCGCTGCGAGAAGAGCCGACTCTGCGGCCTCCACCACCTCCGTTGAAGGATGCGGAACTTCGTCCCATGTTACGGGCAGCCTCTGTCCGATGTGCTGTATGTCCGCCATAATAGTAACCATGAGGATGGTGAGGATGATGCCATCCGTAGTCCCATCCGTAGTAGTATGGATAGTGCCAACCCCAGCTGAATCCCCAGCCGTTCCAACCGATATAATTATAATAGTAGGGCGAATGCCAGGTATACCAGGGGTCGTACCATCCATAGTAATCCCAATAGTAGGGGTCGCTCAGGCAGAAGCCGCGATATCGTGCCAATCGGGACGTATAAGTGAAGTCTCCGTCGTAAAGGCCATCGTAGTAACCATCGGAATAGCCTTCGTTGTAACTTTCACTCTGGGCGGGTGCAGTGGAAACGTAGAGCGTGTCGCCCTTCAACTGATAGGACGGAGTGCTGTCCGTCAGGGTGTAGTAGCGACGATTGTATTCATCTACGTCACGCAGATCTCCAGTGTGGTAATCGGCATCTGAAGCATCCTCGAATTCATAGGTTGCTTTGGAACTTGCCTGTGCGGTAGTCGTAGTGGTTCCCTTTTGTGCTTTCTTCTTGGAAGAGAAGGAGTACATGTCATCGTCCTGTGCGTTTACACTAATGCAGAACACAGAAAAGAGCAAGAGTGTCAAGATGTTTGCTTTCATAGTGCTTTTGTATTAAATGTTGCGGTATAATTCTTGAATATCACGTTGCAAAGTTACAGCCTTTTGCGAAATAACCAAAAGGGAAAAGCCTATTTTAGTGAGGAAATTTCCCCATGTGGATAAAAAAAGCTACATTTGCAGAGAATTAGAGACTATGAAAAGATGAAATACTACGAAGTAAAGTGTGTACTGAAGCCTTTCAGCGAGACTGCCGCCGACCTTTTCTCCGCAACACTTTCGGAGATTGGATTCGAGGCTTTCTCCATTACGGAAGACGGGCTGACTGCTTATATACAGCAGAGCGAATGGGACGAAAGCCAGATGCAGCAGGCGATACAGGATTTCTTCCTGCCCGATGTCAGTATCAGTTACACATGCACAGAGGCTCCGGACGAGGACTGGAATCAGGTGTGGGAAGAAGAAGGCTTCCAACCTGTTGTGGTGGGCGAGGATGTGGTGGTACATGATGTCAAACATACAGATGTGCCGCAAGTACGCTACGATATTCTTATTACGCCGAGACTGGCCTTCGGAACTGGCAGCCATCAAACCACTCGTCTCATCCTGCGCATGCTTGCCCATATGGATTTGGAGGGCAAACACCTCATCGATGCTGGCACAGGCACCGGCATCCTGGCCATCATGGGCATTAAGCGTGGAGCAGCACACGTCTTCGCCTACGACATTGACGAGTGGAGTGTAGAAAACACTAAAGATAATCTGCTCCTAAACCATATATATAATAATGTGGAAGTTGTTTGCGGCGACAGCTCTGTGCTGGAAGGACAACCGCAAACCGATTTACTCATCGCCAATATCAACCGAAACATCCTGCTGGCCGATCTTCCGCGTTTCAGCAAGGTTGTGCGAAAAGGTGGTCAGATGATTTTGAGCGGTTTTTACCTCTCGGATGTTCCTGTCCTGAAAGAAGCCGCGGCACAACTGGGCTTTTCCCTACTGGAAACAGAAAGCGAGGAGGAATGGGCAATGTTGCTATTCGTATCGGATACTGCTGGCAGGTGTGATATTTGACACCACAAAACTTGGCACAATCATTGCTAAAGCACTGATGACAAATGTCCCGACATCAATAAGCACAAACCACAGCCAATTCACCATCACAGGCACGGCTTCGACATAATAAACTTCGGGGTCGAGCGTAACAAGGCCCGTGTATTTCTGTAAAAGAATTAAGGCAAAGGCCAAGATGTTGCCCAACACAATGCCTCGTACTACAATCAGCAAAGCATAGTTGAGGAAAAGGTGACGCACCTGACGGTTACGCGCGCCGAGGGCTTTCATGATGCCGATGAAGTTTGTTCGCTCCAAGATGATAATGAGCAGACCGCTAACAGCCGTGAAGATAGAAACGCAAATCATGAGAATAAGTATAACCACGATGTCCATATCCAGCAGTTGCAGCCAAGCGAATATCTGCGGATGCTCCATACGAATACTTATACTGGAATAGTAGTTGCCGTAGGCATCTTGCGTATGATTAACTTCACTTACGACGGATAACAGTGTCTCGTCAAGGCGTTCGAAATCCTGAAGCCTTATCTCTGCGCCGGCATATTGCTGCGAGTCCCAGCCCAAAAGACGGTGGATCGTATAAAGGTCGGTATAGGCAAAGTTCTTGTCAAAATCGGTGAGATTGGTACGATAGATGCCAGCAACGGTGAATTTCCTTGCTCTGACTGTCTTCTCGAAGAAGTAAGCATAGATGGTCTGCCCCACATCGACCTGCATCTCGCGAGCCATCGCTTGCGAAATGACTAGCTTGCCAGAATTGACAGAATCGGTGAACTGCGGCATTTCGCCTTTCACCAAGTGACTACTGATGAAGCTTTGGTCGTAGTCTTGCCCAATACCCTGGATGGCAATGCCTCGGAAGTTGGCCTCGGTCTTCAGCATTCCCGGCTTGATGCAGAAGCGGGCGACGGAGGCGACGTTGGGAATGGCACTGAGACGCGAAGTTACGGAGTCGTCGATGACGATGGGACTGAACTCCTGCTGTCCGAGGCTTTTGTAGTTGAGCACCTTGATATGTGCACCGAAGCCAAGCACCTTGTCCTGCACCTCTTTCTGGAAACCCAGCACAATAGCCACGCTGACCAGCATCACAGCCAAGCCGATGGCGACACCAAAGGTGGCGATACCTGTGGCAAGGCGCGAGGCTCGTCCGCTATTGCCACCTTGGGCATAGAGCCGTTTAGCAACAAACCAGGTGAACATGACTGTGGATTAAGGATTAGGGATTAGGGATTAAAGTTTTTTTGATTAGACAATTAGGAATTCTTTGGATTAGGATGTAAAAGCCTTAATCCTTAATCTTTAATCCTTAATCCAGTTTCCCGGGGTATGCTTCCAATGCTTTGCGGAGAACGAATAGGGCGCGAGTGAGATCTTCCTTCTTCAGAACGTAGGCCAGACGGACTTCATTCTTGCCTGCGCCAGGTGTGGTGTAGAAACCTGCGGCGGGTGCCAGCATGACGGTCTCGCCCTCGTAATTGAACTCACTCAGGCACCAGGCACAGAACTTCTCAGCATCATCGACTGGCAACTTGGCTACAGTATAGAAGGCACCCATCGGGATGGGGCTATAGACACCGGGTATGCGGTTCAACCCGTCGATGAGACACTTACGACGCTCTACGTATTCGTCATATACCTCGCGACCGTATTCTTCGGGTTCGTCCAGACTGGCTTCGGCTGCAATCTGGCCGATGAGCGGGGGACTGAGGCGTGCTTGACAGAACTTCATCACGGCCTTCCTGACCTCTTTGTTCTTTGTGATGAGTGCTCCGATGCGGATGCCGCACTCGCTGTAACGTTTGCTGACGCTGTCGATGAGTACCACATTGTTCTCGATGCCTTCCAAATGGCAAGCGCTGATGTAGGGGCTGCCGGTATAGATGAATTCGCGATAGACTTCGTCGCTGAACAGGTAGAGGTCGTACTTCTTGACGAGGTCGCGTATCTGATTCATTTCGCGACGCGTATAGAGGTAGCCTGTCGGATTGTTCGGGTTGCAGATAAGGATGGCTCGCGTCCTTTCGTTGATGAGTTCCTCGAACTTTTCCACCTTGGGCAGAGAGAAACCCTCGTCAATAGTTGTCGTGATGGTCCGGATGACGGCACCTGCCGAGATGGCAAACGCCATATAGTTAGCGTAGGCAGGTTCTGGCACGATGATTTCGTCGCCGGGATTCAAGCATGCCAGGAACGAGAAAAGCACAGCCTCGCTACCGCCGCTTGTAATGATGATGTCCTCGGGCGTGAGGTTGATATTGTACTTGGCATAGTAGCCCACCAGCTTCTTGCGGTAGCTTAGGTAGCCCTGGCTGGGGCTGTACTCCAGAATGGTGCGGTCTATGTTCTTGATGGCATTGATGGCCGCTTGTGGTGTAGGCAGGTCGGGCTGACCAATATTCAGGTGATAGACATGTATTCCTCTGTCTTTGGCAGCATACGCCAATGGAGCCAGCTTGCGGATAGGTGACTCGGGCATCTCTACGCCTCGTACGGAAATCTGTGGCATAATGCGATTTACTATTTGACGATTTACGGTTTACTATTTATTTACGATTGGACTATTTCACGATTTTACAATCAATCCCTATTCCTTAATCTCTAATCCTTAATCCATTCCCCCTAAAGGGAATTCGGGTGCAAAGGTACGATAATAAATTCAAAATTCAAAATTATAAAATTTAAAATTCAGGCGGTAGCAAATTCTTCACTCTTCACTCTACATTCTTCACTGTTTTTCCGTACTTTTGTATCGGTTAAAAGATGGGAAAGGTATTATGCAGCAACAGATTTTGCACCTCCTGTGTACAGCAGGAACTTGTCAGCTACATTTTTCCGGGCACGAGCACACACTCACGCCGGGTTGTTGCATGATAGCGATGGCCTGTCATGTGGGACGCATTCAGCCATCCGAGGACTGCCAACTATATCAGTTTTTGCTTCCTGCCGAGCAGCAGGCCAGCCTAATGCCTCGCAGCAGTTACGGGACATGCGGGTGGCTGCACCTGTTCATGCATCCTATTTTTCAATTAGAAGGAGAGACGCTGGCTCTTTTGGAACATGATTTCCTGGATGTCGCTTTCCGCTCGGAACACACGCCGGAGGCATATCGTGGGGAAGCCGTTCTGCAAAGCGTACGCATGCTCTACCTCGATGCCATGAATGCCCATGCAGCCCTTTATGAACGAGTAGAAGCCACGCATCGGGCTGCAGACATCATGTCTCGCTTCATCCAGATGTTGGAGGCCGGGAGCTATCGCCAGCACAGAACCGTCGCCTATTATGCTCAAGAACTCTGTGTGACTCCCAAGCATCTTCACAAGATTTCAACAGGCGTGAGCGGACGCACACCAAGCCACTGGATACAACAGTTCACAGCAATGGAAATCCGACACCTGCTGATGCACGAGAAACTGACAGCAAAGGAAATTGTGGATAAAATGAATTTCGATAATGCATCACATTTTAGCCGCTATGTTCTTGAACATCTTGGAGTTAACCCAAGTAATATGAAATAGTTCCTTCCCTTCTGAAGAAATCTTGGTAACAGCCTGCGAAATATTGGTTTGGCGAGGTATGTATTTTTTTGATAACTTTGCACCCGGAATTATTATTTATTTACCAATCAAATAACCCGAGTTATGCAAATCCGTACATTTTTGCTATTGGGTGCAAGCGCAGCCTGCCTTACCCTACAGGCTGAAACCCAGAAAGAAGGCATTCAGGACACTACCCAAATGAATGAAGTGGTAGTTACAGGCACACGCAACGCTACAGATGTTCGTCATCTTCCGATGACAGTCAACTCCCTTAGTCGCGAACAGCTTACTGCAAATGAGCGTACAAGCTTGCTGCCTACCATCATGGAGGAGGTTCCCGGCGTTCTTGTCACCAGTCGTGGTGTGATGGGTTATGGCGTCAGCACAGGCGGTTCAGGCAGTATCAATGTGCGCGGACTCAGTTCTGGCGCAGGGCAGATGCTGGTGCTCATCGACGGACATCCACAGTATCAGGGCATCTTCGGACATGGAATCGCCGACAGCTACCAGACGATGATTGCCGACAGGGTAGAGGTGCTTCGCGGTCCTGCCAGCCTGCTGTATGGTTCCAACGCGATGGGCGGCGTCGTCAATATCGTCACCCGAAGTCTCCCCCTAAGGGGGGATGGGGGGATTTCCCAGCACACCACCATCAATGCCGGTGCCGGCAGCTACGGAACGGTGCAGGTGGAGGGCAGTAACCAACTGCGTGTAGGTCGTTTCACCAGTACCGTCGCCGCTCAATACCAGCGTAGCGACAACCATCGTCCCGATATGGGCTTCGAGCAGTATGGCGGCTTCCTCAGCCTCGGCTATCAGCTGTCGCAAAACTGGGATGCAAAGGCTATGGCAGACATCACACACTTCAATGCCAGCAATCCCGGCACCGTCGCTGTGCCTAAGATTGATAATGACCAACGCATCACACGCGGTTCTGCGAATCTTGTCATAGAGAATCACTACGACTGTACCAGCGGTGCCCTGAGCATCTATAATAACTATGGCAATCATCACATAGATGATGGCTACGAGGCAGGCAAGAAGCCGCAGACTGATTTCTTCCGTTCGCGTGACGCAGTTGCTGGTGTATCGTTGTACCAGAGCGTTCTTGCAACAAAATCAACCCGCATCACGGCAGGCTTTGACTATCAGCACATCTACGGACATGCTTGGTATGAGGACAAGGCGACAGGTAATACCGTTATGACTAACCAGCGTAAGATGCAAAGCGCCCGTGACCATGCGGATGAGGTGGCAGGCTATGCGGACGTGCGCCAGGAGATAACCAAGTATGTGACGCTCGATGCCGGTCTTCGCTACGATTATCATACTACTTCTGGCGGCGAGTGGATTCCGCAGGCGGGCTTTGTTGTGCGTCCCATCGAGACTGGCGAGTTCAAGTTCATGTTCAGCAAAGGCTTCCGTAACCCGACCAACAAGGAAAAATATCTCTATAAGCCTGCCAATGAAGAACTCTATGCAGAGAGCATGCTTAACTACGAAATCAGTTGGCGTCAGCGTTTGCTCGAGAATCGTCTGACGTATGGTATCAACCTTTTCCTCATCGATGGAAGGAACATGATTCAGACAGTGGCAATGAAAAACATCAATACCGGCGAGTTCCGCAACAAAGGCGTGGAGGTCGAGGCAGCTTGGCGCGTCAACAACCACTGGCGTCTCAACACGAACCATAGTTATCTGCACATGGACAAACCAATTATTGGTGCGCCCGACTATAAAGGTTACATCGGTGCCGACTGCATTTATGGTAAGTTCACAGCTGCGGCAGGACTGCAGCAGCTGGTGGGCCTATACACATCCGAAACCACAAAAGAGTTCGCCACCCTACTCCACATGACCCTCGGCTATCGTGTTTGCCCGCAGCTCAAGATATGGGCAAAAGGCGAGAACTTACTTGGACAGAAGTACGAAATCAACCTCGGCTACCCGATGCCGAAGGCTACCTTCATGGGCGGCATAACATTGGATATTTAAGGGGTATCGCTACATTCTGTCATTTCTCTTAACATAACATAAAGAAGCCCCCTGCGGATAATCCACAAGGGGCTCTCTTTTTATAAACTATTCGCGGAAAGAATTACATCATGCCGCCCATGCCTGGGGCACCGCCCATCGGCATCTCGGGCTTGTCTTCCTTAGCCTCGCAGATGACACACTCGGTGGTGAGGAACATGCCGGCGATGCTGGCTGCGTTCTCCAGAGCCACACGTGCCACCTTGGCGGGATCGATGATACCGGCCTTGCGGAGATCCTCGTAGCGATCGGCACGAGCATTGTAGCCGTAATCGCCCTTCTCTCCCTTCACGGTGTTGACGACGACGCTGCCCTCCAGACCTGCGTTCTCGACAATCTGACGAAGCGGTTCCTCGATGGCACGCTCCACGATGCGGATACCAGTGGTCTCGTCGGCATTCTCACCCTGCAGACCTTCCAGAGCCTTGATGGCGCGGATGTAAGCCACACCGCCACCAGGGATGATACCCTCTTCGATAGCTGCACGGGTAGCGCACAGAGCGTCATCCACACGGTCCTTCTTCTCCTTCATCTCGGTTTCAGAGGGAGCACCCACGTAGAGTACTGCTACACCGCCGCTGAGCTTAGCCAGACGTTCCTGCAGCTTCTCCTTGTCGTAGTCGCTGGTAGTATTGCTGATCTCGTTCTTAATCTGGTTGATACGATCCTGGATGAGCTCCTTCTGACCACGGCCATTGACGATGGTGGTGTTGTCCTTGCTGACTGTCACTTTGTCACAAGAGCCGAGCATGTCGATAGTAGCCTGTTCCAGCTTGAGGCCAGTGTCTTCGCTGATTACGAGACCACCTGTCAGGATGGCGATATCCTGCAGCATAGCCTTCCTGCGGTCACCGAAGCCAGGAGCCTTGACAGCACAGATCTTGAGCTGAGTGCGCAGACGGTTTACAACGAGTGTGGTGAGAGCTTCGCTATCCACGTCTTCTGCAATGACGAGCAGAGGACGACCGCTCTGTACGGCGGGTTCCAGGATAGGCAGGAAGTCCTTCAGGTTGCTGATCTTCTTGTCATAAATAAGGATGTAGGGGTTCTCCATGACGCACTCCATCTTCTCCGTATCGGTAACGAAGTAAGAGCTCAGGTAGCCACGGTCGAACTGCATACCCTCGACCACGCCGATGGTAGTGTCGCGGCCCTTAGCCTCTTCGATGGTGATGACACCGTCCTTGCTGACCTTCTGCATAGCATCAGCCAGCAGCTTGCCAATCTCGGGATCGTTATTGGCGCTGACGGTAGCGACCTGTTCAATCTTCTGGTAGTCGGCAGCAACAGGCTCCGACTGTGCCTTGATGCTCTCAACGACTTTAGCCACAGCCTTATCGATACCGCGCTTCAAATCCATGGGGTTAGCGCCAGCGGTGACGTTCTTCAGACCCTCGCGAACGATAGCCTGAGCCAGTACGGTAGCGGTTGTTGTGCCGTCGCCGGCATCATCGCCAGTCTTGCTGGCCACGCTCTTCACGAGCTGTGCACCTGCGTTCTGGAAGGGGTCTGCAAGCTCCACTTCCTTTGCTACTGTGACGCCGTCCTTAGTAATCTGAGGAGCGCCGAACTTCTTCTCGAGGATGACATTACGACCCTTCGGGCCAAGAGTCACCTTAACTGCATTTGCCAACTGATCAACGCCCTGCTTCATCTGTTCGCGGGCATCAATGTTGAATTTAATATCTTTTGCCATAACTTGATTTAATGATTTAATGATTTTTAATTTGATGATTTAAGTGTTTGGTTTGTTTTGCTATTCAAGGAAGAATCCTTAAATATAAAATCCTTAAATCCAAAAATTATGAAAGGATTGCCACTACGTCGCTCTGACGCATGATGAGGTACTTGGTGCCGTCAATCTCTACTTCTGTGCCGGCATATTTGCCATAAAGGACTTGGTCGCCAGTCTTGAGGACCATCTCTTCGTCCTTGGTGCCATTACCTACTGCCACTACGGTACCCTTCAGGGGTTTCTCCTTGGCGGTGTCGGGGATGATGATGCCGCCTACTGTCTTTGTCTCTGCAGGTGCGGGCTCAATAAGCACGCGGTCTGCCAATGGTTTTACGTTCATTGATTCTATTATTTAGTTATTGGTTAAACATTCCGCTCTCTTATATACAAAGTGCGTGCCAAACGCACGCACTAAGTCATATTATCTGCCACGACTGACAAAACATGTCATGTCAATTAAAGAATTGTCAGCCACACGGCTTCGCCGCGGTCTTTGGCCTCGACGATGCGGTGTTTCAGTTCGTAGAGCCACTTGCGCGAGTTCAGGACCTTGCCTACTTCACGGTTCTCGCCGACCAGGATGCAGCCCTCGGTGTCCTTTGCGCTGTTGCCGGCGTGGATGCGGATGCCGCTCCATTTCTTGTTGAACTCGGGGCCGCCCAGCAGCAGGGGGAGCCACTGCTTGAACTTCGGAGAGTAGGAGATCACCACGGCGTAGCGCCCTTCGGGGATGGCGCTCTTGCCCTTGATTTTGTAGGCTCCGTGCTCGTAGTTGCGCCAAGTGGGTTCCAGGGTGTCGCAAAGACCCTCTAAATCTCCCTTAAAGGGAGACTTATTGTTCTCCCCCTTTAAGGGGGAGTCAGAGAGGGTCTGCAGCCTCCCGATGGTGTACCCTTTCTTCTTAGCAATGCGTGTCAGTATCAGTTCCATAATTCTCAATGTTCAATTGTCAATGTTCAATTGTCAATGTTCAATTGTCAATGTTCAATTCTCAATGTTCAATTCTCAATGTTCAATGTTAAGTAGGGTCTCTGTTTTCGGTTACGTAACTATGTAACCTTTTTCATTTTTCTTTTTTAATTTTTCACTTTTAATTTTCTATAGACGCCTTTTTCCATTCTTTCTATTTTTCCGCTTTTGCAGTAGCGCGAGAGCAGCACCTTCACTTCGCTGCTTTGTCCCTGCCGGATGCGTTCCTCGCGGAACTGCTGGAGGGTGAAGATGTCGGGCATATGGGCGAGCAGGGGTTCGGCTGTGATTCGTCCATCCGCCTGCCGCTGAAGCATCTGTTCCGACTCCTTCAGGTCCTGAGCGACGCGCGATGCAAAGATGTGGCAGATGTTGTAGTAGGCGAAATCTCCGAGCCAGCGCACCAGGTCGATGACCTCCTTCTGTTCCTCTCCGTAGAGCGCCACGAAGGGTATGGCTGCCCGCTGCATGAACTGTCCCACACGGTGGCTGAGGTCGGCTTCCGCCTCGGTCATGGTGCCTTCCGCATAGCGTTCCTCCAGTTCGTTGTACCATTCCTGGATCATCTTCTGCGTCTTGGGCATCTCCAGCATGAGTGTCCCGTCGCCCAGCGAGAGGTCCTTCTGCCAGAGACTTGCGAGCAGTCCGTCGCGCTCGGCTTCCTCGTCAGCAGGGAGAGGCGTGAATACTGGCGGACGGAATGTGCGCTTGATGCTTGGCATCATCATGGGCAGGAAGCGTTGCATCATGCCGTTCTCGGTGTCGGTGAAGAGGCGAGAAAGGACACTCTTCGGCGTTCCTGTGAGCAGGATGGCGGCACAGAGTCGGCACTGGGTGCTGCACGAAGCCTCGCTCATGTAGAACTGGCGGTGGATATCCATGTCCCATGCCTTTCGCAGCAGCACGGAGATGTTGCTGAACTGTGCCCGCGAGGCGTTTGCCAGCTCGTCGCTCTCGGTGTAGTTGCAGAGCAGCATGCCGTTTTCGCCCAGGTTCGTCTGCACTTCCAGAAGCGAGGTCTTCGACATCGTTTCCATGATGCGTAGTCTCGGATGGTACTTGGCTGGCTTATCCTTGGCGTTCGACTTCCTGTCGCGCATCTCCTGGTTCTCTCGCACCTTTTGCCACTCGGCATCGTCCCACGTCTGGAGGGTGTTCCGGCACATCAGCTCCAGCAGTTTCGTCACCCAGTGCTTGCCCTTTCCGCTACCGGCGATGATGGCAGCATAGAGATTGGCTGCTATGGTGCGGCCGTCGATGTACGTGCTGCGGAAGTGGCTGGCGATGGCACCAAGCACGACGCAGGCCGTGACCACGAGCATGGGGTGATAAACCTCGGGGAAGGGTTTGATGAGCAGGGCAATGAGTCGTGGCAGCTTCTGTGGCAATTCCGGCGGGTTCCAGCCCTGGGTCAGCTGGGCCATGTCCCTGTCGTCATCAGTCTCATTGACCATTGAACATTGACCATTGAACATTTTTTCCTGCGCCTTGGCGTTGATATCGCGCAGGCTGGCACTCATGAAGCCCTTGTCGGCACTGTATTTCTCGTAGAAGTAGTCGATGAGTTTGCGGCAATCCTCCGTCTGCGAGTAGTTGGGGAGCCTTTCTGCCACGACAGCCAGGAGTTGCTCCCTGCTCATCAGTTTTCCGACGCCCACCGAAAGCACGGCCATCAGGTTGCTGTGCCAGTTGTGCTCGCCCCAGACATCCATCGCACCGGGTTTCAACCCAGCCTGCTCCACGCAGAGGTCAAAAGCAGAGAGGGAAGTCTCTGAGGGTTGAGAGGTCAGAGGTGAGGGTTGAGAATTGGTGGTGAGTTCGGAGTTGTCATGTGCGGCAGCAAATTCTTCACTCTTCACTCTTAACTCTTCACTCCCGCGAAGCGGTCTCCCGTCCACATCTAGCCCTCTTTGTAGGAAAATCTCGCGTCTTTCAGCTATTTCTTCTTCGCTCAGTGGCTCCAGCCAATGCTCCGAACGATAGACCTCCTCGTCCTTACCCGTCACATAGATGAATCGTTCTGGTGTGATGCAACTCTCATCATAGGGTATGCCCAGCTCCTTGCAGAACGCCTGCTGAGCCTCCTCTATGGTCATTCCTTTCGGAATTCGGATGTAGATATGCACTTTCTTGCGTGCCGAATATTCGATGCGGAGCACCTGATCCTGCCAGTCGGAATACTCGTCTTTGTTCACTTCCATGGCGCGCTGGATGGCTTTGTCAACAAGCTCCTTGTCGTCCACATCCACACATGTCATAAACGTGAACGCCTCTGGTATGATGTCAGCCTGCGCCCGATGGTTGTTGCGGAAGGCCGCATAGTGCGGACAGATATAAGGCAGGTTATCCTTCTGACCTTCGTTGCCGCCACGAATCTCTACCACCATCTTCTTCAGCCAGTCGGCAGAGAGCAATTTGTCCAGCTGCTCCTTTGTCATCGATTCAGCAAAGCCACGACTGGCGTGGCCTTGCTTAGTATTTCCACTAATTACTTTCATAGTCTCGTTCTCAATTTTCAATTATTAATGCTCGTATATCCCTCCCCCTAAAGGGGGTCGGGGGGTCTAAAAGTTGGGATATCCCAACTTCGAGTTCAGGTAGCGCAGTCCTTCGAGCGTCCACGTCATGTAGGTCTTGACCTTCTTCTCGCCTCTCAGCGAGTAGGAGACGTGTGTGCGGAATCGCACCAGGTCGCGGTCAGCGAGGTGGTCCGAGATGTTCCAGTGGCCACCCCGACGATACTGGATGCCCATGTCGCTGAGCACGGCATTGAAGTCGAAGACCGACATGTTGAACGTCTTGGCCACCTGCGTGGCAGTGAGGCAATCCTCGCTCTCGGCGTTCACCAGGCGCAATCCCTCACCGATGATGTGGTCGGCCAGTCGGAGAATCTCCTTCGGCTCCGGCAGACAGTATCTACTCCCCTCGCCCACGGGAGAGGGGTCGGGGGTGAGGCTCCGCTCTAGCTCTTCCCACCTCAGTACCAACTTGGCACGCGCCTCGTCGTTGAACTTCGTGGCGATGTAAAGGCACTCAGTTTTGGTAAGTGAATAGCAAGGGCGAAGCTCGCCTTTCTGGTCTTTGTATGTAACCAATCGAAAATTCGATCCGTTGACTTTCGCCCATGCAGGTTCCATCTTTCGGATAGCTTCCATAACATGGCAGTGTTGTTTACCTGTCAGCTCGGCGATTTCGAGTGACGTCATGTGTTGTGTGTCGTTTCCGACGATTTGTGTGTGTAATACAATTGAAGTTTTCATAGTTTGAGTTGATTTTTGTGAGGAGAAGTTTGGAATTGCTGGCCAGCTTATTCACGTGAAGTTCCTCACTCCAACTCGGGTTAATATTAATTAATGTGTATTGTTTCTCATGGAATAGATTGAAAAGTACGCACGTATGTGTATGTGGGGGTGAAAGAATTTAGTAACTCCCCCTAAAGGGGGCGACTGGGGTCTTTAGAGTAGCCACTGAATGTGGCTACGGCCCCACAAAGGGGAGCGACTACCCAGTCGCGACGGAGGTTGGGGGGTCCTCAATAATTCAAAGAGCACCGCCGGCAGTTTTTCAACTTTCGACAGTGCAAAGGTACGGCATAAAAAAAGGTGCCTAAAGAACCTTTAGACACCTATAGAAGTATTTATAGAACTATATAACTTTTTCTATAGCTAACTCAAAAACCATTCCAATGCCGACACGATATGGATGGCCTTTCCGTCTTTGGTGACATCGTGGGTTGGAGTCAGCGCAATAAGCGTCAGATGGTTGCAGTGAAGAGCCTCCGAAGCCTTGACGAGCGAAGATGTCTCACGCTCGTAGGTCTTTGGTGAATCTATTTCGTAGGCCACCTGGATCAGTTCCAGGGCTTTACCCTTGTCGCAGACCACAAAGTCCACTTCCTTGGCTCTTGGGTTGGACTTGAAGAAATAGACGTCCAGGAATTCGCCTGTGCATCTTCTGAGCAGTTCTATATAGACCACATTCTCCAGACGCCATCCCAGATTTTCAGGTGCCAATGCATTCTCACGATTGCTTTGCAGACCTGTATCGACGATGTACGCTTTCTGATTACGTATACGCTCCTTCACCTTGAAGGAATGGCGTGAGAGCAACTGAATCATAAAGGCCTGGCGAAGATAGTCGACATATTTTTTCACCGTCTTATCAGCAATACCCAGCAGACCGGACAACTCGTCGTATTTCACCTCCTGACAGGCATTGTTGATCAGGTAATGAGCTATCTTGCGGAGGGCCTCTATATTGCGTATCTTGAAGCGTTTCTTGATGTCCTTACGCAATATAGCCTCAATCAGACTTTCCACATAGCCGCGTTTGTTCCTGAGGTTCTGGATCTCAGGGAATCCTCCATCGTGGATATAGTCCATGAAGGCACGTTTCCTTTCTGCATCAGCCTTGGTGGTGATACTAGTCGTGTCGATGTTATGGAAAGCGCAGAACTCGGAGAACGAGAATGGGTAGAGACGAATCTCGTTGTAGCGACCCGTCAGATGGGTGGCCAACTCGCCACTGAGCAACTTTGCATTACTACCCGTGATGAATATGCGGAGGTTGGTACGAAGCAGACGGTTGACAAACAGATACCATCCGTCAACATCCTGAATCTCGTCGAGCAGCAGATAGGGCACGTCTGTACCATACAACTGATAGACGCACGACAGCACCGTATTCAGATCCTCCGTCTTCATGTCAGCCAAGCGGTCGTCGTCAAGGTTTACGTACCCATATCTCACACCATGTTCCAACAGTACTTTATGGCAAAGTGTTGACTTGCCACTTCGACGTACACCTATCACCACTTGCGCCAATTTAGTGTCAAATTCGAAGAGCGACTCCTCTCGGCGGGTCACCCACTGCTGTGGCTTGTAGCTCTTGATTTCCTCCTGTTGCTCAGCCAAAACCTGTAATATTATCTTCTCGTCTATCATAATGCGTTATATTTCAGCTGCAAAGATACGAAAAATATTTATGAAATACGATAAAATGCATGAAATTTACTTCTGAAATACGATAAAATGCATAAAATAGAACATTATAATACGATAAAATGCTCTATGGCATTCCGTGTCAACCCCGAGGAACATTACACCGTGGCCGTCTTTCTCGACTTTCTATAACTCAAGCTGCTCTTTCAGCTTTTCCAGAAGTAATGCGATACGGGGATTTGCTTTGTCCTTCCACTTGCTCACGTGCTGTCTGTAGATTGGGTTATTGCAGAAGGCATTGGCTATGGTGCCCGTTGGACATATCCACGACCTTTCCTTGCTATAGGGCAGCCTTTCCACCTTTGTCTCGAACATCGACATATTGTCGGCCATGCCGTGTTCGTCGCGCAGCAGACAGAACAGCACAGCATAGGAACTGTTGCCCCAGAAGAACGCCTGACATTGCTCTATGGCCCTTGCCAGAAGATCATCTTCCGGCATTTCTCCAGAAGCCTGTTTGTCTTTTTTCTTCACCTCCAGCTCTATGCCGAGCCTTTTCAGGATATCAGCCTGATAGAGATGCTCGACATTCTGGATGTTGATGCCGCCAGGCTGCACATCCACATGGGTATAGTACGTCACACCAGGAAACTGTTCATGCCCGCTCATTTCTTCAATGTGTTAGCCTGTTGGACATTAATACCGCCAGCAGCCACGTTTATGGTGGTGATGGCAGGAGATTCCGGCTGCTCGTCGTCCAGGTGGGCGAGGGTCTCCCTCAAATCATCTGGAAGCTCAAGCTTTACGGCATCTGCCAAGTCCCTGATCATATCCTTGATATGAGTGCGTTTGTCCAGTGATTTGCGCTTTGAGATGTTGATGAAGACACGGATTGCCTTTATCAGCTCATCTTCCGACGACTTCTTCGCCATTCCCGTCGTCAGTTTGCGTTGTTCAGAGAGCTGCACCTCCTTCTCCTGCAGTTGTGCGCGTAGGCTGTCGGCCTCCTCCTGAAGTCTCTCATATTCGGTCAGGAGGCCGTCCCGTGCATTCAGAATCTGCAGGAAAGTGTCCATTTGCTCTACTTTCTGTGCTAAACTTTGTATGTCATCGCGCTCCTGTTCGAGCGCCCGCCGCGCTTTCCGCGCCAGTTCTTTTAGTTCAATATAATTCGTATTCATGGTTTTGTTTGATTTAAGTTGATACAACACATGAGGATTCCGATAACAATGATGATTTCCATGATTCTTAATTTTTAATTTTCCACTTCCCATTCTGTATTCTCGTACTTTCGCATTTCCATCTCGAAGTCGCGGGTGACGCACATCTGGAGGCGGAAGCGGTAGGTGTCGCCCTCGGGTTCCAGCTCCTGCTGGCTGTGGTGCAGCGGCAGGGTGCGGAAGTAGTGGGCGTTCTGCTCGTTCGTGCGGATGAGAATGCTCTGCGGCTTCAGGCTCTGGTCGCAGAAAGCCCCGAAGAAGGGCGCATAGAACTCCTTCGCGTTGAAGCTGACGGGACGGAACGTCTTCTCGGTCAGCTCCAGGCGCTGGATGCGGTCCAGGCTGAAGTGCTTGAACTGGTGCTCGTCGTTCTTCTTAGCCAGCAGGTACCAGCGGCCCTCGAAGGCTTTCAGCGCGTAGGGACGGAGGGTGCACAGGTAGGGCTCCGAGTCGGAGAACTTCCGGTAGGTGCAGGCAAGGACGCGGTTCTCGCGCAGGGCGATGCCGATGGTGTGCAGGTATTCGTGGCCCTGCGGGATGACGATGGGCTGAATCTTGTCGCCCAGGTCGCGGAACTCCTTCAGGAACATGTTCTCCAGGATGTTCGCCACCAGGGTGCCCACCATTTTTGCCCGCTCCTGCTGGTCGGGTGTACTCTGGCCGATGCTGTAGCGCCACACGTTCTTGCCGCAGTTGTGCGAGAAGATTTCCACGTCCATTGCCTTGCGGATGCGTGGCAGATCCTTCACGAACGCCTTGCGGTTGTAGCGCGAATCGCCGTCGCGCTGGATGAGTTCAACGATTTCCTTGCGTGTGATACCCTCGGGGTGCTTCTGCATTTCCTCGAGGATGAGATAGTGTCTGCGTCTGAGTATCATTTTTTTTGTTTTTGTGGTTTGGTGCTGCAAAGTTATGAAATTAATCTATACGCACCAAAAAAGGATGCCCCAACTGTCTGGAGCACCCTTGAAAATTTATTTGCTTATTTGCTCTGTTTGCAAACTCCGGATAGCAAAATGACCCCTATTCCGCGTCGTACACCAAGCGGACACTACACCCGTGTGACGGGGTTACTGTGCGTTCACGATCGTCCAGCCGCTGGGGATGCCGCTGGCGCCCTCACCCCAGCTATTCATCGATGCTGCCTTGGTGAACGTGCCCGTCTTGGCCACGACACCGAGCCAATTCGTTGTACACTTCTCTGCTGAGATATTGGTGGCAAGGCAAGTGACCGAGCTGAGGCTTATGCAGCCAATGAACATGTTAAAGTAGCAACCACCTGTCAGCGTCGCGGCTGGCAAGTCTGGAGCCGTTGTCAAACTCGTGCAACCATTGAACATATTGGAATAGCAACTCTCGGCCAGCGTTGTGGCGGGCAGTGCGGGAGCAGTGGTCAAGTTCGTGCAGCCTTCGAACATACAGGAATAGCAATTAATTGTCAACGTCGTAGCGGGCAATAGCAACGTTTCAGATGAATGACTCACAATGTGTGTATTGCCATTAAATAGTTTGCAAAACGCAGACTCCCCTGTTAAGGTTGTGGTCGTGGCATATCCTGTCTTGCTGATAAGGCTCATGATGTTGCCATAGACATAGCAGTCTTCTGTACAGGAGAACGTACTATATTTGTCAATACCTTGCGCATACGTAGCATTAGTGCCGCGGAACGAGACTTTGTCGCCTTCCTTGGTGAGGGTGATGGCTGTGCCGGAAGTGTAGGAGTTCCAAGTTATGCCGTCGGTGCTGTATTCCACGCCGTTGGTGGCGGCTGTGGTGTTAATGGTGAACGTCACCATAGCTCCTGCCGTCTTTGCCTCGAAGGTGAGCGGTGTGAGCAGCGCCACGTCCTTGGCAGTCCAGCCGCTGGGGATGCCGTCGGCGCTGTTTGTCGTCCAACTTGTCATCGATTCAGGCCTGAAGAACGTACCTGTGGCGGCCACGCCATTGAGCCAATTTTTTGTGCAGCTATTAGCGGAAATATTAGTAGCAAGACACGTCACGCTGTTCAGGTTTGTGCAACCACTGAACATGCCAGCATAGCAGTGACTGGCCAGCGTCGGGGCGGGTAGTGTCGGTGCCGTAGTGAGGCTTGTGCAACCTTTGAACATATCCTGATAGCATTGAGTGGCCAGCGTCGTGGCGGGTAGTGACGGTGCCGTAGTGAGGCTTGTACAACCATCGAACATATTGGAATAGCATTGAGTGGTCAGAGTCGTGGCAGGCAATGCTGGAGCCGTCTGAAGTGAAGTACATCCTCGGAACATATAGGAATAGCATTGATCGGCCAGTGTCAGTGTCGTGGCGGGCAATGTCGGTGCCGTTGTTAAATTTGTGCAACCATCGAACATCCCGTAATAGCAATGATCGACCAACGTCGTGGTGGGTAGTGCTGGAGCCGTTGTTAAACTCGTGCAACCACTGAACATACGATAATAGCAGTGTGTGGCCAGTGTCGTAGCGGGCAAATTTGCTGGTGCTGTCTTAAGTGAAGTACAACCTTGGAACATTTGGCTATAGCAATGAGTGACCAGCGTCGTAGCGGGCAAATTTGCTGGTGCTGTCTTAAGTGAAGTACAACCTTGGAACATTTGGCTATAGCAACCCCCGGCCAGCGTCGTGGCGGGCAATGCTGGAGCCGTTGTCAAACTTGTACAACCATCGAACATATTAGAATAGCATTGAGAGGCCAGCGTCGTGGCGGGCAATGCCGGAGCCGTTGTCAAACTTGTGCAACCATTGAACATGCCGTAATAACAGAGATTGTACAGCGTCGTGGCGGGCAACACCAGTGCTTTGGTGGAGTGATTAAAAATGTTTGTGTTGCCAGTAAACAGTTGGGCGAATGTATAATTAGCTGTCAGCGTTGTGGTCGTGGCAAAGCTGTTCTTGTTGATCAGACTCATGATGTTGCCATAGACATAGCAGTCATCCGAACAGAAGAAATAGCTATACTTGCCGTCTGAAGTACTGTTGGCATATCTCACATTGGTACCTCGGAAGGAAACCTTGTCGCCGACGTTGGTAAGAGTGATGGGGTCCGTATAAGTCTTCCATGTTGCACCGTCGGTGCTGTATTCAACAGACAGCGAGGAAAGCGATGTGTCTGTCGATTTCGTAAATGACACCTGAACGTTAGCTTTCTTTGCCTCGAAGGTCAGCGGACGGGCGAGGTCTGAAGCTTCCATCTTCACGTTGATGGCGTAGTAGCTATTGTCTGCGAAGGTCACACCGGTCCTCTGATACAGGTAATACTCATTCCCGTCTGTGGCAGTCAGGGTGACAGTCTGGCTGCTAATGCCGGGAATACCCACGAAGAGCTCATTCGTAGCCGTTGTTGGCGTGACGACATAGGAGTTCGTGCCATAATAGACGGTGAATGATTTCGCACTGATGGCAGCGTCGCTGTTGCCTTTGTCCTTCAGCGTGAACTTCACGACGGCGATGGGACGCTCGAAGTTCAGGTTGCTGATGCTGGCGTTGCCGCCGTCGATGGTCAGCGTGCCTGTTGCGGTGAAATAGAACAGGCTCTCCACTGTGCCGTCCTGCGAGGAGAGGTCGAGCGTGGAGCGGTCTTTGGTGGAGAAATAGAGCGTCTGGCCGTCAGTAAGTCCCTTGGCATTGATGTTGCCCGAAAGTGTGGCGGTTTTCTCGCCATAGGTCTTCGGCGTCAGGGTGCCGATGGGTGAATCATTGTCAGGGTTATTGTCTGTATAGACATACACCACATCACCATTCTCCCATGTCGATTTCAGCTTGCCGTCGCTGTCGATGGCCTGGGCGCGCCTGGGGCCCGACTGGCTGTTGTCGCTGCCGATGCTGGTGCTGACGGTCAGTCGCAGGGTGCCAGGGTTGGGACGCTGGAACGAGAGGGTGCGCAGGGTGCGGTCGAAGGTGGTATCGCCCCAGGGCTGTACGACGGTGATCTTGCCGCCGTCGAAACGGATGACCTGGATGTCGTCGGTGTTCAGTTCCTGGTCGCCGTCGGTGGTCTCGATGATGGCCTTGTTCTTGTTGTCAGTCGTGTTCTGGGCCGTAGCAGGCTGGGCGGTCAGAAGCATAACGCACAGCAGGGTGCAGAGTGTATTGATTGTCTTCATGTCCGTTCCTCCTTACTTATTCTTGTTCAATACCTTCTTGCCGTTGACAATGTAGATGCCACGCTTTGAACTTTGAACTTTCAATTTTGAACCTTCAACTTTCCTTCCCAGCAGGTCGTACACCTTCACGTTGCCGTCCTTGTCCTTCATATTCAGGCGGTTGATGCCTGTTGCCTCGTCGTAGCTCATGGTGAGCGTCACCAGGCGCATGTCGGCGGTCAGCGTGGTGCCGTCGGTAAAGAGCAGCACGGCATTGTTGCCGTCGATGCGTATCTCGCTGACGGTGCGGTCCACTGTCTCTTCATTGACAGTCAGCGTCTGCTGTACGCCATCGTTATTGTCGTCGGGTGTGGCATTCAGAGCCGGTGCCGTCATCAGCAGCGCAGCACCCAGAATCAGGATATTCATGCGTTTCATTGTTTCGTCGTTTTTAGTTTAAACTAACCCCAATCTACATATTCTGGGGATTTGGGGTCGCCCAAATCACCTTGCGGGCTGCCATTGAGCAGCCTGCTCTGATGTTGCAACTGGACGACAAGCATCGCCGGTTTCTCGTAATCTTTCCCTTTGAGCAAAGCCCGAATTTGTTCACGCTGGCTACGCTCTTTTTTGATTGAAATTTTCATATAATTTAATTCTTTCTGAAGTTAACGGAGTTAAAGAAGTTAACGAAGTTAACGCTTCGCTCGAAGTTAACGAAGTTAACGACGATACATTTTTGGAAGATTGGACTTTGACAGCATCCCAAGCTATTGTCTTTTAACTTCTCAGCGAGCATAGCGAGCGATAACTTCTTTAACTTCGTTTATTTAATCGCGATTTTTTTACCATTCTTCGTCCCCGATGCTGTTGAACTCGCGGGCACCAAACTCGCCGCTATAGCCTTTGGCGTATTGGCTGCCGGTCAGGATTGCCGATGCGTGATGTAATTCTATCACCTTCTGCGAAGGCTTTAAATATGTTTTCTTCATTTTACTACCTCCTTCCTGCCATTGTGGATGTACAGGCCTTTGGCTGTCGGCTGTTGGCCATTGGCTACGCGGCGCCCACTCAGGTCGTACCAGGCATTATCATTTATCATTTGTCCTTTATCATTTAGACGCACAGCGTCGCCGATTCCGTCAACTTCGTCATCGTCGGCGTTCACG
>JAFZPZ010000020.1 GCA_017552435.1 Bacteroidaceae bacterium
CGCTATATATCTCGAAGAACCGCAAGGCATCGCCCTGCGGTTCTTTTTGCTTCATTCTGCTCATTTCAGAGGGCAGTATCATTTCCAGTGCCGTGATACATCCAATTCTATTGGTTGGTGATTGTACGGCCTTATTTTTTCTTCTTGGGAAGGCCTTCCGCCACCACAACGGAACGGGCAGAAAAGTTTTGGAGAAATAAATGCCTCACCCCTGCCTGAACCGAGGAGAGGTATATCGATAATACAAGCAAAGGGGAGCAAACTTGGTGTCTGCTCCCCTTATTTTAAGTCGGATGTTCTTTTTTCTTTAGAAGAAGATGTAGCGCTTGTCGCTGATGTTGGCTTTCTTCAAGAGCTCGTTGGAGAAGTTACCGATGTTGCGGGAAATGGTTTGCTGTAACTTCTGCTCTTCTTCCTTCTGGTCGTACTTGACGTTGTTCTTGCTCTGGTCGAGTACCTGGTAAGCATAAACGGCAGACTTGCCCTTGATGCCAGCCTTGAAGTCACCCTTCTTGGCTTTGCTTACAGAACCGCTCAGCGCAGGTTCGCTGGCGCCGACCTTAGAAACGAAGGCATTGCCAGTGAAGGTGATGTGCTTGATGGTGTCGGTTACGGCACCCTCTATCTTGGCTGCGTCGGCTACGCTCTTCACGCCGTTCAGCTTCTCCATCAGAAGGGCAGCCTTCTTATCCTTCAATACCTCGTTGGTCAGGTAGGTACGAATCTGCTCGTCATCGAGGGTCAGATAGCCCTTCTTGTGGATACCGGTGAGCATGATGACGAGCAGGTGGTCGTTGTCGCCGCACTCATAGAGGGGAGAAACGTCGCCGACCTTTGTGTCTTCATTGAATATCCAGCGCAGTGCTTCGCGAGTGCTGCGGACATTGACTACGTTATGCTCTGTGCTGCTCACGTTGTTGCGGGTCTGTACGTTGTAGCCAGCCTGTGTAGCATTTGCTTCGATGTCCTCTACCTTGGTATTGCCTGCCAGGAAGCTGCTGAAGTCGTTGTATGCCTTGCCGTAGGTGTCCTTGCTGAAATCCATAGCACGCTTGATGACAGCGACATCGTATTTGGCAATGATGTTGCGGCGGTCGGTAATCTGGGTGATGATGACGCCCTGACCGTCGAGCACAATCTTGTTGTTGCTACCCACGGCTGCAGTGGAGATGGTACTCAGGAACTTGCGGTTGTTTTCGTCGATAGCCTGACCCTCGTATTGGCTGCTGGTAATCCAGGTCTTTGTAGCAGGCTGGTCATACTTCTTGGCGATGGTGTCGAAATTGGCACCAGCTGCAAGGGCATTCATGATGCTGTCTGCGGTTTTTTCGATGGCAGCCATGTCGTTGCCCGGAGCGGCAATTTGGCGAATCTCGACAGAATCGGGCAGATTGACTTTGTTGATGAGACGCACGATGTTGATGGTGTTGTCGTGGTCATGCACGAAGGGACCTACCTGGGAACCCACGCTCAGAGAATCGAGCTGTTCTGCAACATCGTGTGGCAGAGCCTTGGCGCTGACGGGCAGTGGGCTGTAGGGCACCTGACTTGCTGCCTCGCGGACGGTCTTGGCGGGGTCGGCACCTTCGGCCAGAGCCTGTGCATAGCCTTCCATCTCCTTCTGGAGGTTGGCCTTGTCGGCATCGCTGGCAACGACGTTGATGTCGATGTACTTAATGTCGCGTGTCTCCTCCTCTGTGCGGAACATTTCCTTCAGCTCCTCGTACTTGGCCTTGAGCTCGCTGTCTTCCACCGTAATATCATCGTCCTTGATGCTGGTGAAGGGGAGAGCTGCCATGTAGATTTCAGACTCGTTGGTGCGGCCGTCAAAGTTAGCCTGTGCAGCAACGGGGTTGCTAACCATCAAGCCATTGAGCAGAGTCTGATACTTCTCGTTCAGCTTCTGTCTGCGGATGTTCTTCTCGATGAAGTTCCAGTAGTTGTTCATCTGCTGGTACTGCTCCTTGACTTCGCTGCTTAACTGCGGGTTAGTCATCACTTCGTTGTACTGGTTCAGGAACTGTTTGAGCGCGTTCACATCGAAGGTGCCCTGCTGCGTGCGGAAAGGAGTCTGTGCGAGCATCGGATTGCGACCGTTGTTGATGATGTCCTGCATCTCGGCGTCGGTAACGGTGATACCGAGTTTCTCGCACTCATGCTGCAGGATTTTGTCGTTGACGAGAGTCTGCCATACCTGGTCGCGCATCATGGAGAGCTGGTCATCGGACAACGTGTTGAGGCCCTGAGTGAACTTTACGACATCGGTGTATTCCTCAACCATTGCGTTAAACTCCTGTACGTTGATTTTCTCACCGTAGATTTTGCCGACGCGCTGGCGGCTCTCGGTCTGTGTATACGTAAGAGAACGCACGAACTCCTCGGCGATAAATGCAAACAGAGCAAGGCCTACCGTGGCGATGAGAATCTTGCCTCTGTTGCGGATCTTCTGTAATGTTGCCATTGTTTATTTTATGTTTTGTTTATTATTATAATCGTAAAAAGCGCACAAAGGTACGTATTTTTTTTTATATAACAGACTTTTACATGAGAAAAAGTTGTTATTAATTCATAATTCACAATTCATAATTCATAATTTGGTCACTTGACAAATGCCAGGACGGCAGTAAAACTATAAATTATAACTTATGAATTGCTTCAGTCCTCCAACAATTGCTTCAGGAATGCGTCGAGGTCTTCCTCGAGTCCATCGAGCAGTGTGCTGTCAATCATTACTGTTTCTTCGCTGTCGATGATGACGAGATCCTGCAGCGTCTCATGGTCCTCGTCAATGAGTACGAAACTGAAAGGCTGCATGATGCTCATCTGCTCAATGTTGGGGCGCAGATCTTCAATACAGCTGCGCAGGATAGGCACGATGTCCTCGTAGAAATCCTCGTCGGAGTTTTTGATCCACTCTTCGATGATGCAGCGGTCGAGCTCCTCGTCATCGTCGTTGTAGGTGCGAATCTCGCCCGTGTAGTTGCTAACCAGAAGGTGAATGTCCGTCATGACAGGTTCTGCCTCGGCGGGGAATTTTTCGATAACCTTGCGCAGCGTGCGTTCTATCTGCTGGATTGTCTGTTTACTTGCTTCCATATTTAAGTAAAGAGTGAAGAGTTAAGAGTGAAGGATTTGCTACGTTCTGAATAACTATGAACTGTTTACAGGTTTCTTCCGTGACACTGCTTGAATTTCTTTCCACTACCGCAGGGACAGGGATCATTGCGGCCTGGCAGATTCTCCCGACGGATGGGCTGCATGGGCTGACGCTCGCGGGTGTCGCGTGCTGCAGCCTGTTGCTGTCCGGCATCGGTTAGCTCTCCGCGTGACTCCTGCAAGCGAGGATGCTCGCGACGAGGAGCTTCCTGCTGCTGTGGTGCTTCCTGAATCTGTAGTTCCGGAATCATAGCGCGCATGATAATACCTACGGTCCTGTCGTTGATTTGGTTAATCATGTCATCGAAGAGCTTGGCACTCTCCAATTTGAAAATGAGCAGGGGATCTTTCTGCTCGTAGCTGGCGTTGTGAACACTGTGCTTCAACTCGTCGAGCAGCCTCAGGTTCTCTTTCCATGCATCATCGATGATATGCAGAATGATGGCCTTGTGGAATGCTGTCACGACACTGCGCGACTGGCTTTCGTAAGCCTCCTTGAGGTTAGATGGAATGTTGTACTGGCGGTTGCCTGCAATGACGGGAACCAAGAGGTTCTCGTACATGGCACCCTGTGGACCTTCGTAGATGTGCGTTACCACCTTGTTGGCGTTGTGCATCATGATTTCCGTCTTCTGCTGGAAGCGCTCTAGTACCTTCTGATATGCCAGTTCTGCTATGTCGTCGAGCTTCGTGTTCTCGAATTCTTCGGCCGTGAAGGGCACTTCCATTGCCATGATTTCAAGGAAGCGCAGGCGACAGCCTTCGTAGTCATTGTTCTCCAGAATGTTGCAGACACGGTCCCAGATCATGTTGCTGATGTCCATGCCAAGACGTTCGCCAATGAGAGCGTGACGGCGCTTTTCATAGATGACTGTACGCTGTTTGTTCATTACGTCGTCGTACTCCAATAGGTTCTTACGAATGCCAAAGTGGTTCTCCTCAACACGTTTTTGAGCATTCTCGATGCTGCGAGTAATCATGCTATGCTCAATCATCTCGCCGTCCTTGAAACCGAGGCTGTCCATCACCCTGGCGATACGTTCGCTGGCGAAGAGACGCATCAGCTTGTCCTCGATACTAACGAAGAAGACACTGCTGCCTGGGTCGCCCTGACGTCCGGAACGTCCGCGCAACTGGCGATCCACACGGCGACTCTCATGGCGCTCTGTGCCGACAATAGCCAAACCACCTGCGGCCTTGACTTCCGGCGAGAGCTTAATATCCGTACCACGACCTGCCATGTTGGTGGCAATAGTTACGGTACCCAGCATGCGCTCCTCGGTTGTTATCTTCGATGCTGCATCATCTGGTTCGCGCTTTTCTTTCTTGGCAATTTCGGCCTCGATGCGCGTCTGATAGTTTACGGCAGCACCACGCTCTGTGAAGGCCCGGCCGTCGGTGGCAACGAAGACGGTGCCTAATGCGCTCTGGCCAGCAAGTGCCACGATGTCTGCTTCCTTCTGGTGAAGTTTAGCGTTGAGCACTTGGTGAGGAATCTTGCGCATCTGAAGCATCTTGCTCAACATCTCGGAAATCTCTACACTCGTGGTGCCCACAAGTACAGGACGGCCTGTCGTGCGCATAAGTTCAACTTCCTCAATGACAGCCTTGTACTTTTCTCGCTGTGTACGATAGACACGATCATTCATGTCCTTGCGAACCACGGGACGATTGGTCGGTACCTCCACCACATCAAGCTTATAGATGTCCCAGAATTCACCGGCTTCTGTGACAGCGGTACCTGTCATGCCTGCCAGTTTGTGATACATGCGGAAGTAGTTCTGCAGGGTGATGGTGGCGTAGGTCTGCGTGGCAGCCTGCACCTGTACATGTTCCTTGGCTTCGACAGCTTGATGCAGTCCATCGCTCCAACGTCGCCCTTCCATGATACGTCCTGTCTGTTCATCCACAATCTTCACCTCACCGTCCTGGATGACATACTCGTCGTTGAGGTTGAACATGGTGTATGCCTTCAGCAGCTGCTGTATGGTGTGTACGCGTTCGCTCTTGGTGGCGTAGTCATTGAAGATACGGTCTTTTTCTTCAATCTTTTCTTCGTCCGTCTTGTCAGACGCGTCGATTTGCGACAGGGTAGTGGCGATGTCGGGCAAGATGAAAAGCTCAGGGTCATTGACTTGCGAGGCTAACCATTCGTTGCCCTTGTCGGTCAGTTCCACGCTGTTCAGCTTTTCGTCTACCACGAAATAAAGTGGGTTCGTGGCTTCGGGCATGCGGCGGTTGTTGTTCTCCATGTAGATTTCCTCGGTGGAGAGCATGCCTGCCTTGATGCCAGGCTCGGAAAGGAACTTGATGAGTGGCTTATTCTTTGGCAAAGCCTTATGACTGCGGAACAGGGCCAGGAAGCCTTCGGCAGTCTTTTGCTTGTCATTAGCTTCTGTGCCTTCCGTAATCTGTTTCTTGGCATCGGCCAAGTACTGCGTAGCTAGTTGGCGCTGAACGCCTACAAGACGCTCTACCAATGGCTGGTATTGCTCGAATTGTTGATCATCGCCCTTCGGCACGGGGCCAGAAATGATGAGCGGCGTGCGGGCATCATCGATGAGGACAGAGTCCACCTCGTCCACAATAGCATAGTTATGGGAGCGTTGCACGAGATCCTTGGGGTCTTGTGCCATGTTGTCGCGCAGGTAGTCGAAACCGAACTCATTATTCGTACCAAATGTGATGTCAGCCAAATATGCCTTGCGTCGTGATTCACTATTTGGCTGATGCTTGTCGATGCAGTCTACACTCAGGCCGTGGAACATGTAGATGGGGCCCATCCACTCGGAGTCACGCTTGGCCAGGTAGTCGTTGACGGTAACAACATGTACACCGTTGCCAGTAAGAGCGTTCAGAAAGACTGGGAGCGTAGCAGTGAGAGTTTTACCCTCACCCGTGAACATTTCGGCAATCTTGCCTTGATGCAACACTGTGCCGCCGAAAAGCTGCACGTCGAAGTGCACCATGTCCCATTTCAGGTCGTTGCCGCCAGCCACCCAATGGTTGTGGTAGATGGCTTTGTCACCTTCAATGTCAACGAAGTCATGTGATGCAGCGAGGTCACGGTCGAAATCGTTGGCAGTGACTTCTACCGTCTCGTTCTTTGCAAAACGCTCTGCGGTGCTTTTTACAATGGCGAACACCTCGGCACGTTCTTTGTCGAGAGCTTTCTCGAAAGTTTCAAGGACGTCCTTCTCTAACTTGTCAATCTGTGCGAAGATGGGGGCGCGGTCCTGAATCTCAGTATTGGGAATCTTGTCTTTCAAAGCTTGTATCTGCCCTCGTAAGTCTGAGACAGAGTCTTGTACACGCTGTCTGATTACTTTGGAGCGCGCGCGGAGTTCATCATTCGATAGTGCCTGAATCTCGGGATAAACCTGCAGTACCGCTTCTACCATAGGGCGATAGGCTTTCAGGTCACGGCTTTTCTTGTCGCCGAATATTTTTACCAAAAACTTGGAAATGTCCATATATTATATAATGTATTTAGTCGTTTGGGAAATTGGTCGTTTATCGTTTGGGTTCTCCCTTCTCCTCGAAGTGGAGCCAGGAGGTGAGGCTTCTTAGTAATTCAATGGTGCCTGTGGGCAGGCATTGGGGGCACGGATACGAAGGGTCTGTGCTATAGTGGGGGCCACCTGGTCGATACTAACGGGTATGCGCACCTTTTCCGGTACAATGCCTGCGCCAAAGAAGAAGAGCGGGAAACTCAAGTAGGATTCACGACTGAGTGACTGTTCGTGTGTGTCTTCATTGTTGAGGACCCAGCCTGGAGATACCTGTATGAGAATGTCGCCCGAGCACTTCGGATTGTAGGCATTGCGCAGTTTGCTGATGCCGGGCGTCCAGGCTCCCAGGGCAAGTCGCTGACTAGTATAGACATCCTTTACGCCACTCAGTTGGATGAGGAAGGCACTGCAACGGTCGAGCACCTCTGCCAAATTGAGATTGCGGTTCTCTATGAGCTTGAGGTTGAGGTAGAGCTGATTGTCGATAGCTGTCTCCACATAATTCCCCTGCCCGTATACGGCAATGAGGTACATGTTGAGCAATAACTGTGCCTTGCTAATAGAGAAGATGCCGGTGGGAATACGGTACTTGCTCAAATCCATCATCTCTTCTGAATCGAAGTAGCCTGTGCTGGTGATAATGAACAATGTCTTTTCCATGCCTACCTTCAGGTCCACGAAATCGAGGATTTCTTCCAGTTGTCGGTCCAGCCGGGCATATGTATCCTGCATCTCCATGCCATACTGCATGGCCGATTGGTGGTCGTAGGCACCAGCATAATAGGTCAGCGTCAGCATGTCAGTCACGGCATCTGTACCAAGCCCTGCTTTCTCGATGGCTTCTTTGGCAAAGAGATTGATTTCGTCGTTGACGCAGGCCGTGGCTTTAAACTCTCGGAACTTACGATTGCTGTTGAATTTGTGGCTGAAAGGCTTGACCCTTTTCCCACCAGAAGATACAAAATACTGGAAACTTGCCACTTGGTCGTTGAGCGGCTGCCAATGGATATCGTCAATGCGACTTTCAAGCGAAGAACGGACATCATATTCTGTGGCCCAGTCAGGATAGTCGTCGTAGTAGCAGGTTGCAGCCCATTTGCCCGTCCAGTCATCGAGCCAGAATGCTTCGTTTCCAGCATGTCCGGCACCGAGGATGGCTGCTTCGCGTGTCGGAGCGATAGAATAGACAATGCTCTTTCCCTCGGAAGAAATCTTCAGCTCGTCGCCAATAGTTGAGACGGCCAAATGCTTGGGAGATGACTTCTCGCTTGTGTGGATGCCTGGATAGGTTTCGTCATCCACGCAGAAGACAGGCAGAAGAGTTTGACGGTCGAGCCAATGGCTGCCAACAATGCCGTTGACGTAAGGATTCGTGCCCGTCATCAGACATGCCATTGCAGAGGCACGGTCTGGAGAATTGAATGGATATTCTGCCTGTGAATAGAAACGTCCCTGTTCCTTAAGCCGTTGAAAACCTCCTTGACCATAAAGCGGTGTGAAGGCATCCAAATAATCGCTTCGCAACTGGTCGATGACGATGTTCACCACCAACGAAGGCACCTGCGGTGCATCCTGGGCCTGTGCAACAATGGACACAGCCATGAAACAGGCAAGGAGAGATCCCCCGAACCCCTTTAGGGGGAGAGTACCTCCCCAACATCCTTTAGATGAATAATTTTTATCTTTTGTTTTTTCCTTTTTCATTTATTTTTACTTTACTCCCTCTAAGGGGGGTGGGGGCTTTCTTTCTCCTTACGAAGTAGTAGCTAACTGGCCTTGTCAGCAAACACAATGCCAAAGGTACGGTTATTTTTGCGAAAACTTGCGGAATCCATGGAGAAAATAACAAGAATAGTGCCAAAACAGCAAATTGGAAGGCATACCAGAGTGTCGGTTTGTGCTTAATGACTGATTTTATGACAAGCGGGATGCCTATCAGGGCAACGGGATTCAATACCCAAATCTGCCAATTTGAGTCGACTGCAGGATGGTCAGAGAACAGAAACATGAAGGTCAGAAGCATACCTGCCACTCCTTGTAACAGCAGCAATAATACGTCCCAAAGCCAAAAGAAATGTTTTGTCCAGATTTCAAACAACATGATAAGAAGGCAGACGGCTCCGAATGTCAGCATTGTCTGCCAAGGGAGGAGAGGGAATTCGGGTACAATGACTTGCGGCTGTGCTTCCAGAAGGACCTTTTTCTGTCTTACAAGTGGTCGCATATCTCCTTTTAGCGTACAGATGAAAGCATTGTCCAAGGAGCGCATCAAGTTATCTGGAATGAACATTGCAGCGTGTTCAGACATAATAGTGTCCACTTCGGCACCAAGCAGAAGGTCGTTTCCTTCCTGTGCCCAAGGGTGTTTTGCTGTATAGTGGTGCAATATCTCGCGGGCAGTCAAATGGGGTAATGTGTCGGGATACTGAATGCGGCCATTGATGGCTTGCTCCACCATATCGCGCACCATAGTTGTACAGTTCTTGTAGAGAAAGCTGTATCGGTATTCGCGATTCTCGGGAAGGCTGTTCTCAATGAGTCGGCTTGTCAGACGCCGTGCCTCTGACGGTGTCAGGTTCAACTCCTGTTCTGTGATGCTCGAACCGCGTTCTTGGTATTCCCTGACAAAATATTTCCAAGGAATTGCCTGCACCATGTAATCGGTTTGCCCAAGTACAAAGTGCCATGCAAAGAACGGCTTACTTAAATCGAAGACACCATAGTTGAAGACGGTATCCCAAGCTCCCTCTCCGTTCCCTTCTTGGGGAAGTACTTGGCATCGGATAGCAGTGTGACCGTATAGTTCATAAATCTCCTGCCCCGGCGAGCAGGTGAGTAACGTTACCCTTATGCTGTCCTGTTGGGCCATTCTTGGATTCTCAGGTAACAAGGCGCGCTTCTCTTGTGCGGAAGACCGCCCGCCATTGACCATCGGCCATAGCAAAAGGAGCAAGATTATGGTGATTTTCTTAAACACGGGCGCAAAGATACTATATTTTATTGTAAAAGGCGGTATGTTTTCCTACTTTTTTAGCTGCAAGCGTCAAATCTTTCTGTCATTGTGCCACATTCTTGATTGTTTTTTATATCTTTGCACCCGTGAAACTAATAATAGACATAGGAAACACTGTCGTCAAGATGGTTGCTTTCCAAGGTGATGAGCCTGTCGAAGAGATACGTTCGGAAGGTGTTGTCCTCTCCCAATTGGATGCTTTTACGGGCAAATATGATTTCCGTTGTGGTATTATCGGCACAGTGCGTAATCTTACTGCCAGTGAAGCTGAAGCCTTTTCTCGTTTGCCATTTCCTGTCTTGCGTTTCTCGCCTGATACCCCGGTGCCTATTACAAATCGTTACCGAACGCCAGAGACTTTGGGTGGTGACCGACTTGCGGCTGTCATCGGTGCCAGTTCGCTCAAGCCAGGCAAGGATCTCCTTATCATCGATGCCGGTACTTGCATTACCTATGAAGTGATTGATGCACGTGGTAATTATTGGGGCGGCAATATTGCTCCGGGGATGCAGATGCGTCTGAGGGCTTTGCATGAGTTCACGGCCCGTCTGCCGTTGGTTGAGGCTGAGGGCGAAGTACCCGGAATGGGCTATAATACCGAAACGGCTATCCGCAGTGGTGTACTGCGTGGTATGAAGTACGAAATAGAAGGCTACATCAAGTCTATGAGGTCCAAGTTTCCGCATCTCCAGGTGTTTCTGACCGGTGGCGACCACATCAATTTTGATACAAATATCAAGAATAGTATTTTTACAGATAGGTATATTGTCCCGAGGGGACTCAACAAGATACTTGATTACAACAGCCCCCTCCTTACTCCCTCTTTGGGTGAGTGCCATGTTTAAGAGATAAGAATTAAAAATGAAGAATGAATTAAAACATATTCTTGTACTTCCCTTCCTGCTTCTTGTCCCCTGCTTCCTGCCTTTTGCACGGGCACAAGTGAGTGGTACGCTCTCCTCTTATTCCCGCTTCGGCCTTGGATTGCTCAATGACCAGTCGCAAGGTTTTAATAAGTCCATGGGTGGCGTTGGCTTGGGCGTGCGTATGGGTAATCGTATCAATACAACCAATCCTGCCTCCTATTCAGCTATCGACTCTTTGAGCCTTATCCTGGATGTTGGTATGAGCGGCTCCTTTGGACAGATGAAGCAGGGCTCCCAGAGAATGAAGGTTAAGAATGCTTCGTTCGACTATGTCCATGTCGGTATGCATATTGCCAAAAGACTTGGCCTCGCAGCTGGCTTTATGCCTTATACTAGCATTGGTTATAGTTTCTCTTCGACCGAAAAGTATATTGCTAATAATGCTAATACTACGCAATCCATCACCACTAATAATTACTTTGAGGGTGATGGAGGACTGAATCAAGCATACATTGGTTTGGGGTGGAGGGCGTACCGCAATCTCTCTATCGGTACCAACATCAGCTTCCTTTGGGGTGACTACGACCACTCTCTTATGCCGGCTTACATGGAAGGTGGCATAAGCAGTAGCTCTTACAACAGCCTCATCAAATACTATCATGCGTCGTTGAAGACCTACAAAATAGACTTAGGCGCCCAGTACCCTGTTCGTCTTACGCAGCAGGATTGGTTGACTCTTGGTGCTACAGTCGGCCTTGGGCACAAGATTGCTCAGGATGCAACGCTACTATTCTATACTACACATAGTGATACGACAACATATAAAGCTTCCTCACCTTTCGATCTGCCTTATACTTTTGCCTTCGGCGGAGCATGGCAGCATAAGAATACCCTCATGGTGGCGGCGGATGTACACTACGAACGTTGGGGCAACTGCAGAATGCCTGTTGAGACAGAGAACAGCTATGTTCCTATGAAGGGGTGTTACCAAAACATGACTAAAATTGCTATGGGCGCTCAATGGACTCCCGACCCCTTTGGCAAGTATTGGAAACGCGTCCAGTATCGCGCTGGCATCAACTACACGACCCCTTATCTAAAAGTTGACGGCCAGAATGGTCCTAATGAGCTCCGCTTGAGCATTGGTGCAGGATTACCCATCATGAATAGAATCAACAACCGCTCTGTTGTCAACTTCGGCTTGCAATGGTTGAGGCGTTCGTCCAGTGCAGCCAATATGATTACCGAAAACTACTTTCTTATCAACCTCGGTATTACATTCAATGAACGTTGGTTCATGAAGTATAAGATTGAGTAATGAAGCGTCTCTCTCCAATCTTCATATTGCTCCTGCTCCTCTCCTTTGGCTGTTCCAGCGAGGTGGAGCATTTGGCAGATCCCATTACAGGGAAAGATACTCTCCTGTTCATGCATTCAACAGGCATCAATACATTTATCAGTGACAGCGGTGTGATGCGTTATCACATGGTTGTCGAGGAATGGGATATTTACAATGGCGCAGCAGGTGAACCGACCACTTGGAAGTTTATGAAAGGTATGCTCATGGAGCGCTTCGATGAAAAGTTCCACATCGACCTCTTTGTCCAGTCGGACACAGCATATCTGCATAAGCAAAAGCTATGGGAACTGCGGGGCAGAGTTTTTGTGCGTAATGTTAACGGCGATGTCTTCCGTACCGAGGAACTTTTCTGGGATCTGGACGCCCATGAAATGTGGAACCACCAGTATATGCATATCATAACCCCAGAACGAGAGCTTGAAGGTACAGAATTCCGCAGTAATGAACAGATGACACGCTATGCCGTGCTCAATTCTATAGGCACTTTCCCCGTCTCGGAAGACAGCTCGTCTCCAAATCCTTCTCCCAAAGGAGAGGTTGCGGACAGCCTCTCCCTGCCTTCTCCTCCTAAAGGAAGGACGAGATAATTATTACAATATGAACTATGAACTAATCATAGCCACAATAGCTATCCTCCTGATTTCTGGTTTTTTCTCGGGAATGGAGATTGCATTCGTTTCAAGCAGTAAGTTGCGCTTCGAGATGGACAGGGAGGAGCAGGGCTTTGCAGCTCGTCTCATCGATACCTTCTATCGTCATCCCAACAGCTTCATTTCCACTCTTCTTGTCGGGAACAATATTGCGCTGGTAATCTATGGTATCTTAATGGCCAAGATTGTGAGTGGTCTCATCCTCATTCCGCTGGGCATACATCGTCCCTATGACGATTGTCCAAATGAGGCATTGTGCCTTTTCCTGCAGACCATCCTCGCTACACTCATTGTGCTTGTTACCGGCGAGTTCCTGCCTAAGACGCTTTTCCGCATCAATCCGAACCGTATGATGCGTATCTTTGCATTGCCCGCTTATATATTTTATATTGTATTATGGCCTGTCAGTAAGTTTACCAGTTCACTTGGAAAACTTTTGTTGTGGATGTTGGGCGAAAAGGTGGCAAAGGCAAAGCCTGAGAAGACTTTTACCCGTGAAGATTTGGATTATCTCATCCAAAGCAATATCGATAAGGCTGCCGATGAAGAAGATATCGACGACGAAGTGAAAATCTTTCAGAATGCCCTTGACTTCAGCTCGGTTAAGGTACGAGACTGCATCGTGCCACGAACCGAGATAATAGCTGTCTCGACAGAAACTTCGTTGCATGATTTACGCATGCAGTTTGTGGAGAGCGGTCACAGCAAGATAATCGTCTTTCAGGAAGATATCGACAATATTGTGGGCTATATCCACACAGTCGAGATGTTCCGCCTAGGCGAGGACGAGAACTGGATAGAACATATTAGGGAGGTTCCGATTGTGCCCGAAACAATGAATGCGCAGAAGTTGCTCGGCATCTTCATCAATCAGAAACGTTCTTTGGCGGTTATCGTGGATGAGTTTGGTGGCACAAGTGGCATAGTAACGATGGAGGACCTCGTGGAAGAGATATTCGGAGAGATAGAAGACGAGCACGATAGCAAGAACTATACAGCACGGCAAACCGCTCCTGGAGAGTACTTGCTCTCAGGTAGACTGGAAATAGCCCAAGCCAATGAACTGCTTGATCTCGATTTGCCAGAAAGTGATGAATATCTGACCGTAGGCGGACTCATTCTGCATGAGTTCCAGAACTTCCCGAAGCTCAATGAGCCCGTCCGTTTCGGCCATTGGGAATTCAAGGTCACAAAGAAGACAACCACAAAGATTGAGCTCGTACAACTGCGTGTTCATGACGAATAAAGCAGAATATGCAGGCAAAAAGACTCTTTATGCATGAAAAATGCAGTGGTTAATGCATATTATGCGTGAAATATTGTGTTGGTTTGCATAAATTGTTGTACCTTTGTCCCCGCTAAACCACATAACTCAGGATAATGGAAAAACTGGACAAGAAGAAGAGACTGCAGACTATTCGTAGAATTGTTAGTTTAAATAGTCTGGAGAGTCAGGAAGAGGTGCTTTCTGCACTCAGAAAAGAAGGATTTGTCTGTACGCAGACCACACTGAGTCGTGACCTGAAGCAATTGCGCATCAGCAAAGTACGTGTCCGTAGTGGGCATAATGTTTATGCATTGCCTCGCGAAGGACAATTCGTGCCGGTGCCTACGCTCGAGGAGATTAACCAGACTAAATGGCGCCTCAACTTTTCCGGCAACCTGATGGTTGTACACACGCCTCCTGGACATGCCAGCATGGTGGCATACGATTTGGATAACATCAAGCATCCCTTTTTCCTCGGCACAGTGGCAGGTGATGATACCGTTATAGTAGTGCTGGCAGAAGACGTGGACAGAGAAACAGCAGGCAATATTGTCCGTGACATGTTCCCCAAATTAACATAAAAGCATCTTACATAAATAATATATATAAGGAGAATTCAGAGAAATGACAGGTATTAAACTTGAAGACATACAGGTATTGGTGGCAGATGCATGCCACGAGGTGTACGTAGATACAATTATTGAAACCATCCGCGAGGCGGCCAGGAAGCGTGGTACGGGTATCGCGGAACGTACACACGAGTATGTGGCTACCAAGATGCGCGAGGGTAAGGCTGTTTTGGCTTTGCATGGCGACAAGTTTGCAGGGTTCAGCTACATAGAGACGTGGGGCAACAAGCATTATGTTACCACCAGCGGTCTGATTGTTCACCCCGATTATCAGGGCTTGGGCGTCGCAAAACGCATCAAGGACTACACCTTTACGTTGGCTCGTCTTCGCTGGCCGCATGCCAAGATATTCAGCCTGACCAGCGGTGATGCCGTGATGAAAATGAATACGGCTCTTGGCTATGTGCCTGTGAGCTTCAATCAGCTTACCGACGATGATGCCTTTTGGCACGGCTGTCAGGGATGCATCAACCATGACATCCTGGAAGCCAAGAACCGCAAGTTCTGCGTCTGCACGGGTATGTTATGGGATCCCGAGAAGCATCATGGCGAACCGACCTCACTGGAGGTTATTAAAGATGTGATGCGCACATTAGTTTTAAGAGGAATAGAATAAACAGATATGGAAAAGAAAAAAGTTGTTGTCGCCTTTAGTGGCGGACTTGATACCAGCTACACGGTGATGTATCTGGCAAAGGAGAAAGGTTATGAAGTGTATGCTGCCTGCGCCAACACGGGCGGTTTTAGCGCTGAACAGTTGAAGGCTAACGAAGAGAATGCCTATAAGCTGGGCGCAAAGCAGTACGTCACCCTCGATGTGACGCAGGAATATTACGAGAAGTCGCTCAAATATATGGTATTCGGTAATGTGCTGCGCAACAATTGCTATCCCATCTCGGTGAGCAGCGAGCGCATTTTCCAGGCCCTTGCCATTGCCCGCTATGCCAAGGAGATTGGCGCTACGGCCATTGCTCACGGCTCTACCGGTGCAGGCAACGACCAGATTCGCTTCGACATGACCTTCCTTGTGATGTGCCCGGGTGTGGAGATTATCACCTTGACCCGCGACGGAAACCTCTCTCGTCAGGAGGAAGTGGATTACCTCAATGCCAACGGCTACTTTGCCGACTTCACCAAGCTGAAGTACAGCTACAACGTGGGTCTTTGGGGCACCAGCATCTGTGGTGGAGAAATTCTCGACTCCAAGCAGGGGCTGCCTGAAAGTGCCTACCTAAAGCATCCTACAAAGGAAGGCCCCGAACTGCTCAAGATTGGTTTTGAGAAGGGAGAGATTTGCTCTGTCAATGGTGAGCACTTCGATGATAAGATAAAGGCCATTCAGAAGGTCGAGGAGATAGGCGCTGCTTACGGCATTGGACGCGACTGTCATGTGGGTGATACCATTATCGGCATCAAGGGTCGTGTAGGTTTTGAGGCAGCGGCTCCCATGCTCATCATTGGTGCCCACCGCTATTTGGAGAAGTTCACCCTTTCCAAGTGGCAGCAGTACTGGAAGGAGCAGGTAGCCAACTGGTATGGCATGTTCCTGCACGAGAGCCAGTACTTGGAGCCTGTCATGCCCGACATAGAGGCCATGCTCTTGAGCAGTCAGAGGAATGTGACGGGCGAGGTGACACTTGAACTGCGTCCGCTCTGCTTCCAGACCGTCGGCGTCGATAGCCCCAACGACCTGGTAAAGAACAAGCTTGGTGAGTATGGCGAGACAGCCAAGGCTTGGACCAGCGAAGATGCCAAAGGCTTCATCAAAGTGACATCCACCGCACTCCGTGCATATTATCTGGCACACCCCGATGAAGAGCGTTAAAGTTGGAATACTTGGTGCCGCAGGCTACACAGGCGGTGAACTCATCCGTGTGCTGCTTGGACATCCACAGGTGGAGATTGTTTTCGCCAATAGCGAGAGCAATGCAGGGAATCCTGTCAGCGAAGTACATGAAGGGCTTATCGGTGAAACAGATTTAAAGTTTACTGATGAAATGCCTTTCGACAAGGTGGATGTTCTCTTCTTCTGCTTCGGTCATGGTAAGAGTGAACAGTTCCTCAGGGAGCACGAGATACCTGCACGTGTGAAGATTATCGACCTTGCCCAGGACTTCCGCATCGCAGGCGACCATGATTATATCTATGGATTGCCAGAGACACATCGTTCAGCCATAAAAGACTGTCAGCACCTCGCTAATCCCGGTTGCTTTGCCACTTGCATACAGCTTGCCATGCTACCGGCTTTGAAGGCTGGGATTATCAGCGGCGACATCCATGTGAACGGTATTACGGGCAGTACGGGGGCAGGTCAGAAGCCTGGCGCAACCACCCATTTCTCGTGGCGCAACGACAACATCTCCGTCTATAAGACCTTCACCCATCAGCATCTCTTGGAGATAAACCAGACGGTACAGGAACTTTGTCCTGGCTATGAAGGTCGGGTGCTCTTCATCCCACAGCGGGGCTGCTTCACGCGCGGTATCTTCGTCACAGCATACGTCAAATGCGATCTGCCTCTGGAGGAAGTTCAGCGCATCTATGCCGACTACTACAAGGATGCAGCCTTCACGCATTTTGTGCTGAAAAGTCCAGACATGAAGCAGGTGGTGAACACCAACAAAGCCCTCGTGTATGTAGAGAAATACGAAGACCAGCTCCTGATGGTTTCATGTATCGACAATCTCCTGAAAGGAGCCGTCGGCCAGGCAGTTCAGAACCTAAATCTCATGTTTGGCCTTGACGAGAAGACTGGCCTCCAGCTGAAGGCAAGTGCTTTCTAAACAAAAATAACGATATACCGTTATAACATAATAACGATAAAAAATAAATGAATCTCTTTGACGTTTATCCTCTGTTTGATATAGCCATCGATCACGGCAAGGGTTGCCGTGTATGGGACACGGATGGCAATGAATATCTCGACCTCTATGGCGGACATGCTGTGATTAGCGTGGGACATGCTCATCCGCATTATGTGAAAGCCATCGCGGGGCAAGTGGCAAAGTTGGGTTTCTATAGCAACTCCGTGCAGAATCCTTTGCAGAAGGAGTTTGCCCGGCGTCTGGGTAAGGTCTGCGGCTACGAGGACTACAGCCTGTTCCTCATCAACAGCGGTGCCGAGGCCAACGAGAACGCCCTGAAGCTGTCATCTTTCTATAATGGCCGCACTCGTATCCTGTCTTTGGAGAAAGCTTTTCACGGACGCACCTCGCTGGCTGTTGAGGCTACGAACAATCCCAAGATTATAGCTCCCATCAATGCCAACGGGCATGTCACCTATTTGCCTCTGAATGATATAGAGGCGTGGAAGAAGGAGTTGGAGAAGGGCGATGTGTGTGCCTGCATCCTGGAGTGCATCCAGGGCGTGGGAGGTATCCGTATGGTCAGCGCAGAGTTCCTGCAGGCGCTTCGCCAGCTCTGCGACGACCACAATACTGTGCTCATTTGTGACGAGATACAATGCGGCTATGGCAGAAGCGGCAAGTTCTTTGCCCACCAGTACTTAGGCGTAAAGCCCGACATGATAACCGTCGCGAAGGGAATATGCAACGGCCTTCCGATGAGCGGCCTGCTCATAGCTCCCAAGTTTACCCCCGTCTATGGCCAGCTTGGTACGACCTTTGGCGGCAACCATCTGGCTTGTGCAGGAGCGCTTGCCGTCCTCGACATCATCGAAGAGGAGAAACTCGTGGAGAATGCCGCGGAGGTGGGCGAGTACTTGATGCAGGCCATTCGCGATGCAAAGCTGCCGCATGTCGTGGAGGTGCGTGGACGGGGCCTCATGATTGGCATCGAGCTGGACATCCCCTACAAGGAGCCACGCAACCGCCTGATATACGAGCAGCATTGCTTCACGGGTTGCTCTGGTACCAACGTGATACGACTGTTGCCGCCTCTGTGCCTGACAAAGGCAGAGGCAGACAGTTTCGTGGAAAGACTTAAAGCAGTATTGTCATGAAGATAACTATCATAGGCGGTGGCAACATGGGCGGTGCCCTGGTCAAGGGTTGGTCTAAGGCTGGTTTGGCAGCAGACATCGTTGTCACAGCCCATACGCAGCAGACGCTCGACCGCCTCAAGGAAGTCTGTCCGGGTATTACGGCAACGCTCGACAACAGCAAAGCCGTTGAGGGCGCTGACATCGTGGTGCTGGCCGTTAAGCCCTGGCTTGTGGAAGGCGTCATCGCGGAGATAAAAGCCTCCTTGAAGGACAAGCTCCTCGTCTCCGTTGCAGCAGGCATCCGTCATGAACGCATCGATGTCTATGCTATGCCCAACATCGCCGCTGAGTTCGGCGAGAGCATGACTTTCATAGAGGAAGCACCAAAGGCAGTAGTGGTGGCCGAACTTTTCAGTAAGGTAGGACAATGCAAGATTGTTCCCCAGCGACTGATGAATGCTGGCATGATGATGGCCGGCTGTGGTATTGCCTACGTCATGCGTTTCCTGCGTGCCATGATGGAGGGCGGCGTCGAGATGGGGTTCTATCCTGATGAGGCCAAGGAGATTGCCATGCAAGCGATGCAGGGTGCCGTCTCTTTGCTCCGTGAGACAGGACTTCACCCGGAAGCAGCTATCGACAAAGTGACAACGCCTGGCGGCATCACCATCAAAGGACTGAACGAACTGGATCATGCTGCTTTCAACTCGGCAGTAATACGTTGCCTCAACATAATGAAGAATGAAGAATTTGCTACCGCTCTTGAACCCTTAAACTCTTGAACTTTGAAAAGGAGAATCTTAGTGAAGGTGGGCAGCAACGTGCTCACAACAGACAAAGGCAAACTCGACATCACCCGCATGTCGGCGCTTGTTGACCAGATAGCCTGGCTGCGCTGGCATAACTACGAGGTGATACTGGTGTCGAGCGGTGCCGTAGCCTGCGGACGCAAGGAGTTACAGGTGGATCACATGCTGGATTCGGTCGAACAGCGACAGCTTTTCTCTGCCATGGGTCAGGTAAAGCTCATCAACCTCTACTACGACCTCTTCCGAGAGTACAACATCCATATAGGACAAGTGCTGACAACAAAGGAAAACTTCCAGAGCGAACGCCAGTATCAGAATCAGCGGGCGTGTATGCAGGTGATGCTGGAGAACGGCGTACTGCCCATCGTGAACGAGAATGATACGGTTAGCATCGAGGAGCTGATGTTTACGGACAACGACGAACTGTCCGGTCTCATTGCACAGATGATGAATGCGCAGACGCTGGTGTTGCTGAGCAACGTGGACGGTATCTATAATGGAGATCCTGCTAATCCCGGGAGCGAGGTGATACGCGCCATCAAGCCGGGCGAGGACCTCTCATGTTACATCCAGTCGGAAAAGAGTTCTGCGGGCAGGGGCGGAATGGCTTCAAAGTACAAGACCGCCAGCAGCGTGGCACAGGCAGGAATAAAGGTGATTATCGCCAACGGTAATCGCGAGAATATATTGAGAGATTTGGCCGAAAGGCCCAGGGAAACGATACATACAGAGTTCTCTGAGAAGTGAAGAGTGAGGAATGTTGAATTCTAAATTCCATAAAATAAAGGAAGCCAGCAGGGTGTTAGCGCTTGTGGATGACAAGCAGCGCAATCTTGTCTTAGAGCACTTGGCAGATGCAATACTTGCTAATCAGCAGATGCTTTTGGATGCCAACAAGCGCGACCTTGAACAGATGGAGAGCCAAGACCCGCTGTACGACCGATTGTTGCTGACGCCAGACAGGTTGCAGGGCATTGCTTCCGATATGCGTCATGTAGCCTCGCTGCCTTCTCCACTAGGCATTGTTACTAAGGAGAGGACATTGGAGAACGGCTTGTATCTGCGTAGGGTGAGTGTGCCTTTTGGCGTGATAGGTGTGATCTACGAAGCCCGTCCCAACGTCAGTTTCGATGTCTTCTCACTCTGCTTCAAGAGCGGTAATGCCTGCATCCTGAAGGGTAGTCATAACGCTCAGCACAGCAACGAGGCCATCGTAGCCCTTATTCACCAGATACTCGAGGCAGAAGGCCTGCCCACCGATGTGGTGATGCTGATGCCGCCTACACACGGGGCTACGGCAGAGCTGCTGAATGCTATCGGATATGTTGACCTCTGCATCCCGCGAGGCGGCAGGAAACTCATTGACTTTGTGCGAGATAATGCCCGAGTGCCGGTCATCGAGACGGGTGCAGGTGTGGTTCATGCCTATTTCGACAAGGACGGCGATCTGGAGAAAGGCCGTCGCATCATCAATAATGCCAAGACACGCAGGGTGAGCGTCTGCAATGCGCTTGACTGCCTGCTTGTCCATCGGGACAGAGCAGAAGATATTCCTGCCTTACTTGCTCCGATGGAAGGTCGAGTGGAGATTATTACAGACGAGGCGGCAATGGGTACGGAATGGATGGACTATAAGCTGTCGCTCAAGGTGGTTGATAGCCTGGATGAGGCTTTGGCACATATTGCCTGCTATGGTTCTGGTCACAGCGAATGTATCATTACAGAAAACAAGGAGGCTGCTGTTCGTTTCCAGCGTGAGGTGGATGCTGCTTGCGTCTATGTCAATGCTCCTACCAGTTTTACCGATGGCGCACAGTTCGGAATGGGTGCAGAGATAGGTATCTCTACCCAAAAGCTTGGCCCTCGCGGACCTATGGCCCTGGAGGAAATGACCACCTACAAATGGCTTATTAACGGTAATGGACAAGTAAGAAAATAGAAATATATGAATGACATCAAACAAATATCGCAGCGATTGAAAGGACTGCGCGAAATATTCGACATTCCTGTTGAGAAAATGGCAGAGGTGTGCGAAACGACCGTCGAGCATTATCGTCGTATCGAAAGCGGCGAGTGTGACCCGGGCGTCTATCGTCTTACCCGCATTTCCAAGGAGTACGGCATCGCCCTCGATGTGCTCCTCTATGGCGAGGAACCCCGTATGAACGGCTACTTCGTCACGCGTCGTGGCAAGGGCTTGGAAGTGGATCGTCACAATGATTATAAGTACAAATCCCTGGCCAGCGGTTTCAAGGGACGTGCGATGGAGCCTTTCTTCACCGAAATTGAGCCGTTGCCCGAAGGTAAGAACCATGCCAAGAATGTTCACGACGGACAGGAGTTCATTATTGTTTTCAGTGGCGTTTTGGAGATAACGATTGATGACAAGGTTATCATCCTGAAGCAAGGCGACAGCATCTATTTCGACACGACGCGTCCCCACTGCATGCGCGCCCTGGAGAACAGGGTCGTTAAATTCCTGACTGTAATAATTTGATCAGGAATAATGTTCAATGTTTTTTGATGCTTTAGCACAAAAGCGCGCTGTTAAGGCGCGGAGCTATGTTTAATATTTAATGTTCAATGGATAATAATCCGATATTGAGTCGTTTCTTGAGGCAGACAACTTTTGTCTCGGAAGAAGACTATGCAAAGAACCTGGAATTCATCATTCCCAACAACTTCAACTTTGCCTACGATGTTGTGGATGCATGGGCAGAGGTGGCGCCCGACAAGATTGCCCTCCTTTGGACAAACGATGAGGGAGAAGAGCGCAGGTTGTCCTTTGCCGACCTCAAGCAGCAGAGCAATCAGGCAGCATCCTATCTCAAGAGCCTGGGCATCGGTCGTGGCGACATGGTGATGCTCATCGAGAAGCGCCGACTAGAATGGTGGATCACGATGCTTGCCCTTCACAAACTGGGGGCAGTGCCCATTCCCGCTACACACATGCTCACCAGTCACGACATTGTCTATCGCAACAATGCCGCTTCCGTGAAAGCCATCATCTGCGTGGGAGAACCATACGTCCTGGGCGAGGTGCAAAAGGCTCTGCCTGAGAGTCCTACTGTGGATCTGCTCATTTCCATCGGGCCCGATGTTCCTGAAGGTTTCCATGACTGGCATGCAGAGATAGACAAAGCACCGGCTTTCCGTCGTCCTCGGTTTGTCAATGCCAACGGCGACACGATGATTCTGTACTTCACCTCCGGCACTTCAGGTGAACCGAAGATGGTGGCACACGACTTCCTCTATGCCCTGGGTCATCTCACAACTGGCGTCTTCTGGCACAACCTCACGCCCGACAGCATCCACCTGACCGTAGCCGACACTGGTTGGGGCAAGGCTGTCTGGGGCAAGTTCTACGGGCAATGGTTTGCCGGGGCCTGTGTCTTTGTCTTCGATCACGAGAAGTTCACGGCAGAGAAGATTCTCCGCCAGATGGAGAAGTATCGCATCACCAGTTTCTGTGCACCTCCTACTGTCTATCGTTTCCTCATTCGTGAGGATTTCAGCCACTATGACCTCTCTGCCCTGCGCTATTGCACCACTGCCGGCGAGGCTCTGAATGCTGCGGTCTATGAACGGTTCCTTGAATTGACAGGCATCCGTCTCATGGAGGGCTTCGGTCAGACAGAGACAACGATGACACTTGGTACCTTCCCCTGGATGCAGCCCAAACCTGGCAGCATGGGTAAGCCAAATGCACAATATGAGATAGCTTTGCTACGCCCAGACCTCACGCCCTGCGAGGACGGAGAAAAGGGCGAGATTGCCGTCCGCCTGAACGAGGGACACAAGGCCATCGGTCTCTTCAAGGAGTACTATCGCGACAGCAACACCACCTACGAAGCCTGCCACGATGGCTATTACTTCACGGGCGATATGGCTTGGCGCGACAAGGACGGCTATTATTGGTTCGAGGGACGTGCCGACGATGTCATCAAGAGCAGTGGCTACCGCATCGGTCCCTTCGAGGTGGAGAGTGCCCTGATGACACATCCCGCTGTCGTGGAGTGTGCCATTACCGGTGTGCCCGATGAAACGCGAGGCATGGTGGTGAAGGCCACAGTCGTACTGGGTAAAGAGTGGAAGGAGAAGGCCTGCGAGGCACTCGTCGCAGAACTGCAGGCACACGTCAAGCGTGTAACGGCTCCCTATAAATATCCTCGCATCATCGAGTTCGTAGATGAATTACCCAAAACCATCAGCGGCAAGATACGCCGTGTGGAAATCAGGGAAAAGGACATAAAGAGTTCATAGTTTATAATTCATAGTTTGGATGAAAAGTTTTCTTAACGTACAGGATATAGGTGACCTCAGACAGGCATTGGCTGAGGCTCAAGAGATAAAAGCTAATCGCTATAAGTATGAGACTTTGGGCAAGAACAAGACGCTGCTCATGGTATTTTTCAACAATAGTCTTCGTACTCGTCTCAGCACCCAGAAGGCAGCCCTTAACCTCGGCATGAATGTCATCGTGCTCGATGTCAACGCCGGTGCCTGGAAGCTGGAGACCGAGCGAGGTGTCATCATGGATGGCGACAAAAGCGAGCACCTCTTGGAGGCTATCCCCGTCATGGGCAGCTACTGCGATGTCATCGGCATCCGTTCCTTCGCAGGACTCACAAACCGCGAGTATGACTATGCAGAGACCGTCTATAACCAGTTCGTGCAGTATAGCGGCAAACCTGTCTTTGCGATGGAGACTGCAACAGTGCATCCTTTGCAGGCTTTCGCCGATTTGATTACAATAGAGGAGAACAGGAAGACGGCGCTTCCCAAGGTCGTGCTGACTTGGGCTCCTCATCCCCGCTCTCTGCCGCAAGCTGTTCCCAACAGCTTTGCCCAATGGATGCTGGCTGCCGATGTCGATTTCGTCATCACACATCCCGAGGGCTACGAGCTTGACCCTGCCTTCACCGCTGGTGCCACCATCGAGTACGACCAGAAGAAGGCCTTTGAAGGTGCTGACTTCATCTATGCCAAGAACTGGAGCTGTCCCGGAGTGACGAATCCTGCCGACTACGGCAAGATCCTGCACGATTATCATCAGATGATGCACTGGACCGTCGATTCGGAGCACATGAGCTGGACAAACAATGCCCATTTCATGCATTGCCTGCCCGTCCGCCGCAATATGATTGTCACCGACGATGTCATCGAGGATCCGACCTCCCTCGTCATCCCCGAGGCCGCCAACCGCGAAATCTCTGCAACCGTTGTCCTGAAACGCATCCTCCAAAGCCTGTGAATTATGAATTGTAAATTATTAGATCTGGCGCGTAGCCGCTACAGCTGTCGCGCTTACCTCGACAAACCTGTCGAAGAAGAGAAACTGGAGTATATCAAGGAATGTATGCGTCTGGCACCCTCGGCTGTGAACCGTCAGCCCTGGAAGTTCCGTATTGTCCGCAGTCAGGAGGGTAGGGAGAAGCTTCAGTCCTGCTATGAACGTCCTTGGTTCAACGATGCACCGCTGTATATCCTGGCCTCTCTGCTTCACGAGCAGGAGTGGGTTCGTGCCGACGGCAAGCCTCACGGCAATATCGATGTTGCCATCGCTGTGGAGCATCTTTGCCTGGCTGCTACAGAGCAGGGGCTCGGCACATGTTGGGTTTGTAATTTCGATGCCCAGCGCTGCCATGAACTCTTCCAGATGCCGGACACGGAGGAACCCGTCGTCATCATCCCCATCGGCTATTCTGCCGTCGCAGAGACTCCCGCCAAAACCCGTAAGGCACAGGAAGAACTGTTCTCCGAAGCGTAAAGTGTTGACTTCGTCTCTAACACTTCCAGCCAATCATTAATCTAGATTGCCCTAAATCAGGCGGCCGCCAAAGGGATAGAATGCAGTTTTATGCCGAAATGTTTGGCAGTTTGCAGGAAAAAGGTTATATTTGCACCATAAATTTTAAATTCACAATAATTACATCGCAACTATGACCGCAAAGCAAACAATCGAGGCTGGAAAAGCCATCTTGGGAATCGAATTCGGTTCTACACGCATCAAAGCCGTCCTCATCGACCAGGACAACAAACCTATTGCCCAAGGCAGTCACGAATGGGAGAACCAGCTCGTGGACGGCCTGTGGACCTATAGCATCGAGGAAATCTGGTATGGCCTGCAGGCCTGCTATTCTCACCTTCGCAAGGATGTCCAACAGCAGTACGACTGCGAGATTGAGAACCTGGCCGCCATCGGCTTCTCTGCCATGATGCACGGCTATATGGCTTTCAACAAGAAGCAGGAGATCCTCGTGCCCTTCCGCACGTGGCGCAACACCAATACCGGCAAGGCCGCTGCTGAGCTCTCCAAGCTCTTCAACTACAACATCCCCCTGCGCTGGAGCATCAGCCACCTCTATGAGTGCATCCTGGAGGGTAACGAGCACGTGAAGGACATCAAGTACCTCACCACCCTGGCAGGCTATGTTCACTGGCAGGTGACGGGCGAGTTCGTCCTGGGCGTAGGCGACGCTTCGGGCATGATTCCTGTTGACCCAGCTACGAAGACCTACGATGCCACGATGGTTGAGAAGTTCAATAAGCTCATCGCACCGAAGGGTTATTCCTGGAAGTTGCTCGATATCCTGCCCAAGAGCCTGAATGCCGGCGAGAGCGCTGGCTTCCTCACTCCCGAGGGTGCCAAGAAGCTCGATGTCTCTGGCCATTTGAAGCCCGGCTGTCCCGTTTGTCCTCCCGAGGGTGACGCTGGCACGGGTATGGTGGCTACCAACGCTGTGAAGCAACGCACGGGTAACGTCAGCGCCGGTACTTCTTCCTTCTCGATGATCGTGCTGGAGAAGCCGCTGAGCAAACCCTACGAGATGATCGACATGGTGACTACGCCAGACGGCTCGCTTGTGGCTATGGTTCACTGTAACAACTGCACCAGCGACATCAACGCCTGGGTGGGCCTGTTCAAGGAGTACCAGCAGCTGCTGGGCGTGCCTGTGGATATGGGCGAGATATACAATAAGCTCTTCAGCAAGGCCCTGGATGGCGACACCGACTGCGGCGGCCTGATGACCTACAACTACGTCAGCGGTGAACCTGTCACAGGTCTCAGCGACGGCCGTCCCCTCTTCGTCCGCTCGGCTGGTGACAAGTTCAACCTGGCCAACTTCATGCGTGCTCAGCTCTATGGTGCCATCGGCGTGCTGAAGATTGGTAACGATATCCTGTTCAAGGACGAGATGATCCGCGTGGATCGCATCACGGGTCACGGTGGATACTTCAAGACACCTGGTGTCGGACAGCGCATGCTCGCTGCCGCCCTGAACTCGCCCATCTCGGTGATGGAGACTGCAGGCGAAGGTGGCGCATGGGGTATCGCCCTCCTGGCTGGTTACTTGATCAACAAGAACGGCAAGAACCTGGCCGACTATCTGGAAGAGGTTGTCTTCGCAGGCAACACGGGCACCAGCATCGCTCCCACAGCCGAGGACGTTGCCGGTTTCGAGAAATATATCGAGAACTACAAGAAGTGCCTTCCCATCGAGCAGAAAGCTACAGAGTGCAAGTAAGATATTAAGATATTAAAAGAAATAAAAAAAATGAAAGGCATCTCCTATTATCTCCTCTTGTTAAGCCTGGTGTTTTCAGGTAGTTTGCAGAGCGTGGCACAAAACACCTCCGGAAAAGTGTATTTGGGCTATGCCAAGTATGATGACCAGATATGGGAGTATGACGGTTTGTCTCTCCAGTTCGATGCAAAGGTGGGCTGTGCCATACGGCTCACCAAAGACATGCTTGCACCCTACGCAGGCGGTACCATCACCGGCATGCGCGTGGGTTGGGACACCTCGACACGGACGGGCACCTACGAGGGCTTTGTGCGCGAAGACTTCAACAGCGAGAACCTGACGACAGGCAAAGCCACGGTGAAATACAGCTATAGTGACACCAATCCCGGTTGGAACGAGATGAAACTGGCATCCTACGTGATTCCCGAGGACTTGGACCAGCTCGTAGTGGGCTTCACCACAAATCTGAAGAAGAATGTTTGCGCTATCCCCACGCTCTATCCCCACAACACGCCCAACAGCTGCTTCCTGTGGGTAGAGGGCGACAACGACGAGGACGGCAATCCACGCTGGGTAGATATGAACGACAGGGGCATACTGCCCATCCTGCTCATCATCAGGGACACCAAGGGTACGTTCAACTATGTGCCCGTCATCAACCTGCTCACCGACAACGGCATTCAGAAAACGGACGAAGCAAGCGACGTAATCATGCGCATCAAGAACATGGGCTCGCAGAAGATCAATAACATTGAGCTTACTTCGCGCCAGGGCGAACAGACATGGAGCAAAACCATCTCATGTAGCGTGGCAGTGGGACAGACCAGCAAGGTATTCCTGGCTCCTCTCTATTGCTTCCATTCGGGCGACGTGGAGCTGAGTATTACCAAGGTAAATAATAAGGAACTGGCCAATCCCGAAACGCGCACGCTGAACATCATCGGCGTTCCCAGCGACGTGGCCAGCCAGTACACCCGCCGTCCGCTGGTGGAATACTACGAGTCGGAGAATAACTATCGCTCTGCACGTTACTTTGACGAGTATGTCCAGACCCCTGTGTCGCGGATGGGGGACGCTGTCACATTCGTTTGCCAGCACCTCGACGACCAGTTCATGACGGGCGAAGACGACGCCACCACTCTTGCCGTACAGCTGTGTAGCGGCGACTCGTCCAAGGTAAGCATTCCCGCCATGAGCGTGGACCGCGCTATGGCTACGGAGAATATCAGCTACCAGATGAACACCTCGCAGACCCCGATGTTCGATGTGCTGATTAATCCCAACGATGCCCAGAGTGTGTTCGGCTCGGCAGCCAACCGACCCACGTTCGTCAGCTTGTCCGTTGAGGGATTACTGGCTTCAGACAAAGAGACCCTGACGGTGGGAGTGGGTGGCGATGTGGCTCCTGGCATCATGCCCGAAGGCGAAAAACTGCGGCTGACCGTCTATCTGATGGAACGCGACGTGGAGAGCGACAGTCAGCTCTTCTGGAACGAGGATGAAAAAGCGGAATATGCCGGCATGTTCACTCACCCAAATGTCATCCGCGAAATAATGACGCCAGTCGAGGGTATCGCCATCGAAGCAGATGGCACTATCAAAGAAACCGTAGAGACCACGCTGGACCCCACTTGGAATCTGGAGAACCTGTATCTGGTTGCTCTGGTTCACCGAGACGGCAAGCTGGGCGGCAAGCGGATGCACGTCTTCAATACCGCCGAGGGCACCATTACAGAGGCGACAGGGATCGTTTCTCCCCTCGGGGAGACAGAAGAGGGGGCCATCTATGACCTCAGCGGGCGCAAGGTCAATGGTCAATTACTAAAGGGCGTATATATTCTGGCCGGAAAGAAATTCGTACAGAAATGAAACGAATAATACTCACTCTCCTTCTCGGCGTAGCCCAATTGTCAATTGTCAATTATCAATTATCAATTGGAGGTTATGCTTTGGCACAACAGCCCTACGGCTATGCGCCGGGAAGTGTGACCAGTGAGGAAATATCGGGGTTGGGAGGCGGTATCAACGAATTCGTTCAGTGCATGACTTGTTTCGACCCTTCCGGCGACCCAGCCCTTGCCCGCATGAAGGGCAAGAAGGTATTGGGCGTGCGCTGCTACCTGCGTGCCGCCTACAGTCAGGCTCGACAGAAACGGTCTGCCATCCTGGCCAGCCAGGGTTCTGTCGCTGGTCTCATTCGCACCCAGTATGTTAACTTCGAAGAGGGTTGGAACGATGTGCTGTTCGACGAACCCGTCATCATCGACGAGCAGCCTCTGTTTCTCGGTTTCCAAGTCTATGAAACCATAGGCACCCCATACCCCATCGTGGCTTATCAGGCAGCCACTGTGGCACAGTCATGCTATGTGAATCTGGCCAAAAAGACGTGGGAGGAATACACGGATCGTGGCACGCCCCTGATTCTGGCCCTGGTGGAGGACGGTGCTGCTGCCTGCTTCGAACGCACAGCATACGCCCAGAACACGACGCATCCGCAGACGGTAGCTCCGGATCGCGATTTCGAGGGCGGCCTCTATGTGCATAATTTTACGAACGAGTCCATCCAGAGTGTGGAGATAGCCATGCAGGGCGAGGGAGCCGAATTCCCCACCATGCGCACCATCAACCTGCCTGCACCGTTGCCCGCATACGGCAGTACAATCATCAGCACACAGCTGCGTGCAGGAACTACGGAGAGCACCACCGCCACGTGGACTGCCACCGTTACCAAAGTGAACGGGCAGGAGGCACAGCCGGGACGTCCAGGTACCACCAGGCTTTATGTCACTTACGACAACTTCATCCGCACGCCCCTCATTGAGGAATTCACCAGCCAGCGCTGCGTCAATTGCCCCCAGATGGCCTATTTCCTGGAGAAGGCTTTGCAAGAATACGAGGGCGACTATGTCTATGTAGCTCACCACTCGGGTTTTGTGGAGGATGTGTTCACCACTCAGCCAGACCGCGAGATTCTATATGTCTTTGGCGGATACCAAAACGAATACAACCCCGCCATCATGTACAACCGTGCCATCCTGGAGGGCGAGAACCAAATTATTCAGGGCATTCGCGACATGTCACCGGAGCCTTATAAAGAGGCGTTGGCTCTGGCTGCCGATATGGCAGCTATGGCAGAGGTGAACATAGAATGTGATGGAAACGATGTGACGGTTAGCGGACGCGTCGCCCGCGACTTGGTGGGGAAGCCGATATATTTGTCGTGTTACCTGGTGGAAGACGGAATCACCACGGACAAGTATCCCCAGATGGGTATGGACGATGCAGATGCTCCCAGTGACTTGAAGGATGTGTTCCGCCACAACGGCGTCATCCTGCACTACTTCACGACGGAGGCCATTGGCGACCTGCTCAGCACGGAGGCGAACGGTTCGTATAGTGTCACCTATCCCATGGTTGAGGCGACCGGATTCGGTGGAACAGCCCGCCGTCTGGTAGCATTCGTGCATAAGGTGAACAGGGACGACCCCTATGACACTTATGTCCTGAATGCCGCAGAAATGCACCTCGATGACGAGGATGGCATTCCATCAATTGACAATGGACAATTGACAATTGACAATGAGGGGGCTGCCATCTTTGACCTCAGCGGTCGCTGCGTAAGTAATGCACATTTACCGAAGGGTATTTATATCGTCGGCGGGAACAAAAAAGTCATAATTCGTAATAATTAGAATATGAAGAGAATTACAAGAAGTGCGACCATAGCTGCCCTGTTTCTGGGGGCTTTGTCTACCCTGTTGGCTCAGGACGTGAAGATAGAGTTCATCACGCCAAGTATTGTACATGTTGTTAAAGGCGAACCTACCAAGAGCCTTGTAATAACAGCAAAAGCCAATGGTCAATTTTCAATGGTCAATGGTCAATGGAAGAGCCAGGAGCTGACGGTGAAACAGGATGCCCAGGGCAATCTGACGTTCCTCACATCCAAAGGCAAAGTGCTGCTGTGTGAGAAAGGCTGGAGCCTGATTAGGAAGACGGCGGATGAGTGGCAGGTGAACCAAACGTTTAAGCTCGACCCAGACGAGGCCATATACGGTCTGGGAACCATCCAGAACGGCAAGATGAACCGCCGAGGCGAACACAAGCGCATGGAACAGTCGAACCTCGAGGACTTCCAGAACGTGCTGCAGAGCATCAAGGGCTGGGGCATCTATTGGGAGAACTACTCGCCCACGCAGTTCGACGACGGGCCGCAAGGTATGTCGTTTACCTCCGAGGCCGGCAAGGGCATCGACTACTACTTCATGTATGGCGGCTCGGCCGATGGCGTGATAGCACAGATGCGTTACCTCAGCGGCGACGTCCCCATGTTCCCCCTGTGGACCTACGGCTATTGGCAGTCGAAGGAACGCTATAAGACCGCCCGCGAGACGGAGGGCATTGTCGATAAATACCGCGAACTGCAGGTGCCCCTCGACGGCATCATCCAGGACTGGCAGTACTGGGGCTCGAACTACCTGTGGAACGCGATGGACTTCCTGGCCGAGGAGTTCTCCAACGGCAAGCAGATGATTGAGAATGTCCACCGCAAGCACGCCCACTTCATGATATCTATCTGGGCCAGCTTCGGACCGATGACAAAGCAGTTCCGAGAACTGGACGAAAAGGGGCTGCTCCTGCCCATCGAGACCTGGCCGCAAAGTGGCATCTCGCACATCTGGCCGCCTCGGATGGACTACCCCTCCGGCGTAAAGGTCTATGATGCCTTCCATCCCGAGGCCCGCGCCATCTACTGGAAGTACCTGAAGACCCTCTATGACTACGGTACCGATGCCTGGTGGATGGACTCCACCGATCCCGACTTCTTCAATCCAAAGGAGAGCGACTACAACCACAAGGTATATGGCGGTACGTGGCGCTCGCAAAGAAATGCCTTCCCGCTGGAGACAGTTCGCGGCATCTATCAGGCCCAGCGCAATTATCAATTGTCAATTGTCAATTCTCAATTGGAAAAGCGCGTCTTCATCATGACCCGCTCCAGCTACGCCGGACAGCAGCACTACGGCTCGAATATGTGGAGCGGCGACGTGAACTCGTCGTGGGACATGCTCCGCAAACAGATACCGGCCGGCCTCAGCTTCTCGCTGACGGGCAATCCCAACTTCAACACCGACATCGGTGGCTTCTTCTGCGGCGCGTACAACACCCGTGGCCCCGGTTCGGCTCCCAAGAATCCGCAGTTCCAGGAGCTCTATGTGCGCTGGATGCAGTACGGCCTGTTCTGCCCCGTGTTCCGCAGCCACGGAGCCGATGCACCCCGCGAGATATGGCAGTTCGGTCAGAAGGGCGAACCCGTCTATGATGCCATCGAGAAACAGATATGTCTGCGCTACCGCCTCCTACCTTATATATATAGTACCGCTTGGCAGGTGACCAGCAACAATGACAGTTATATGCGTCCGCTGTTCAGCGACTTCGCCAGCGACAAGAATGTATGGGACATGACCGACGAGTTCCTCTTCGGGCGCAGCATCCTGGCCTGTCCCATCGTTGATCCCCAATACACCGAGGAGAAGATCATCCGCACCGACGCTATGACGGGCTGGAACCGGAATGAATTGACAATTGACAATGGACAATTGACAGTTAATTGGTCTGAGACCAAGACTGCCGTGAAGTACCTGCCCAAGGGTGCGAAGTGGTATGACTTCTGGACCAACAAGCAATACAAGGGCGGTCAGAATGTAACTATTGAAACGACCCTCGACCGCGTGCCGATGTTCGTTCGTGCCGGCAGCATCCTGCCCCTCGGCCCCGAGATGCAGTATGTCGGCGAGAAGAAGTGGGACAACCTCGAGCTGCGCGTCTATCCCGGTGCCGACGGCACCTTCACCCTCTATGAGGACGAGGGTGACAACTACAACTACGAGAAGGGTCAGTATGCCACCATTGTCTTCCAGTGGAACGATAGCAAGAAGACGCTCACCATCGGAGCGCGTCAAGGCAGTTATCCAGGCATGCTGCAGCAGCGCCTGTTCACTATCGTCCTGCCCACAGGCCAATCCAAACAGATTGACTACGACGGTACCGAGCAGAAAGTAATGTTATAAAAACGTTAATTAACCAGGTTACGGAATTAAGGAGTACAGAGAATTGACAGTAGATAGAAATGAAAAAGATACTGCTGATACTTATCGCATGTCACTTGTCGCTCATCGCTTCCGCCCAGGAGGAGGCGCTGACGATACGCTACGGTGACTGCACACCGGTTGATGAAGCGGCTACCACGACCCGTGGGACAGCCCGCCGGCTGCCGCCCATCAAAAAAGACTGGGATGGCGAAAGGGTTTACAAACAGATGGTGATTCTGCTGGAATTCAGGGACTCTACCTTCACGACTGAGAACCCACACGACTACTATGACGCCTTGCTCAACCAACCAGGCTTCAGCCAGCTAAACAGTAAGGGCTGTCTGGCCGACTACTTCCGCGACCAGTCGGGCGGCTTGTTCAACCTGAAGTTCGATGTGTACGGACCCGTGAAGGTCAGCCAAAAGGCTAAGCCTTACGCAAAGCCTACGGCAAGCACAAGGAATTTCGGCCGCGATGCCTTGGCTGAAGCCACGAAAGCCGTGTTGGCACAAAACCCCGACGTTGACTACTCACAGTACGATTGGGACGGTGACGGTAGCATCGAACAGGTCATCTATATCTATGCCAGTCTGCCAGGCAATTCCGGTGAACCGGGCTATGGTTTCATCTGGCCCAACACCAACACCCTCACAAGTATCATCACGACGCCCGACGGCAAGATGATCAGCAACTACTCATGCAGCGGTGAGCACTGGCCCACCAAAAACAAGACCCTCTGCGGATTCGGCACTATCGCACATGAGTTCAGTCACTGTCTGGGACTTCCCGACATCTACATGACAGATGGTACAACAGACAATATTGTCGTGGACACCTGGGATCTGATGGACGGCGGAAATGTCATCAACTATGGTTTCTGTCCGCCCCACTATACCGCCCTGGAGAAGATGCTCCTGGGATGGCTGCAGCCTCAAGAGCTCACAGAGGCCATGACGGAAGACGGGCTGAAATACGGCACGGTCTATCAGATTAAAAACACGGACGAGGACTACTACCTGCTGGAGAACCGCCAACAGAAGGGCTGGGACGAGGGGGTTCCTGGAGAGGGCCTTGTCATCTATCATGTGAGATACAATGAATTGTTGTGGATGAACAATGCGGTGAACCAGAACGCCTTCAAGCGCTTCGACATCATTCATGCAGACGGTCTGGACTACTATGACTGGCAGAAGAAGATAGCTGATGAGAAGCTTGGTGTTTACTCGCCAAACAGGAAAGGCAGCGCTATGAATTTCAACGCGCTGAGCACCTCTCCCTTCCCCTATCTACCCAAAGAAGGCGATGCCGTTGCCTCATTTGAAGCGGTGGAGGGCAAGGCCGTGACTAACATACAACGGAAGGGCAACGGCGAAGTGACCTTCGATTTTATGGGTGGTGCGACAGCCGTCAGAGAGGTGAGAAACCACATAACGGCGCAAGCGCAGACCGTCTATGACATCATGGGACGCAAGGTAACGACACAGCGTCGTGGACAGCTCTATATCGTACGTGGCAGCGACGGCAGCCTGCGCAAATCTTTGGCAAAATAAATGCACACGGGGAAATCCCCGCATGTGCTAGCTATTCCCTCAGTCTTCCAACAGTCCGATCTCCTGCCAGCTCTTCAGCAGCTTGCTGACACCTTTAAGCGCACGGTCGTAGTCCACCTCGTACGTTTCACAGAGGGCATTTGCCAGTTGTTCTGGCGTGAAGTCGCCCAGTTCTTTTGCTTTCTTCCAGATTGTGGTGGCGGTTTCGTTCAGAGTAATCATTTTGCTGAAGTCAACCACTTCGATACCTTCTGCTACTATCACATTCTCGTCGAACACATCACGCAGCACAAATCCTTGTTTTTGTCTCATGTCTTATTATTACCATTTATTGAGGGTGCAAAGTTACGAAGATAAATCCAATTGGCAAAATATATTAAAAACAACTTTGGCTGTTTGGAATTATCTTCGTAACTTTGCAACCTAAAATTGAAGTGCAATGAAAGAATTATATTATAAGGTGGCAGGCCATGTGTTCGTATTCGACACCAACGGTTATGAAGGTGCCGCCGAGCAGCTGCAGCAATACGATGACTTTAAGACTGTCCCCACAGATGATACGATTTTCCGCTTACAACTCGTAGAGACATCGCTGGCTTCGGAAGAGTTCCATGAAGAAATTCGTCAGCAGGACGAAGGCCAGGAAATCGTCGTCGGTCATCTCCCTTCCGGAGACCCGTACTTTGAATTCTGGCTGGGCAGCAGACGCTCCTCGGTACTGGTGACCACACCCGACTACCGTTCCGCTAAAATCAGTGTGGAGTCATCCTGGAAGTTCGGTGTGAACAATGCCATCATGATTCTGTATGCCCTGACCACAGCCAACCTGCGTACGGCACTGTTCCACTCGTCGGTGGTCAGCTATCAGGGGCGTGGCTATATGTTCCTGGGAAAAAGCGGAACGGGCAAAAGCACACACTCCAGACTTTGGCTGAAATATATCGAGGGCACGGAGCTGGTAAACGATGACAATCCTGTGGTTCGTATCTGCGATAACAACGAGGCTCGCGTCTATGGCTCGCCTTGGAGTGGCAAGACTCCCTGTTATCGAAACGTTGACTATCCCATTGGTGCCATTGTCAACCTGGAGCAGGCGCCCTATAACAACATCCGTCGCATGAAAGGTGTGAGAGCCTATGCTGCAATCGTGGCCTCCATCTCCGGCAAGCGATGGGACAGCCAGCTTGCCGACGGACTTCACAGGACGGAGAAACTCATTGTCGGACTGGTGCCTGTCTGGCATCTGGAATGTTTGCCCGACGAAGCTGCTGCCCGTCTGTGTTGCACGACAACAGCTAACGGCTGAACATCGCAAAATTATCAGAGGACAATTAGGGGTCACCTGCAAATTCCTGTGTGTAGGCTTATACAAAAACCACAAAAACCCTTTTCGTCTGGTCGAGACTACGTCTCTGATGCTATAATAACAGACTATAACTCATGAGTAAACTCACAGTTATAGTCTGTTCTTATATCATCATCCTTACAGGAAATGACCAGACCAAAAGAAAAACCGAAAAAACATTTTCATTTACTATTTACGATTTATCTCTCATTTATCATTTAGAGCTTCACCTGCAAGGTGGTTTTTAATGTTCGCGGATGCTTTAGCACCACGGCGCGATTGTAGTCGCGGTTTTTCTTTTTCTGGTGTTTTAGCCGTAAGGCTGTTTTCGATATGTCTGGCAGAGAAGGGAAGTTTACTTGGATTCTCTGACAGACAGATTGAAAAACGTGTGAGTGTAACTCATAAACACCAGAAAAAGGGTTTTCTTTGGTTTTTGTTTAAATCAGACACAGAGTTTTGCAAGTGAGCCATTTTATTTCATTACCTTTTTTGCTATTCTTCCCACCAGTGTGAGACGGCCGTCCTGATGTTTTACTACATGAGTGACCAGATAGGATAGGAGATAGTGGAGTTTGCACACAATGGGAGCAATGAGGGGGGAACTGTAGAGCAGCGATGGGGCGATCTGCTTGCGGAACATATAAACGGGGTGGTTGTTATCCATCTGCCTCTTGTAGCCTATGATGCGGTAGCCGTTCTTCAAGTGCCAGCGCACCGACCAGGTGGCGGCAGCAGAGGTGTGGCCAATGATGTGGTCGAAACCTGCCTTCCTGATGCGTTCCACTTCCACCTGCAGCATTCTTGAGGCAATCCCTTGCCGTTTGTGTTTGGGCGACACGGCCAAATCGAACTCTTTAACGCAATTACGCTTCCTGTCCACCCAGAAGGCATGGGTACCCAGCAATTCACCCGTTTCCCTGTCCAGGGCGACGAACACGTTGGCGCGCTGCAGGGAGCGCTCAAACTCCTCGGGCGTACATTTCTCCAGAAATGGCACACGGAGCCCTTTCTCCCACCATTGGCGGCTCGACGCCATCAACAGATCATACAAAGACCGGTACGGGATGCCTGCCTCCCTGCGAGTGGTGACAATGATATCTCTCTTCATCTCCCTCAATTCCCATTTTGATTAGTGATAAAAAACCAGCAGGGTGCGCAACACTTTCCGTGACTGCGCACCCTGACGGATGTATAAATGTGATATTCTTTTTACCAGCCGTAGTCTGTGTTGGGGTCGCCAGTTGCGCCACCTTCACTACCAGTGTTGACCTCGCCATCGTCGGCAATGCCACCACCTGTCATATCTGATACAGATAAAATTGGTGACTCAATATCAATCTCCAGAACTTCCATTTCTGGATCAAAATACAGTTTCTTTTCCATTTTTTTGTTTATTATTGATTGAATTGTTTTTTTGAAAGTGTGCAGGGGATCCTTGTGTCCCCTGCAACACTTTTGTTTAGTATGAAATCTCTTCTACAGAGGATTACTTCTGGGAGATCTTCTTGCCGTTCATGATGACGATGCCCTTGTATGAGCCGTCAACCTCGATGCCCTGCAGGTTGTAGATCTTGCCATTGCCAGCCTTGCTGTCGCGAGACTCGATGGTGTTGATGATAGCAGTTGCATCTTCTGCATCGTCAAGCCAGATAACGTCCAGACGAGAAGGAGCAGCTTCATCAGTCTCTACGAATACGGCACCCATAGGCAGATAAGAAGTCTTAGCAACTGGATCGAACTGCAGTCCGCCAACTACAGCAGGATTAGCCATAGCGTAGAGGGTCTTGCCAATATAGTTCGTGCCGATGTAGTCACTTGAGAAGATCTTATCAGTCATCTTCAGGTCGTTGAGTATAGTAGCTGCGGCGGTATAACGCATTGTAGGAGCAAGGGCAATATCCTCTACGATAACTACCTTAGCTGTAAAGGCACCATCAACACTAGCATGGGCAGTCGTCACTGTTGGATTCTTCACACGAACAACAACCACCTGCTCTGGTGCGACTACATACAGACCGTTGCTCGTTGCCAGACGGTCCATATAAATCTTCTGATCCAATTCGTCAACAAATGCAGAATATACATCTACCTGGTCACCATCGTCGTTGGTCTTCTTAATAACTATATTCTTTCCAACTGGTGCCTGCAACTTGCCATAGAAGAAACCTGTAGCGACAGCATTATAAACATCAATTGTAGTAGGATCAATAATAGCAGCTGTTGCATCGAAAATAACAGCAATCAGATTTGCCTCATCCAGGGCGTACACACCATCACCCACTGCAGTTGTTGTGTGGAATGTTACATATGCGCCAGCTCCAAGAGGAGTAGCACTTGAATTAAAGGCGTTCAAGTTGAAAGCAGCTGTTGCGTCGCCATCAGCAGGCTTCCAAGTCACGTCTTTCAAATTAGGAGTTACGCTCTCGTCGAATACTGTGGCTCCAACAATACCAGCAGCCATCTTAACTGCACCAAAGTCAAGAGTTGTCAAGTTGGCGTTGGCAGGAGACTGATCAAGGTTTGCTGTGATGTCGCCAGTGAACTTAATTTGAACAGCCTGGCCGATAGCTGTCAGGACAGATTTCTGCTTAACAGCACCTACAGTAGCAGCGCTGATTTTGCCGTCAACAATTTCAGCGCCAAAATCTGCAGATGGACTAAATTCACCGATAGTCAGAGCGGTAGTGTTCGTGCCCAAAGGACCAGCGATGGTTTCAACAGAAGCTGCGCCGGTGATGTCACCGAATGTTACGGTAGCGTCTGCATCTGCATTCAGAGCGAATGTCTTGATAGTACCAACGAATTTACCACCCTTAGCGACATTCAGAGTTGTGATGCCAGTGCAGCCTGCCAAAGCGCCAGTAGCGATAGTTACGTTAGCAGTCTTATCGCTTGGGGTATTGATATTCACCGTTGTCAGGGCATCCAGCGTTGCACCGTAGATGTTGCCACCAGTACCGATAGTGAGCGCAGGCGAAACACCATCCTCCTTCTGGTTGTTAAAAGTCAGGGTAGCCAAATTCTCACATCCAACGAAAGGAGAACCAGCAACCGTTGCCAAGGTAAGGGGGAATTCGAGAGATGTCAGTGACTTGTCATTTGCAAATGCTCCATCGGGAACTGTGGTAACCTTGCTCAGGTTGAAAGACTCGATGGTTGTCAGCACTTCACAATCTGCAAATGTAGTACCGATAACATTCACAGGACTCCATGCAAGACCCTTAGGCAACTTCACGGTTTTCAAGTTCTTGTTGGTAGTAGTGATTGTGTTAACAAACGGGTTCACACCAACTTGGAAATTGAGGAATGTAGAATAATTTTTTCCATCAGTTGTTAAAGTATAGCACTTCGAGAAGTCATAGGTGGGAACGACTGTGTTACTCAGTGCGCCAACACCAATGGTTTCCAGTACTGTGCTTTGGCTGAAGTCAACCTCACCGAGCTGGATGCAGTCTGCGAGAGCCATTTCGTTCAACTGCTGCACATACTTAGACATGATGACCTTCTTCAGGGTTACATTGTTGTACTCAAACAGACGGTTGAGGCCTTCACCAGCACCCTTACCAGAGATACGTGCCTCAGTCAGGTCAAGCGTCTTGATAGGAGTCTCCTGGAATGCACCAGCACCGATAGTCAGCCCAACATAAGGCTTTGACTGTGCTTTAAACTCAACAGTCTCCAACTTTGTGAAGCCGGCAAAAGCATCAGCAACGATAGTAATAACCTTAGCGGGGAACTTAATGGTTTGCAGATAAGTATTAACTTTCTTACCAGGAGCGAATGCGGTGTTGTCCCACCACTTGTTCACAGCAGCAAGTGTACCAGTGAGAGTAGTAAGGTCAAGCGAAGTCACCTTAGTGCCCTTGAATGCTTCAGCAGCAATCGTCATATCGTTGCTGTTAGCATCAAATGTGATGGTTGTTACATTTGTACAGCCGTCGAAAGCGTTGGCACCAATAGTCTTAACGTTTGAACCAATCTGGATAGAGGTAGCCTTGGTCACATTCTTGAAACCCTCTGCTTCAACCTCAACAATGTTAAATGTACATACTTTGTCGATAGCAGTACCATCAGTGTCGTCACCTTTCACATAAATATCTACCGTAGCTCCAATTACCATTGCAGCAGCACCTTGAGAAGCGTAAACATTTTGTGAAACAGATACCGTGTTCACTTTTGCACCACCAGGAGTCTTGTACACTGATAGAATCTTGTACTTAAAGCCATTGTCCAAATACTGTGTAGTACCGATCAACGTGGCAGCCTGGACACCATTAAAACCTAATAAGGCAAACAGTGCAACAAGCATTAACTTAAAATTCTTTTTCATTTTGTTTTAAATTTGGTTTGTTAATAATAAGTTTAGATAAAATTTTTTCTTTGTTCTTTTTTTTGTTTATTTTGAAGTGCCGGCTTCCTCTTAGGACGAGCCCGACCTTCACAACTTGAATTAGTAGTAACTGTCAGGCTCCGGGCACCTCCTTTCTCCTAGCCACATGGGCGGGTTTTCTTGTTGTTTGCATAATCCTTTTTTTTTGAGTTAATAAATTTTTTAAACATATTTTCTATCTCTCTCTTCACCCCGCCACCCAGAAAATAGTGCGCACTATGTTTCGTGGATGTGCGAGATGGGACTATGCTTTACTCCAAAGTCCGCTGCAAAATTATGGCTTTTTCGTGAATGCTACAAGTTTTTTTAGCATTTTTTTTAGATTTTTACGTTAAAAATGCTGTTTTTTCTGTGTCTTGCCCCTAAAATAGGGCAAAAACGGGCAATAATCTGTAAAAAACGGCTCATTTGCAAAACTTTGTGTCTGATTTAAACAAAAACCTGAGAAAACCCTTTTTGAAAGCTTTGTCACTACGTGCCTCTGTTCTGTCATCGTCATGAATCTGGTCGTAATCAAGCTTCCGCCATCTTCCTGCCGATAACAGAACATATTCTAACGA
>JAFZPZ010000021.1 GCA_017552435.1 Bacteroidaceae bacterium
CGGCCGCCGTTGAAGAAGAAAGTGACGTGAGCGTACTTCTCTGTCTCGGCAGTGTGCAGTTGCTTCAGGCCCTTGCTGCTGATGTATTCGCCCAGCGTGTTCTCCACGTTCTCCTTCGGGAAGAGGATGTGAACGCCTGTAAAGCTTGCGTCGTAGGGCGTCATGCAGTAGTACTGGAGGCCAGGGATGGTCTTCATGCCCTGCTCGATCATATCCTGCTGAGTGAGGACGATGGTGAGTTCCTTAGCGCGGTCGTTGCGGTAGTTGAAGAAGATAACCACATCGCCTTCCTTGATGGTACCGTCAACCTGGCTGTTGTTGATGGGCTTGATGAACTCGTCGGTCACGCCTTCGTCGTAGCTGTCCTGCATGGCTTCGAGGAGGTCTTTTGCCTGTTTGCCCTCGCCGCTGATGAGCAGGTCGTAGGCAATCTTCACGCGTTCCCAACGCTTGTCGCGGTCCATTGCATAGAAACGGCCGATGATGCTGGCGATGGCGGCGTTGCCTGCCTCGTTGCATTTGTCGATGAGCTGCTTGATAAAGCCGATGCCGCTCTTCGGGTCGGTATCGCGACCGTCCATAAAGCAGTGGACGTAAGTTTGGCTTACGCCATACTCCTTGCCAATTTCAACAAGTTTGAAGAGGTGGTCTAGAGAAGAGTGTACGCCGCCGTTACTGGTCAAGCCCATCAGGTGGACGTTCTTGCCAGTCTTCTTGGCGTACTCGTAGGCGCTGACGATTTCAGGGTTCTTCAGGATGCTGCCGTCTGCGCAGGCGCGGTTGATTTTCACCAAATCCTGATAGACGATGCGGCCGGCACCGATGTTCAGGTGACCCACCTCGCTGTTACCCATCTGTCCGTCGGGCAAACCAACATTCTCACCACTTGCCAGAAGTTGGCTGTGAGGATAAATTGCGTTAATCTTGTCGAGATTAGGAGTTGGAGTGTTGAAGATGACATCCCCCTTGCCGTGAGCGCCAATGCCCCAGCCGTCGAGAATCATCAGTAGTGCTTTCTTTGCCATAGTAGTATTTTGTTTAACGTTTATTATCTATAATTTACGGGGTGCAAAGTTACACTTTATAAATGACAAACAGAAACAAACAGACAAAAAAGTTATGCTTCCGTTCGGGAATAAAAAGAAAAACACGTTTTCCTTTTGTATTCCGCTCACTAAATCGTATCTTTGTACCCAAAACATAATTGTGTGAAATCATGAAAAGATTTGTAGTGGGACTGGGAGAAGTCCTGTGGGATGTACTTCCCGAAGGTAAGAAACTGGGCGGTGCGCCCGCTAATTTTGCCTATCATGCCGGGCAGTTCCTTGGCTCGGAAAACACTGTTGCCATCAGTGCCCTCGGCAAGGACGAACTGGCAGAAGAGACCATAGAAGCTCTGAAAGAGCATGAGTTGAACTACCTGTTGCCGCGGGTGCCTTACCCAACAGGAACGGTGCAGGTGACGCTCGATGCGCAGGGTATTCCCACGTATGAAATCAAGGAGAATGTGGCTTGGGACAATATCCCGTTCGACGAGGACATCCGACAGGTTGCTGCCAATTGTCGTGCCGTTTGCTTTGGCTCTTTGGCTCAACGCAACAGTGTCAGCCGCACCACTATCCAGAAGTTCCTGGATGCCACGCCGGCCGATTGCCTGAAGATTTTCGACATCAACCTGCGTCAGCATTTCTATACGAAGGAGATTATCCAGGACAGCATTCGCCGCTGCAACATCTTGAAGATTAACGATGAAGAACTGGAACTTGTCGGTCAGATGTTCGGCTATCCCAGTTTGGACTTTGAGAACAAGTGCTGGCTCATCCTGGGCAAGTACAATCTGGAGATGCTGGTGCTCACCTGCGGAACAAACGGCAGTTATGTCTTCACGCCTGGCCAGGTTTCGTTCCAGGAAACACCGAAAGTTAAGGTGGCTGATACGGTTGGTGCCGGCGACTCTTTCACAGGTTCCTTCGTGGCATCTATTTTGGATGGTAAATCCGTAGTCGAAGCCCACAAGAAGGCCGTCGAAGTCTCAGCTTACGTCTGCACCCAGAACGGCGCGATGCCTGCACTTCCTGCTAATTTATAAAAAATGAAGAAACTCCTTCCTCTTTTGCTGCTTTTCCTGCCCGTCGGGATGCAGGCGCAGTTGTGTGTAGGCTCTCTGCGAGTAGAGCATTGTGTGAATCCCAGCGTTGTGGATGTGCCCAGGCCGCGACTTTCATGGGTGAACGAGCCTAAGAACGAGCGCGTTCAGGGACAGCGCCAGACGGCCTACCGTATTGTAGTGGCATCGTCGGAAGACAAACTGCGGAAGGGAGACTACGACCTGTGGGACAGCGGACAGGTTTCCTCTGATGTCAGTGTGCTTGTGCCCTACGGAGGCCGCGAACTGATCTCCGGACAGGATTGCTACTGGAAGGTACAGACGTGGGATGTAAAAGGCAAGCGTTCAAAGTGGAGCGAAGTGGCACATTGGGGCATGGGTCTGCTGAAACCCGAAGAATGGCGTGCCAAGTGGATTACGGCGCGTCAGGCACAGGGCGCTCCACTCTTCCGCAAAGCATTTACGCTAACTCGAAAGGTGCAGAAAGCCAAAGCGTTTGTCACTGCTGGAGGCTACTTTGAACTTTATGTGAACGGCCAAAGAGTGGGGGAGGACATGATGGTTCCGAACTTCACTAACTACACGACTCGCGAGGGGCTGGACAAGGGTGGCATCGCTCTGGAGAACAAGTTCACCGCTTATCGTGTGCTCTACCTCTCTTATGATGTCACGCAGCTGCTGCAAAGCGGACGTAATGCGCTGGGAGCCATATTGGGCGACGGATTCTACCGCAGCTCCAGCCATCGTGTGGGAACTTTCGGGGAGCCCTGTCTGCTCTGCCAGCTCGAAGTGACCTACGACGATGGGACGACGAAACGTATCTGTACCGACGAAACGTGGCTCACACGCCCCTCGCCCATCACCCTGACCGGTGTCTATGACGGTGAAGTCTATGATGCACGCTTGGAAACACCCCATTGGGCAGATGCTGACTGTGATGAGAATGGTTGGCAGCCGGTGCAGAAGGCCGTAGCTCCCATAGGACAATTGACAGCCCATACCTCACCTGCTGACCGCATCACGGAGGTGTTGCAGCCCCTCAGCATAGAGCAGCAGGACAGCGCCTTCGTGGTGACCTTCGAGAAAGAGGTTGCGGGATGGGTGTGTCTGAAAGACATCGTGGGCAAGGCGGGACAGAAAGTGCAGGTGGAGTATGTCTGCGAGTCACCTTTAGGAAAGGAGGAGTATTATTGCAAGGGAACACAGGCGGGCGAGACCTACGCGCC
>JAFZPZ010000022.1 GCA_017552435.1 Bacteroidaceae bacterium
CGCATTTTCTATAAACAGATGCTGGTTGCCTTGGGGTATTGGGTGACTTTGTGGTATATGGGCAATAACGTGTATGTCATCACAGACTTCACATGTTTGGTCAACCATTAGGAATCTGTCTTTAGAATCCTCTGGCCACTCTGTCGTGATACTATGGAAATAGCGGCGTTTAGAAAAGAATTTACCGCTGACGGCATGAGGTGAAACGATGACCTTGAACTTCGTTCGAGCCTGCTCACGCTCGGCAGAATCCAAGCACGCTTGATTCTGCTCTCGCTCAATCGCAGCCTTGTTGTTTATCTCCATGAAATGCTTCAGTCCTCCTGCATGGTCGCTATGTCCGTGAGAGATAAACACATAGTTCACCGTACTGAGGTCGATGCCAATCTTCTCTGCATTACGGATAAAGACATCACTTGCTCCTGTATCAAGCAAGATGCGATACTTGTCCGTCTCTAATAGAATCGACAGGCCATGCTCCGTCTGTAGCAGGTCGTTACATGTGCGGTTATCAGATAATATTGTCCACGTCATATCCAATATCACTTCCTCGCTGATTCGCAGCTTTAGCTTTCCTTGCAAACTCGAAGAGTGACTCTGGCAGATGGCAGTAGCCATCAGGATTCTTGTCAAGATAGTCCTGATGATATTCCTCTGCTGAATAGAAGTTCTGCAACGGCAGCTTCTCTACGGCCAGAGGCTGCTGATACTTCTTCTGCTCTTCGGCAAACACCTTTTCGATAACTGGTAAATCCTCGTCACTGGTATAGTAGATGCCAGTACGGTAACGGGTTCCTTCGTCATGTCCCTGCTTGTTGAGACTTATCGGGTCGATGGCCTTGAAGAACATCTGAAGTAGGAATTCAAGGCTGACCACATCGGGATTGTACTTCACATGTACCGTCTCTGCATAACCCGTCGTGTCGGTATAGACCTCCTTGTACGATGGATCTGCCGTATGACCGTTGGCAAATCCCACTTCTGTTTCCACTACGCCCTCTATCTGTTTGAAGTAGTGCTCAGTTCCCCAAAAACAGCCTCCGGCTAAATAGATTTCTTTTCCCATCATTTCATTATAGTTGTTTCCCGTCTGAAAATGCATTGCCAACAGTCTTACCCAATTGGATGTAGGTGTGATGAACGGGGTCGAAGGTGATGAGCTCCATCTTCTCCACATCAGGTTTGCCGTCTTCGGCCAGATACTTCTCGTCACAGAAGATGTTGACGATTTCTGCAACGAGATAATAGCCTGTCTCACTCTCGTCAATCTTCTGCTTCACCCGACATTCAAGTGTCATGGGGAATTCCTTGAATACAGGAGCGTTCACGTTGGGAGCCTTCTCAATAGTCCATCCCGTCTTCTCCATCTTGTCAGGAGTGTTCCTGCCACTCACGATGCCCACATAGTCTGAAGCTACCATTGTCTCTGTAGTGGCAAAAGCGACGGTGAACTCTGGATTCTCAGCAAGATTGTCCGTTGTCTGGTGAGAACCGAGCGAGATGATGATCTCGTGCATATCCCACTGACCGCCCCAAGCTGCATTCATAGCATTGGGCTTGCCTTCTTTATTATAAGTGCCGATTATCAGCACGGGTTGTGGCAATAGCCACGCTGTTGATTTGAAACTCTTCATAATTCATTTGTAATATTTATATTAATGATTCCATACATAGGATGTTTGTACTACAAATTCCACGTGTTCTTTCTTAATCAACTTGCCATACCAATGCTCCAAAACAGGAACCTTTCCCTTAGGTACCGCATTAACAATGACAATATCTGTTTCTTGTTCATTAAGTTGCTGATATTGTTGAAGAATTATCTGAGATGAGTCGGTATGATAAACCTCCGTTATCAGTCCATCTTTATATACGGAAACATATGTATATGTGGGATACTCATAGCCGTCTGGCATAAAAGGGAAGAGATATTTTCTGTCTCCTTCGTAATAGGCCAAATGAACTACATCCAATCTTCCATCTACATAACTCTCTATTCTTTCCACTTTACCATTCTTTTGAATGATTCTATGGTAGTTCTTCGCATTTACGGGTAATTTCTGTTTAATAGCAATATGGTATTTCTCTCTTTCGTAGAAATCCCAAAGTCCATCATCCAATCCAATGAAAGAATGACCTTTCGTTGGCATGAATGATATTTCAGCATCGTCTAATGTCAAAGGAACGAAAGGAACACTTTTCTTTTTATTCTCAACATCATCTATTATCTGTTGAAGCGCTGCAAGATCTATATCTTCTTTATGCTTGTATAGTTGGCGTTCCCTCTTAATTATTCTATTAAACAAACCCATAACTGCTATCATATAACAAAATTGAAGATTCCCTTTATTGTTTTATCTTATTCAAATACTCAATATACTCCACATCCTTTTTCCTGATGTAGTCAACATGTGCATCTCGAAAGTTGAAGCACAACCGTATGAACGACCAGAGCAATGGTTGTCCCCAGAATCCACGTGAGTCGGGATAGGGAACATAGGCATGTTCTAACATTCCTGCTTCGAACCACATTTTCATTCCACCTACCTCAGCAAAGAAGCCATCTTTGCGTTCAGCATATTGTTTTGGTAAAAGGAAGATATTTGAGCCCGTATCAAGAATGAGCGAACTTTTGTGTCCATCAAGCGTACATGGAAGACATATGCATCGTTCACCCTTGTCACCCGCATTCATGGTGAAATTCGCTTCAGCTTCCTGCTCAGGTAGTGGGTAGCGAAACACTATGCTGTCTTTTGATAGTTCCATATACTCCAATCTGGACAAATCAGGAGTACCAATGAAGCCCATACAGTCATACGCTCCTGTCTCATCAGACACCCATACGGGCAGATTACAGAATTTTATGCCGTCTATGCGAAGACTGTCTACGATACCCAGTTGCATGTTGTATATAACACCAGGATTCATAGCAGAGCTGGCCCGGGTGGAATCAGGCAATAATCTAACACCTATCTGATTAGCGTATTTGCGCAAAATAATAGTGCTCGACATCATTCCTGTGTCTACAATAAAACGCTGATTCTTCGTCTTGTTTACATCTGCTCTAATACAAACATGTCCAACGGAATCTCTCTCGAATGCCATGCCCACCACATTTTTAGAGCGTTGAATGCTGACAGGTTGAATATCTTTTCCTGCTGCTGCCAGCCGATGCCAATGGATTGCTTTATCCTTCAGTCTCTGCTTATCTTGCCATCGTTTGTCTACGTAACATGCCATTTGTTCTATCTCATCATAACGGTTCTGCAGGAGTGCTAGTCTATACTTTAAATTAAGCAGATACGCCGCAATCCCATTTTCCATCTGTTGGTTACTTGCGTTCTCCAAAACAAAGTCTGCCATCTTCTTCGCCAAGCTATCCAAGCCATACGCCCGACAGTAGTCAACAACAATCAAACATCTTGTCAGAGGAACCACACCCTTATCTTCCTGTAGAGCTTTAGCATACATTTCCTCATAGTCCACATGTCGCAGATTGACAGAAGCGTTCAATTGTGCCTCAAGCCATTCGTTAACGTCCTGGGCACTGGCCTTACAACAGACAAGGCCTAAAAGGAATATCAAGCTAATGCGTCTGAAATAATATTGAATCATTTTACGTCCTTTATGTCATATAGAATGAGAGAATCCTTCATTCACCCAACGATATTGGTGCTATGATATTCTTTATCATTCCCCCTCCACTTCACAATGCAGAAATCCCATTTCCTTGGCCTTCTCCTGATTCATCAGGAAATAGATGGCCTCGCCTTCGTTGCAGAGTTCGCCCTTCGAATTGGTGATCTCCGCATTGATATACGCCAGATTGCGAACTTGCTTCGAGACCTTTGCCCGAATGGTAAGTTCAGGCTCAGTTGTAGGAATGGCTTTCTTGAACTTCACATTCAGCTGAACGGTATAACCGCTGGTTTGTAGCTTGCGGGTGACAACCCATCCGCAGACCTCATCGATCAGTGTACTCAGGATACCACCGTGCATGGTGTTTACCCATCCCTGATAATTGTGCTGAGGATTCCATTTGCTTACAATATAGTCACCATCCTCATAGAACTCCAGATGAAGTCCGATGGGATTGTCAGGACAACAGCCGAAGCAGTTGTACTCAGGATGGTTGCGCCAAGGGTTTATTATCTTTTTCATTTACTCAGTTGTTTGACGGCATGGCGTATTTCTTCCACATTGCCGAAAAGTAAATAGTATTCATATTCTACTACACTGTCCCTACTCATGTGTTGCGTACGGACCGGGGCTATATACGAGGTGGCTTCATCGCCTGCCTCTCCATTGCGTGATGGTTTATATCGCCCAGCCCAGAAGAACTCGGCAGAAGGGCTATAAACGCCAATGCCCCAGCCATCATCGCCCACAAAGGCCATCCATCGTTCGGGGATATTATCATATCTCCCCCAGCCGTGTGCATCCTCTCCGAACCGCAGTTCCTCCACATCTATGCTATCCACCGCTTCTGAGGTAAAGGGCTTGTCACCACGATATGCATAGAGATGATTCAGCGAAGAAATGGGATAGACAGCCGGTATCTCCTGATGATTGTCAGTATCCGAACCGTATATGGTATCTGTGCGGTGACAAATGAGGCGGCAGCGCACATGAACGATGTTGCCCTTCAGAGTAGTCCATTGCTCCATCTCTGCTTCAGCGGGGCAGTTGTCCATATCCCATAACATCGGGATACACTTCACATAGGTGGATTTTCCTCGCCGTGAACTCTCCAGGATCTGAGCTCGATTACGCTTGTAGTCCCCAACTTGAATGGGATTCCACGGCCAGGGCGACCAAAAGGTACTCTGTCCCTCTGCCTGACGATTGATGCTCTGTCCTGCATAATAGGACTGCTGGATATATCGCCCTTCATCAAAGATATTCACATAGTTGCGAGCCTGCCCCTTGCGCCCCACGAAGCAGATGGCTCCGCCGCGTGTGAGGTCCTGTCGCACAGTGAGCATCTTATTCTTGATTTCCAGATAGGTTTCATTCTGAGCTGCATGTGTCGCAACAACACATAGCATCAATACTAGAAGAAGAGAACCCTTAAAATTCTGTATCATTCGTTGATATAGTTTTTGGTACTCAACTCATAGTAGAGAGCCTCTAATTCACGCAAAGACAAGTTCTTTACAGAGTCCGTTATCTTCCGTAGCAACTCTTCACGCTGTACCTCTTCTGATTGTTCAAATATTCTATATGCCATAGGTAAATCTTTATATGATGTCAGAATAGAATTGTCACAATGCTCTCGGTATTCCAGACATACTATTTCCTCTTTTTGCTTACAAATTTAGGGAATTTCTTCCACATCCGTCGCAAAACGAATCGTCATTTGTTCTTTTTATATCGCAAAATGAGGTAAAAGGTGCTAATTTACCCTTGCGAAGTTGGAACGAACAGAAAAAAAACGTAACTTTGCAAGTAGTGAAATTTGTTTCCTTATCTGTAAGCCGTCTGTGATGAAAGCAGTCTCGACATAGTCAAGTCCGTGTTCGGAATACACGATTGAAGAAGTGATATGGCACTACCGAAGTTTATCATAAAAACATTTGTTTTCGTTCTTCTGCTGTCGGGCTCGACCTTTTGTATGGCACAACAACACCGCTACACAGCATCGCTGCCCGCTACCGATGCATTGGGACGGACATTGCCAACAAGCGAAGAAGTGGGCCCCGAGCGTCAGGGGCGTTTCGTGGGTCTGTTCTATTGGACCTGGCATACCAACTTTGCTAAGATGATGGAGCCATTCGACCTGACACGATTTCTGCAAGAACATCCGAAGGCTCTCGATGACTATTACGACCCAGCATGGGGCGGTCACAAGCCGACACATTTCTGGGGCGAACCGCTGTTTGGCTATTATCGCGACACAGACGAATGGGTGCTGCGCAAACATGCCGAAATGCTAGGCGAGGCAGGTGTGGATGTGATTATCTTCGACTGCACAAACGGGGGCGAGCTGTGGACAGAGTCGTTCATGCAGTTGTGCAAAGTCTTCACAGAAGCCCGCCAAGATGGCGTGGCGACACCACAGATTGCCTTCCTTATGGCATTCGCCCCTACGCCAGAGAGCCGCGATGCCATCCGGAGGCTTTACAATGACTTTTATGCACCTGGACTCTATCGCGACCTATGGTTCATGTGGAAAGGCAAGCCCCTCATCATGGCTTACCCCGATAACCTGCCAAAGGAAATCCTGGACTTCTTTACATTCAGACCTGGACAGCCTGCCTATCAAGGCGGGCCACAAAGTAACAACCAATGGGGCTGGCTGGAGATATATCCACAAAACGGATATGTGCAGAATGAGGACGGAACATTCGAGCAAATGACTGTGGGTGTGGCGCAGAACTGGTCTGCAGAACGAGGCCTTACGGCAATGAACGCCCCCAACACCTTTGGGCGGAGCTACACACACCAACACGGACAGCCACAGATGCCAGATAACCTTATCTCGCCCGACATCACAGCCCGCGGCCTAAACTTTCAGGAGCAATGGGAGCGTGCCCTGGAGACAGATCCGGAGTTTGTCTTCGTCACGGGTTGGAACGAGTGGATCATGGGGCGCTTCGAAGAATGGCAACAGCAGAAGAACGCCTTCCCCGATGAGTTCAGCATGGAGAAGAGTCGAGACATTGAACCCATGAAGGGTGGTTTCGGTGATACTTATTATTATCAGTTGATTGCCAACATCCGACGTTTCAAAGGCATGCCTGATGGTAGGGTTCAGATTCCATTTACAAAGGAGAAAATCGACTGGAACTACTGGGAAACAGTGGATAACGGTTTCAGAACTCATCGCCACAATACGATGCACCGAGACAGCCCAGGCTGGGGAAGCCAGCGGCTCGTCAACGACAGCGGACGCAACGACCTGACTGAGGCCAAGGTGGCCTGTGATGCCAAGAACATCTATTTCTATATCGAATGTGCTGATGTTATAACGCCATCCACCGACCCCGCATGGATGCGCCTGTTCATCGACGTGGACTGCAATCATGCTACAGGGTGGGAAGGCTACGACTATATTGTCAACCGAATTCCACCGTCAAACGGAACCTCGATACTGGAGTCCTGCCAAGAATTCCATGCCTTAGGAGCACGCCTTGGCGCTAAAGCGTCCAAGAACCGATGGGCATGGAACAGCGGCAAGCGAGTGCATTATGAGATAGAAGGTAACAAGATGTTCGTTGCCATACCCCGTCGCTTCCTCGGATTCCGCCGTGGGAAACCTGTACGAATTCAGTTCAAGTGGTCGGACAACATGCAGCAGGAGGGTGACATCCTGGATTTCCTCACGAATGGCGATGTCGCACCATTGGGTCGTTTCAACTATGAGTTCACGATAACAAACTAACTATAAACTATCCTAATAATCGTGCCCGTAAGATAGCATGCGTTCAATTAGCGGCACATACCAAGTGCGGACTTCGTCTGCAGTAGGTGTGTGACCGCCTGGAAAATGATATGAATGGGCGTAATACTCCAGGAACAATGGCTCAAAGTGGGCCAAGGTGTCCTGTTCGCCAAAGAGTCCCCATACGTGTTCCTTACCATACAATGTACACCTGTCAAACTGATGCTCTTGCATCTCGGCAAACTCCAAAATCAGCTGCTCATCAATAATGAAGTCCTGAATGCCGTTCTTGCGAGGAGATTTGTATTGATGCGCCCCGATTCTTGTTCTCAGAAAATCCGTCATCTGGAAATGGGGATTACCCAACAGGGCAGGTATTCCCAATGCCGGAGCAATCATCTGTGCATAGAACGAACCGCAACTGTTGCCTACCAGCACATCGGGCTTCTCGTTCTCGCACAGTTCACGGATTAAGCGCACGGCTTCCTTCGGATGCATTGGAAGATCTGGTCTCAGCACTTCTGCACGGCCCTCGAAAGCCTCTCTTAATGCCATTGCCGGTACACATTGGCCGCTGGCAAAGAATCCGTGAAGGAACAGTATCTTCTTCATAGTGTGAAATATCTGCCCTATCCATCACCCGGCTCACCGCTTCGCGACAGCGGCCTCATAGGCCCCGTTTCCGTCGTTTACTCTGTGCAGACGGTCGATGATGACGGCAAGGGCTCCGTCGCCAGTTACGTTGCAGGCCGTGCCGAAGGAATCCATAGCGATGTAGAGGGCAATCATGAGCGCTTGAGCTTCCGGACTGAAGCCCAGAATGCCAGCCAATGGTCCCAATGCCGCCATCACCGCTCCGCCCGGCACACCGGGGGCTGCTACCATACAGACAGCCAGAAGCATGATGAAATGCAGGAAGAGTGGCAGGTCGTGAGGCAGGCCGCTGATAAGGCATACAGTGAGTGCACAGCAGGTAAGCTTCATCATCGAGCCTGAAAGGTGGATAGTCGCACAGAGCGGTACGCAGAAACTGGCAATTTCGTCGCTGACGCCGTTCTTCTTCGTCTGTCGCAGCGTCACAGGTATTGTTGCAGCACTCGATGAAGTGCCTAAAGCTGTGAGATAGGCTGGCAGCATATTCATCAGCAGGCGCAGCGGATTCTTTCGGGCGAATCCGCCGGCTATCAGGAACTCATAGAGCAGGATAACGATATGCAAGATAAAGATGATGCAAATGATTTTTGCAAATACCACAATGATGTGATACGCTTCGCCCGTGTAGGTCATACCCAGGAAGATGCCGAAGATATACAGCGGCAGCAGGGGGATGATGGCCACCTGTATGGTCTTCTCTATGATGGTGCGGAACTCTGTGAAGCCGTTCTTCAGCGTAGGCGAGTTGGTATATGCAATGCCGATGCCTACCACGAAGGAGCTCACCAAAGCAGCCATCACGTCCAGTATGGCAGGTATTTGCAATTGGAAGAAGGGTTGTAATGTTTCTGCCTTCTCCACTGCCATCGAAGCCTCTGTGTCTATCAGATGCGGAAAGAGCACGGTGCCTGTACCGTAAGCCAGAAGTCCGGCCAAGATGGTATCGGCGTATGCCAACCCCACCGTCAGCAGCAACAGACGGCCTGCAGAACGTCCAATATCAGCAATCGCGGGCGTTACCAATCCGATGATGATGAGTGGGATGAGGAAGCCCAGGAATTGGCTGAAAACATAGTTGAATGTCACAAACACGCGTACCCATGCTTCTGGCAGCACGTTTCCTATTAATATCCCCATTACGATGGCGATGATAATGCGGGGCAATAATCCTATTTTCTTCATATTGATTTATCGATTGATAACACAGACTTTGTGGAAACTATCGCAATTCGATTGCAAATTTAACAATTTTCCATTAATATAGTATAAGAAAAACAAAAAATAACAGAAAACAAGTAATGTATAACCAACTCTTTGTATATTTGCAGCGCCCTTTTGGACTGGTATACTATTGAATTATTACTTGGTATACTTTTCAGATATTATTTACAAAAAACGGTAAATTCCCGTAGGCGCCACAAAAAAGGACCTCGCAAATTGGAGGGCACTGAAAAAGTCCCGTTAGGCTCTTTTTAACAAATTAGTTCTGCACATAGTCACTTAAAAGTTTGGCTATGTGCAGATTTTTTTGTACCTTTACAGCATAAAGGAATCTATTTATGCTGTCACAACAACA
>JAFZPZ010000023.1 GCA_017552435.1 Bacteroidaceae bacterium
ACCACCATCAACGTGGAGGCCACGGATGTTTGCCCCTCGCCGTTCTACCAAGGCTCGATAGCCACCGAGGACGGAACGGTAGTTCTGACTGGTTCCTGATAAAGACTCTTGAAATCATATCTTTGAAACGTTGGATGAGCGCACCGCCATAGACATGAGTGACCTCCTCGCTGAGGTGCAAGTGCCGGACATGGACGGTGCGCTTCGTTCTTTTTCCGAGTCAACCAGACAGAGAACAGTCAAGGATCTCTTCGGGAAAAAGAAACGGGAAGCCTGGGACAAGGACACGGAGGCGCGATGTGACTTTTACCCGAAGACGCGGTTGGTGAGCCGCGCAGGGGTATGGTTCTTTGCCCTATGGCAGAAGTCCGTCATGGGACGGACACTGACTGAAATCAAGTCGGACGATGGCGAGATACCGCACTTCGCTGAAGAGGTGAGCAGGCTCATCGGGGAGGTCATCGGACAGCATCTGAAGGATGGAAACTGGTGTATCGTTTGCACTCCCAAACGGAGGCATCTGACTCGCAATTTCGCCACGCTGATTGCTGATGAAATTGGCAAGAAAATGGGCATACCGTTCTATGAAGATGTGGCTGTTTGCAAGTCGAAACACCGGGTGAACGCGGTGTTTGACCTACTGGTTTTGCCGCCCGAAAACAACATCATTATCTTTGATGATTTCGTCACAACGGGGTCAACAATGAAGTCGATGAAAGCTGTGTTCGATGGCCACAAAAAGAACGTGATGCTGTTTGCTGGAATCAACAACAAGCTTTGAAGTAGATATTTATATGTGATTACATTATAAACTGGATATTAAACATCTATGATATGAATGAAATGTTTAACTCTAAGCTCCGTTCTTGGCTAGATGATGACAGCCGAACAACTGAGGAAGGATGCCTTTTGCTGCTCCAGCTAGAGGGCAATCACATCCATTATAACAACCTCATGCATTATCCTGACAAGAAGAAACTGATGGATTATCTTGTCTCGGAACTGAGCCGTCGCCTGACCGCAAGACTGGCCAAGTGTACGCATGAGGAAGTGGAACAAATGGATGCCCAGGTGAAGGTCATCGAGAAGAAATATTTCCTGTATCGGGATGCCCCAAAGAGCGGCACCACAGATGAGGAATTCCGTAAAGGAAAACGGGCAGATCACGACCAGCTTCCGGAAGAGATTCAGGCGCGATATGTTGAGAACCTGCCCTTGCTCCAGAGGATGCGGGAGGTGCATCTGAAACTGCGCAGCCTATCCTTGGAGAATGTCAGCTGCCCGGACTCAGAACGCTATCCGTTCCTGAAAGAACTCATAGAGCTGGACAAGCAGATTCATGAGAATTGGGACATCTATGACCATTATGTGATAGGTACTCCAGTACCTGACACAACTAAGGTCAAGAAGTCCACGGCCAAAGGGGCTAAGACTGCGGCCAAGGGCGAAAAGAAAGCTTCGAAGCCCAAGGCCAAGAAGGAGGCCAAGGATTCTGCCACCAAGAATACTGAGTAATACATGAAACGCGGCATCAACATATCCAAATACCTTCTGCCATTGGCTGAAAAGACGCATCAGGTCTATCTCACCAATGAGCTGCAGGTGGCTGATGTGCTCGAATGGATTCTTGAACAGGTGGGAAAATCCGAAGTCTGGCAGACTTCGTTCTCCATCTCAGAGGAATTCCTTCGCCGCCTGTTCTTCATCGAGCAAGATGGCCGCGTTTCACAGTTCAACTTGGTCCTGGACTTCAAGGCTACGCAGAAGACTTTGAGGCTGTGGCCGTTCATCTGCCAGACGATGGAACATGTCTATTTGGCAGATAATCACTCCAAGGTGCTGCTCGTTCAGGCTGAAAGCGGGGCTGTGGCAACTGTCCTCACATCGCAGAACCTCACACGAGGCAACCGCACGGAGTCGGCTTTGGTGACAACAGATCCTGACATATTCAATACGCTTCAGAAAGAAATGCAGTATATCATCCGTAACAAATCAGTACCGCTACATGGATTGCTCGAACAGAGAATACAAAGCCAATGAATTGGAGGAGATACAGAAGTATGCTTCCATCTTTCTGCCTATATCTGACATTGCGCTTATTCTTGATATTCCCGCTGAGCAACTGCGCGAGGACATCAAGAACAGGCAAACGCTTGTGTCACAGGCTTACCTTCGCGGGAAAGCCAGTTCAAAGGTAAAGCTGCACATGCAAGAAATGCAGCTGGCAATGGTCGGCTCTCCGCTTGCCTTGGAGAATGCAGCGAAGAACCTGCTCGATATGGAAGACGATGAATAACACTGCTCAATGGCCAACATATCCACCATAGATTTGTGCAAGGAGCATCTCTTTTCAACTGCTGAAGTCATGCGCCAAGAAAAGTACACGGAAACGCAGATTGCCCGTGTACTGCGCTTGCGTGACATGTATTCGTGGGTACTGGCGAACCCTGATGCCAAGGACAGACAGTTTATCGAGGAGGAGCTGGCACGTGGGTATGCAGCGCATCGGTCACAGGCATACGCGGATTTGGCGGTCATCAAAGCCTTGATGCCGCTGCTTACTTCGGCCTCGCGGGAATTCCATCGGTGGCGATATAACGAGATGATTCTCGAAACGTACCAGATGGCGAAGAAGCGCAAGGACACCAAGACGATGGAACGGGCTGCTACATCCTACGCCAAATACAACCGCGTCGATGTGGAGGATGAAACGGCACTGCCTTATCATCTTATCGTGGTGCAGCCGTTCACTGCGACGGATGATCCTACGGTGTTGGGCATCAAGCCTATCCCGAACCGGCAGAAGTTCGTGGAAGACTTGCTTGCCAAGTACCGCGCTGAGTCTGCTGACATCGATGATGTGGAGTATGAGCTTGCAGACCTGGAAGAGGATGAGCTGTGGGCAGAATACGAGGAAGTCAAGGATGATGTATCTGTGTAGGCTATGGAAAAGGAATCGAAGAGGATATACTTCAATGACCCGCAGCGATTGACACAGCTCATCGGTGCCAATACGACTGTCATTGTCGCCGGGCGACGCACGGGCAAGACGGACTCCATCGCCGCGCCTTTCGTGCTCCGCAATATGCAGCGCATGGAGGGCAGCACGGGCGGCATCGTGGTACCGACATTCAAGCATGGCCTCACAAACACGCTGCCTGGTTTATTCACGGCTTGGAGGCGATGGGGCTATGAGAAGGATGTGCATTATGTGGTAGGCAAGAAGCCTCCCAAGGCGTTCAAGCGGCCATTGATAGAACCTTCTGACTATGAGCATGTCATTACGTTTTACAATGGATCTGTGGCTATCATCATTTCACAGGACAGGCCGGGTACGTCCAACTCTCTCACTCTTTCTTGGGTGCTCGTCGATGAAGCGAAGTTCATTGACTACCAGAAGCTGAAGGATGAGACGTTGCCCGCCAATGGTGGCATCAAGGCGTTCTTCGGGCATCATTCATTCAATCATTCGCTGATGATCCTTTCTGATATGCCGCAGACACAGAAAGGGTCTTGGTTCCTCCATTACCGCGAAAAGATGGACAAGGATCTCATAGAGGGCATAAAGGCTACGCTCTACGAGATATGGCATACCAAGGAGCGTATCAGGGAGCTTCGCAAGCAGAAGAAGACGATTCCAGCTTACCTGAAGGGGTATCTTCGGAAACTTGATACCCAACTGAATAAGATGCGCTCTGTGGCTGTCTATTACAAGGAATACTCCAGCATTGAGAACATCGAACTGCTCGGAGAGAACTACATTCGGCAGATGAAGCGTGACTTGACACCGCTGACATTCCAGACTTCGATTCTGTGTCAGCGGATAGGCATTCGCAAGGATGGTTTCTACTCATCCATGCGGGAGGGCCACAAGTACAACGCTTCGGATTTCGAGTACCTGGATGCTGTTGCCAAGGAGTATTATAACAGTAGCGATCCGGAGGCACTCCCCTCCATTACGGGAGGGGTTGGGGGTGGGTCTTTGGACTGCAGAGCAGACAAGGACCTGAATAGACAGGCTCCTATCTGCATCGGAATGGACTACAACGCTAACATTAACTGGCTCGTAGCCGGACAGCCCTCAGGACGTAGGCTGAATGTGCTGAAGTCCTTCTTCGTCAAGTTTGAGCGTAAACTGTCTGCACTTGTCGAAGACTTCTGCAATTACTATGCCTACCATGAGAACAAGACGGTCATTTTCTACTATGATGCTACTGCCCTTGGCTCAAACTATGCCGTGAATGACCAGGACTTCCGCTGGGTCATTGTGCATGAGTTCGAGCGCAGGGGATGGGAGGTCATTGAGGTGTATCTCGGTAATCCGATGAAGCATGATGAGAAGTACTTGCTCATAAACCGTGCCTTTGCCGGAAAGCAAAGGCTGATGCCGATGTTCAACAGGCAGAATAATGATGACCTCATTCTTGCTGTTCAGACGGCACAGGTATATCGTGGTCGGCTAGGTTTCCGCAAGAATAAGTCTGATGAAAAGAACCCCGAAACGGAGGAAGATCTGCTTGAACATCGTACAGACGGAACGGATGCTTTTGACACCCTCTATATCGGGTGTGAGAAGTTCCCGCAACATGACATCTTTTCCGTGAGTACAAGAGGGGTCATCTAAATAGTCTATATCAGATAGTTTCGTTTTTGGGTTCCCGATACTCCGAAGGGGTGACGCCGAACATCTTCTTGAATTGGGTGGAGAAGTAGCGGGGAGTGCTGAAGCCGACACGCTCGGAGATTTCGACGATGGAGAGGTCGGTGTCTGAGAGAAGGACAGCGGCGCGTTTGAGGCGGACACTGCGGATGAAGTCATTGGGCGTGATGCCCAACATGGTCTGCATGCGCTTGTAGAGGTTTGTACGTCCAAGAGCCACGTCACGGGCCAGTTGGTCAACGGAGTATTCGATGTTGTCGAGGTTGCTCTCTATGGCTTTCAGGAGTTGCCCGACAAGCGCCTCTTCCTCGCTATTGACACCAATCTTGGAGGCATCGATGCGCACATTTTCCACAAACTGATGACGGGCTTGGTCACGGAGCTCGAAGAGTTGGTTCACACGCTCCTCAGCTTCAGCCTCGAGACGGGCGCGCTTGCGCTTGAGGTAGTAGCCTATGAGGCCCGTGAGGCCCATGAGCCCTATAAGACCATAAACCACCTTCATCCACCAAGTGAGCCACCAAGGCGGACGAATGGTAAAGGGTATGGACAATGCTTCGCCCCATTCGCCTCCGGCGACAGCGCATTGAGCCTCGAAAACGTAATCCCCCGGTGGCAGGGCATTATAGGTGGCTGTGGCAAGTCCCGTGCCGCTGCTATTGTAAAGCCAGTCGCGGTCGAGACCTACAAGACGGCACCGATATGTGGTATGCTCAGGAGCGGCGTAGTTGAAGGAGGAAAAGCGGAAATGAAAGTAATTTTGGGTGTGGGGGAAAAGCCCCTCTCCAGCTCCCCCCGTGGGGGGGAGAGAACCCAATGGCGAGGGGACTGTTTGACCGTTGACTTCGAGGCTGACAAGTTGGACGGGGAGAGAGATGTCATTGGAATCAAACCATTCGGGTCGAAATGACAGAAGCCCACCTTGAAAGGCAAAAATAATCATTCCGTCGGCAGTCTTGAGAACAGCACCTGAGTTCATCGGGACTTCAGGAATGCCGTCGGCAGGCCCGAGGTTCATCACTTCCTCCTTTCTCACTCTGCTGATTCCACATTCTGTACCGACCCAAATATTTCCTTCTTTGTCTTCAACGAGACTACGTATGCAGTTGTTGGCCAACCCCTCGATTCGAAGGAATGACGAATGACGAATGTCGAATGACAAATTAGATTTGCCTTTCCGGGAAGAGTTTTGCTTTGATTCATCATTCCGAGCAGAGCGAGATTCGTCATTTGTCATTTCAATTCTGAACAGTCCGTTCTGTGTTCCTATCCACAGTCGCCCCTCATGGTCTTGGATGGCGCAGTTATATTTCTCCGACCAGCGGGCTATCTCGTGGGCAGGAGCGAAGTCACAGAGCGTATCTTGGCGGGTATCGAGCACGCAGGCCCCGTTCTGAGTATAAATCAGCACACGGTCATCTGCAATCTGACAAGCTCCGACCCCATGGCGATAATTTTCCAGTTGAGGCAGACGTGGATTCAGCGGCGTGAATGTCCGTGATTCGGGATCGAAATAGCCGAAATAATGGGCATGGTTGCACAAGAGATAACGCCCGTCACGGAGTTCCGAAATAAAGATCATCCTGTTGTGAATGAACCCCGTCGTATTCCCCTGGGTGAAAAGAGCCTCACCCCCTCCCCCCCTCTTCGAAAGGCGAGGGGGAACGCCTACGGCGGGAGTGACCAGAAGCCCTTCTGGCGTGCAGTGCCAAATGCGTCCACGGCTGTCCTTCATGCCACGTACCTGCTGCTCCAATGCCGCATCGTGCAACACCTGCGCCCGTGGTCTTTCGGGATAGATGTAAAAGAGGCCGCTGTTTTGTGTACCAATCCAAATTCCCCCTTGACGGTCTCGCATCACGTATGCCACTTTGGATGCCGCTCCGATGCTGTCGGCCAACAGCTGCCAGTGATCATCGGGATGCTGATATGACCCTTCCCCACCCGCCAATGCGGCAATCTGAGGGTCTGCCAATCGCTGCTGGATATCGTAGCGGAAGGCTAGTGTGCGTGCGTCATATAAATAAAGGTAGTAGAAATCGCGCAGCCACAGCAGCGAATCGCCCTGCCAGAGGTGTGCATAACCGACATAGTTGTCGAGAGGGAAGATGCGACTGCGGTCACACGTCACGGCCTGGAAAGCCCGTCCGTCGAACATGCAGAACGCTCCCTCGCAGTTCACCATCACCTGTCCGCCGGGCAGTTCTACCACCTGCCGCACCTCATTCGTGGTCAGTCCGTCGCGAACGGTATAATGCCGCCACACACGCTGTGCCGATGCCTGAAGCAAGCATCCGAAAGAGAATAGTATAATAACAATATATAAGAAGCGCTTCATATCATTATTCCTTGGTTTGCGAGGACAAAAGTACTAAAATCCCTTGAACGGGCAGCACAAAAACGTCCAAAATCGTACACGAAGCATCAAAATACGTCCATTTTATCGCTGTGAACGATTATGACGTGTGGTTTCGGACGTGAGGAGAATCATAAAATATATCTTATCTAATACTTTTGCAGTGTCAAAACGAAAATAATCACAAAAAAACAAATCAATAACTTCAATGAAAATGAAACAAACAAAACTCTTTCTCACTGCACTCCTCGCAGGAGCAGTGATGATGATGGTGCCGCAGAAGGCGTGGGCTGACACGGCCACTGACGAACAATACAACGCTGCCATCAGTCAGATTACAGCTGGTGACTACTACATCATCTCCACCGTGTACAATGAGACCACTTATTATCTGCAAAACGGTGGTACACTAACGAATGACTTGACTTCAGCTACTCCGTTCCAATTTACAGGCGGTGCCACTACAGGCGGATTCAAATCTACAGCTTGGTTCATCAAGGCTAATGGTTCTTCAACGGTCTTTACGAACCCTGCTGATGTTAACACAGTACCAGACCTCCAAGGAAACCTAAAGCAGAATTCTCGCGACCGAATATGGGAGTCGCAGGTGCTTTATTACAATGGTAGCAAGTTTGCTATTCGCTGTACAAATGCAACAGGCTCATCATACGGTCCAGCTCGTTTCTGGACAGTGACTACCAAAACCGAAGCCGAGGTAACTACTGTGATCGCTGAATATACAGAGACGGATAATGATGCACAGTTTGTATGGTCATTTACCAACATTTCTAATCGTGAACGTATTGAAGCTGGAAAGATTTATGTAATCTCTGGCAAATATAACAGCACCACCTATTACTTGAACAGCAGTGGATATGCCACCAGTAATCTATCCGAAGCATGCGCTTATACATTTACTCAAGGAGTAGGAGGCGATGGTAAGTTTGCGCCCGCTGCTTGCGCTTGGCATATTTCTACGGGCAACAATAGATTTACCAATGCCAATTCTTCTGACAATGGTAGTACAGTTTCTTATGAAGGAAAACTGCGACATGGAACCAGCTCTCGCGAATGGGAATCGCAAGTCCTTTTCTATAATGGAAGCAATTATGCCATTCGTTCAACCAACGCAACGGGTACGGCTTGGGGGGCAGAACGATTCTGGACGCTGACAACGAACGGCAATGATGAGGTCATCGCTGAATACACCACAACAGACAACGATGCTCAATATATTTGGTCGCTTACGGAAGTAGATAATGCTCTGTCAAACATAACTAAGCTTTATTACATCAAGAGCGCAGATTTCTATAATGGTAATATGTATTTCAAATCAGTAGCAGGTGATGGCAATGCGTTGTTGCGCACGAATAATACAAACGATGCCGGTACATATGCTGTCATTCCTGTGAGCGGTCAAGACAACTTCTATTATCTATACGACACCAAAAGCAAACTCTTTGTCCAACCTGCAGAAAGTGCGACTTCTGATGGTGTTTGGAAACTTTCTGCCTCTGCAGCCACACCTATATATATCCAAAAGATGGGTGGACGCAGTAATGATGGTACATACGCTTTCTTCTATCGTATGGCAGGAGGCAGTGATTGGGATCCACAATATGCCAATGCATATAATGGATGGAATGCAACTTCAGTAGCAAACTGGGGCTATAATGGCTCAAAAAATGGCGACCAATGGCACATCGTGGAAGCGGACGATATGACCGACATTGACATCACAGCCATTACCACCAACCTACCCAATTTCCTCGCTTCTGCAGCGGCCCAGGATCTGAATGTCAAATATACAGGTTCCGTCACTAACTACGGCACACTGATTCTTCCTTTTGCCTATACGCTACCTTCGGGCGTGGATGCTTACAGTGAGTTGAGCGTGAGCGGTGATGCTGTGCAGGGAACCAAGATTAATAGTGGTAATGAGGTGAGTGCCAATACGCCTGTACTGCTGAAAGGTTCGGGAACCTTCGATGTCAGCGGAGCTGCTGCCAGCGTTGAAGACACATATACCAGCGGCATCCTAACTGGCACATATGCAAGCTACACCACCGTTGCCGGTGACTATGTTCTCCAGAACCAGAGCGGCACCTACGCCTTCTATAAAGTGAATGGCACGACACCGACCGTGAAGCCCTTCCGTGCCTATATGCCCGCTTCAGTTGGCGGCAGTGCCAAGGCATTCACCTTCAACCTTGATGGCGTTGAGACAGCTATTAACGAAATCGTAAATAGTAAACTCGTAAATGGTAAATGCTATAACCTCGCTGGTCAGCGGGTCAGCAATCCCTCACGAGGCATCTACGTCATAGGAGGACGCAAGGTGATTGTAAAATAAGAAATGCTGGAAGTATGAAAAAAACATATATCTGTCCTCAAATGATGGTATATCATACGGAGTGCATCCAGATGCTTGCAGCGTCGGACACGGGACTCAGAATCTCCTATGATGAAGCCGATGACAGCGAGAGCCTCGTGAAAGGCAATGGTTTCTATGAGAGTGACGGCTTCGACTTTGAATGGTAATCATCCCAAAAACTACTATTATGAAAAAGAATTATATACAACCCACTCTTAACATCGTTCATGTGCGCCCCGCACAAATGATGGCCCTGTCCAATGTCGGCATCAACCGCGTTGAGAGTGATGCGGATGGCAGTGAAGCCCTCGTAAAGGGCAATTCCTCTTCCGACTACAACGTCTGGGATGACGATTGGAGCAAGTAGTTTTTCATCATAAGTTAGTTAGTTTGTTAGTTAGTTTCTATGTGGAGTGCGGCGTCGTGAAGATGCCGCACTCCACTTTTTTTCCTATCATCTGTGATATAATCGTCCAAAAATAGAGTTTGTACGATTATACCTGTCATTATTGAATGATTTTTGCACACGTGTATTTTTATATAGGTGTATCTTTGCAGCGTTATTTACAAATAAACTGAACAACGATGAAACGATTTCTACTTACCATCGCGCTCCTCTGCGGAGTCCATTTTTCACTTTTCACTTTTCATTTTTCATTCGCGCCAGCGTTAGCGCAGCGGACTTTCAACCACCCTGGTAGCATCCTTACAAAAGTCGACTTGGAACGTATCAAACAGCACGTCAATCAGAAGGACGATCCGTGGATTACGAGCTGGAGGGAATTACAAACATCCTCCTACGGCAACTGCACGCGCACGGCCAACCCCTCCACGGAGATTGGCGGCTCAGACGGCAACCGTCAGCGAGCCGACGCCGATGCCACTACAGCGCTTATCGAGGCCATAGAGTGGCACGTAACAGGACAGAAGAAGTTTGCCGACCATGCCGTGAAACTTCTTTCTGCCTGGGGAAACAAGGTGGAGACAGCCAAGGCTGAGCTTTTTCAGTTTCCCTCTGTGACGATGAGCATGGCCGCAGAGATGCTGCGAAGTGAGGATGGTACTTTCTACGAGGGATGGGCTGAGGCTGATCGTGACAACTTCCTCGCAATGGTTCGCAACATCCTCTATCCCGCCTGTAAGTCTCAGGCAGAGACCAACCCCATGACATCGTGGTCGGCACCTGCGATGGCTGCCGTGCTGGCTGCAGGCATATTGCTCGACGACGAGGCCATCTACGAGGAGGGTCTGTCGTACTTCCGCACGCCTTCGATTCCTGGGTCGGTATATAACAGCATTGCCGCAGGCGGACAGCTGAAGGAGATGGGGCGCGACAACGTGCATGCCATGCTGACGCTGGGCGCACAGGCACAGATGGCGCAGATGGCATGGTGCCAGGGCGACGACCTCTATGGCGAGGGCGACAACCGTCTGCTGCGCGGATTCGAATATTGGTGTACCTACAACCTCGGACACGAGGATTTGTACTACGAACCCGTCACCGCTTCCGACGGCAGTTCATCGTGGTACTACATATCCACCCACAACAACGGCTTCCGTTTGCGCCCTGATGCTCGCTGCTACGAAAAGGTCTATCACCATTACAAAGAGGTGAAGGGACTTGATATGGAAACACTCTACCCCAGTGTGACGGCCTACGCTCGGCTTTCGCGCCCCGAGGATGGTCCTGAATTTGGGACCTTATTCTACACAATCGACGCTGCCAACTCACCCCTTGTGAGTGAGGTGCCTGCCGCTGCCGAGGAACTGACCGCTGAGGGTGGTGTGGGTAGCGTATGGCTGGCATGGAAGGACACCCGTCGCGATGATGCCAGCGGCTTCAGGGTCCTGCGCAGCGACGACGGCGTGCAGTTCAGCACCATTGCCGACAAATCGGACTATCTGCGCAAGTCCTACCGCGACGAGACGGTGGAAGCCGGACACACCTATTATTATAAGGTAGTACTCTATAATCGGGCGGGCGATGCAGCGGCCTCGGACGTCGTCGGCGTTTATGTGCCCAATACGGGCGGACTGCCCGATGGTTGGAAGACGGCCAAGATCGGAAATGGATGGACCATAGGCTACTATACAAACAGCCTCCAAAACTCGTTTGTCGTAGAGGGTGGCGGCAACGGGTTCCGACGCAGCGACGAGGGACATGGCTTCGTTTATCGCACACTGAAAGGCAATGGTTCGCTCACCGTGCGCCTCGTATCGACGGAGCAAACCTACAACGCTCTCGGAATTATGCTACGCGGCTCGCTTAGCAGTGGCTCGCCACAGGTGGGTATCACCCTCGGAGGCACAGGGCTGCGCTACTGCCACGCCGTCACCCGCACAGCATCAGGCAACCAGACCAACTGGAAGACGGGTTGCGACTTTACCTACGCTCCCGTGTGGATGCGCATCGAGCGCGAGGGGCGGACTGTCCGCACCTACCAGAGCCGCGACGGTCAGACGTGGCATCTCATCCAGGAAATCGGTGTGACACTCCCCACAACAGCATATATCGGCATGATTGTCTGTGCAAGCGAGACTTATCGGGCAACCTACGACCACGTCACCTTCGAGCCCGCAACGGAGCAAGCTGCCACCAGCACCACGCCCATCGGTCTCACAGCCACCTGCGTTCTGGGAGCAACGGCACACCTCGTTTGGACTGGCATCTATGGAGCAGAGAAATACCTTATCTACCGCGACGGCCAGCTCATCGGTGAGACAACAACCAACAGCTACGATGACAGCGGCCTAAGCGAAGCCACCTACAGCTATACGGTCAGCGCAGTGGTAGCCAGTGAAGAGGGCGAGCAAAGTGAGACTGCAACGGTGGAAATTGTAAACATCGAAAAGCTCACAGGTACCGTCATCGGCACCACTGGTTCGTGGAACAACAACTCCGCCACTACCCGCACTGCTGTCTTTGACGGGAATCTCACCACCTATTTCGACGCTTCGCAGAGCAACGGTGCTTGGGTTGGCCTCGACCTCGGTGCCAGCAATGAAGCTATGGTCACGGAGATACGATTTTGTCCCCGCAAGGGTTACGCTAGTCGTATGAACGGCGGACGCTTTCAGGGTGCTGCCACACGCGCCTTCACGAATGCAGTCACTCTCTATACTATCACCGAAGATCCTACAGACGCCACCCTCTCTTCTGTCGCCATCGACAATCCCACCGCCTTCCGCTATCTCCGCTACATCGGCCCCGACGGTGGCAATTGCAACGTGGCCGAGGTGCAGTTCTTCGGGCGGAAGGCATCAGCGGTAGGCATCCATACCATTGAAACCAGCAACTTGAAACCTGAAACTTCTGCTGTGTATGACCTCGGTGGACGGAAAGTCAACAAGCCCACAAAGGGACTATATATCAAGAACGGCAAAAAGGTCGTTATAAGATAGCACAATCAGAAACAATTGATTATGAAAAAACATCTTTTCGCCCTGCTCGCAGCAGCTGCCATCATTCCGCAGATTGTCAGGGGACAAATCCCCACGATGACGGAATGGCACGACATGCAGGTGAACGAGCTGCAGCGTCTGCCGCTGCACACGTCGTTCTTCGCCTACGAGAACGAGACACTGGCTCTACAGAGCGACATGACGGCCTCGCGCCGATACCTCTCATTAGACGGACAATGGAAGTTCCTGTGGAGCGAACATGCCGACCAGCGACCGCAGGACTTCTACCGCACAGACTTTGATGACAGCGAGTGGGCGAGGATGACGGTGCCTGGCCTTTGGGAGTTGAACGGCTACGGCGACCCTGTGTATGTGAACATCGGTTTTGCATGGCGCGGACATTTCGAGAGCAACCCGCCCGAAGTGCCTATGAAGGATAATCATGTAGGCAGCTATCGCCGAAGCATCGACATCCCTTCCGATTGGGACGGCCAGCAGGTCATCGCTCATTTCGGAGCTGTCACCTCGTGCATCTACCTGTGGGTGAACGGAAAGTTTGCCGGGTACGCCGAGGACTCAAAGGTGGCTGCTGAGTTTGACATAACACCCTATCTACGTAAAGGCCGCAACCTGCTGGCCTTTCAAGTGTTCCGCTGGTCCGATGGCTCCTACTGCGAGGACCAGGACTGCTGGCGGCTGAGTGGTGTGGGGAGGTCGTGCTACCTCTATGCCCGTCCGAAAAAGCATATCGACGACATCATCATTACTCAGGACTATGCAGATGGAAGAGGAATCCTGGATGTGGAGGTGAAAGCCTCGAAAAGTTTGACAATAGAGCATCGGTTGACTGATGAGAGTGGCAGGGACGTGGATTTGAACGCCATCAAGCCTTGGACGGCAGAGACACCCAATCTCTATACCTTAATCGTCACTGCAAGAAAGAGTCGTGAAGTGCAGGAAGTGGTATGCCTGCGCGTCGGCTTCCGGCATATAGAAATAAAAGAGTCGCAGCTGCTGGTAAATGGGCAGCCTATATATATAAAAGGTGTGAACCGACACGAACTGGATCCCGACAGAGGCTACGTGGTGAGCCGCGAACGCATGTTGCAGGACATCCGCCTGATGAAGCAATACAATATCAATGCCGTTCGCACAAGCCACTATCCCAACGACCCGCTGTGGTACGACCTTTGCGACGAGTACGGTATCTATGTCTGTGCCGAGGCGAATCAGGAGAGCCATGGTTTCTGGTACAAAGATGACTCCGAGGCCCGCAAGCCTCTCTTTTCCTGTCAGATACTGGAGCGCAACCAGCACAATGTCTGTCTGAACCGCAACCACCCCAGCATCATCATCTGGAGTTTAGGCAACGAGACTGTCGATGGCCCGAACTTCACTGCTGCGTACCAGTGGATAAAGCGTGTAGATACGAGCCGTCCCGTACAGTTTGAGCAGGCCATAAAAGGCGACAACACCGACATCTTTTGTCCGATGTACTTGTCGCAAGACGGTTGTGAATACTACGCCAAGAGCGTGGAACCCGAAGACTGGAAGCCACTCATCCAATGCGAGTACGCCCACGCTATGGGGAACTCCATGGGCGGATTCAAGGAATATTGTGATTTGGTGCGTCGCTATCCTAAGTTCCAAGGTGGCTTCATTTGGGATTTTGCTGACCAAGGGCTGCGAAGCAAAAATAATCAGGGCAAAGAGATTTTCACTTATGGTGGTGACTATAACAACTACGACCCATCGGACAATAATTTCAACTGCAACGGCCTGTTCAGCCCCGACCGCAAGCCCAATCCCCACGCCCACGAGGTAAAGTACTTCTACCAGAACATTTGGGTGAATTCCACAAACCTGACGGAAGGGCGCATACGTGTGAAGAACGAAAACTTTTTCCGTACACTTGCTGATCAGGAACTGCGCTGGACACTCGTGGCCGACGGCCTGCCCGTACAGCAAGGGACAGTGAAACTGCCTGCTGTTGCCCCTCAATGCGAGGATGAATTGCAACTGCCCTATCACCTCAATGAGATTGATGAGAAAAAGGAGGTCATACTGAACCTCGACTTCCTGCTGACGAAAAGTGAGCCTCTCCTCCCGGCAGGCTATTGCATAGCACAGGATCAAATTGTCGTGAGTCAGCCAAGTCATTCATCCATATGGACAGATGGTCAGACAGCTGTATCGAATAATCTGCAAACAATGAAGATGGAAGAAAATGACGATGCCATCACCATTACGGGAGAACAGGTGTGTGCCATCTTCGACAAGCAGACAGGTCTGTTGAAGGGATATGAAGTAGGCTGTGTGCCGTTGCTGGGACAAGGCGGCACCATGAAACCTAACTTCTGGCGTGCTGTCACCGACAACGACATGGGAGCAGAGCTGCAGAAGACAAATAAGTTGTGGTGCCAGCCCACCATGAGACTGGCTTCCGTCTCTACTTCAAACAAGGACAAAGTGGCCATAGTAACTTGTGTGTATGACATGGCAGAAGTACAGGCCACATTAACTCTTATCTACAACGTCATGCCAGACGGTTCGCTCCTCGTGGAGCAGCGCATGAAGACCAGCCCGGACGCAAAGATGCCCGACCTGCCGCGTTTCGGCATGGTGCTTCAACTGCCCCCCGCCATGCATCAGAGCCGTTACTATGGCCGTGGACCGGTGGAGAATTATGCCGACCGCAAAGGTTCGCAGCGCATAGGCATTTATGAGCAGACCGTGGACGAACAGTTCCATCCTTATATCCGACCACAGGAGACAGGCACTAAGGCCGATATGCACTGGTGGCAACAGTCGCGCGCCGACGGCAGGGGATGGATGATTTCGGCGGACAACACTTTTTATGCCTGTGCCTTGCCATACGACCTGGAAGAACTCGACGAGGGCGATACCAAGCACCAGCGGCATCCTGCCGACTTGCAGCCTTCTGCTTTCGTGAATCTCTTTATAGACGCGGCCCATACTGGCTTAGGAGGTATTGATAGTTGGACTCGTCAAGGACAGGCTCTCGGGCAATATCGACTACAATATAAGGACTATGATTTGCGGTATATCATAAAACCCATAAGATGAAAAGAGTATTATTTGTTATCCTGATATTATGCGCCTTATGTCCCGTGATGGCCTTAGGCAAGTTTGGCGACTGGACATGTTCCGTTGCGCTCACGGGCTACATCAGTGACGAAACTGGCAAAGCGCCCAATGCATTCCTGTGGATACCTGAGGGGTGTGAGCACGTGAACTTTGCTGTGTTGTCACAGCAGAACATGACAGAAGAGGCACTGTTGCGCAGTCCGCGTTTCCGCAAGAAGATGACGGAACTGGGCGGTGCGCTCATTTGGGTAGCACCTTGGTTTTCGCAGAACTGGAGTCCCACTACGGGTTGTCAGCAAACCTTCGAGGAGATGATGGTGGGACTGGCCGGACAGAGCGCCCACGAGGAGATGGCAACGGTGCCGATTGTTCCGTTCGGTCACTCTGCACAAGCCACTTTCCCATGGAACTTTGCCGCCTGGAATCCTGAGCGTACGCTCTGCATTATCTCGTTTCATGGCGATGCACCGCGTACCAACCTCTGCGGCTACGGTACGGCAAACGTGGAATGGGGACGGACGCGCAACATCGACGGCATCCCCGGGCTAATGATTGAAGGGGAGTATGAATGGTGGCAGGCACGGGTACGACCAGCCCTGGCCTTTCAGATGATGTATCCCAAAAGCTGCATCTCACTGCTCTGCGATGCTGGTAGCGGACATTTCGACCTATGCGACGCTACCATAGATTATATAGGTCTGTTTATACAAAAAGTATGGGAGCAAAGAGGCGCGAGCCTTCGCCGCCTCAACCCATCAGACGGCTGGCGCTTCGGCTGCCCTGTGGGTAGCGACAAAGAGGGCGAGCCCATCACCACCTTTCCCAAGGAGCCGCCAGCTCCGTGGGCCGCATACACACGCGACCCGCACACTGCCTTTTGGTACATTGACGAGGAGATGGCTCGCCTTACCGCCGCCCGCTATGCTGAGACTGATGGGAAGGAGGACGTGCGGAAGGACATCGTGAAGCTCGACCTGAGACATCTGGACATCGGCGACACTTTTGTGATAGAACAAGGAAAGGAAGCTTCCTTCATCAGCGGTCCTGTCCGTAAGGTGGGCAAGAAGACTTTCGAAATCATACCCTACGACTGCGGATCAGATAATCCCAAACGCAGCCATTCCGCATGGGTAGTTGCCGTGATCGAAGGCGATGCCAGACACAAAAGAATCGTACAGCCCATACACATCAGCCTGAAATGAGAACAAGGATCCTTATACTTGCACTGCTGACATGCGCTGTGTGCATGGCGCAGACGGTCAGCTCGCCCGATGGCAGTTACGTTTTCACCCTGCATGCTACAGAAGGCCGGATAGGGTACCACATCACCTTCTACGGAGAGTGCATCGTGACCGACGGTGAGTTGGGTGTGGAGATAGACAACCGCCTGTTTGAGTCGGCACTGGGTATCCCTAACGACTCCTGCCGCTTGTGGGGCGACAACCTCCAGCTGAAGAGCTATGAAACCAGCGAGGTGGATACTACATGGACTCCGCTATATGGCGAGAACGCTTCCGTGCGTGACCACTACCGCCAGCTGACGCTGCACCTCAGCAAGGGTGAAGCCGCCAACCGCGCTGCCGACTATGAGTTCGACAAGCGACGTTTCTACTGCATGGACATCGAGGTGCGTGCCTACGAAGAGGGCGTGGCCATGCGCTATATGTTCCCAGAACAGAGCAATGGCCTCTTCCTGAACATCACCGGCGAACGCACGTCCTTCACCCTGCCAGAAGGCAGCACCGTCTTTCATGCCGCGTGGGCACAGGATCAGTATCGCGAGTTGCCGCTGAGCGAGCTGCGCGAGGAGAGCGAGCGCCCCCTGCTGCTCCATCTGCCTTCAGGCACATGGGCGGCATTGCTTGAGGCTGCCATGGTAGATTATGCCCGTGGTAAGTTCCGTCCCGTAGGCAATAACACCTTGCAGGTGTCGCTTTTCAGCGGCGTAGAGGTGATGTCGCCCTACGCCACCCCTTGGCGAGTGGTGATGGCCGGTCATCGCGCTGTGGATCTCATCAATCATAAGGATCTCATCTTGAATCTGAATACAGACCCACCCCTCACCCTCCCTGTGAGGGAGGGAGTGGTTACCTCAGAGAAGAAAGAGAATAATTGTCAATTGTCAATTATCAATTATCAATTTGTAAAGCCCGGCAAAGTCTATCGCTGTGGACGTCTGGACCGTGATTACATTCTTCGTGGAATTCGCTTTGCCGAACAGATGAAGTTCCAGTTCATCGAATTGGATGCACGATGGTATGGGCCTGAAATGGCGATGGCTTCAAGCGCACTCAGCGTCTCCACCGAACGCGACTTCACCATCCCCGAAGTCGTGGATTCAGCCCGCGCCCACGGTCTTGGTGTGTGGCTCTATGTGAATCAGCGAGCCCTTTACCAACAGCTCGACAGCATCCTGCCATTGTATGAGCGTTGGGGGGTCAGCGGCATCAAGTTCGGCTTCGTGCAAGTGGGCAACCAGATGTGGAGCACCTGGCTGCATGATGCCGTGCGCCAATGTGCTGAGCATCATCTGATGGTAGATATTCATGATGAATACCGCCCCACGGGAGTCAGCCGTACACTGCCCAACCTGCTCACCTGCGAGGGGATTGGTGGTCAGGAAGAGATGCCGCCCGTTTATCATAACCTTGTATTGCCCTTCACGCGTTTCCTGTGTGGACCTGCAGATTATACGCCGACATACTACAACAATCGCAAGAAAGGGACTTTCGCACATCAACTGGCCATGCCCGTGGTGTATTATTCACCCCTGCAGTTCCTGTTTTGGTATGACGACCCACAACTGCACGATGGGCTCTGGCCTACCTCCGACCAATTTGGCGAACTGCAGTTCTGGCGCGACATTCCTACTGTGTGGGACGAGAACCTTGCCCTAGATGGCGCTCCTGGCGAATACATCATACAGGCACGCCGGAGCGGAAAGGAATGGTTCATCGGTGTGATGAACAACCCTGAAGCCCGTACCGTAAGCATCCCCACCAACTATCTCCCAAAGGGCAAATACGAGGTCATCATCTACAACGACGATCCAACGCTTGATACACGCTCAAAGGTGAAAAGTGAAAAGATAGAAATACAAAGTGGCAATGTGATTACACTCCAACTTCTGCCTTCTGGCGGTGCCGCTTTGCACATTAAACCTATTTCAAAATAGAACGATGAAACAGATTCTCCTTACAGCAACGATTGCTCTTGTATCAGGCGTGTGTTCATTAGCACAGACAGACTATAAGATAGCAGGCCCATACGAGGTGATTGCTCGCGACGGACAATTCGCTTTCACGAAAGGTGGAAGTGAACGCGATATGAAGGCAGCATGGGATTTTGCAAAAGAAGGAAAGCACGATGCAGCCTGCAGGATTATCAATGCATACGCCGACACATTGCAACGGCTCGACGGACACGATGCTCCACTATGCCTAATACAAGGATATTGGCTGTGTAGGGCAATGATGGTTGAGAAGGCATATAGAACAGCGGCTTGGGAAGCCATGCTCAAACGTGCCATGATACCTACCATGAACCAGTTCGAGGCAGACAGCCCGTATGCCAACGGCAACTGGGGAGCCATTGTGAACCGCTTTCGCATGGCCTGTGCCCTCGCCATCGGAGACACTGCGATGTATCGCACGGCCATCGACTACTATCTCCATGCCAACGACAACGGGGCGCTACCCAATTATGTCAGTGAGACGGGTCAGTGTCAGGAAACAGGGCGCGACCAAGGACACGCACAATTGGGACTCTCAGCTCTGTGCGAGATTTGCGAGATGGCGTGGGAGCAGGGGGACGACCTGTGGGGCATCCTCGACAACCGTCTGATGAAAGGCATAGAATACACCGCTAAGTACAACCTGGGTTATGATGTGCCATTCGAAACATGGACCGACTGCACTGGACTCTACAACGACTGGACAGAGCCGGGAGCGATGGGGCGCGGCAAGTTGTGGGACATCTACGAGTTGCCCTATAACCACTACGTGAAGCGAAAGGGGCAGAAGATGCCTTACACAAAGCAGGTGTTGACGCTGAGACAGAAAGCATTGAAGCGAGGTGAAATATCAGGAAATATGGAATCGCAAACCTTCCAGGCTCCAGGCGTAGCAGAAGGCGTCAGATTGCATCAAGTGTTTACTTATCCAGCACCGAAAGGTGCACCGCTGAAAAGCGACTACGATGTCTATATTCTGCCAAGCGGTAAGAAGGTGTGGACAAAAATAGATACGTATATGGCCAAGGTAAATGCCTCAGTGGGTAGCGGTAAGCACACCATTTCTGAGATATCTTATTGCTTCTTCGACTTCACTGGTAATGTCTTTGTGAAAGTCATCAGCAAGAAGAGGAAGTTCCAGACAGCAAGGATCCGTCCCGACTATCGTGGCACCATAGCCAATGTGCAGAACGACTCCACTGTGCAGTTCCTGCTCTTCCAACCTGAGAATGTGAGTGTGGAGCTGGACGGTGACATCACCAATAATCTGCTTGTATTCACCTCGAAACCTCTCGTGAGCAAAGAGGAAGCGGAGGCACAGGCCAAGAAAGAAGGACGTCAGTTCATCTATATCCCGCCTGGCTACTACGATGACTGCGCGCAGCTACACCCATCCCTTACGGGAGGGGCAGAGGGTGGGTCTGTTGGTGGCGAGGCTGGTTCCGGTGGCGAAGTCCTCATCCCCTCAAACACCACCGTTTATCTCGCTGGAGGAAGCTACTTCACAGGTACTTACCTCATTAAGGATGCCCACGATGTGAGCATACTGGGGCGCGGCGTGGCTCGTCCTGTCAATGGCTATAACGGTTGCCTCGTATCAGGAAGCAAGAATGTCCTCATTGACGGACTTATTGTCTGCAAGTGTCCCATTGGCGGTTCAGACGGTGTGACGCTCCACGACGTTCGCAGTATTACGCATCCCAGCTGGGGCGACGGCCTCAACGCCTTCGCTTCTTCAAATATTCTCTATGACCGTGTGTTCTGCCGCAACAGCGATGACTGCACCACGGCCTATGCCACGCGTTTGGGTTTTGAGGGCAGCACCCGAAACATTCACATGCGCAACTCCACGCTCTGGGCCGACGTGGCACACCCCATCTTCATCGGACTTCACGGTGCCGCAGCTGGCCCGAATCCTGAAAAGCGCGACACGGTGGAGAACCTGCTTTATGAGAATATCGATATCCTCGGACAAGCAGAGTCGCAAGTTGATTACCAAGGCTGCCTCGCCATCAACTGCGGCGACAACAACCTCGTCCGCAACGTCGTGTTCGACAACATACGCATAGAACAGATTGCTAATGGCTGCTTATTACAGGTGAAAGTGGGCTGGAATCAAAAATACTGCAAAGCCCCCGGTCTCGGTGTTGAGAACATCACCTTCCGTAACATCCGCTACTACTCCTCCCCTATGGGGGGAGGCCGGGAGGGGGCTCCCAATATGTCTGTCATCAACGGCTACAACGAAGAACGCAAGGTGCGTAATATCACTTTCGAAGGCCTGAAGATCAATGGCCGCGCCATCTACGACGATATGCTCGGCAAACCCCGTTGGTACCAGACGGCCGATTACGTGCCCATGTATGTAGGTAATCATGTCGAAGGTCTAACTTTCAAGAAATGACAACTAAAATTACTTGTTTTCAATGAAAAAGAAAATCATATTTTTACTTATATTGACGATGCTGGCTTTCTCATCGTGCAACCATAGCAAACAGCAGTCTGAGCCTCTGTCGTTCGAAGCCGACTCCGCTCTGACATATTGCCATCAACAGGTGCTGCGGGCTTTGGAGACGCTTTGCGACAGCACTGGCAACCGCGACTTCACGATGATGCCAAGGAATATTCTTGCAGATGAACAGATTTGGAATTGCCGAAAGGCTAAAGCTGAAGAATGGTGTAGCGGTTTCTGGTCAGGCATTTTGTGGATGACATACGAGTATTCCAAAGATGAATCCGTACGAGAAGCTGCCGAAGGTTATACCGAAGCCATCGTATCTATCATCAATAGTCCTGTCTATGACCACGACCTCGGCTTCATCACCTTCAACTCGTTTCTGAAAGGATATGAAGCAACGGGCAACGACTGCTACAAACAACTCGCCCTGCAAGCCGCCGACTCGTTAGCTACATTATATAATAATAAGGTGGGCACGATCCTCAGCTGGCCCCGCCATGTGAAAGACTACGGCGGACACAACACCATCATGGACAACATGATGAATCTGGAATTGCTGTTCTGGGCAAGCCAAGAGAATGATGAATTACGAATTAAGAATGATGAACTATTTGATATCGCCGTGCGTCATGCCGAGACAACTATGAAGAATCACTTCCGGCCCGATGGGTCATGCTATCATGTGGCGGTTTACGACACGCTCGACGGCCACTTCATCAAGGGCGTGACGCATCAGGGCTACAGTGATTCCTCCATGTGGAGCCGCGGGCAGTCGTGGGCCATCTATGGCTACACCATGGTCTATCGGTTCACCAAGGATAAGCGTTTCCTCGATTTCGCACAGAAGGTAACGGACATCTATCTGAAACGACTCCGCGAGACAAGCGACGACAGGGTTCCCATCTGGGATATGGACGACCCAAGGGGAACGGAAGCACCAAAGGATGCTTCTGCCGCGTGCGTCGTGGCCTCCGCCCTGTTGGAACTCTGTCAATTCGTAGAAAATGAGAAGGGCAACACCTATCGCGAGGCTGCCATCTCCATGCTCCGTGACCTCAGCACCGACCGCTACCAAAGCCGCGACAACAACGTGGCCTTCCTTATGCACTCTACAGGTCACCACCCTGCCGGGTCAGAAATCGATGCCAGCATCATCTATGCCGACTACTACTACCTCGAAGCTCTGTTAAGATTATTAAGATTGCAATGAAGCCATATAAATTCGCACCATATCTGAAGACAACCATTTGGGGAGGCTATCAGATAGCCCCATTTAAGGGCATTTTCACCGCCCAGCCTAATATCGGTGAGAGTTGGGAGGTGAGCGGAGTGCCCGAACATGAGAGCGTGGCCGTGGAACGTGGTCTCGTGGATGATGTGGATTTGGGGCTGACGCTCACGCAGCTTATTGACAAATACAAGGAATTATTGGTTGGCCGCAAAGTCTATAAGAAGTATGGCAACAGGTTCCCTCTGCTCGTGAAGTTCATCGACTCGCGTCAGGACCTCAGCGTACAGGTTCACCCCGATGACAAGCTTGCGATGCAGCGTCACGGATGCGCTGGCAAGACAGAGATGTGGTATGTCATCAAGAGCGATGTGGGCAGTAAAATCTATGCGGGCCTTAAAAAGAGTATTACGCCTGAGGACTACGAACAGCTTGCCACAGCTGAGGTCGTGAATGGCCATTCGCCCATGCAGGATGTGATAGCCTCGCACGAGGCTCATGAGGGCGACCTCTATTTCCTCCCTGCTGGTCGTCTTCACGCCATAGGTGCAGGCAACTTCCTTGCCGAGATTCAGGAAACGAGCGACATCACCTATCGCGTATATGACTACGGGCGCAAGGACGCTCACGGTCAGCCGCGTGAGCTGCACATCGAAGAGGCCAAGGATGCCATTGACTATCAGGTGTGGCCAGAATATCGAAGCAGCTATGACAGCACTAAACCTGTCTCTCAACTCATCAACTGTCCGCACTTCACGGTTCACCGTGTCGTAGTGCAGGTGGCCCAGCAAGTAGATTTCCACTGTGACTCTTTCATTATTGTTGTTTGTCTTTGGGGCGAAGCCAATATCAACGGCGTTCAGATCCGTCAGGGCGAGACAATCCTTGTGCCAGCCAGCGAGAACATCCTCTATATCTTTGGCAATGCAACCTTCCTGACGGCCAACCTTTGACTGGAAACGTCACTCTTCATTTGCCCATTCGCCTCGTGTGAGTGGGCTTTTTGCTTGGGGTGGCCTGTGATGGGGCATCTCCTTTGCTTCTGTGCTCAGGCTTTGTTTGCCGCTGGCGATCTTGGCAGCGGGCTACGCCTCGATGGCCTCCATTGATGTGGTATGTTGGAAATGACTTGTTCCGAGTTTGCCGTTTCACGTTCTCTGATGGCATAGTGGCCACTGCTATTGTGTGCTCTTCGCTGGTTATGACCTCCCCACGCTCCTCAGTTCGCCAGTCCCAGGGGAGTGGCGAACTGAGGGCGTTTGAATGAGGGGAGGCCTTATCTCTGATGTGCACTTTGGGCTTGGAGGATGCAACTGCATAGCTGTTTCTTGATGCCCGAATGTACCCATAATCTTGTGTCGTTGTCGGGTCGCATCCATGTGTACGACCTTCATTGTTGACTGTTCACTCTTTCAACATTCTCTTTTCCATTTCTTCGCTACCATACTTTGTGACGTTGTACGTTTGGTGTTATTGATGGATTAGGCTGTTGATAGTCATGAATCCGTCTGCATCGTGGTTGAGGTTCTTCGCGGCCACTTGATGCTTCCAGTCTCTGCAGATACTTTCCCTTTTCTCTCCAAGTCCACCTGTCTCTACACAAATAGCTAAAGCGGAACGCGCTTCTTGTAGCTATGTGAGCGGGCAATCTGCCGTCATGGAGTTGTCACCATGGAGCTTTTGTCTTCACTTGTATTTGTAATCGTACCTGAAGCACACTTATGATTTTGCCACTGCAAAGGTAAATCGCCATTCTCGTGCTGCAAGGCTGGACGGGGCCTTGGCTACACAAATTATTTTCAAACAAATGACACGCAGTTCCTATCGGGGTGTAATTTCTGCTAAAGCCCTGCGGGTGAAAATAATTTGCTTCGGCCTTGCTGCACTTCGCCTGGCTTACCTTGATAAAGCACTGTCAAAATTCAAAAGTGCTTCGGCACACAAATTCAATAACAAAAACTCTTAATCATTATGACAACTCCTTACATGACAGCAGATTTCCGCCTTCGCTCACACAAAAGAAGTGTAAAAGTTTTCCTCAGCAATTTGTTCACCGTAGAGGTGGTGGACTTCGACGGAGAGTCAAGAGATTACAGCGTATCGGCTGAGAGCTTCGAGGAAGCAGCACGTGAGGCCGAGAACCTGGCCTTCCACGAGGGCATCCAGATTTCCTTCATGAATATCAACGCTTTTTAATCCAATAATTCAATAACACTTAAAACTTTACAACTATGTCACAGTATTCAATCGTAGCAGAAATGGTTCAGTCGAACAAGAGTAACAACAATGTGTGGTTCGTCCACGTCACCGGATGCGATAACCCCGAACTCCAAGGGTACTGCAAGCACGCCATCAAGGCCATGCAGTTCTGCTTCATCCTCAAAGCCCGCACTCAGTTCCCCATCGAGGACAACACGCTGGAGCAGCTGAAGAGCTACTACGCCGAGAACGAGAAGGGCAAGCTCCAATGGTACAAGCCCCGCACTCCCAAGGAGGAGGCACAGCCCACGGAGGCAGTCGAGGAGCAGCCCGCAGAGGATGCCCAGCCCAAGAAGCGCACACGACGCACGAAGAAGCAAATAGAGGAGGTGGCCGCGTAGGCCACTTCCCTCACTCAATAATCCTTATTTATCCACACTCTAAATCATTCAGCATTATGAAAGAAGTTCCATTCATCGTCACAGAGTTGGTCCTGAAGGCAGTCCAACATCTGCAGGATGCCCAGTATGATCACCAGGCAGAAGTTGTCATCGGCGAAACAAGCCATACCTTCGTCCTCGTTGAGGAAGAAGAGTTCAAGGAACTTGTTGACTTCCTCGATGAAGAACGAGGTTGGGAGGACTTCCCCCGCGACTTCAACGCGATTGTCAAGACTCCGCATTGGAGTACGGAGGAAGAGGAGGGCAGTTAGCCCTCCTTCCTCCTCTTTTAACCCCTCTTTTTTGTCTTTTCGCGTGCGTACATGTTATTGTATCTTTGCATTCGGTAACTGACAACAACACAAACACCGCACAATGAACCTCGTTACATCCATAACACAATGTCTCTTCACTTCGCAGATCCCGCCGCTGGAATATGCACAGGCGGGCATCGACCCGCTGAATGTGCAGATATACGGCGACTGTGAAGAAAACCGTCATCGCATCCTGAATACGACAATCTATCCGGTCAATGGGAAAGTAATCCTTTACGACCTTGGACCGCTCATTGAGGAGGACATGAGAAATGGTGACATCACGGAAAGCGTCATTGACGTCTCATTCTACTCTGGGAATAATCGTATTCTGAGCACGCCCTTCGTGGCTTATCACTGCCCGTTCAGCACAAACGTTGACTGTGCAAGGTTCCTCGCCAATCATTTCCTGAGTTCACTGACTGCCAAACGCATCCCTGCAGGGAGCAGCAGCGATAAGGAACGCCTGTGGCTGAATTATTCGGCGGAAGAAGGGAATGCGCCGAACAGCTACACGCTGACAGCGTACTTCCTGACTCCCGCAGATACCATCTTCACGCTGGAAATGACGTTTCCGATTACAGGCTATTATGTAAGAAAAGCACTCGCTATCGGCTATGATGCCGTCTGGGATGCCTGTGACAGCAACTACGACCCGGATGAATACACCATCGAGGAGATGACGCTGATGTATTACACCGTGAAAGCAGGGGCACGGCTCTTCACGTATTATGTGGACTACGATTTCAAGCCTACGCAAAAGTTCCGATTCAAAAACGTTTTCAACGTGGAGGAAATGATATACCTCGATGCGGTGACGGTGACGAAGACGGACACAGAGCGCAGCATAGCTACTTCTCATGGCCAGTCGCTCTTCTATGACCAGGTGGACTCACAGGAGTATGAGGTCACTACCGCACCGCTCAGTACCGAGGAAGCGGATTGGGCAGCACAACTGTTGCTGTCTCATAAGGTGCAGAGAGTAGAAAATGGCGGCACATTTACGGACATCCTCATTACCGACATGAACGCCGAAGTGACGGACAGCGATGAGGAACACCGACGCATCAAGTTCACGTACCGCCTGAAACGGCAGGGAGCGACATTGACAACGCTCACCGAAACGAACGAGGTAACACGGAAGTTCTCGGCTCAGTTCAACAATAAATTCGCATAACTCATGGCAAACGCAATACACATCACCACCGCCAAGAAGATAATGGACAGCCACGATCCTGTCAGCATCTCTTTCTGGACTTCCAAGGGGGAGATTCAGACATACAATGACTGTATATCCCTGCGCTATAACTTCTATGAAGGGACGCGCAATGTAAAGCTCAGACCTTCCAACGAGATACGTAAAGTCCGGGATGTTTGCATCTTCCGGCTTAATGGGATGGAAGTGTATCTTTGAACACAACACATACAAACACATAACAATACAATGAAAAGGAAATCTTTTAATCAAGTTCATACGGTGCCTGTGGATATGCCTCAGTATGGCTTTGCATCCATCGAGGACATTCCAGGCATAGAAGCACGAGCGGCGTTTACCTCGGATAGCAGCGCTGTATTCAAGGAAACGACAGACACCAGCCCCATCAAGCTCAATGACAAGATGGAATGCATGCCTTGGGGCGGGGATAACCAGATGCCTTACGACATCCTGAGGTATATTGAGGATGACGAGACACTTTCCACCTGCCAGATGTTCAATGCTGAAATCGTCTATGGGGACGGACTGCGTTACAATACGGAGGCAGCAAGTAAGGAGGTAAAAGAGCAGGTTGAGGAGTTCCTTCTGTCAAACGACCTCAGTAGCTACTACCTCGGGGTTTGCCAGGATCTGAAACACTTCGCTTTCTGCGTCTCTGTCATCATCCTCAACGGGGATAATACCCGAATCGTCAGACTGCTACGCAAGGAGGCGTGCTACTGCCGCTTCGCTCCGGCTGACAAGAACGGGGATATTCCCTATATCCTCTATGCGAACTGGCGGGAGTCTTCCTTCGACAAGGAAAAGGTCGAGAAGATTCCGCTGCTTTCCGTCTCTGCACCTTGGGCTGACCTCGCCGTGCGAATGGGCAAGATGCCAGGGGCAGACGGCAACACGAAGGTTAGCACCAAGGGACATAAGTTTGCCATCGTCACACGTATTCCCACACCTGACAGTACGTATTATCCCATACCGTACTATGCCGCGCTGTTCAAAGGGAAGTGGTACAACATCAAGAGGCTCATAGGCATTGCCAAGGAAAGCAAGCTGAAGAACACGGCACCCATCAAGTACCACATCGAGATTTCAAATAAGTATTGGGAGAATCTTTTCCGTTCGGAAGGTATCACTGACCGCAAGAAACAGCAAGCAAGGGTCAAGAAAGCGAAACAGGAGATTCTTGACTTCCTCACTGGCGTTGAGAACTCGGGAAAAGTGTGGTTCTCTTGCCACTACAAAACACCGGACGGACAGGAGAATCATGATGTCATTATCAACAAGATTGATACGGACAAAGAGGGTGGTGATTGGGCATCGGACATCGCCGAAGCCATCAACATCATCTGCTTTACCATGCGCGTACACTCGAACCTCGTGGGGTCTGTTCCCGGTAAGTCGCAGTCAAATAACTCCGGATCTGATAAGCGGGAGCTTTATACCATCGCACAGGCCCTGCAGAAGCCGTATCATGATTTGCTCTTCACAGTACATCGCATCATCATCAAGTTCAACAAATGGGAGGGCGTAACGCCGGACTGTCCATTTATACAGCTTACCACCCTTGATGAGAACAAGGATGCCAAGAAAGTAACTACCGAGGATAATCAATCATAGGTACTATCAGCCTTGCCGTGATGAGACCGCTTCGCAGCGGTGCAGCGAAGCGGCTCACGGCAAGGCTGATAGGCATTGATCTATAAATCGTCAATAATAAATTGCCCTATGCTAATCACAAATGACCAGGAACTCCGTTCCTTTTTTCCCAATGCTCTCGTCACTGTCGAGGGGGAAGCCTCGCTTTTCGAGAAGCTGAGTGCTTATCTCTCAGAGGCTGAAACATGGCTGGCCAACTATATCACAGGTGCAGCACCATTGGCCGCTATCACGGCTGAGAATGAGGGCGCAAATAGACCACTCGCTTGCCGCATCGTGGTTTGTCATGCCCTCATTCACGCCTTACCGTCCTTGGACCTGGTACTGACACCTAACGGATTCGGCATCGTAAGCAATCAGAACATCGCTCCGGCTTCGCGTGATCGCGTCGATAGACTGATTGGCTCAATAGAGATGCAGCGCGACGATGCCATCATACTTCTGCAGAAGGCACTATTCAAACGCACCGACTGGCAACAGTCGGAAGTGTTCGGATATTGGGCGCAGACCCTGCTTCCCAATATCTCGGTCTGTCATCAGCTGCAGATCCGCGAACACCGCTTTGTGGCTTACCGCGCACTGGTGCCTCGCATCATTCAGATTGAGGATGAACTGGCTAACTCGTTCATCAGTCCTGAATTGCTGGCACATCTGCATACGTATCAGTTTGGCATCGGCTATGCCGAACTGTCACCCGCCGAACAGTCTGGCCGTGCCTACGTCCTAACACACCTTACAGCAGAGATTGTATCACAGCTGAATGGCAACCCCATTCGCCATCGCTATATGTCAGACTTGGTGAACGTCATCCGTTCACAGACAGACATATTCCCGCAATGGCATAGCTCCGACACGGCCAAATTGTTCGAGCCGCCCATATTCGAGAACAAGAAGGAAGCACAGGGGTACTTCTTCTAAT
>JAFZPZ010000024.1 GCA_017552435.1 Bacteroidaceae bacterium
ACCAGGGTCGATGTTAATGTAGGGGTCAAACTTCTGTATTGTTACTTTGTAGCCGCGTGCTTGCAGCAACTTGCCGATGCTGGCAGAAATGATTCCTTTACCAAGTGAAGAAACCACGCCGCCTGTTACGAAAATGTACTTGGTGTCCATGATTGCTTTATGACGATATTACGTTATTACGATTCTCATAAAAATCGATGAAGGCTTCGTTGACGCGACGAATACCGCCTGGCGTAGGATAATGTCCCGTGAAATACCAGTCGCCGTGGTGTTTCGGAATAGCTGTGTGCAGGCCTTCTATGCTCTGGAAGACGAGTTCGACTGGCGCCTCCATGCCTTTCGGACGCATCATCTCCACCATCTTCGCATTAATCTCCTCGATGGTGAAAGGTTCATAGATACGTCTAACATGATTAGCCTCTGAAGGATGCTCTTTACATGCTTGATATACTTCATTGATTATTTGCGGAGTTTCTTCCAGCAGCGCAATGGCGGCTCGGAAGGCACAAAGCTCTTCCAAGCGGGCCATATCGATGCCGTAGAAGTCGGGATAGCGAACCTGTGGCGAGCTACTGACCATTACTATCTTCTTTGGATGCAGACGATCGAGGATTTTGAAGATGCTTTCCTTCAAGGTTGTGCCGCGAACGATAGAGTCATCAATGATGACGAGGTTGTCCTTATAGGGCTCCAGACAGCCGTATGTGATGTCATAGACGTGGGCTGCAAGATCGTTGCGTGCTCCAGCTTCGGTGATGAATGTGCGCAATTTGATGTCCTTCCATGCCACTTTTTCCGTCCGCACATCCAGCCCTTGCCTGCGAAAGCCTTCCACCATACCGTAGAAAGCCACTTCAGCGGTATTGGGAATGAAGGAGAACACGGTGTGCTCGGTGTCGAGGTCGATGGCGCGTAGGATGGGTTTGGTAAGCTGTTCGCCTAACCGCTTGCGTTCCTGATAGATATCACGGTCAGAGCCACGACTGAAGTAGATGCGTTCGAAGCTACACTGGCTGTCACCGCGTTGAGGAAGTATGGTCTCTGTCTTCGTCCTTCCATGTTTGTTGACAATCAGCGCCTCACCGGGAAGGAGCTCGAGGATTTGGTCGGTGGTGAGGTCGAAGGTAGTCTGCAACACCGGACGTTCGCTGGCTACCGCCACCACCTCGTCATCCTGATAGAAGAAGACTGGGCGTATGCCCCAAGGGTCGCGAACAGCAAACATCTCACCGCTGCCTGTGAGACCACAGAGCACATAGCCGCCATCGTAGTCGGGCAAGGAAGTGCGAAGTACGCGAGCCATATCGACATGGTCGTCGATATAGTGAGTGATGTCGAGGTCTTTGAGTCCCAAATTCTTGGCCTCTTCGAAGTTACGCTCCACCTCTCGGTCAAGACGATGGCCCATCCACTCAAGGGTGATATAACTGTCGCCAAACATACGTGGTGATTGCCCCTGCCGCACAATCTTTGTGAAGATCTCATCAATGTTGGTCATGTTGAAGTTGCCGCACAGGCACAAGTTCTTCGCTCGCCAGTTATTACGGCGAAGAAAGGGATGCACATATTGCAACCCACTCTTACCTGTTGTGGAATAACGGAGGTGGCCCATCATTAATTGACAATTGAGAATTGACAATTGAAAATTATCAGCAGCGCATTCAGAGGCCGTATCATTGTTCATTGTCCATTTTCCATTTTCAATTCGTTTGAAGATTTCTGTGATGGCCTCTTTCCCCTCAGCTCTTTCACGAAACATGTATTCCTCCCCAACGGGAGCGTCCAGGTTGACGCAGGCAATGCCTGCGCCCTCCTGGCCGCGATTGTGCTGTTTTTCCATCATGAGGTACAGCTTGTTCAGACCATAGTGCCCTGTGCCGTACTTCTCTTGATAGTAGGTAGGTGGCTTCAACAGGCGAATCATCGCCACACCACATTCATGTTTAAGCTCTTCCATAAAATTGGTTACATACTGAACGAAACGCCAAAGAGGAGATACATCTTCTCGTCGCGGGGATTAGCAGTCAGACCGGCAAAGACGGGGAGATGGTATTTATCCTTGATGACGAAGTCCTTGGTAGCACGAAGGCTGACATTGGTGACACAGAAGCCGTTGGAGTTGTAGGTTGTTGTGGCCCAGGGCACGACTCCTAATGTTGCCGACCAGTCAAGACCTCCAAGACGGAAAGGTGTTGCCAGCTCGAAGTAGCTGCTGTAGGCACGTTTGCCGTCTTTGTTGAATCCGTCGTTACCAGCGAAGTTGGTGTACCACTGAAAACTAAGGAAATCAAAATCGTAGCCAATACCTGCCTCGAAGATGTGCGTGGTCTGGTGAGCTTTGTACTGGAAGAAGCTGCCTTTAGAGAACCAGTAATCGGTGACGCCGATACTAAAGCCTTTATAAGTGTAGTCCAATGTGAAGTCCAGTTCCTTGTCATCAGTAGGTACGGAGATTCCCACGTTGCCCCAAGTAGAGAGGCTCAGTCCTTTCCACTCCACGCCAAGTGAAGGCTGAAGGCTCACACTACCTAAGTTCTGGCCACGCCAAATGTATTGATTCACAAGGTCAACAGAAATATTGGCCTCAACTATATCTTGTGCTCCTGCAGTAGTCATACCTGCTACAGAAAGGAGAATAATTAATAACTTTTTCATAGTGCAATTATGAATTGTAAATTTTGAATATAGAATTAGTAAATGTCAGTTATAGCACAACTCTCCATGTTCGTAAACATCCAGACCTTCGTCCTCGATGCGGGCAGGAACGCGAAGCCCATGGAGTTTCTTGATGCCATAGAAGAGGGTGATGCCGCAGGCTGCAGCCCAGAGGTCGATGACGAGGATACCAAAGCACTCGGCTCCGAAAAAGCCCCAGCCATGTCCATAGAAGGCGCCATTAGTGGTGGAGAGCAGACCGGTCATGAGTGTGCCGAGAATACCACAGACACCGTGTACAGAGCTTGCACCCACAGGATCGTCGATGTGGAGCACGTGGTCGATGAACTCAATGGAGAAGACCAGGACAGTGCCACATACGAAACCGATGATGACTGCGCCCACAGGTGATACAAGGTCACAACCGGCCGTAATACCTACGAGACCAGCGAGCACACCATTCAGCATCAGTGAGAACGAGGGCTTCTTGTACTTCAACCAGGTGAGGAACATCGTGGCAACACCACCTGCTGCTGCAGCAAGGTTCGTGGTCAGGAACACGTGAGAGATGGCGATGCGGTTCACCTCACCGGAAGCTGCGAGCTGTGAGCCGGGATTGAAACCGAACCAGCCCATCCACAGGATGAACACACCCAAAGCGGCGAGTGTCAGCGAGTGACCGGGGATAGCGCGGCTCTTGCCGTCCTTGCCATACTTACCACGACGGGCACCAAGAGCCATAGCACCAATCAGAGCCAGAACACCACCCACGCTGTGTACGATGGCAGAACCGGCAAAGTCATGGAAGGTGTCGCCGAAGGTTGTCATCATGAAACTGTCGGCTGCATCGTTGCAGAGCCAGCCTCCGCCCCATGTCCAGTGCCCCTCTATGGGGTAGATGAACAGCGAGATCATGGCGCTGTAAATAACATACATAGAGAACTTGGTTCGCTCTGCCATGGCACCGCTGACGATGGTTGCAGAGGTGGCGCAGAAAACGGTCTCGAAGATGAGGAAGCCCTCGACAGGCAGCTCACCAGAATAGAAGGAGAGGTCGCCGAAGTTGGGCAAACCGATGAAACCACCCAGCGCGTCGCTGCCGAACATGAGGCCAAAGCCCACGAACCAGAACAGCAGGGAGCCAAACATGAAATCTACGAAATTCTTGAACAGGATGTTTGCCGTGTTCTTACTGCGCGTAAAACCTGCCTCGCACAGTGCAAAGCCCGGCTGCATAAAGAATACCAACATAGCGGCCAATAACATCCAAACAGTATCTAATGATAATGCAACGTCGTTCATAATACAAAATATTTGTTATCCTACTTTTATTTCTTATCTCTCAGCACCGTATCGCCGTGCTCTCCTGTGCGGATGCTCCATGTGTCTATCATGTCGCTGACGAAGATGCGGCCGTCACCGACCTCTCCCGTGTGGGCAGTATCGATAATCACCTTCACAGTGGGTTGGACAAACTGATCGCGGCATACAATGGTTACAGCTACTCGCTCAATAACATCCGTTGAGTACTGCACGCCACGATAGATACGTTCCTGTCGGCTCTGGCCGATGCCGTGTACGTCGTGATACTCAAACCAGTCGATGTCCGAACTGAGCAATGCTTCCTTGACATCTTCGAATTTTGTCTTCCTGATAATTGCTTCAATCTTTTTCATACCTTAATTGTTACTTGTGAGCGTCCTATAATAACACATTGCAATGTTTTCGCTGCAAATGTACGACATTTTGTCGATAAATCAATCAAAAATCAAACATATTAACACCAAATAGGCGTTTTTCTTTGACGTATATCAATTAATTAATTCACGAATAACACTTTTTGCCATTAAAATAGTCCTTTTTAGTTACAAAATGACTACTTTTGCAACGGAAATCAAAACAAATGATATTATCCAAAGGATTTAAACACCTAAATGATACAAAAGATACATTTTTCAAAGATGCACGGAGCTGGCAACGATTATATCTACGTTGACACCTTATTATATAATATAAAGAATCCTGCTGTTGCGGCTCGCCTGTGGAGCGACCGCCACAAAGGCATCGGCTCTGATGGTCTCGTTCTCATCGGGCGCAGCACTATTCCTGAAGCGGACTTTTCAATGCGCATTTTCAATGCCGACGGCTCGGAGGCTATGATGTGCGGCAATGCGTCGAGGTGTATTGGAAAATATGTTTATGAGAAAGGGCTAACAACACAAACACAAATTCGCCTCTTGACATTATCTGGGATAAAGACATTGAATCTTCACGTGAAAAGCGGCAAGGTGGAATCCGTTACCGTGGATATGGGAGAACCTGCGTTCGAGAATCCCAAGCAGTATGACACCGCGCAGCCTCTCCCCTCCATCACGGAAGGGGTCGGGTCTTTTGTGTCAATGGGCAACCCACACTACGTTATCTTCACAGAAAATATCAATGAAGTGGAATACATGGGCAAGGAATTGGAACACCATCCCGCGTTTCCTGAACGTTGCAACATCGAATTTGCCGAAATGCGTCCTGACGGCATTCGAGTGCGCGTTTGGGAGCGCGGCAGTGGTATCACGATGGCTTGTGGCACAGGTGCCTGTGCCACAGCTGTCGCTGCTTGTAAGACAGGTCGCGCAGAACGCAAGAGCCGCATCATTATGGACGGCGGCACACTGGAGGTGGAATGGCGAGAGGCCGACAATCACGTCTATATGACAGGGCCGGCGGAGTTTGTGTTTGAAGGCGAAATAGAAATATCGGAATAACGTAATAACGATGAAGATCAACGAGAATTATTTGGAACTATCGGACAATTATTTGTTCGCTGATATTGCCAAGAGAGTCAGGACTTTCAAGGCGGAGCACCCGAAGGTGGATGTCATCTCGCTGGGCATCGGGGATGTGACGCAACCGCTGGTACCAGCCGTTTTGGAAGCGTTGCACAAAGCAACTGACGAGATGGGCGTTGCGACGACGTTTCGAGGTTATGGTCCTGAGCGGGGCTACGACTTCCTGCGCGAAGCCATCGTGGAACACAACTTCCGTGCCCGCGGCATCGACATTGCGGCAGACGAGATTTTCGTAAGCGATGGTACCAAGAGTGACACGGGCAATTTTCAGGAGCTGCTGAGTGCCGACTGCGTGGTGGCTGTCACCGACCCTGTCTATCCCGTCTATGTGGATTCCAATGTGATGGCAGGTCGCAGCATCGTCACCTTGCCCTGCACGGCAGAGAACGGCTTTGTGCCTGAGCTACCCAAAGAGCACGTGGACGTTATCTATCTGTGTTACCCCAATAACCCCACGGGTACAACACTCTCACACAAGGAACTGTACCAGTGGGTTGACTATGCCATCAAGAACGATGCGCTCATCCTTTACGATGCTGCATACGAGGCATACATTCAAAGTGAGAAGGTGCCCCATAGCATCTATGAGGTACCCGGTGCCAAACATTGCGCCGTGGAGTTTCATAGCTATTCGAAGACAGCGGGCTTCACTGGCGTTCGTTGCGGATATACCATCGTACCGAAAAAGGTATCGGCTCGGGACGCCGACGGAAAAGTCGTGTCGCTGAACGCGTTGTGGAATCGTCGGCAATGCACAAAATTCAACGGCTCAAGCTATCTCAGCCAGCGGGCGGCAGAGGCCATTTATACACCAGAGGGGAAGAAGCAGATAAAGACAACCATTGACTACTATATGGAAAACGCCCGCATCATGCGCGAAGAACTGGCAGAACTGGGCTTCAAAGTTTATGGAGGCCAGGACGCACCCTACCTATGGGTTCACACGCCAAACAACATGACATCCTGGAAATTCTTCGAATGGATGCTCCACTCTGCCCATGTGGTTTGCACTCCCGGAGCAGGTTTCGGTCCCAGCGGCGAGGGGTATGTTCGACTAACGGCCTTCGGCACTCACGAAAATACGGAAAAGGCGCTTCGCAGAATCGCAAACAGATTATAAACGTTTGAACAATAACATATATGAATCAGCAAGGATTATACAACGAGGCTTATGAGCACGATGCTTGCGGCGTGGGAATGGTAGTAAACATCCACGGCGGAAAGAGTCACGATCTGGTAGACAATGCACTGAAGGTGCTGGAAAACATGGAACATCGCGGAGCCGAGACTCGCGACAAGACTGGCGACGGAGCC
>JAFZPZ010000025.1 GCA_017552435.1 Bacteroidaceae bacterium
CTATCATATCGGACAGATATATGAAGAGGAAGAACAAGACCCAAAACGAACTCACAAAAAATTTTTGTTAGTTCGACAAGAGGGTAACAGAAGCGTCAGGCAAAGCAAAAGGCTATCGCCGAATTTGAGAAATACCGCAAGCTGGAAATGATCCAGTACGAGAGTGACTATGATAGGGCCATAAGGGAACTGATAGACAAGGAAAAGGACGGGAAGTAAAAGTCCATATGGATGTCTAATGGGACAGACTATACTCTACCCAGCTCCCAGGCTGCTCTTAAGCTGCTTCTAGGCTTACTCTAAGTTGCTTCTAAGCTTACTCAAGAGTATGGCAAGAGTATGGGAAGAGCGAGGCTGTGTTGCACTAAAGTACGCTGAACTGTATGAAGAGAGAAGGCGGATGAGGGAAGACGGAAGAAGAAACGAAATTACCCGAATAGTTCCCGGAGTTCCTTGTTGCTGAGTTTACCAATCCAGCTTTCGCCAGTGGCGACGGTCATATCTGCGAGGTGGCGCTTGTCTTGAATCATCTTGTCGATACGTTCCTCGAAGGTGTTCTGGGTGATGGATCATCACATAGTGTATTTCTCTGCCATCTTCTTATAGAACGCCTGCTGCTCAGCATCGGTAGCGGGCTGAACGCCTGTAAGTTGCTGAAGCATCTGCTGCATCTCCTTGGTAACACCGAAGCCTTGAGCTTTGCGGGCTGCGATGCATTTCTGCAGTTCGTAGGCGGCACGTGGATTGTCGCGACCAAGGAGCAGGCGGGCAAGGTCAAGGCGGTAGCCTGTACAAAATTGCTCCTGACGCTGATTCTGTATAGCACGGCAAAGCAATGCAGCCTTCTGTCCTGGGGCATCAGTCAGTTCGGCCAACTCAGCATAGAGATAGCTGTCGCGATGGCGGGTGAGCAACTGGCGGTAGACGGCAACGGCCTTGTCTTTCTCACCCATGATACGATATACCACAGCCGTATGCCGCTGGTTGTTCTTGTCATTCGGGTGTCGACGCATAGCCTCCTGTAGCAACGGCATCACCTTCAAGGCATTGTCCACCGTTGGATTCTCCTGAATCTCGTGGAAGGCACAGGTAAGCAACTGCTGGGCAACAGAGGGAATGGGATGGCTGGGGCTGCCAGCTACTGCGGGCGTTGTGATGGCCTTCCAATCCTCATCACTCAACTGCTCCACCTTTAATTGAGCCACAAAGTCGAGCATGCTGAAGTCTTTAATCTCCTTGTCGAGCGTCACAGCTTCATAGAGGATGCTGCTGAGTGCCTTCCCATCCTTCTTAAGACTCGCTTTGCTCGAATAAGCGTCGCTTTGCGCCGAGCGATCCTCAATATTGGGAAGGATACGCAACAACGCCTTGAAAATTTTCTCCGCCTCATCAAATCGCTGCTCTTTGATTCGCTTCTTCAGTATGTCACTCGCCGTCCAGAACATGCACAACGTGGTGTACTTGCCCTGATGCACGGCATACATCGGGCGTATGGCCTCATACGCCTCTTCTATCTTCCCCTGCTTCCGCAGTTCGAACACTTCCTTGACTGTCATACTCTGTTATCGTTTTGTCTTATTTCATCTTGCGCTTCTCACGGCATTGACACAAACTGCAAACGCAGCTCTTACGCCTATATATCAACCAAATAACTTGCCTACAATGTCGAGCAGATTGCGAACGGTCTGCTTATCTGGAACGGGAATCTTTAATGTTGTCTGGCCGGTTTCAGCGTCAGTCTCCACTAATGAATTAACAAGTTGCTCTGTGGCTTCAGGTGATTTCAAAGTTGCTGCAAGACCACTGAAGAAGGCTGTGCCCTGGGCAATGAGCTCTTTCGGAGTAGAAGGGACTTGAGTTTCAGATTGAGTTAACGAAGTAGAAGTGGTTTGCGTTTCCTCACGAGGAGCCTCTGTCTCAGTTATGACTTCTTCTGTAGTTGGTTCTGCAACAACAGGTGCTTTAGGAGTCTCTGTTGTAGCCTGCTCTACAGCATCGTATGTAACAACAGGTTCCGACAGTTTCTCCGTTTCTTCTACCATCTCGCCCAGGGTATCCATCATCTGACTGAGCTTCGAGCCTTCGCCGAGGAAGATGGTGTCCTGCCCATTATCGAGAACGCCCTCGAACATAGCTGACTTGAAGCGGAGTTTGTCGAGCATCTGCTCCTCAATGGTGCCAGCGGACACAAGATTGATGACCTGCACGTTGCGCTGTTGCCCAAGACGATAGATGCGGGCGATACGCTGCTCCAAGACAGCAGGATTCCAAGGGAGATCCAGATTGATGATAGTAGCAGCGGACTGCAGGTTTAGACCTGTGGAACCAGCATCAGTAGAAAGAAAAACACGGCTGTCTGGATTATCGGCAAAGTTGGTAATCAACTTGCCACGTGCTTCTGAAGGAACGCCACCATGCAGATACTCAAAGCCTATCTCCCGTTTGGTCAGTTCCTGTGCGATAAGCCGCGTCATCCGCTCCCATTGACTGAAAACCACCACCTTCTCGCCTTCAGACTCTAACAGACTGATGATGATGTTCAAGGCCTCATCCACCTTCGTGTCATTGCGAGTCTTCTGGTCGAGGATATAGGTGCTGTCGCAGAGCATGCGCATCTGTGAGAGACAGAGCATTAGGCGGTTGCGGTCTTTCTCAGAAAGGAAATGCATGCGTTGCCATTTCATGACAATCTGCCCTACAACATATTTCAGTTCATCATGTTGCTCACGTTGTTCCTTGGTCATCGGTACAAAAAGAATCTTGTCCTGACGCTCAGGCATCTGAAGGGCTACTTGTTTTTTGGTGCGGCGGATGAGACGATGACGGGCCATCTCGCCCACCTTGTTCAGATTCTTATAGCCAATCACCTTCCCCGTCTCATCGCTTACGATGAATTCTGACTTGAACTTCCAAAACGGACCAAGGCAGAAGTTGTCGGCAAACTCCATCACAGAATAGAGTTCCTCCAACTTGTTTTCCAAGGGCGTGCCAGACAAGATGACGGCATATTGCGATACCACACGGCGCATAGCCATCGAAATCTGCGTGTTCCAGTTCTTCAGCCGCTGTACCTCGTCCATGATGAGCAGATCGGTTTCCAACTTGCCAAGTATCTTGATGTCGTTGCAGGCGCTGTTGTAGGAGATTATCTTATAAGGTACATCCATCTGGTACTGAGTGATGCGCTTATGATGTAGCCCTTCGATAACTTGCACCTGCTGGCCCGTGAATCGTTCTATTTCGCGTTTCCATTGGTATTTCAGCGATGTAGGACAGACAATAAGCGTCGATTGTATCAGCTTTTCTTTTCGCATCAGTTCTGCGGTACCTATGGCCTGGATGGTCTTACCCAAGCCCATTTCGTCAGCAATGATGCACTTACCTTTCTCAAATGCAAAGCGGATGCCCTCCTTCTGATAAGGATAGAGTGTGACTGTTAGCAACTTGTCGAGCATCTCGTCGGTATAGCAATGCAAGATATGCTGCCGGAACTTTGTCTCACGCTTTTCAAAGATGAAATCAATGGCATCCTGATAAAAACGGAACGTGTCGCTAATACGATTGGCCTCTATGGCAAAGTCGGTGAACTTTTGGTAGGCATCCTCCAACATCACCCCCTTGCGGTCAAAATACTTCGTCGCTAATTGCTCATATTCTTGCCTATGGTCGGAACCGATACGGATACAAACCTTCCGCTCGCCAAGGTAAGACAGATATACCGAAGTATAGGGTGGAATCTCCTGATGCACTCGCACCTTCCTATTGCTTTTTATCCACAACTTTACAGCCTCTATATGCTTGCAAGTTCCTAATTGTGCCGTCTTGAAATCGAAGCACGAACAATAGTTCCATTGGCTCTTCGCACCGCGATACACCACCTTGTATTCCTGCTTGGTCTTGGGACTCTTTACACTATACTCGCCAGGCAACAATTTGTCATCCACACAAGAGATTCCGAAATGTTCTTCCTGTGCTATCTGCTTGCGCAATGCTATCTGCCATTCGGTGAGCGACATCCCATCAGGTTTCACAATCCAGGAAATCTTTGTCCGCTTTGTCGTTTTCTTCTTCGTAGTCCCAGATTTTTTTGCCGATTTTGCCTTCTTCGCCGTATCTGTCAGTTTCTTTGCCATTGTTCGTCTATTGTTATAGTCTTTCTTTTATTTGATTACTCCTTTTTTCCGCAACTCCCAGAAACAC
>JAFZPZ010000026.1 GCA_017552435.1 Bacteroidaceae bacterium
TGATAAAGCCGATAATACATCGATAATTACGAACTACAACGGACGGGTAGGCGATGTGACGCTCTCAGGTCGCACGCTCTACAAGGACGGCGCATGGAACACGCTGTGCCTGCCGTTTGACGTCAGCACCAGCGGACCACTCAGCGGCGACGGTGTGACAGCAATGGTGCTCGATGCCGCCAACAGTGGAGTGAGCGGCTCGACGCTGACGCTGAACTTCACCAAAGCCATTGATATCCCCGCCGGCACGCCGTTCATCATAAAGTGGAACAACACGGGCGGCACCATTACCAACCCTGTATTTACCGGCGTCACCATCAGTAATTCCACAGCCAACAACGAGCAGGCTTTCTTGGGCGGTAGCTTCAAGGGCTCCTACAGCCCCGTCGGCTTCACCGCCAACGACAAGAGCATTCTGTTCCTGGGCACCGAGAACAAGCTGTACTATCCCAGCGCCAAGATGACGCTCGGCTCCTGCCGTGCGTACTTCCAGTTGGACAACGGAAGCGGCGTGAAGGAGTTCAAGCTGAACTTTGGAGAAGAGGGAAACGAAGTGGACGGAGTTAACGAAGTTAACGGAGTTAAAGAAGTTAACGACGATAGCTGGTACGACCTGAGTGGCAGGAAGCTCGGCGGCAATCCCACGCAGAAGGGAATCTATATTCATAACGGAAATAAAATAAAAATAAACTGAAGTAATAAAAAGAAAAACAAGCTTTTCTTTTGTATTTCTCTCACTTATTCGTACCTTTGCGGGCGAAAAAGTGCATTTAAATACATGATGAAACGATATATTGTCTCTTTCTTGTTGCTGTGTTCCTGCCTTTTGGCCTCGCCTTACACACTCGTCATCGATGCCGGGCACGGGGGAAAAGACCCGGGGGCACAGAGCCGGACAGCTAAGGAAAAGAACATCAACCTGGCTGTCGCACTGGCCCTTGGCAAGTTGGTGGAGCAGAACTGCCCCGATGTCAAAGTGGTCTATACACGCAAGACGGATGTGTTCGTGGAACTGGACGAGCGCGCCAATATCGCTAACCGCGCCAAGGCCGACCTGTTTATCAGTATCCACACGAACGCTACGCCTGCCAAAATCGGCCCCCAAGGCACAGAGACCTACACCCTGGGTATGCACCGCGCCGCAGATAATCTGGCTGTCGCCAAGCGCGAGAACTCCGTCATCACCCTGGAGAGCAACTACGAAGAGAAGTACGAGGGCTTCGACCCGAACTCGACCGAGAGCTACATCATCTTCGAACTGATGCAAGACAGGAATATGGAGAGCAGCGTCAAGCTGGCAGGCCTCATTCAGAAGCAGTTCCGCAACACTGCCAAGCGCATCGATAAGGGTGTGCATCAGGCCGGATTCCTTGTGCTCCGCGCCACCAGTATGCCCAGCGTACTGGTTGAACTTGGCTTCATCAATAACCCCAACGAAGCGGCTTACCTCACCTCCACCGCGGGTGTGAATGCCCTCGCCAAAAGTATCTACAACGCCTTTGTCGCGTATAAGAAATAGCAGACCAAAAGTATGAAAACAGAAGTCAAGATAGGACTGATGGGAATTGTTGCCCTCGTGGCATTGTATTTCGGTATCAACTTTTTGAAGGGTATTAACATGTTCAGTTCCAACGAGGTATATTATATATCCTTCAGCAATACTAAAGGACTGGCGAAGAATAGCCCTGTTTTTGCAGACGGTTTCAAGGTTGGTACTGTCAGCGACATTCTTTATGACTACAATCATCCTGGCCAGGTGGTGGTGGAGATAAGTACGGACGATGACCTTCGTATCCCGAAGGGCAGTTCGGCACAACTGGACGAGGCTGTTCTGGGCGGCTGTACCCTGAACATGCTGCTGGCCACAAATCTGCGCGAGGCATATCAGCCGGGCGATACCATTCAGGGAAGTGATGTAAGTGGCCTGATGGCAAAGGTGGGCGGTATGGTTCCGCAGTTGGAACAGGTCGTGTCGAAGGTCGATACCCTTGTTACCACCCTCAACACTCTGCTCTCCAATCCCAATCTGCCCCTAATCCTCCAGAATGCAGAACTCATCACCGAGAGCCTGAACAGCAGTAGCGCACAACTTAACAGCCTGCTGGGTAACGATATACCGAAGATGGCTGGCACATTTACGCAGGCCGGAGAGAATGTCGTTACGTTGACTGACAAGATGAACCAACTGGACCTGAAGGCCACACTAGACAACGTCAACCAGACCCTGAGCAGCGTGCATAACATGATGGAGCAGATACAGAGTCCCGACGGCACACTGGGCAAGATGATGTCCGACCCAGAACTCTACGATAACCTGAACCATACCGTGCAGAGCGCCGACAGCCTTGTGACAGACCTCAAGGCACACCCCAAACGCTACGTCCACTTCTCCGTTTTCGGCAAGAAGGAAGGGAAATAGAAAAGGCCCCCGTATTTTCGGAGGCCTTGGAGTCGTTATCACCAGGCGCTACGAGGCCTGGAGGTTATTTCAGCGTGAATTTTACTTTGCAAGTGAGGCGGTCGCTGGCGTCGCCGGCCCAGGCTATGAAGTCGCCGGGTTCGGCTTTCCAGTCGCCTGTCGTCTCGTCCCAGAAGGAGAGGGCCCGTTTGTCTGTATTCAACGTGAGGGTCTGAGTCTCGCCTGGCTTTAGAATGACTTTCTGGAAAGCTTTCAGTTCCTTGACAGGACGGTCCACACTGCACTTGACGTCGGTGATGTAGAGCTGCACGACATCAGCTCCAGGCCTATCACCTGTATTCGTGACATCGACCTTGAAGGTCATGTTCCCGTCGGTTGTCTCATTGAATGCACATCTGAGGTTGCTCACCTTGAAGGTGGTGTAACTCAATCCGTGACCAAAGGCGAAGGCGGGTTTCAGCTTCTGCTTGTCGGTCCAACGGTAGCCGACATAGATACCCTCCTTGTACTCCTCGTCGATAATCTTCTTGCCTTCGCGCCAGATGCCTGGGAAGGCTGCTTCGCCGAAGCTATGAGCTCCGCACTGGTCCAGGCTCTCGTACCAGGTGAAAGGCAGGTGCCCGCTGGGGCTGACGTCGCCCAACAGGATGGCTGCCAGAGCTATGCCAGCCTCGCTGCCGAGGAACCATCCTTGCACGATAGCGGGAACTTGCTTGCGCCAAGGCATGCTGACGGCGTTGCCGCTGATGTTGACGTAGATGGTGTTTTTGTTGACGTCGGCAATGGCGGTGATGAGCTTTTCCTGGTTGTAGGGCAAGTCCATCGTCTTGCGGTCGTGACCCTCGCAGTCCTGATAGTCGCTCTTGTTCAATCCTCCGAAGATAACCACATAGTCGGCAGTCTTAGCCTTCTCTACAGCCTCAGCGATGAGTTCTTCGGGTGTGCGGTCGTCTTTGAGGTTCTGCCCTGTGGTGACACCATTGTAGTTGCCGCTTGTATCGCCCACATAGCCGCGAGCATATTCTATCTGGCAGTCAGACCCCTTCAGATGTTCCTGAAGACCTTGCAGTGGACTGATTTCGTGCTGGGCTTTCAGTGAGCTGGAACCGCCGCCTACGGTCATCATCTTGATAGCATTCTCGCCTACGACAAGAATCTTCTTGCCCTCGGCCTGGATTGGCAGCACGTTGCGCTCGTTCTGTAAGAGGACGATGCCTTCCCGCGCCACGAGTTGGGCTGTTAAGTAATGCTCCTCGCTGCAAAGGAAACCGTAAGGCTTCTTCTTGTTCATCGTGGTGCGGAAGAAGAGGCGCAGGACGCGGCGTACCTTCTCGTCCAGTTCCTTTGTGGTGTATTTACCATCGAGGATTGCCTTCTGGTACTGCTTGGAGAGGTAATACATATCGTAGGCGTTCGTAGCACCCATAGTGAGGCCGTCCGTCCAGGTTCCAAACTCCATATCGAGTCCGTTCTTGACAGCCTGGTCGAGGTCGTGCGCTCCGCCCCAGTCGCTAACAACAACACCGTCGAAGCCCCAGTCCTGCTTCAATATCTTGCCCAGCGTGTATTGGTTGTGACAGTTGTGCTCATCCTTGTAGAGATTGTATGCGCCCATCACGCCCCAGGCTTTACCCTCCTTGACGGCAGCCTCGAAGCCTGGCAGATATATTTCATGCAAGGCTCGGTCGCCTACGATGACGTTCACCTGATGGCGGTATTCCTCATCGTTGTTCAGGCAGTAATGCTTCACGCAACTGGCCACGCCGACGCTCTGTAATCCCTGAACGTAGCGTACAACCATACGAGAAGTGAGGTAGGGGTCTTCGCCCATGTATTCGAAGTTACGGCCTCCGAGAGGGGTGCGGTAGATGTTTATGCCCGGCCCCAGAATCATCGCTTTGCCACGATAAAGTGCTTCCTCGCCCAAAGCTGCACCATACATGGCGGAGAGTGAGGGGTGCCATGTGGCTGCGAGACAGGTCAGAGCCGGGAAGGCCACACAGGAATCATTTGTCTGTCCGGCCTGTTCCCACTCGTCCCAAAGCACATCGGGACGAACGCCGTGAGGTCCGTCGTCTGTCCAGAAATCGGGCATACCGAGGCGTTTGACACCTGGGCTCGAGAACTTGCTCTGGGCATGAATCACACTAATCTTCTCTGCCAGCGTCATGCGGGAGAGAGCATCTTCCACGCGGGTCTCGATGTCCTTCGAGGGGTCGAGATAAGGAGGAAGCTGTGTTTGAGAGTGAAGAGTGAAGAATGAAGAGTGAAGAATGAATAGGAGGAAAGCAAAAAGGCGTAACATATACTTCATTTTTAATTATTTACTATTAATTTCTATTTTTGTGCCGCGAAGGAGGTCTGCTATAGGCATTCGTTTCTTGCCGGCGAGCTGAACCTCATCGAGGGAAAGGAATCCTCCTGGTAAAGAGATGCGCAAGAAGTCGGACCCTCTCTCAACCTCTCCTTTGTATGGAGAGGCGTTTTTTGCTTCGGGAAGCATGGTGGCACGGAAAATTTTCATCTCTGTCTCCTTGCTGTTAGCAATGACGGGTGTCCAGGCGGCAGGGTAGGGGCTAAGGCCCCGGATGAAGTTGTAGGCACTCTGGAGCGTATGCTCTTGCCATTTAATCTGACATGTTTCCTTGAATATCTTCGGGGCGGGTCGCAGGGGTTCGTCCGTCATGAACTGGCTTTGGTCTGTGGCTGTTGCCTGTCCGTTTTCGATGAGGCGGACCGTCTTGATAACCAGTTCAGCACCCTGCATCATGAGCTTGTCGTGCACATCTTCGGCACAATCGTCGGGAGCAATAGGTATGCGTTCCTGGAGGATGATGCGGCCTGTATCTATCTGTTCGTCGAGGAAGAAGGTCGTGATGCCTGTCTCGGCGTCGCCATTGATGATGGCCCAGTTGATGGGTGCAGCACCGCGATACTGCGGCAGCAGGGCAGCGTGCAGATTGAAGGTGCCGAGTGGCGGCAAAGCCCACACGACCTGCGGCAGCATGCGGAAAGCAACGACTATCTGCAGGTCTGGCTGCAGAGCTCTGAGTTCGGCGATGAAAGCTTCGTCGCGCAACTTTTCCGGTTGCAGGACGGGGATGCCTTTCTCCAGAGCGAACTTCTTGACCGGGCTGCTCTGCAGGACATCATGGTGCCGGCCAATGGCCTTGTCGGGCATCGTGACGACACCAACTACGTTACACTCCTCTTCTATGAGACGGCTCAGTGTCTGGACTGCGAAGTCCGGAGTGCCCATGAAGACGATACGAGGCCTGTTCATAACTCCTTCACATATATGTTTCTGAAGAAGCAGCGGCAGCCGTGGGCCTGCATCTCGATCTGGTCGCTGGGGAAGATAGGCAGTTTGCGGTCCCAGTAGTTTTCCAGGACAACATTATCTACCACCATTACGCCATTCAGCCAAACCGTAACCTTCTCGCCGCGCATGATAATGCGGAAGGTATTCCATTCGCCCAACTTGTTGTCCTCCACGCTGGTCGGGACGGAGGGATTCACTTTGTTGTTATAGAGGCCGCCGGAACCCACCTGTGCACCGACATTGGTGCGGCGGATGTCCCAGATCTGGACCTGTGGAGCGCCGCGCAGATAGACACCAGCATCAGGCTCCTTGCCGTTCGGGTCGAGTCGCCAGTCCACAAGCAGTTCGAAGTCGGCATACTTGTTTACGGTGCATATATTGTCCCAACCGTTTCCGATGTACACCAGATTGCCGTCCTCCACGATCCAGTCGCGTCGCATCAGTTCGTCGGCCTTCTGCTGAGCTTCGTTCAGGTCCTTGGAGCTCATCTTGGCACGGGCGATGGGGTTTTCCACGAGGCCTTTCCATCCGCTCAGGTCCTTACCGTTGAAAAGACAGACGAAGCCCTCAGCATCTTTGTTTACGGCAGTCAGCCAGGCCTGTGCTTTTTTCCTCTGCTTTTTATTTATGAGGGGCAAGGCACGAGCCAGTATGTCGCGGGATTCCTTGCCATTATATTCGGGGTGATTCGACATGATGCTCCAAACAGCCGTAGCTGCAGCATTTGCCGTGGATTGCTGCTTGTCACTCAACAATGTGGCAGCATACGTCAGCGCCTGGTAGGTACCGGCCTGAGCCATCAGCGTAAGCGCAGCTTCTCGCTGAGCCGCGTCGTTCGTCTGCTCGATGATGTGGCGCAGATAGATGACTTGGTTTTCGGGCGTCAGCGTCTGGGCTTTTACAATTGAATATTCTTGCGCTCCGTTGGTGCTCAGGCGGCAAGCCGGAAGACAAATGACAAGTAAAAAAAGAAGAAAGATTTTTTTCATCGTAGTCAAGCGTTTAAAGTCAAAAAAGCCCCTCTCTGGCAGGAGAGGGGTTTGAGTTGAGGCTTATTCTTCGCAAAGTTCGGTCAGGATGCCACAAGTGCTTTTCGGATGCAGGAATGCGATGTGCAGTCCGTCGGCACCGTTACGTGGAGCCTTGTCGATGAGGCGGATGCCCTTGCTGTCGCACATAGCGAGAGCTTCGCTCACACCATCCTCAATCTTGAAGGCAACATGGTGCACACCCTTGCCACCGTTATCCAGGAATTTCTGTACGGTGCTCTCGGGGCATGTGGGCTCCAGCAGTTCCAGTTTTACTTCGCCAACCTTGAGGAAGGCGGTCTTAACCTTCTGGTCTTCTACAGTCTCTGTCTTGTAAACTTCCAGTCCCAGTACGTCGCGGAAGAAGGGCAGTACCTCGTCGATGCTCTGCACGGCGATGCCCAGGTGTTCAATGCGTGAAATCTTCATAATGATTGTTTTTTTGTTTATGAGTTCTTATGTTTTTTGGTAAAATCGTATGCAAAGGTACTTCTTTTTTCGTGAACAACAAAACGAAGCGCTTCTTTTTTTTATTTCTTATGAAATTGTGTGTAAGCTCCCAATTTGTAGAAAGCAAAAAGCACTTGGGAAGGATGCTTTCCCAGTAGGTTGGTGCGGAGCAGCGGCTTTCCTATTATATATAGGATACGCACCAAGCCAAGCAGATGCCATCGCTCCAGGCTCAGAGCTAAGGTTGAGACACGGACATGCTTCTGCTGTTCTATGTCCATCGAGGCCAGAGAACGCAATGCTGTTTCCGTTTTCTGGAGGTACACCTCGGCATCCTCCAGCCCCCGGTGCGTCAACTTGTTGTCGATATGCAGAACCTTGATGCCTCGTCGCTTCAGCTCCAACCCGAAGCGTGTGTCCTCGTGCCCATATTCATGGAGTTGCTCATCGAAACAGATGGAGAGAAACAGCTCGCGTAGGATAAGGAAATTGAAGGTGGTGAACTGGGCGTAAGGGGAATGGCGACGATACTCGAGTGTCAAACGTTTCTCTACAGCCACCTCATAATCGTAGCGCAGACGAGCTGCAGGACGCGGACACCTGGGCAGGTTGCCTGTGCCGCCACAAATGACCTGCGCTTCCTCTGTCATCGTCAAATAGTTGGCAATGAATGACTCGCTGCGCACCTCTGCATCGGCATCGATGAAAAGCAGCCATTCGCCCTTCGCCTCTCGGGCAAGGGCATTGCGGATAGCGGCGCGACCCATATTGTGATTTGCCCAGAAAATGCGACAACCTGGCAGCTTCTCTATCTCTCTGTTCTTCGCGTTGATTGCGGAATCCGTGGAACAGTCATCGCCCACAATCAATTCGCCCTCTGGAGGAAGTTGCAACAGCAACTGTCGTACCAAACCAGTGCAATCGTAATTATATGTTGGGATAAGTACAGAGAGTTTCATGGCACAAAGGTACAACATTTCGGTGAAAAGTGAAAATGAAAAGTGAAAAATTGCAGTAAAGAGAAATAACTTTCAACTTAGAAGTCTCAACTATCATTTTTAATTTTTGATTTTTGATTTTTAATTTTATTTTATTTGTATATTTGCACCAGAAAAACAACAAAAACGAGCAATCAAATGAAGAGATTTATCCTCCTTGCCCTCCTTGCAACGCTTTATGCAAGTGGCACGAAAGCCCAAAAGGACCAGTCGGGCTATCCCATCACTCCTGTCCCCTTCACAGCTGTAAAAGTCGCCCCCAGCTCTTTCTGGGGACAACGGCTTCAGGCCAGCCGAGATGTCACAATCCCTTTGGCATTTAGTAAGTGCGAGTCTGAGCACCGTTACGACAATTTCTTGCAGGCTGCCGAGCATATCAAGGATTCGTCCAAGACCTTCCAGGTGACAACAGGGTTCCCTTTCGACGATACTGACCCTTATAAGACGCTGGAAGGTGCCGCCTATCTGATGCAGACGCATCCCAACGCTATTATTAACGGCGAACCAATTGACAAATACTGCGACCGCGTAATAGGCATCATCGCCTCAGCACAAGAGCCGGACGGCTATCTCTATACTGTCAGGACAATGAACCCGGAAAAGCCCCACAGTTGGTCGGGAGCCAAGCGTTGGGTGGCTGTTGAGGACGGTTCGCACGAGCTGTATAACCTGGGACATCTGTGCGAGGCAGCTGTGGCACACTACAACGCTACGGGTAAGCGGAACCTGTTGGACATTGCCATCCGTTTTGCGGATTGTGTATGTCGTGAGATAGGTCCCAAACCGGGGCAAGCCAATGTGGTGCCCGGACACCAAATAGCCGAGATGGGACTGGCAAAATTGTACATTGCCACAGGCGACCGCAAATATCTGGAACAGGCTAAATATTTTCTGGATCAGCGAGGAACTGTGAATCCTGCCTGGCAGAACATTGGAGGTGGAGGCTACCGAGATGCTGAGGGCTACGTACACCGCACGAACCAGTACTCTCAGAGCTACAAGCCTGTGACAGAGCAGGCTGAAGCCGTGGGACATGCCGTCCGGGCCGGATATATGTACGCCGGTATGGCTGATGTGGCTGCTCTGACTGGTGACACCGCATATTTCAATGCTATAGACCGTATCTGGGGAAATATCGTCGGCAAGAAATACTATCTCACCGGCGGTGTGGGAGCCTGCGGCGACGGAGAACGTTTCGGCGACGACTACGAATTGCCCAACCTCACTGCCTATTGCGAAACATGTGCTGCTATTGCACAGGTCTATCTCTTTTACCGCCTCTTCCTGCTGCACGGTGAGAGCAAATATTATGATGTGCTGGAGCGTACGCTTTACAACGGTGTGATTTCCGGCATCTCCATCGACGGAGGTCGATTCTTCTATCCCAATCCACTTGAATCGAATGGCGGATACGAGCGTCAACCTTGGTTCGGATGCGCCTGCTGCCCCTCCAACGCAGCACGCTTCATTCCCTCACTGCCCCAATACATCTATGCCGTCAAGGATAAATCCCTTTACATCAACCTTTTTGCCAGCAACGAGACTACTGTGTCGGTAAGCGGTAAAGCTGTCAGCCTCAAACAAGAGACTAACTATCCCTGGGACGGCGATGTGGCCATCACCATACAGAAAGCCCCGGTACCCTTCGCTCTGAAGATTCGCATTCCAGGATGGGTACGCGGCGAAGTGGTGCCCAGCGACCTATATCGTTTTGACGACGGCAAGCAACTCGGTTATTCCGTCAAGGTGAACGGAGAAAACGTAAATAGTGAGCTACAAAACGGGTATTTTGTTATTGACCGCAAGTGGAAGAAGGGCGACTGTGTGGAGTTGCACTTCGATATGGAACCGCGTCTGGTTCGTGCCAACGAGAAAGTGGAAGCCGATCGCGGCAGAGCAGCCATAGAACGCGGCCCGTTGGTCTATTGTGCCGAATGGCCCGATAATACTTGCGATGTACTGAATGTGTTACTCAATCAAAAACCACGTATCACGCAGGGAAATAAGAAGATAGCACAGACAGACATTGTTACGCTCACTACCCAGGCCCAATCTTTTTCTTTCGGCGAAGACGGACGTCTGCAAACAAAAGATGAAACCCTTACCCTCATACCATATTACGCATGGGCACATCGCGGTAAAGGCCATATGGCAATATGGATACCTACTGCGCTAAGTGCGATGAAATAATAATGTAATAATCTAATGAGGCGGAAATACGCAAAGATATTTGGTATTTCGCTCGCTTATTCGTTTCTTTGACCTTGGTCGAAGATGCTCCCGCTCGGAAATAAAAAGAAAAACCTACGTTTTCTTTTTGTATTTCGCTCGCTTATTCGTATCTTTGCAGCGCGAAATAAAACAAAGGTCTTTTTAGCCCTCATTATGGGGGTATGATAACTAGTAATTGATAATATGAGTGACAAGCTATTTATTTTTGACACAACCCTTCGTGACGGCGAGCAGGTTCCTGGATGTCAGTTGAATACGGTGGAGAAAATTCAGGTAGCCAAACAGCTTGAGGCCCTTGGCGTAGATGTCATCGAGGCTGGCTTCCCCATTAGCAGCCCTGGTGACTTCAACAGCGTGATAGAAATCAGTAAGGCTGTGACGTGGCCCACAATATGTGCGCTGACGCGTGCCGTTCAGAAGGATATTGATGTGGCTGCCGAAGCCTTGCAGTATGCTAAGCACAAGCGTATCCATACGGGTATTGGTACCAGTGAGAGCCATATCCGCTACAAGTTCAACTCTACTCCCGAGGAGATTATCGAACGTGCTGTGGCTGCTGTTAAGTACGCCAAGAAGTACGTCGAGGATGTGGAGTTCTATGCTGAGGATGCCGGCCGTACCGACAATGAGTATCTGGCTCGTGTCATTGATGCTGTAACCAAGGCCGGAGCTACGGTATGTAACATTCCAGATACAACAGGCTTCCGTGTCCCCAATGAATATCACGAGAAGATAAAGTACCTCTACGAACATGTCGATGCTTTTGCGGCAGGCAAAAGTATTCTTTCGACGCATTGCCACAACGACCTCGGTATGGCGACTGCCAATACCGTAGCTGGTGTGTTAGCTGGTGCCCGTCAGGCTGAGGTAACTGTCAATGGTATTGGTGAGCGTGCAGGTAATACCTCTCTGGAGGAGATTGCCATGATCTTCAAGACCCACCCCGACCTGGGCATAGAGACCAACATCAACACCACCAAGATCTATCCTACCAGTCGTATGGTAAGTTCTTTGATGAATATGCCCGTTCAGCCCAACAAGGCCATTGTGGGTAAGAACGCCTTTGCGCACAGCTCCGGCATCCATCAGGACGGTGTGCTGAAGAACGCCTCTACCTATGAGATTATGGACCCCAAGGATGTGGGTATCGATGATAACGCTATTGTATTGACAGCTCGTAGCGGACGTGCAGCCCTGAAGCACCGTCTCAGTGTGAACGGTGTGGAGATTGACGGTGAGCGTCTGGATAAGGTTTATCAGGACTTCCTGGTTCTTGCCGACAAGAAGAAGGAGGTTACCGACGACGATATCCTGGTATTGGCAGGTGCCGACAGAAGCGCTTCGCATAATGTCAAGCTCGATTACCTCCAGGTAACAACAGGTAAGGGTGTTCGTAGCGTTGCCAGTATCGGCCTCATCATTGCCAACGAGAAGTTCGAGAGCGCAGCTTCCGGTAATGGTCCCGTTGATGCTGCCATCAAGGCGCTTAAGACTATCATCAAGCGCCAGATGACGCTGAAGGAGTTTACTATCCAAGCTATCAGCAAGGGATCTGACGATGTGGGTAAGGTTCACATGCAGGTTGAGTATGATGGCCATCTCTATTATGGCTTCGGTGCCAACACCGACATTGTTACCGCCAGTGTAGAGGCATATATCGATTGTATAAATAAGTTTAAGTCTTAATTCAAAAATTATAAATTCAAAATATAGAATGAGGACTCTCTTTGATAAGATTTGGGACGCTCACGTTGTGCAGAACGTTGAGGACGGCCCAACACAACTTTACATAGACCGCCTTTATGCGCATGAAGTAACCAGTCCACAGGCATTTGATACATTGAGGGACAAGAAAATTAAGGTTTTCCGTCCCGACCACGTATACGCTATGCCCGACCATAACACACCCAGCGACCAGCAGGACCATATTGACGACCCTGTAGGACGTAATCAGGTGGAGACGTTGGCCAAGAACTGTGCAGAGTTTGGTATTACCCATTTTGCTATGGGAACCAAGGACAATGGTATCATCCATGTGGTTGGTCCTGAGAAGGCACTCTCTCTGCCTGGTATGACCATAGTCTGTGGCGACTCGCACACCAGTACACACGGTGCCGTTGGCGCCATTGCCATGGGTATCGGTACCAGCGAGGTAGCTCAGGTGCTGGCTTCGCAGTGTATCCTGCAGAGCAAGCCCAAGACCATGCGTATTAATATAGAAGGTACGCTGCAGCCTGGTGTTACCGCCAAGGATGTAGCCCTTTATATCATGGCTCAGATGACCACCAGTGGTGCTACCGGCTATGCTGTTGAGTATGCAGGCAGTACCATCCGTAATATGAGTATGGAGGGTCGTCTTACCCTGTCTAACCTTTCCATCGAGATGGGTTCACGTGCCGGTCTTATTGCTCCCGATGAGACGACCTTCGCTTACCTGAAGTGTCGTGAGTATGCACCCAAGGGTGAGGCTTGGGACAAGGCTGTTGAGGAGTGGAAGAAGCTGAAGAGCGATGATGATGCAGTCTTCGATAAGGAAGTCACCTACCATGCCGAGGATATCAAACCCCGTATCACCTACGGAACAAACCCCGGTGCAGGTATTGCCATAGACGAGTGTATTCCTACATTGGAGAGCATCCCCGAGGCTGAGCGTCCTCAGTTCCAGGCTATGCTGGATTATATGCAGTTCCAGCCCGGTCAGAAGTTGGAGGGTACTCCCGTTGACTATTGTTTCCTGGGTGCTTGCACCAATGGCCGTATCGAGGATTTCCGTGCTTTTGCCTCTGTGGTAAAGGGTAAGAAGAAAGCTGATAGTGTAGTAGCTTGGTTGGTTCCCGGTAGTTGGTTGGTTCGTCAGCAGATTATTGACGAGGGCATTGATAAGATATTGGAAGAGGCAGGCTTCGAGTTGCGTCTCCCCAGTTGCTCCAGTTGCTTGGCTATGAACCCCGATAAGGTTCCTGCCGGTAAGCTTAGCATTAGTACCAGCAACCGTAACTTCGTAGGTCGTCAGGGTCCTGGTGCCCGGACTGTTTTGGCCAGCCCCCTTGTAGTGGCTGCAAGTGCTATTACTGGTGTGATAACGGATCCCCGCTCTCTTTAAGTGAAGAGTGAAGAATGAAGAGTGAAGAATCAAATAATGTTCAATGCTCAATGTTCAATGTTCAATGAAAGAAAAATTCGACGTTATACAGTCAACTTGTATTCCCATCGAGATTGACAACAACAATACAGATAATATTATTCCTGCACGTTATCTGGCTTTCACCACCCGTGATCCTAAGTTCTATGGTGATGCCTTTATGCACGACCTCCGCTATGACTCTAACAACCAGCCCGTAGCAGACTTTGTAATGAACAGGCCCGAGTTCTCAGAGGCCCCCCACAAGGGAGTGCACGAGATTATCGTTGGCGGTCAGAACTGGGGCTCAGGTTCCAGTCGCGAGCATGCTGCCTGGGCTATTGCCGGCTATGGTGTCCGTGTTGTTATCAGCAATAGCTTTGCCGATATCCATCGCAACAACCTGTTGAACTGTTTTGTACTGCCTGTTATTGTCAGCCGTGAGTTCCAACTGGAACTATTCCGTAGTATTGCCGAGGATAGCAATACCCTAGTTACGGTGGATCTTCCCAACCAAACGGTTAAGAACGAGAAGACCGGCAGTGTGGAGCACTTCGAGATTAATGCTTACAAGAAGTATTGTCTCCTAAACGCATATGATGATATTGACTTCCTCTTGGCCAATAAGGATAAGATAGAAGCATGGGAACATCATACATAGAGATAATGGACACCACGCTACGCGATGGTGAGCAGACCAGTGGAGTGAGTTTTGTTCCCCACGAGAAGCTGCTCATTGTGCGTATGCTGCTACAGGAACTCTGCGTTGACAGGGTTGAGGTGGCAAGCGCCCGTGTGAGCGAGGGTGAGAAGGATGCAGTAACCATGATATGCCGATGGGCCCGTCAGGCTGGTCGGTTAGAGCAGATAGAGGTGTTGGGCTTCATAGACGGCCATACCTCTGTTGATTGGGTAAAGAATGTTGGATGTAAGAACATCAACCTTCTTTGCAAAGGTTCAGAGCGCCATTGCAAGTATCAGTTGCAGAAGACCCTTGCAGAGCATGTGGAAGATATCCGCCAAAGCATCCAGTATGCCCATGAGCAGGGAATCAATGTGAATCTGTATCTTGAGGACTGGTCCAATGGTATGAAGGACAATCCCCAGTACGTTTTTGATTTTGTGGATGCACTCCGTACGGCAGGCGTGAAGCGTTTTATGCTGCCTGATACGTTAGGAATCCTGAATCCCTTCCTTACAGCTCAGTACGTCTCGCAGATGGTGGAACGTTACCCCGAACTGCACTTCGACTTCCATGCGCATAATGACTACGATATGGCTGCCGGCAATGTCCTGGCTTCTGTAAAGAGCGGTTGTAGGGGTATCCATACATCAGTCAATGGACTGGGTGAGCGTGCCGGTAATGCACCGCTCTCCAGTGTGCAGGCAATCCTGAAGGATCATTTCCATGGCAGCACTGGCTTGGTAGAGGAGAACCTGAACAAGGCCAGCCGAATGGTGGAGAGTATCTCTGGTATTGCCGTTCCTCCCAACAAGCCTATCATTGGCGAGAGTGTGTTTACGCAGGTGGCCGGAGTGCATGCCGATGGCGACAAGAAACACAGCCTTTATTGCAACGATTTGATTCCCGAGCGTTTCGGCCGTAAGCGCGAATATGCCTTGGGTAAGAATTCCGGCAAGGCCAATATCCTGAAAAACCTTGAGGAGCTCGGCCTTGAGCTCACACCCGAACAGACACGCCGTGTTACTGACCGTATCATAGAGTTGGGCGATAAGAAACAGCTTGTTACCCAGGAAGACCTTCCTTATATAGTCAGCGATGTGCTGAAGCATACGGCTCCGGATGACAAGGTGAAGCTGAAGAGCTATATGGTATCAACAGCATACGGCTTGAAACCTATGGCTAGTGTGAAACTGGAGGTCTGCGGCGAGGTCTACGAGGAATCCGCTATGGGAGATGGTATGTACGATGCCTTTGTACGTGCCTGCCGTCATATTTATCGCGATAGACTGAACCGCGAGTTCCCCTGGCTCGACAACTATCAGGTAAGTATTCCCCCTGGCGGACGTACAGACGCTTTGGTGCAGACCACCATCACATGGGTTTGGAACGACAAGACCTTCCGTACACGTGCACTTGATCCCGACCAGACAGAGGCCGCCATCAAGGCAACTATCAAGATGTTAAATATAATAGAACAAGAATATGAAGCTTAAGATTGCAGTTTTGGCCGGTGATGGTATCGGACCAGAGATTATGGAACAGGGTGTGGCCGTAACAAGTGCGATAGCCCAGAAGTTTGGACACGAGGTTTCTTACAAGGAGGCCCTTTGTGGTGCTCATGCTATTGACGAGGTTGGCGACCCCTTCCCCGAAGAGACTTTCCAGACCTGTATGGATGCTGATGCTGTGCTCTTTGCCAGCGTTGGCGACCCCAAGTTCGATAATAACCCAACTGCCAAGGTGCGCCCCGAGCAGGGTCTTTTGGCTATGCGTAAGAAACTGGGTCTGTTTGCCAATATCCGTCCCGTTGAGACCTTCGACTGCCTGGTGCACAAGTCTCCCCTGAAGGACGAACTGGTACGTGGTGCCGACTTCATCTGCATCCGTGAGTTGACCGGTGGTATGTACTTTGGTGAGAAGAAGGAGGGTACAGAAGAGGCTTACGACACCAACTTCTATAGCCGTCCCGAGGTAGAGCGCATCCTGCGTGTTGCTTACCAGTATGCCCGTCAGCGTCGCAAGCACTTGACCGTTGTTGACAAGGCTAATGTTCTGGCCAGCAGCCGTCTGTGGCGTAAGGTGGCTCAGGAGATGATGGGTGAATACCCTGATGTTGAGACCGACTTCATGTACGTTGACAATGCTGCCATGCGTATGATTCAGGACCCCAAGTTCTTCGACGTTATGGTAACCGAGAATACCTTCGGTGACATCCTTACCGACGAGGGTTCTTGCATCACCGGTTCTATGGGCTTGCTGCCCAGCGCCTCTACAGGCGAGCATACTCCTGTCTTCGAGCCTATTCATGGTTCATGGCCTCAGGGTAAGGGCTTGAATATTGCCAACCCCTTGGCTCAGATTCTGAGTGTTGCTATGCTGTATGAGTATTTCAATCTGAAGGCTGAAGGCGCTCTTATCCGCGAGGCTGTTAACGCTTCTCTGGATCAGAACGTCCGTACACCCGAGATTCAGGTCGAGGGCGGTGCCAAGTATGGAACGAAGGAAGTAGGAGCGTGGATAGTGAACTACATTCAGACTAAGAAAATGTGATAATAGGGAAATGAAGAAAAGCATTTATTCTTTTATTCTCTTAATTTCCGCATTTCTGGCTGCTATGCCAATCAAGGCAATTGAGGACGAATATCAGGAGGGATTCCTGACCTCCTACTTGAATCGTGGCATAGAGAAAACTATGACGCGGGATAGCAGTAGCGATACCCTGCGATATGGCCGCCATGTCACGGGATACGTAAGCCCACCCCGGTTCGGCGGATATATTGTGGGCAAGTACAGCTATTCCACTCAGGACGATGCAGACATGAATAGCTTCGAATGCCGCTTTGTCAGGGTTTATGTTTCGGGCACAGTGCTTCGTGACTTCAGATACCGCATTCAGCTGGAGTTGAAGAACACGCCTTCGATGCGCGACTATACTTTGGAATGGATACGTTTCAAGGAGTTCCAGGTCAAGGTAGGACAATTCAAACGTTGTTTCTCCTATGAAAATCCAATGAATCCGTGGGATGTGGGTCTCGGCAATTATTCGCAATTGGCACAGAGAATGACTGCCCTGGGTGCTGAGGATTGTAGCGGAGAAACGGCCCAGAACGGTCGCGATCTGGGATTGCAGTTCCAGGGTGACCTCTTTCCGACAGGCAGGGACCGCCATCGGCTGATTCGTTATCAGGCTGCCGTCTACAATGGAAACGGACAAAACAAGAAGGACAACAACAAGCAAAAGGACTGGATGGGTAACATTCAGGTGCAACCCGTCAAGGACCTCTACATTGGGCTCTTCGGCTGGACAGGTACTTATACAGGTGCAAATGGCGTGAGTGCAAGGCGCAACAGGTGGGCCTTGGGCAGCATTTACGAGCATGATGACTGGAGCTTCCGTGCTGAGTATGCGCATCATACAGGCAGCAACGTGAACGACCCGGATCTTCCGAACAAGGCCGATGCCTGGTATGTTCTGGCTGGCGTGCCTGTTACGTCTTGGCTGAAGATTTATGGGCGCTATGATGTTTATCGCGAAGATGCCACCTGGGGAACGATGAAGAGCATTTATAGCATCTGCCCGGATTTCCAATTGCATCGCAATTTAATGTTCCAGTTACAATATAACTATGTCAACGACCGTACAGCCGTCGACAGAAACTATCATGAGCTATGGGCACAAGCGTGGGTAAGATTCTGAAATATGCCTATTGCCTTGCTTTCATCGTCTTGGCTTGGTTTTTCCTTTATGTAAGGAATGCCGATACTATGTTCTTCCTGCAGGATAGAGGCTGGTGGAACAGTACTAGTCTGTTTTGGAACGATTGTATGACGGTTCCTGGAGGTTTGCTCGCCTGGACAGGAGCCTATCTGACGCAGTTTTTCTATTATCCGGCTCTCGGTTCCTCATTGCTGATAGGCCTATGGATTCTCACTTTCTGGCTGGCAAAATGGTCTTTCCGAATTGTTGATGAATGGAGCTTCCTGCTCTTCGTTCCTATGGCTGCCTTGCTTTGCAGCGATATTCAACTGGGTTACTGGGTCTATATTTTGAAGGATGTTGACTATGTTTTTTATCATCCTCTGGGACTCTTTGCTGCTCTGCTGCTTTCCGTTCCTTTCTGGACATATCTTCCTGTCGGTGAGAAGATTCAACAGAGGATAGCCCTTGCCTGGATTCCCATAGTCGCAGCTCTGTTCTACTATCCCCTAGGCGTTTATGCTTTGCTCGCAGCAGTTATTGTAGCTGTACAGACCCTCTCTAACTCCCCCGTAAAGGGGAGGAATTCAGGACAGAAAGCCTCCCTTTTAAGGGGAGGTTTGGTCGGGTCTGTCCTCCTCCTCACCCTTTGGCTCGTGCCGCTTCTGGAGACTGCAGGTACCACATTGATGCGCCCGGACCAGCCTTGGATGTATGGATTCCGTAGGTTCGAACTGGATGCTCTGCACGACATCTCCCTCGAGATACCATTTTATCTGGTACTCATTGTTCCTGTCATTTTCCCTCTTCTGGGGAGGCTGAAAGCTCAGAGGCTGTTGCTTAGTCAAAGCATCATGGTTATCACTGCCGTAGCAATGTATTATTGCCTTTCTGCTCGTGACTTTACCGATTATAACTTCCATGCCGAGATGCGGATGCAACGTGGAGTGGAGGAGTGCCGATGGAACGATGTGCTTCGAGAGGCAGCAAAGGTGAAAGGGCCTGTTACACGGGAAATGGTTATGCTGCGCGACATTGCCCTCATCAACAGAGGTGAATTATGCTCCAAACGCTATGCATACAATAACGAAAGTGTTCAACCGACAACAGTCAGCGATTCCATACACCTTCGTATTTGTGACCAGGCAGCCGACCTCATCTATTTCAATTTCGGAGAAACAGTCTTTGCCATCCGACGTGCCATCGAGCGATGCATGCACTATGGCTATTCCTATTATACCATGCGAATGCTGACCCAGTGTGCCCTTGTAAACGGCGAAATGGACAATGCCCGCAAGTACCTGCGCATTTTGGGCCGGACGACTTTTCAAAAGAAGTGGGCAGAGAAGATTCAGTGTTTCGTCGATGATGAGAGACTTATGGCAGAGAGTGAACTTTTCCGTATGCCGCTGAAGCTTTACAACGAAGGCTCCGAACTTGTCGGAACAGACGACAAGTATGTTGAGCTGACCATCCTGAAAAAGTGGATGTACACCATCACCAACGATTCCGAGGCACAGGAGGTCGCCCTCGGGTGCGCTATGATGATGCGCGACCAGAAGTGCTTCTGGTCACAGGTGCAGCAGTACTATAACATCAACCAGGGTAAACCATTCCCGACCCATGTTCAGGAAGCCATGCTCTTCTTTGTCTATGAACTGAAGTTCCCAGGGGTGAATCTTTCCTATGTCAAGTTCGATGACCGTGTCGTGGAACGATACAAAGCATTCTTTAATCGCCTAAATCAATATTCCGGCAAAGGCATGAACGAAAAGCAGATAGGCAGCGCCCTTCGCCCCGAGTTCGGCGACACCTATATGTGGGACTATTGTGTATTGAGAGAGGTACAAACGAATTAGACCCCCTAACCCCCTTTAGGGGGAATTTGGATTAGAGATTAGAGAATAGAGATTAGAGAATAGAAATGAATGTCATAAAAACAACTCCCCCTAAAGGTGGATGGGGGGTCTTTTTCCTCCTGATTCTCCTTGCTGCTTGTTCGGGGCATCCATCCCTGCCGTCAAGCTATACGCAGATGAATACCGAACCCAGCATCTGGCCCGACTATGTCGGCGTCACCATTCCGCCGAATATCGCTCCGCTCAACTTCCTTGTGGACAGCGTGGACGATGTGGTGGCAGAAATATCAATGGTCAATGGTCAATGGTCAATGACTTACGGAGGCAAGGGCGGCAGGGTTCAGATAGATGAGTCCGAGTGGCACGAAATGCTTGCTTCTGCCCGGGGGAAGAGCCTCTCTGTCACTGTCTATACCAAGAAGGATGGCAAGTGGCGGGCTTACAAGCCTTTCAATATCAATATAGCAGCCGAAGAAATCGACCCCTTTGTTTCCTATCGTGTTCTGCCTCCAACCTTTGTGGGCTTCGATGAACTCTCCATCCGTCAGCGCAACCTCACGAACTACGATGAGACAATCATCTACAACAACAATCAAATCACGGAAGGCATCGAGGGACAGTGTATCAATTGTCATTCCTACCAGAACTACAGCACAGACAACATGATGTTCCACATGCGTCTGCAACACCCGGGCACCATGATAGTCTCCGACGGAGAACTTATCTTCGTCAACCTGAAGACCGACGAAATGATATCCCCTGCCGCCTATAATTCATGGCATCCGTCGCTTCCCATCATTGCTTTCAGCACAGACCATACCATGCAGAGCTTCCATACTCGCGAAATAACAAAGGTAGAGGTGATGGAGTCGGCAAGTGACCTCATTATCTATGATGTCAAGAATAATCGCGTTCAGACAGTCCTCAGTGACTCCGCAGAGTTTGAACTCTTCCCGTCGTGGAGTCCCGATGGCAAGTGGCTCTACTATTGTTCGGCACATTACGAATACCGGGACAAGTACGAGGATACAGAAGAGTTGCTCGCGAAGTACAAGACCTTGCAGTACAACCTCTACCGCATCTCCTTCGACTCTGGGACAATGACTTTCGGCGAGCCGGAACTTATCTATGATGCAGTCGGCAAGAACCGTAGTGCTGTGCAGCCCCGTGTCTCGCGGGATGGTCGCTATGTGGTCTTTGCAGAAGGCCCTTGGGGACTCTTCCACATCTGGCATATCTCGGCTGATATCCAAATTCTGGACTTGCAGACGGGAGAACTTCTCGACGCTTCTGCGATAAACAGTTCACTTCCAGAGAGCTATCCCTCCTTCTCGTCGAACGAACGTTGGATACTCTTCGAGAGTCGTCGCGATGACGGAAATTACACCCGGACATATTTCGCTTATTTCGATCGGGAAGGCCGCCTTCATAAGCCTTTCCAGGTACCTGCGGAAGACCCGGAATTTTTCCGCCTTTACCTGCGCAGTTGGAGCCGTCCCGAGCTGATGAAGGAACCTGTCCACATTACTCCCAGACAGTTCTACGAGAAGGCGCTTACAGAGCCAGTCAAAGTGGCCGGGGTAAGCCTGTCGGAGTGAAATAAACAGACAAAACCCATAATAATCAGGTTCAGGTAAACAGATTATTGTGCTTTTCTTTGGTAGTTAGACATCTTTTTGTTATCTTTGCAGTCAGAATAGCTGATAAAGTCAACAGATGATGTTTTAATGTCCAATGAAAGTTGCATAATTGAACCTCTGCCTTGGCTTGTGATGTATAGCAACAGTGGCGACATCGGCATACAGGATATTCTGGATGCAAAAAAGGCGGAAAGCGATACGACAGGAATTATCGATTATTTCATACCTTTCGACGTGACGCGTCAGGTAGTGGACGGTAATACTGTCGAACACAAACGTCTAATCGCCGGCAATTACATCTTCCTTCGGGCAACTAAAGAAGATATCCTTCGCTTGAGGCAGGAGCCTCCTTTCGATCTGGCTCTCAGGTTTCTTCATCCCCTTTCTTCTCCGACGGGCTGTATCTATATTCCTGATTCCGAGATGCAGATGTTGCGTCTTACAGTCCAGAAAATGGATGGCGACGCCGAGTATTTTGTGCCGAGCAGTAAGCAGCTTATTGCCGGTGATTATGTCTGTGTCTTCGAGGGCCCTTTTGCCGGCGTAAAGGGAGTCTTGGAAAGCGTAAAGGGACACGAGGGAGGTAGGGTCATCGTGCCCATAGGCGATGTTCTGGCTGTGCGGACTTCCAGGATTCCTGCCCGGGAGATCCAGCTTCTGGACCTGGCAAAAGTTACAGACAGTCAGGCCGGCTCCTATACTTCCCGAGCATATAAGAAGGTGCGTGTGCTTATCGCAGATAGCGAGAAACTGCTTTCGGAGAAAGAAAAGACGGGTACCTTGTGCGAGTCTTCCCGCTGTGAAGCCTGTCGTCTGATAATGCGCTTCTCCCAATTACGGTTGTCTGGAAAGATACGTCTCATGCACGCCCAGGCAATCTATAATCTTCTTCTGGCTTTGGGCGAGACGGATAGCGAGCGTTTCTTCCATTTCCGCAATATGTTGCCCTAATCCCTATTTGTTTTTTTCCAGTTCTTGCGGAATCCGAAAGCTTGTGTAAAGTTCCAGAACGCAACCGATGGTCAGTGCAACCACCCATTCCTGTCGGCGAAAAGGTCCCCAGCTATGCAGCTGCATGCTCATCATTACCAGTGCCAAAACAAAACAACAGCATGCCAGCAGTTGCTGTCGGCGCAGGCGAATCATGGTTATGGCGCGACCGAGATATTCAGTTCGAATTTGCATTAGTATGAACATGAGTGCCCCTACACCATAGACGTACATTCCGGCTGTTGGATACATAAAAAAAATGGCTGCACCGACGAGCATAAGCAACGCTCCGATGCGGAAACAGGCATTTTCCAGCGGACTCAGTTCTTTCATTCTGCGTCAGCTTCCGACAATTCCTGGGTTACTTCCTCCTCTTCACCTACAAAGACGAATACATCTTCGTTAGCGCGTTTCATGTGGTAACGTTCGCGGGCGATTTTTTCTACAGCCTTTGGATTGTTTTCCAACTCACGGATTTTGCTGTCAGCCTCATCATACTGATGTTTGTAGTTCGCAATCTCCTGACGCAGCATATCGATGCGTACACGCCGAGGATGGCGGTTCAGGAAACTGTCCTCATCTACTACACCGACAATAAGTACAATAATCAGGATTGTGAGGAGGTATTTGTGTCTGCGCATAAACAGCCAGACGGAATGTATTTTGCTCATTTGATGTCTGCGTTGTATTTTTCCGCAAAGATACAAAAAAAGTTGATAGTTGATTGTTCATAGTTCATAAATTTTTCTTATTTTTGCAAAAATATATTAGTTAAATGGAAAAATACGTTGTTTCCGCATTGAAATACCGTCCGCTGAACTTCGACTCTGTTGTGGGTCAGCGGTCTTTGACAACTACGCTCAAGAATGCCATCGGCAGTGGCAAGTTGGCGCATGCCTATCTTTTCTGTGGCCCTCGTGGCGTGGGCAAGACGACTTGTGCCCGTATCTTTGCAAAAGCCATCAACTGTTTTAATCCGCTGGAGGGTGGCGAGCCTTGTGGTGTGTGCGAGAGCTGTCAAGCTTTCGACCAGCAGCGCTCCATGAATATCCACGAACTGGATGCTGCCAGCAACAACTCTGTGGAGGATATTCGCGAGCTTTGCAAACAGGTGCTTATTCCACCTCAGACGGGGCGATACAAAGTGTTCATCATCGACGAAGTGCACATGCTCTCAAGTGCTGCTTTCAATGCATTTCTAAAGACTTTAGAAGAGCCGCCTTCCTACGTCATCTTTATTCTTGCCACTACGGAGAAACATAAAATCCTGCCCACAATTTTGAGTCGGTGTCAGGTCTATGACTTTCAGCGTATGACGACGCAGAACACCATCGACCATCTGATGTATGTGGCAGAGAAGGAAGGCTATACTGTCGAACCGGAAGCACTGGGTCTCATCGCCGAGAAGGCTGATGGCGGTATGCGTGATGCCTTGTCTATCTTCGACCAGATGGTCAGCTTTTCGGGCGGGAACATTACTTACGAGAGTGTATGCCAGAACCTAAACGTCCTGAGTCAGGAGTATTACTTCCAACTGGTGGACCATTTTCTGGATTCTCGTGTGCCGGAGTGCCTTATGCTTTTCAACGAGGTGTTGCAGAAGGGCTTCGATGGCGGTAACTTTGTGGCGGGGCTGGCAACACACTTGCGCAACCTGCTTGTCAGCCGAGATGCAGTGACACTGCCGCTTCTGGAAATGAGTGATAAGATGCGTGCCCGCTATCAGGAACAGGCTCAGCGTTGTCTTGTACGTTTTATATATAAAGCGCTCCGGCTCGCCAACGAATGCGATCTGGCCTATCGCAACTGCCGTAACAAGCGTCTGCAGGTGGAAATTTGCCTCATCCAGTGTGCAGCGCCTTCCGACACTCCGAAAGAGGGTGTGGAAGAAAAAAAAAATGAGCCGTTAGCAAAAAGTTCGGAAAAACCACAGCCGACTCCCCCCGTGGCTCCGAAAACACAGATTCCTCCAGAAACTCGGAATAATCAGGTTTCTCCGACTGCTTCTACTCCTCCTGAAGCATCGGCCGAACCTTCTCCGCGTAAACTCCCCAAAGTCTCCTTCAAGCATTTTGGTGCTGCGAAAAAGGAGGGAGAAGAGGCAACGTTGGGGGAGACACCCCCCACCGAAGAGGTCCCGCTGATTGAGCCTATTAATAGCGATAAACTGACGGCTGCCTGGTATGCTTTTATCGGCGCTCTGCCACGCGAGAATGTTGCCCTTGCCGAACGGTTCAAGGGGCTGCAACCTGTTGTCAAGGACGACAACACCGCCGTACTCACCGTCAGCAATCCGCAGGTCCAGCAGACCGTAGAGAACCAGATGCCGCAGATTCTGGATACAATGCGCCGCGAACTACGGAATGCAGAGTTTCGTATCGAAACGAAACTCGAGGAGTTGCAGGAGGTCGCCAAGTCCTACAACTCGACCGAGATGCTCAAGATGATGCAGAAGCAGAATGCCGGTGTCGGCGAATTGGTTAGCAAGTTGGAACTGACATTCGATTGACTTACCGGAACGGCAGGATTTTTCAGAAGGTGAGACCATACGGCTTTTTGCGAATAGCAGAAGGTTTTCATGGCTTTATTTGCACAAATGGGAAAATTGTCGTACCTTTGCGCGCAAACGTTGTGAGCCCGCTCTGCGGACTTGCGGCGTAGTAAGAAATGACTGTAATGAAGCATCATTCACTTCTCCTCATACTCATGCTCTTTGCCCCTTGTTCCTTATCCCTTCTCCGGGCACAGCAGATAAAGATAGGCAACTATACCTTTTCTGGGGGCGGTGAATATCAGGGTGAAATGATCAAAGGGAAACCTTACGGTACGGGCAAAACGGTTTATCCCAACGGCGATTATCACGAAGGAGAATACGTCAAAGGCAAACGACAGGGTAGGGGAACCTACCAGTTCGCAGACGGCGAGAAGTACGAGGGCGAATGGTACCAGGACCAACAGCATGGCAAGGGGACATATTACTTCGCCAACAACAACCGCTATGAAGGCCTTTGGTTCCGCGATTATCAGCAGGGACTTGGTACAATGTACTATTACAACGGCGATACCTACGTTGGTGCTTGGGTGCAAGACAAACGCGAGGGTACCGGTCGATATACCTTTGCTCAGGGCGGAGCATACTATGAAGGCGGATGGAAGAACGACATGAAAGACGGGCACGGTGTGTTCGACTGGAATGATGGCAACCGCTACGAGGGCTCCTGGCACGAGAACCAAAAGCACGGCAAGGGCACATTTACCTATTCTACAGGTGACTCTTATACGGGCGACTGGAGCAATGATCAGCAACACGGCAAGGGCATCTTCATCTTTGCCGACGGCAACCGCTACGAGGGTCAGTATGTGCACGGTCAGCGCACAGGCGAGGGAATTTATACCTTTGCCAACGGTGACAAATACGTCGGCCATTTCAATGCTGGCGAACAGGACGGTATGGGTACTTTCACCTGGCATACCGGAGCCTCATACGTTGGGCAATGGAGCCACAACAAGCAAAATGGTACCGGCAAATACCGCTGGGCGAACGGTGATGAATACGACGGCGAGTGGGTGGACGGACTCCTCGATGGCGAAGGCATTCTGCGTCAGGCAGACGGTGTCCGCTTCAAGGGTACGTTCCGCAAAGGACTCAAGGAAGGAAAGGGCATCCTCGAGGATGCTGACGGAATACGCTATGAAGGAAACTTCAGCCAAGATAAGAAAAATGGAGAATTCATCGAGAAGGACAAAAGCGGACTCCTCATCCGCAAAGTCGTCTATCAGAACGGAGTTCCCGTTACCGCTGGTAGTGATAATAACTAATTCACACACTATATGGCTCGTACAAAAGTAATGGTTTCGCAGAACACTAAGAAACCCACTAGGAAGAAGAAAGATGTCGTAGTCGAGAATAAAAAAGAACCTGTATCTAACGTCCTCAGGCTCATCAAGAACGACCCCGACTTGGCTCCTTATGCCGAAGCTATCAATGGTCGTCACGACGAGGCAGTCCGCAAGATGGCGGAAATAACCGGCGGCACGAACAACCTCAGTGAATTTGCAAGCGGATACCTCTATTTCGGACTTCATAAGACCGAAGAGGGCTGGGTGCTGCGCGAATGGGCTCCCAATGCTATCGACATCTTCGTTGTTGGCGATTTCAATGGCTGGAAAGAGAGTGCTCGCTATGCAATGAAGCGCGTCAGGGGTACTGTCGGTAACTGGGAAATCAAGATTAAGAACAAGTCTTTCCGTCATGGCGCACTTTTCAAACTGATTGTGCATTGGGAAGGCGGACAGGGTGAGCGAATCCCTGCGTGGGCAAATCGTGTTGTGCAAGACCCTGAGACGCACATCTTCTCTGCCCAGGTGTGGGACCCTGCTGAGCCCTATCAGTGGAATGTTGAGAAGTTCCGTCCTGCTACCAATCCTCTGCTCATCTACGAATGCCATATCGGAATGGCTCAGGACAAAGAGGGTGTTGGTACATACGCCGAGTTCCGCGACAACGTTCTGCCCCGCATCGCTGCAGATGGCTACAACTGCATCCAGATTATGGCCATACAAGAGCATCCATACTACGGTAGCTTCGGCTATCACGTCAGCAGTTTTTTCGCTCCCAGCAGCCGCTTCGGTACGCCTGACGACCTGAAGTCACTCGTGGATAAGGCGCATAGCATGGGCCTTTCCGTCATTATGGACATCGTGCACAGCCATGCTGTGAAGAACGAGGTGGAAGGCCTTGCCAACTTCGCAGGCGATCCCTGTCAGTACTTCAATAAGGGCGATCGTCGTGAGCATCCGGCTTGGGACAGTCTCTGCTTCGACTACGGCAAGAACGAGGTTCTGCATTTCCTGCTCTCCAATTGCAAATATTGGCTCGAGGAGTTCCATTTCGACGGTTTCCGCTTCGATGGCGTCACCTCGATGCTTTATTATAGTCATGGTCTGGGTGAGAGTTTCATGTCCTATGGCGACTACTACAACGGCCATCAGGATGGCGATGCCATCACCTATCTCACCCTTGCGAACGAACTGATTCATGCGGTCAACAAAAACGCTATCACCATTGCCGAAGAAGTGAGCGGTATGCCGGGTCTTGCTTTGCCCATGAAGGAAGGCGGCTACGGCTTCAACTACCGCTTGGCCATGAATATCCCCGACTATTGGATCAAGATCATCAAGGAATTGCGCGATGAGGACTGGAAACCCAGCAGCATCCTGTGGGAGCTCACCAATCGCCGTCGCGACGAGAAGACCATCTCCTATGCCGAGAGCCACGACCAGGCCCTTGTCGGCGACAAGACCATCATCTTCCGTCTCATCGACAGCGATATGTACTGGCACTTCAAGAAGGGCGATGAGAACTCGAACGTAAATCGTGGCATAGCCCTCCACAAGATGATACGTCTCGCCACAATTGGCACCATCAACGGCGGTTATCTCAATTTCATGGGCAACGAGTTCGGTCATCCGGAATGGGTGGATTTCCCGCGCGAGGGTAACGGCTGGAGCTACAAGTATGCACGTCGTCAATGGCATCTCGTCGATGATAAGCAACTCTGCTTCCACTACCTCGGTGACTTCGATATTGCCATGCTCAAGGTACTCAAGAAGCATAAAAGTTTCGAGAAACAGGTCTTCCAGGAAATATGGCACAACGATGGCGACCAGGTATTCGCTTTCCGTCGTGGCGACCTGCTCTTCTTCTTCAACTTCAGTCCCTGCAACTCTTATACCGGCTACGGCTTCATGGTCGAGCAGGGAGCCTACGAATATCTCCTCAATACAGACGATACCGCTTTCGGAGGCAACGGCTTCAACGACGACAAGATGATTCACTACACCGTCTATGACCAGCGTCTGGCTCGCGAGAACAAAGGTTGGCTCAAGCTCTACCTCCCCACACGAACAGCCTGTATCCTCCGCAAGTTGAAGGATTAGAAACACTCCCTTTTATACTCCTTATATAAAAGCGCTGTCCCCAAAGGATGGCGCTTTTGTGTTAAAATTATGTTAAAATCCAGAAAATATTTGGCGTATTTCCCTAAATTGTCATACATTTGCAGTGTCCTATTGAACTATTACACTATTAGGATATAAAAAATGAAAGAAAATTTATAACTCTAATATATCAACTTTTAACTTTTAATTATGATTAGCATAGAAAAAATCAAGTTTGGCTACAGAAGTCATCAGACTGTACTGGACGATTTCTCGCTCGAATTTGCTTCGGGCGGCATCTACGGACTCTTGGGTAAGAACGGTACTGGCAAGAGTACATTATTATATTTAATGATGGGTCTGTTGCGTCCGCAAGGGGGTGACGTCACCATCGACGGCATCTCTGCTACCCTTCGCAGGCCGGAGGTGTTGAGGGAAATGTTTCTCGTCCCGGAGGAGTATGATCTGCCGCGCATTTCGCTGCGCAAGTACGTGAAGTCCATCAAACCTTTCTATCCCCGCTTCAGTGACGAGCTGTTGGAGCGTTGCCTGGCAAACTTCGAGATGACTTCGGATGTTGATCTTGGCTCGCTCTCGATGGGACAGAAGAAGAAGGTGTATATGTGCATTGCACTTGCCACGAACACACGCTATCTCCTCATGGACGAACCCACCAACGGACTGGACATCCTCTCGAAGAGCCAGTTCCGCAAAGCTGTCATCGAAAGCATGTCGGACGACAAGACCGTCATCGTCTCCACCCATCAGGTGCATGATGTTGAGCTTCTGCTCGACCACGTCTGCATCATCGAGCAAAACAGAGTGCTCCTCAGCGAACCTCTCGTAGAGAAAGACGAACCTATAAACCTGGAAGAATTATTCATAAAAACATTAAGTAACTGAAGTTTCGGAAGTAGTATGTTTATGAAGTTAACGAAGTTAGCGAAGCGATAACTCCCGAAAGTTAAATTAAGTAACAAGTAGTCAGTAGTCATGTAGCCAGTAGTTATGCCAATTGTCTGGGATGCTAAATGTATCGGCTTAACTACTTAACTACTTTCACTTCTTAACTACAAAACTATAAATTAACATGAAACAGTTTGATTTCCACCGATTCCTCAACGTTGCTCGTTGGGACCTCAGCATCAACAGCAAGTTCTATACCCGTTCAGCTATCCTCATGATAGCACTTATCAGTTCGCCTGTCCTGTTATACTACCTGTATATGATGGCATCAGGCTCCTTCCTCGACGCAGAAAGCATGCACGATAGTATTGTCGGACTTGGCGCCGCCACCGCTTGGGTAGGCAGTTTAATTTGTACAATCTCATCGGGCTATATGTTCCACAACCTGCTCACAAAACAGGGACGCATCAACGAACTCACCTTGCCCGCAACGAATCTGGAGCGTTTCCTCTGGCACTTCGCAGTCATCGTTATAGGCGTCCAGCTTGTGTATTTCGTCGGAGTCGCGTTTGCCGACCTGCTGCATGCTTTGTTCCGCCTGTCGCTTCCTCATGCAGAAATCAGGTCCATTTTCAATTCTCTGATAATTGAATGTTTTTCCGACTGGAGAGAACTGGGGAAATATGGCGTGGGCATTATGTTGCTTGTTCTGATTCTGATCTCTTGTTTCAACAGAAGCTTCTGCCTCTTCAATGCATGGAAGTATCGTTACAACATCCCCTGGACGTTCCTTTTCTACTTCATTTTGTGGAATGTTCTGGGCGTGCTTTCCGTCGTCATTCTTTTCAACTACTTCGATTCGCCGCGTGAAGTGGAGAGAATCTGGAACTGGCTGAATGACGGGGGACACATCAATACCGTCCTCGTTTGCCTGGATATCATTGCAACGCTGGTCTATATTGGCATCTGGGTTCTCACATACCGCCTCTACACCAGAGCACAACTGACTACAAAACGCAATCCGTAACCCCCGGGGGAGGTAAGAACCTTATTAATATATATATAAGGTATAAAGAAGATGGAAAAGAAAATCACAATCTTTCTGATTGCCCTTGTGATAGCAATCGTTGTATTAGTTGGCGCGCATGCCATCTACAACAAAGTGCAAATAGCGAATGCCCCGACAATTCAGGAACTCGCCGAAGCATATCCGTGGACGGTTCCCGATGACTGGTTCAAGACAGACACCATCACACTGAAAGGCCGCATCGAAGGATATGATGCAGAAGAGTTCGGCTTCACCTCGATGAAATGTTCCTACGAAGATGTCTTCGAGAACGACCGAAGCACAGTGCTGGTGATGGGCATCGCCGCCGACGGCACATTCTGCAAGAAGTTCCTTGCCAGCTACCCGATGCAGCAGGTATTCTATACCACAGACTCTAACGTTTCCTTCCATTCAATTTCGTTCTTCGCCCGTCCCGGTGAGACCATCGACGTCACCGTGCGGAAAGGCTCGCTCGGGCAGTACGAATGCATCTACAACAACGGCAGCAGCAAGGATGTGGAGCGATGGCTCCGCACGTCGGAAGAACTTGCGAAGCAATTCAGTCCGCTATGGCACTTCGAGGGCACATTCGACGAAGCAAACGAGGTGGCCGACATAGTATGGAAAATGGTAATGTCGAAACTGCAAAAGATAATCCGCAGCGAGGGCTATACGCCGATGGAAGTGCAACTGGCACTGGCCGACGTTCAGGCACGTTTCGGACAAGACTACATTGGCTGCATCGTAAAACAGGCAGATGCCTTGGTTAATTCCAAAAAATGTGACAGCCTCGGTTGTGCCGAGATTCTCGACAGCGCGGAATGGAAGAAGTATAATGACGCGAAAACCTACGCACCCCTGCGGCGCATCGACTTCGACAACCCGTTGCTCTTCGCCAGCCAACATTTCTATTTCCTGCAAAACCGCATCCAGTACGCCAGGCCTGTTGCCACAGGCAGCACAGTACTCTCCTATGAGGGCTATTCTAAGCAGCTCACAGACTACCTCGCTGCCCTGCGCGACCTTATGGGCGACGACCACGACAATCTGATGGCACAGCTATGCGCTTACAAGGAATTCACTTTCCATTTCGACACTTTTCGCGAGGATGGAGATTCCTACCAATACATGCTCTCCGCCGATAATCTGACCGAGGAACAGAAGAAAAGAAACATCGAGGGTTGGCCCACGCTCGCCAAGATGTTCCCGCTCTATCTTGATGCCTTCAAGAACCCATACATCCGTCAGAAGGCAGAGCAGTTCCGCGACCGCAAGCTGTCACAGAAAGACCTTACCACGCCACTGCCCTTTACGCCTGCTGCTGAAATGATAGGAGAGTTCGTCGCCAAGTATCCCGGCAAGTTCCTCGTCATCGACTTCTGGGGCATGAGTTGCGGCCCTTGCCGTGCTGCCATTCAGGAGAGCAAGGAACTACGTGCCGAAATTGCCAAACGCGACGACGTGAAGCTCATCTTCATTGCAGAAGAGGACACTCCCGATGGTAGCGACGCTTACAAGAAGTATGTGGCGGAGTGGCTGGCTGGCGAAGAGGCCGTCTGTGTCACCAATGCCGACTTCAGTCGCCTGCAAGAACTCTTTGAGTTCAATGGCATTCCGCACTACGAGACCATAACGCCCGACGGCAACCGTGTCAGCGACGACCTCCGCTTGCAAGGCTATGAAAACTTTGTCGGGCAGTTTGAGAAGCTGAAAGAGAAACTTCTTAATTATAACTAATAATAAAAGGAACTATGGAATTCAAAAATAATAAACCTATCTTCCAACAGATAGCCGAGCATCTCTGCGACGAGATATTGCAGGGACGCTATCCCGAAGGCGAACGACTACCCAGTGTGCGCGAGTATGCTGCTGAGGTCGAGGTCAACGTCAACACCCTGGTCCGCTCCTACGAATGGCTCAGCCAGAAGGAGATTATCTTCAATCGTCGCGGCATGGGGTACTTCGTCAGCGAAGGAGCACGGGAAGCTGTCCTGGAACTGCGCAGAAATGAGTTCTTCGAAGAACAGCTGCCCGAGTTCCTCAGAAATATTAAGGCCCTGGGTATCACCCTGGAAGAATTAAGAGTGAAGAATGATTCGTCTGACTAATATACATAAAACGTATCAGGGTGCCCAGCCCCTGCATGTCCTGAAGGGTATAAACCTGCATATCAAGAAGGGCGAGTTCGTGGCTGTCATGGGTGCCTCGGGTTCGGGGAAGAGTACCTTGCTGAACATCTTGGGCATCCTGGACAGTTACGACGAGGGTGAGTACATGCTGGCAGGTACTCCCATCCGTAACCTGAGCGAAACGCGAGCCGCTGATTACCGCAATCGCATGATTGGCTTCATCTTCCAGTCCTTCAACCTCATAAGCTTCAAGAATGCTGTCGAGAATGTGGCGTTGCCGCTCTTCTATCAGGGTGTGGGCCGACGGAAACGGAACCAGTTGGCGCTGGAATATCTGGACCGTTTGGGCCTGAAGGACTGGGCTCATCACTATCCGGGCGAGCTTTCTGGCGGCCAGAAGCAGCGTGTAGCCATTGCCAGGGCTCTCATCACTCAGCCTCAGATTATCCTGGCAGACGAACCTACGGGTGCTTTGGACAGTCAGACTTCACTGGAGGTGATGGAGATCCTGAAGGATTTGCACAGGCAGGGCCTCACCATCGTTGTGGTGACGCACGAGAGCGGTGTGGCCTATCAGACCGAGAAAATTGTGCATATCAAGGACGGTGTGATCGAGCGGATAGAAGAGAACCTGAATCCCGACGCGAACCCTTTCGGTATAAAGACACAGATGAAATAACCCTATGCTGGACACATTGCAAGAGATATACGGCGCTATCATGCGGAGTAAGATGCGCACCATCGCTACGGGATTTGCCGTAGCCAGCGGGCTGTTCCTCATCATCGTGTTGCAAGGCGCGGGAAATGGTGTCATCAACTCTTTCGAGGTGAACATGGGTAACTTTGCATTCGATGCCATACACATCTTCGGAGGCCGGACCACGAAACCCCACGAGGGTATCAAGGAGGGGCGTTTCATCCAGTTGGACACACGCGATGTGGAGATGACACAGCGCACGTTCTCCCACTACGTGAAGGATGTGATGCCTTCGCTGAACCAGAGCGGGCTGACTGTGAGTCACGGAGCCCAGCATCAGAGTGCAACGCTGATGGGTGTCAATCCGGCTTGGGCACAGGCTAACGCAGTGAAGATGGTCAGCGGACGTTTTATCAACGAGATTGACTTGCGGCAGAAACGTAAGTCGGTGGTCATCAGCGATGTGAATGCCCGTGACCTCTTTCCCCACGGAGGAAATGCGGTTGGGGAGATGTTGGACTTCAACGGAATTCCCTATACGGTGGTTGGAATCTACAAGGATAATCAGATGTCCAACGAACGTACTTTCTATGCGCCTTTCACCACCGTCAGTGTTATCTATAATCGCGGGGAGTTCATCAATCGTCTGTCTATGTTGACCCGTCATATAGAAAGCGACTCGGCCATGAATCGGTTCATGGATGAATACACGCGGGCCAGCAGCCAGATTCATTCCTTTGCGCCCGATGACAGGCAGGCGCTGTGGATATGGAACCAGGCGGAGAGCAACATGCAGATGAAGAAGACACAGCGGATACTGCATACGGCTTTTTGGATTCTGGGCTTGCTGACGCTGGTGAGCGGTGTGGTAGGGGTGAGCAATATCATGCTGATTTCCGTTAAGGAACGCACACGCGAATTCGGTATCCGCCGGGCCATCGGGGCACGTCCCTGGAGTATTGTCCGCATGGTGATGGCAGAGAGCGTTGTCATTACGGCACTCTTCGGCTATCTCGGGATGCTGTTGGGTATCTTCTTCTGCGAGTACATGGACAGCACGGTGGGCAACCAGACGATGGATATCGGTGTATTCCAGGCCCAGTACTTCGTGAACCCGACGGTGGACCTTTCCACATGTCTTACAGCCACAGTGATTATTGTCATTGCCGGCGCTCTGGCGGGCTTGTTCCCCGCTCTGGATGCCGTGAAGGTTAAACCTATAGATGCATTACGAGGATGAGACTGTTTGATATAGACCGATGGGAGGAGATTTTCGACTCGTTGAGCAAGAATCGCACCCGTAGCATCCTCACTGCCTTTGGCATTTTCTGGGGCGTTTTCATGCTTATCCTGCTGATGGGTGGAGGACGCGGCCTGGAAACCATGTTGGGCAGTAATCTCGCAGGCTTTGCTTCGAATTCGGGCTTTATCTTTGCCGAGAATACCGGGAAACCATACAAGGGATTCCGGCGGGGCAGGTATTGGTGCATCGAATTGAACGATGTGAAGCGTGTGAAGAACTGTGTGGAGGGCGTCGATGTCGCTACGCCCATCATTCAGAACTGGGGCGGTACGGCGATGGCTGGTAATCATAGTTGCAGCGTGACGGTATCGGGAGAGCGTTCTGACTATGCACAGGTGGATGATCCGAAGATCAGGTTTGGCCGTCCGTTGAACGATGTGGATGATATGCAGCATCGCAAGGTCTGTGTGGTTGGGACACGCATTGTCGAGGAACTCTTCCCCGAGTTGGGTAAAGAAGATCCCTGTGGCCGGTTCATTCAACTGGATGGGGTATATTATTGCATCGTTGGCGTAAGCGGAAAAAGTGCGAATGGCATCTCCCTGGGCGGAAATGCCCAGACGATGGTGCATCTGCCATACGGTACGATGCAGCAGACCTACAACCGCGGAAATCGCGTGGATATGCTGGCGCTGACAGCTCTTCCGGGCTATAAGATGTCGGATGTTCAGGCGCGGACCGAGCAGTTGCTGAAGCGTGCTCATGTGATTCATCCCGAGGATACAGAGGCCGTGATGAAACTGAATACCGAAGCCGTTTTTGCCATGATAGACAATTTGTTCCGCGGCGTGAGCATCCTGGTCTGGATGATAGGATTGGGGACTCTGCTGGCCGGAGCTATTGGCGTGAGCAATATCATGATTGTCACCGTGAAGGAACGCACCACCGAGATAGGCATCAGGCGTGCCATCGGAGCAACGCCCCTCGATATCCTGTCGATGGTAATGTCCGAGAGTGTAGTGCTGACGTTGTTGTCGGGTATGAGTGGCATCACGTTGGCAGTCCTCATCCTGCAGGGAATGGAGGTCGGCTTGCGGGAGACGGCTCCCGATGCGCAGTTCCAGATATCTTTCGGGGTGGCAGTCGGTGCAGCCTCCCTCCTGGCGGTGCTGGGCCTTGTCGCAGGGCTGGCTCCAGCCATCAGGGCAATGAAGATAAAACCCGTGGATGCCATGAGGGAAGAGTAGGGGAGTAATTCTTAATTGATAATTGACAATTGATAATTTATATTCGATATTGAGATGAGAAAGTTTTTCAAGTGGGCAGCTATCCTGCTGATTGTTGCAGTTATTGCCGGAACATTTGTGTTCCTCTATCAGAAGTCTCGCCCCAAGGAGATGGTCTATCAGATTTCAACGGTGCAGTTGAAGGACTTGCAGAAATCCACCATCGTAACGGGAAAGATTGAGCCGCGCGACGAGGTGAACATCAAGCCTCAGATATCAGGCATCATCGCTGAGCTGTACAAGGAGCCCGGGCAGATGGTCAGGAAAGATGAGGTGATTGCCAAAGTGAAGGTCATTCCAGACATGAGCAGCCTGAGCAGCGCGGAAAACCGTGTGCGGCTGGCAGAAATCAACCTGGCACAGGCAGAAACCGACTTTAAACGCATGCAGAAGCTCTACGAGGAGAAGGTAATCAGTGCCGAGGATTACGAGAAGTCCGAAGTGGCTCTGAAACAGGCAAAAAGTGAGAGCACCAATAGCCGCGATGCATTGAACATAGTTCGCGAAGGTATCTCGCTCTCAAATGCCAAGATGAGTACTACGCTGGTTCGCTCTACAGTTGACGGACTGGTGCTGGATATCCCCGTCAAGGTGGGAAACTCCGTCATCCTGAGCAACTCGTTCAACGACGGTACCACCATCGCCACAGTGGCCGATATGCAGAACCTCATCTTCCGTGGAAACATCGACGAGACGGAGGTGGGCCGCATCGTCGAGGGTATGCCGGTAACCATCACCGTTGGTGCTGTGCCGGGACTGAAGATTGCGGCTCGGTTGGAGTACATCTCCCCGAAGGGACGGGAGTCGAACGGCGCCAACCAGTTCGAGATAAAGGCCGCCCTCTCGGTACCAGACTCGGTGACGTTGCGCTCGGGCTATGGCGCCAATGCCGAGATAGTGCTCGAACGGATGGAGAAGGCGGTTTGTGTGCCCGAGGCGGCTCTGGAATTCCAGGGTGACAGCACCTTCGTCTATGTGCTGACCGACTCTGTCCCCAGGCAGAAGTTCGAGCGCCGCGCCGTGCAGACAGGCCTGAGCAACGGCATCGACATATACGTGAGCAGAGGTGTGAAAGTGGGCGAGAAGGTTCGTGGCATTCTTTTGGAGGATTAGCAATGGGACGCAGTCAGATTCTAGCAATAGCCCTCTGCATTGCCATGCAGGGTGGGGCACAGGAGGTCAGGGAGTGGTCGCTGACAGATTGCATTCAGCATGCCCTCGCACACAACCTCAACATCAAGCAGCAGCAGGATAATGTTCAGCAGCAGCAGTTACAGCTCAGTACTTCCAAGAACAGCCGTCTGCCAGACCTCAATGGCAGTCTAAGCGAGAATTTCAGCTTCGGTCGTGCCCTGACATCGAACAATACATACATGAACCGCAACACGCAGAACACAGGCCTGAGTCTCGGCACCAGCGTGCCTGTCTTCACCGCCGGGCGCATCCCTGCCGACATCAAGATGCGGCGCCTGAATCTTCAGGCAGCCCTGCAGGACTACGAGTATGCCCGCGAGAATGTGATGCTGGGCGTAACCACCTCTTATCTGGAGGCTGTCTATCAGAAGGATCTGGTCGCTGTGTCCGAGCGGCAGGTGGATTTGAGCCGCGAGCAGGTACGCAGGATGGAACTCCTCTATCAGAACGACAAAGCCTCCGAGGCCGACCTCTCGCAGATACGCTCCACGCTGGCCAATGATGAACTCTCACTCACTCAGCAACGCAACAGCTACATGCTGGCGCTGCTGGAACTGTCGCAGCTGTTGGAGCTGGAAACACCCGATGGCTTCGATGTGGCCCGTCCCATCGTCGATTCGGTTGGGGCGGCAGACCTGCCTTCGCCCGATCTGGTTTATGGCGAGGCCTTGGGCGTCAAGCCTCAGATACAGGCCGAACAGTTACGTCTGCACAGTGCCGAGAAGAGCGTGCTCATAGCAAAGAGCGCGTGGTATCCCTCGCTCTACTTCAATGCTGGGTTGGGAAGCAGTTACTACAAGACATCGGGCTTCGAGACAACGGCGTTCGGACGTCAGCTGCGCGACAATTTCAACCAGTATTTCGGCGCAACCCTCTCGGTTCCCATCTTCAACCGCTTTGCCACGCGTAATAACGTGCGCTCAGCCCGCCTTCAGGTACATGCCCAGCAGATAAAGCTGGAGCAGACCAAGAAGTCGCTCTACAAAGAGATTCAGCAGGCCTACTACAATGCTGTGGCTGCCAGTCGCCAGTGCGAGAGCAGCGATGCGGCATTCTCCAGCGCCAGTGTTGCTTTCGAGCTCATGCAGCGCAAGTACGAGAACGGCAAGGCCACGCTGGCCGATTATCAGGATGCCAAGACAAAGTACATGCGGGCAGAATCGCAACAGATACAGTCGCGCTACACCTATCTGTTCCGTCGCAAAATCCTCGATTTCTACAGGGGAAAGGAGTTGTAGGGACTCTACCCATAAGCTATTAAGCTGTTAAGCAAAGATGTTTTTCTTGGTTTTTTTTGTTCTCTCTGATTTTGTAAAGATTTTTCTGTTTCTCTCCCAAAGGGGGTTGGGGGGCGCATTTGTTCCCTGCCCAAGGAAAATTTTCCCCTCGGCCAAGCAGAAAATGACGCATCACCTATCATTTTTTGTGACCCGCATAGTGTGTAAAAGAAATTTCACGACACATCACTATTCATTCTTCTGCGGTCATTTTGGTCATTTGGTCATTTGGTCAAAATCGTTTTTCACTTGTCAAAATCCGCCACTATAATAATATATTTTATATATTATTATAGTGAGCAAATGACCCAATCCGAAAATGAAAATGACCATTTTGACCTTGACCATCTTGACCAGATGGCAACAAGAGCGCCCGTGCACACACAGAATCCACAGGCACCCTGAATTCCCCCTCTAGAACGCCACAGAATCGCTTCAAGCCCTCTCGGGGTATATTGCATCACCCCAGACCGAGAAACGCGCTCTGAGGGCCCTTAAAATGCGAAATTAAAATTCATAGAATTTTAAATCGTGGTCAGCATCTTGGCAAAAGGCTTTGCATGCCCATGTTGATGAGGAGGCCAAAGGGGCTGCCTGTTTTCCCATTCTAAATGCCAAAGGTTCTGAATCTCCAAAATTTTTTTATAGATTTCTTTGTTCGTATTGGATAATTTGCTAACTTTGCAAAGCAAACTGCCCATAACCTTTAAACATTAACCCTTAACCAGATTTTGCCTATGGCATAAACAAAAGGATTTAGACATAACATAAAGAAGCGTTAGCTTAGATTCTTGCTTATCGAAATTCGCCAAAATTTAAATAAGCCACAAGAGTAAAAGACTAATGCTCACGCCAGATGGCGTGGGCTTTTACTCGTTGATGTGGCAATGGTGTTTGGCGATACCTCGATAAGCGTAGACGATGAAGTCCACGTTTTTTTTTGTATATAAATGACACATTATATTATTAACTTAAATTTATTATTAACTTAAACAAACTTAATTATGAAAAAAAATTACCAAAAACAATTAAGGCGACTGGCGGCAATGCTGCTGGTGGCAA
>JAFZPZ010000027.1 GCA_017552435.1 Bacteroidaceae bacterium
ATCTTAGGAATAAAGGTTAAAGTGTAAACTGAAACAGGAATAAAGTCATAAGACTGACAACCTGTGTAGGAATAAAAAGGTAAAGTGTAAACCAACTTAGGAATAGTATACAAAACTGTCAACCAAAATCAGTACACAACAACTCTATAGTAGCTCAGGGGTTCCTCCAGGGATTCTCTAGGGTTTCTCCAAGGTTCCTCTAGGGTTCCTCTAAGGTTTCCCTATGGTATCTCTATCCCTTCTCTATGTCATAGGGATAGAGCAAGGATAGAGTAAGGGTAGAGTAGGGATAGAGCAAAGGATGAATAAAGGTAGAGCAAGGGTTTAGAGAGTGCCCTGCTTGAGCTTCTCTACGAAGTTATCTACGCGCTGTAGTTCACGGGGGATGTCAATCTGCTGGGGGCAGTGAGGTATGCACTCGCGGCATGATGTGCAGCGATCGGCCTGGCGTAGGCGTGGTACACTGCGGTCGTAGCCAATGAGGAAAGCACGTCGAGCCTCCTGATAGTTCCTTGCCTGTTGGCTTTCGGGGACATTACCCTTGTTGACACATTTATTATAATGTACGAAGATGCCCGGGATATCAAGTCCGTATGGGCAGGGCATGCAGTACTTACAGTCGTTGCAGTCGATGGTGGGATAACTCTTGATGAGTGTTGCCGTCTCCTCTTCGAGCCATTCCTGTTCTTCTTCTGTAAGCGGTTCAAGCGGAGAGTAAGTACGGAGGTTGTCCTCCAGATGTTCCATGTAGGTCATGCCACTCAGTACGGTGAGTACTGCAGGCTTGGAACCAATGTAACGGAAGGCCCAGGAAGCCACGCTGTCCTCCGGCTTGCGCTGCTTGAAGTGTGCTACAACATGGTCGGGCACCTTGGAGAGGCGTCCGCCGAGCAGCGGCTCCATGATGACAACGGGGATGTCGCGCTTCACCAGTTCCTCGTAGAGGTACTTGCCGGAGCGCCCCTTGTCCTGTTCGTTTTCCCAATCGACATAGTTGGCCTGTATCTGCACGAAGTCCCAATGATACTGGTCGTGATGCGCCATAGCCCAGTCGAAGACAGCCACATCTCCGTGGAAGGAGAAACCCAGGTTGCGGATGCGGCCAGCCTCACGCTGTTCCATGAGCCAGTCGAGCAAGCCATTATCGAGGAAACGTTCGTGGACGGGCTTCATGCCTCCGCCGCCAATGCTGTGCAGGAGAAGGTAGTCGATGTAGTCGGTCTTCATGTATTCGAGGCTGCGCTCGAATATGGCCTTACCCTCCTCGAAGCTGTACTGCGAGGGGGAGAAGTTCGAGAGCTTGGTGGCGATGAAGTATTCGCTGCGTTTGTAACCGCTTGCTTCCAGTGCGATGCCAAGGCTCTCCTCGCTCTTGCCGCGACAATAGGCAGGGGATGTGTCGAAGTAATTGACGCCATGTTCAAGAGCGTATTTGCAAAGCCGGTTCACCTGTTCTTGGTCGATGGCCTCTTTGCCGTCGCTGTCTTTTGTGTTGGGCAGACGCATCCAGCCGTAGCCAAGGAGACTCACTTTGTCCCCCTGTTTGGGGTTGGTGCGGTAGGTCATCTTATCGGTTGGAACAGGACCTTTGTGATGTCCCATGTAATCCACCTCTCCGTCTGCACTGCCACCCTGCACACCGCAGGATGCCAGAGCCGCCGTAGCTGCTGTAGTGCCAGAGACTTTGAGGAAGTCTCGCCTGTTGATATATTTCTTCATTTTTAATCTTTAATCTTTAATCCCTAATCCTTAATCCCTAATCCAATCATATCTCCCTATGCACTTCATGTCCTTCTACAATGATGGCGCTGATAGGGCTTGAAGGACAGAGGTTCTCGCAGGCACCGCAACCGATGCACTTTTCTTCGTTGACGACAGGGATGAGCAGCACTTTCTCGCGCGGAATCTCATTATTGTCAGCATCACGCCAGCGCCAGCCATCCTGGTGTACGCCAGCCTGCAGTGGTACCATCTGTATAGCCTGTGCAGGGCACTTGTGGGCACAGAGTCCGCAGGGCTTGCCGTCCTTGACGGGAACGCAGAGGTCGCGTGTCCAGACGGCATGTCCCACCTGTATGGCAGTACGTTGCTCGACGGTGACAGGCTGTATGGCAGAGGTCGGGCAGACTTCAGAGCAGCGGGTGCATTCGGGACGGCAGTAGCCACGCTCAAAGCTTACTTCGGGTTGCATGAAACGGTCCAGGCTACTGCTGGGGCGCAGCACGTCGTTGGGACAGGCATCGATGCAGAGCTGACAGGCCGTGCAATGGGTACGCAGATTGCGGATGGAGAGTGAGCCAGGAGGCGTGATGAGTTTCTCGCGTTTTGGCTTTTTCTTCTTGATAATATCGGCAAAGCCGCCATCGGTGGTCTTTGGTTCTATCTTGCTCTGTGCCTTTGCGATGGCTGTTCCGGCGAGGAGAGCGATGGAAGTGAGAGCAGCACGACGGTCAGCCCCCTCCGAACCTCCCTGAGGGGAAACTTTCGTTTCCTTTGTTTGCAAAGCAACACTGCTTCTGTTGCCAAAGTGCATGGCATCCTGACGACACGTTTCCATGCAATTACCACACATTACACAACGACTCATATCAATATCGTGTTCCTTAACATTGATGCAAGCCGATTTGCAATTTCTTGCACACAGGCCGCAGCTATTACATTTCTCCAAATCGAAGACAGGTCCATGCAGCGACTTCCTGCTGATGAGACCGAGCAGAGTCCCGACAGGGCAGATAGTGTTGCACCAAGTTCGTCCGCTTCGCCAAGCCAGAACTGCGATGATGCCCCAGGTCAGTAATGCAATGATGAGGGCAGAAACGCTTTTGAGCCACACATCTACCTCGTAGAATGCGTAACTGTCGTAATGTTCTGCAATGGCAGCCAATCCGTTGTTGACAAGTTTGTAGAGCGGTGCCACGCATGTCGAGACAATGCGGCCGTAGGTGCTGTAGGGGAAGATGAGTCCTCCCAGCCATGCCACATTAAGAGCCAAGGTGGCGCAGGCCAGCACGAGCACTGTATAGCGGAGTGTACTCTTGGCAGGCGAGTAGCTGTACTTGTTTTTCTTGCGCCTCAGCCAGGCAATGGCATCCTGCATTACGCCCAGCGGACAGATGACGGAACAGTAGATACGCCCCATCAGCAGGGTCAGCGTCACCACAAAAAGCAACGCCCCAATGTTCAGTGCCAGCAGTGCCGGAATTAACTGAATCTTTGCCATCCATCCCAGATAGGCATGAGCTGTGCCGGTGAAATCCACCAGTAGCCAGGTGATGAGAACCCAGAAGAGAATGGCGAGGGTTAAACGGATTTTCTTGAGCATAGGTGTTCTTGTTGAATAATTATAATGTGTGATATCTCAGGGCAAAGTTATTGAAAAGAATTTATAAATCTGTGAATTCTTGCACTTTTTTTGCAAAATAATGTAAAAAAGTTGTACGCAGGCGAAAAAATGCCCCTTGCAAAAGTACAACATAAGCTTATTTTTCATATCTTTGCACGCAAAAAATTTATAATAAGGTTATGGTATCATTTATTGCAGACAAGATTGTAATGGACGGTCTCACCTTCGATGACGTCCTGTTGGTTCCCGGCTATTCAGAGGTGCTCCCGCGTACCGTTGCACTTGAGACGCTTTTTTCGCGGCATATTGAGCTGAAGATTCCCTTCGTGACAGCAGCTATGGACACTGTTACTGAAGCTCCGATGGCGATTGCTATTGCCCGAGAAGGAGGCATCGGTGTCATTCATAAGAACATGAGTATCGAGGAGCAGGCCCGTCAGGTGGCTATCGTGAAGCGAGCCGAGAACGGCATGATCTACGATCCTATCACAATCAAGCGCGGTAGCAGTGTTCGCGATGCACTCGAATTGATGACGGAGTACCACATCGGCGGTATTCCTGTGGTCGATGATGACCGCCATCTGGTGGGTATTGTCACCAATCGCGACCTTCGTTTTGAGCAGAACATAGACCGCCCGGTTGACGATGTGATGACAAGTCACAATCTTGTCACAACGCATGTCCAAACCGACCTCGGTGCAGCAGCGAAGATACTGCAGGAGAACAAGATAGAGAAGCTTCCCGTTCTGGACGACGATAACAAGCTCATCGGTCTGATTACCTACAAGGACATCACTAAGGCCAAGGATAAACCGATGGCTTGTAAGGACAACAAGGGCCGTCTGCGTGTCGCAGCTGGTGTGGGTGTCACTCCCGATACACTCGATCGTATAAAGGCACTTGTGGAAGCCGACGTGGATGCCATCGTGATTGATACAGCCCATGGTCACAGCAAGTTTGTTGTCGAGAAACTGAAGGAAGCAAAGAAATTGTTCCCCGATGTAGATATTGTCGTCGGCAATGTTGCTACTGGCGAGGCTGCCCGTATGCTTGTCGAGGCAGGAGCCGACGGTATCAAGGTCGGCATTGGTCCCGGCAGTATCTGTACCACCCGTGTTGTGGCAGGTGTCGGCGTGCCCCAGCTCAGTGCCGTTTATGATGTGGCGAGTGCCCTCAAGGGGACAGGAGTGCCCCTCATTGCTGATGGTGGCTTGCGCTACAGCGGCGATGTGGTGAAGGCCCTCGCAGCCGGCGGCTATAGCGTCATGATTGGCTCTTTGGTGGCAGGCACCGAAGAGAGTCCTGGCGATACCATCATCTACAACGGCCGCAAGTTCAAGAGCTATCGCGGTATGGGCTCACTTGAGGCTATGGAATGTGGTAGCAAGGATCGTTACTTCCAGGGAAATGTCAAGGACACCAAGAAGCTTGTGCCCGAAGGTATAGCTGGCCGTGTTCCCTACAAAGGCTCTGTTCAAGAAGTCATCTACCAGCTTATCGGCGGACTTCGCAGCGGCATGGGTTACTGCGGAGCTGGCACTATCGAAGAACTCCACAACGCCAAGTTCGTCCGTATCACCAATGCTGGTGTTCAAGAGAGCCATCCTCATGATGTGACCATTACCAGCGAGGCTCCCAACTATAGCAGACCACAATAAGAATCCTAGGTTCCTAGGATGTCCTAGGCAATCCTAGTTAATCCTAAAAAACAACATGCAATGAAAAAGATATTTATCGTTTTTGCGCTGGCAACAGTTGCAATGACTGCATTCGCACAGGAAGATCCCATTGTGATGCGCATCAACGGTGCACCCGTTACTCGCAGCGAATTTGAATACAACTACAACAAGAACAATTCCGAAGGTGTCATCGACAAGAAGAACGTCGAGGAATATGCAGAACTTTTCGTGAACTATAAGCTCAAGGTGCTTGCCGCTTTGGATGACCACCTCGATACGCTTTCGAGCTACCAGAAGGAGTTCCGCCAGTATCGCGACCAGCAGATACGTCCGCTCCTTGTGCCCGAGGGCGCAAAAGAAAAAGAGGTACGTGCTTACTACGATGGCATGATTGCTCGTCTTGAGGGCAAGCAGTTGCTTCAACCTGCACACATCTTGATTCATCTGACTCAGGATGCCACAGAAGAACAGCGTGCTGCCGCGAAGGTAAGGATTGACTCCGTCTATCAGGCACTGCAGGATGGTGCCGATTTTGCCGAGTTGGCAAAAAGCGTGTCACAAGATCCCAGTTCGGCTGTTCGTGGTGGCTTGCTGCCTTGGATTGGTCCGAATCAGGTTGTAAAGGAATTTGAGGATGTGGCCTACTCGCTCGAAGTGAATGAAATAAGCAAGCCTTTCCTGATGCCTTTTGGCTACGATGTCATCAAGCTTATGGGTAAGAAGGACCTCGAATCCTATGAGGAACTGCACGATATGATTATGAAGTACCTCGACGGACAGGGTATCGAGAATCACCTAGCCCAACAGGTCCTTGACTCCATAGCCGGACAGAACGAAAAAACCATTGAAGAGATTCTCGACGAAAAAACCGAGGAACTCTGCGCAAAGGATAATGAGTTGAAATATCTGGTTCAGGAGTATCATGACGGTTTGCTCCTCTTTGAGGAATGCAACACCCGCATCTGGGAGCCAGCAGCCAAGGACACTTTGGCATTAGCCTCCTATTTTAAGCAGAATAAAAAACAGTATGCCTGGGACGAACCTCACTACAGCGGTATGGTTTACTATTGCAAAGAGCCTGCTGATGTCAAGGCTGTGCAGAAGCTCGTCAAGAAATTGCCGCAAGACAAATGGATGGGAGCCATCCGCGAGACCTTCAACAAGGACAGTATCATGGTACGTGTGGAGCGTCGTGTCTTCAAAAAGGGTGACAATGCCAATATCGACAAGTTGGCATTCAAGGATAAGGGAGCCGAGCTCAAACCAGTCAAAAACTATCCGTATGTCGGCATCTTCGGCAAGGTGCTCAAAAAGGGACCTGCCGAGTGGACGGATGTCGGCAATCAGGTTGTCAGTGACTACCAGCGTCTCAAGGAGGATGAGTTCGTGGCCGAGCTGCGTAAGCGCTACACCGTCGAAATCGACGAAAGTGTGCTCAAGACAGTAAATAATCATTGAAAAACAGAATGAAACGATACACGCTCTGTCTCTTTGCGGTGCTCTGTAGCCTGCTCTCTGTGGCACAGAAGAATGTCATAGACGAGGTGGTATGGGTTGTAGGTGATGAGGCCATATTGCGCTCTGATATTGAGAGACGTCGTTTAGAATACGGTTCGCAAATAAAGGGTAACCCCTATTGTGTCATTCCCGAGCAGCTTGCCTTGCAGAAACTCTTCCTGCACCAGGCGGTTATTGATAGCGTCAGCGTAACTGATACAGAAATTAATCAGTATGTTGAACAGGATTACAATGAGAAAATCATGTTAGCTGGTTCCAAGGAAAAACTCGAGGAATATATGAAGATGTCGTCTTTGCAGATACGCGAGGAACTCTATGACCAATACAAGAACGAACTTACAGCTCGGAGCATGCGCGAACAGTTGACAAAAAGCGTGAAAGTCACACCTGCAGAAGTACGCCGTTATTTTAAGGACATACCCGAGGACAGCCTTCCGCTCATTCCCACACAAGTGGAGGTGCAGTTGCTTGTGCTGGAACCGCGCATTCCGCAATCAGAGATTGACCGCATTAAGGGCTTGCTTCGCGAATATACAGAACGTGTCAACAATGGCTCTACATCTTTTGCCACATTGGCTCGTCTCTATAGTGAGGACCCTGGTTCTGCAAGACAGGGCGGCGAAATGCCATACATGGGTAAGGGTGAGCTTGACCCAGGCTTTGCCAACGTGGCATTTAGCCTGACGGATACCAAGAAGGTGAGTAAGATTGCGCAGAGTGAGTTTGGCTTCCATATTATACAGCTCATTGACAAGCGTGGAGACAAAATGAAGTGCCGCCACATTCTGAAGCGACCCGAAGTGGCTCAGGCCGATATTGACAGTGCCCTTGTCATCCTCGATTCTATAACCAAGGACATTCGCAGTGAGAAAATTTCGTTCGAGGATGCTGTACGCTATGCTTCAGACGACAAGGATACGCGCAACAATCGCGGTATTTTGTCTAACAACAAAGAGACGGGCGAAACTACCACGCGCTTCGAGATGAGCGAACTCTCTGCATTCTATCCCGAGTTGGCCCGTGTGGTTGAGACACTTGAGGTGGGCGAGATATCAAAGCCCTTTACGATGATTAACTTAAAGGGCAAGACCGTGTGTGCTATCGCGCGTCTCAAGAGTCGTACCCTTACTCATCGCGCTAACATTACAGAGGACTTCCAAGTAATGAAAGGAGTCGTGGAAGCAAAGAAGGGCGAGGAGGTTATCCGTAAATGGATACAAGACAAGCAAAAGAGCACGTACATCCGTATCAATCCGGATTGGAGAGACTGCGAATTTCAATATGAAGGTTGGATAAAGTGAAGAGTCAGCGGCTATACATTCTCTGTGCGTCCCTGTTCTTCTGCCTCTGTCTGCTTATGGCAGTAACACCGGTTCGCAAAACTGCCGGAAAGCGGCCACCCTCCGACAGCAAGGTACATCTTTTGCATGCTGACTGCCTCTTTTTCGATGACCGGATACATCGTACCGCACAGATTTTGGTGGGTGATGTTCAATTCAGTCACGATGGTGTCCTCATGTACTGCGACAGTGCTCTTTACTATGAATCTACCAACTCTTTTGATGCCTTCGGACATGTTCGCATGAATCAGGGTGACACGCTTCTGCTTGATAGTGAAGTTCTCTATTATAATGGACTCGACCAATTGGCACGAGCGCGTTACGATGTAGTACTCAAACACGGTACGATGACAATCTATACTGATAGTCTTGACTACGACCGTCTCTACGGGCTTGGTTATTACTTTGAAGGCGGACGCGTTGTGGATCATGACAACGAGTTGACCAGTGATTGGGGCGAGTACAGCCCAGCTACACACGAAGCGGTTTTCAACTATAATGTCCGTATGGTTAACCCTGCTCCCCCAGCCAAACCAGAGACTGTACTTATTTCCGATACGCTTCACTACAATACTGAAACCGCTATTGCCCATATTGTCGGGCCCTCAAATATAGAGAACGGCGAAAATCACATCTATTCCGAGTTAGGATATTATGACACGCAGGCCAAACATTCCCACCTGCTGAATCGCAGCATCCTGACTAACAACGGCAAGCGCCTTGTGGGCGATAGCGTTGTCTGGAATGACGATGTTGCAATAGCCGAAGCCTTTGGTGATGTCGTTTATACAGATGAGGTCAACATGAATATGTTTACCGGCGAATATTGCTATTACGAGGATTCCACTGGTTATGTTATGGCGACAGACAGTGCCGTGGCCATTGATTATAGTCAGCAGGATACGATGTATGCTCATGCGGACACATTCAAAGTCTTTACCTACAACATCGATACAGATTCCACCTATCGCGTCGTACATGCCTACTATCACATGCGTGCTTTCCGTAATGATGTTCAGGCTGTTTGTGACTCCATGATTTATGATACCCGCGACAGTATAGTTATCATGTATCGTGACCCCATTCTTTGGCAGTCGGGACAGCAGCAATTGGGAGAGGAGATACGTATCTTCTTCAACGACAAGGATATCGACAGCATCCAGGTGTTGCGTCAGGCTCTTTCTGTGGAAAAGATTGACAGTATTCACTTCAATCAAGTGTCAGGACATCAGATGCATTCCTATTTTAAGGATGGCGAATTGTATCTCTCTACTTCCGAGGGCAATGTCTTTGTCAATTACTATCCTTTTGACGATGATAGCCTTATGGTCGAATTGAATCACACCGAGACTTCTCTGCTCAAGATGTTTGTGAAGGAGAGGAAGGTGGATCATATCTGGATGCCAGCCGCAACAGGCGTCATGTATCCCATACCGCTAATCCCTTCGAATATGTATTTTTTGCAGAATTTCGCTTGGTTCGACTATGTGCGGCCCCGCGACAAGAATGATATTTTCGTATGGCGTCCCAAGAAGGCTGGTACGGAACTCAAGGAGAGTGTGCGTCATTCTGCACCAAAGCAGAAACTCAGTGATATCAAGAAACAACGAGGAATTGTCGAAAAGAGCTCTGAGACCTCCGAGACCTCAGAAGCCTCCGAGATCTCAGAAGTCTCATTAGCCCCATAAAATATGAGCCTATTCAATACAAGGAAGCCGCGTCGCTTCCGCCGAGTAAGTATCTATACAGACGAGTCACACGACCGCCTGCAGAAGTTGGTTGATGAAGTAAAGCGTGAGCAAGGTGAAACGCCTACAAGTGAAGAGCGATACGATCCCGACAAGTTTCGGGGCACTTTCATCAACTATACTCCACGTGCCCAGAGACTTAAAGAGAATGGTACGAAATTCGGTTGGCCCATAGCCATCGCGCTCATCTTTGCCCTTTTGGTTATTTGGCGTTTCTTGCTGACTGGGGTAAGATGAGGCAGCATATCGACATGTCGAAATAAGGAAATATCAAAGAAAAAAGTAACCTTGGACATCATTCACCTTCTTCCCGATTCTGTTGCCAACCAAATCGCTGCTGGCGAGGTTGTGCAGCGTCCGGCATCCGTCATCAAAGAGCTGATGGAGAATGCTGTAGATGCTGGTGCGTCAACAATCGACGTGCTGGTGCAGGATGCGGGTCGAACATCCATACAGGTTATCGATGACGGCAAGGGAATGAGCGAAACGGATGCTCGAATGGCATTCGAGCGTCATGCAACATCCAAGATAGCAAAGGCCGAGGACCTCTTTACGCTTCAGACAATGGGCTTTCGCGGCGAGGCATTGCCCTCCATTGCGGCTGTGGCGCAAGTGAAACTCACAACCCGAACGGCTGAGCAGGATTTGGGCGTGCAGCTGTGCATCGATGGTTCGCACCTTGTCTCGCAGGAAGTCTGCTCGTGTCCTGTTGGAGCCAACTTCGAGGTCAGCAACCTTTTCTTCAATGTGCCGGCCCGCCGCAAGTTCCTCAAGTCGAACCAGACGGAACTGAATAATATCATCCAGGATTTCGAGCGCATCGCTTTGGTGAATCCTGCCGTCTCATTCTCGCTTTCGAGTAATGGTAATTGCCTGATGCAGCTTCCGGCAGGCGGAGCTTTGCAGCGCATTGTCGGAATTTTCGGAAAGAAACTTAGCGAACAGCTTTTACCTGTTCAGGTGGAGACTTCGTTGGTAAAGATAAGCGGCTTCGTCGGTAAGCCTGAAGCGGCTCGCAAAAAGAATACCTCACAGTACCTCTTCGTCAATGGTCGTTTCATGCGCCATCCGCGTTTCCACTATGCTGTGATGGAGGCCTTCAACCACCTCATCCCCGATGGCGACCAGGTGCCTTACTTCATATTTTTCCAAGTCGATCCAGCCAACATCGATGTCAACATACATCCCACAAAGACAGAGATAAAGTTTGAGAACGAACAGGAGATATGGAGCATCATCGTGGCTGCTGTTCGCGATGCCTTGGGTAAGTTCAATGCTGTGCCCACTATCGACTTTGATGTGGAAGGGCGACCGGATATTCCTGCTTTCGAGGCAAGCAATCTCAGTAATGTAAAAGTGCCCCGAGTGCAGTTCGACGCCAGCTACAATCCTTTCAACAGCCACAAAGAGAGTCGCAAACCTTCACGTCAGTGGGAGAAACTCTACGAACAGGCAACGATAAAAAAAACTCCGGAATTTCCTGAAACTCCGGAATCTCAGGCAACCCTCTTCCCTGCCAGTCAGGAGATGAGTTCCCAACACTATCAGTACAAAGGTCAGTACATCCTGACCGCTGTGCAGTCGGGGCTCATGATAGTTGACCAGCGTCGGGCGCATATCCGCATTCTTTATGAACGCTATCTCAGGCAGATGCAGGAGCACAATGCCGCCACGCAGGGCCTCCTCTTCCCCGAACTGCTCGAGCTGTCGCCCTCCGATGCCGCTCTGCTCACAGCCATTCTCGATGATGTGCGGGCATTGGGTTTCGACATCACACCGCTTGGCGGCAGTTCCTTTTCCATTGTGGGAACGCCTTCGGAACAGGTGAATCCTGTGGCCGTTGTGCAGCAAATGGTGGAGTCTGTCAAGCAGCAGGATGGAGGTCACACCGATGCCATCCATTATCAGTTGGCCCTTGTTTTGGCGCGGAACAACGCCATCGAGGTGGGCGAGGTCCTCACTTCCGTGCAGATGGAGACTCTCATTGGCGACCTCTTCCAGTGCGAAAATCCCAATCTCTCCCCCAGCGGCAAGACCATCCTCACCATCCTCCAACAAGAACAAATAGATAAAATGTTTAACTAAGGCCTGTAAGCCTCATAAGCCCAAATGGCCCTATAAGTCCCATTCCTATGAAACCAAAAGAGAAAATAATTTTAACTGGCGACCGCCCGACAGGCAAACTCCACATCGGACACTATGTCGGCTCGCTTCGCCGTCGCGTGGAGCTGCAGAACTCAGGTCTCTACGACAAGATATTCGTCTTCGAGGCCGATGCACAGGCGCTTACCGATAACATCGAGAACCCAGAGAAAGTGCGTCAGAACGTTGTCGAGGTTGCCCTCGACTACTTGGCTGCAGGTCTCGACCCGACAAAGAGCACGCTCTTCATCCAGAGTCAGATTCCCGAACTTTGCGAGCTTTCGTTCTACTTCATGGACCTTGTCAGCGTATCGCGTCTTCAGCGCAATCCGACCGTCAAGACCGAGATACAGATGCGTGGCTTCAGCGGCGAGAGCATTCCCGTCGGTTTCTTCACCTATCCCATCAGTCAGGCTGCCGATATCACGATGTTTAAGGCAACCACAGTGCCTGTTGGCGAAGATCAGGAGCCGATGCTCGAACAGTGTCGCGAGATAGTGCGTCGCTTCAACAACATCTACGGCGAGACGCTTGTGGAGCCCAACATCCTCCTGCCCGAAAATGCCGCCTGTCTGCGTCTGCCCGGTACTGACGGCAAGGCCAAGATGAGCAAGAGCCTGGGTAACTGCATCTACCTAAGTGACTCTGCCGACGAGGTCAACAAGAAAGTCAAGACAATGTACACCGATCCCCTCCACCTGCAGGTCAGCGACCCGGGACACTTGGAGGGCAACACCGTCTTTACCTATCTCGACGCCTTTGCAACCGATGAGCAGGTTTCGCGTCTCACCACCGATTATGCGACCCTTCAGGAGATGAAGGATCATTACACCCGAGGCGGTCTTGGCGACGTGAAGTGCAAGAAGCTCCTGATGGCTGTTTTGCAGGAGACGCTTGAACCCATCCGCCAGCGTCGTGCCGAATACGAGAAGGACATCCCAGCCGTCTATGAGATACTGCGCAAGGGATGCGAAGTGGCTCGCGCCGCAGCTTGCGAGACGATGGATGAAGTGCGTCGCGCCATGAAGATCAACTACTTCGAGGACCGTGCCCTTATCGAGGAGCAGGCCCGCCGCTTCCAGAAGTAATCTTTCCCCTTAGGAGTACCTTTCGTTCAGGGGCTGTGAATGTGCGTTCACAGCCCCTGAACGTACATACAAGCCCCTTGAACGGAAAATTTTTCGGGAAGAAAAATATTTTTCTGGTGGGTCTAATGGAAAAAAGACCATTTCACACACAATTTTTGCTGCAAATCGTTTGTTTGTGTGATTATTTTTGCTATCTTTGCAGGCAAATAGAACAAAACAATATCAAAACAGTTACATTTATGTCAACAAGAAGAGATTTCCTGAAAGGTGTGGGTCTTGCTACGGCAGGCATGACCCTGAATCCTGGCTGTGTGTTTGCTATGACGAGTAAAGACACAAAACAGGCCAAAAGTGAGAAGGTTAAGATTGCCTATATCGGCATTGGTAATCGCGGTCAGCAGAACATCGACGAGTTTGCCAAGACGAACATGGTGGACGTTGTGGCGCTTTGCGATGTGGACCTGAAAGGCAAGCAGTGTCAGAAGGCCCTGAGCATGTATCCCGACGCCAAGCGCTTCACCGATTTCCGCAAGCTTTTTGACGAGTACAGCGACCACTTCGATGCTGTGGCAGTCAGCGTGCCCGACCATACCCACTTCTTTGTCTGCATGGCAGCCATGAAGCACGGCAAGCACGTCTATTGCGAGAAGCCTCTCATCCGCACCTTCCAGGAGGGCGAGATTCTTATCGAGATGGCGAACCGTCATCCCGAACTTGCTACGCAGGTGGGCAACCAGGGACACTCCGAAGGAAACTACTTCCAGTTCAAGGCTTGGCAGGAAGCAGGCATTATTAAAGATGTGACCAAAGTGGTGGCTCACATGAACAACGACCGGCGTTGGCACAAATATGACTGGAACATGACCAAGATGCCCGAGGGCGACCCCATTCCCGAAGGTATGGACTACGACACCTGGCACGGTGGCATCCGCTACCATAATTTCAGCAACCTCTACCATCAGGGCGATTGGCGCAGCTGGTACGACTTCGGTATGGGAGCGCTGGGCGACTGGGGTGCGCATCTTCTCGATACGGTGCACGAGTTTCTCAACCTCGGCTTGCCTTACGAGATTGATATGCAGTATGCGAAGAACCACAACGAGTTCTTCTACCCCTTCAGCAGCACCATTCTGTTCCGCTTCGGTGCCCGCGGCAACATGCCTCCTTGCGATGTGTATTGGTACGACGGCACCGACAATCAGCCCCCATTGCCCGAAGGTTATGGCGAGAGCAAGCTGGCCGACGGCATTCCCGCCAGCGGTCAGGGCGAATACACCAAGCTGAAGCTCAACCCGGGTAAGATTATCTATGGTCGCGACCTCACCTTCAAGGGTGCCAGTCACGGCAGTACCCTCGAAATCATTCCTGCCGAGAAGGCTGCAGAAATGAAGGACAAACTGCCCGAGGTGCCCAAGAGTCCCAGCAACCACTACGTCAACTTCCTGCGTGCCTGCAAGGGAGAGGAGAAGACCCGTTCGCCCTTCCAGATTGCCGGCGTGCTGTGTCAGGTCTTCTGCCTGGGTGTCATCGCCCAGCGCCTGAACACCCAGCTGTTCTTCGACCCCCGCACCAAGAAGTTCACCAACAACGAGTTTGCCAACGCGATGCTCACAGGTATGCCTCCCCGCAGAGGTTGGGAAGAGTTCTATAAGATTGACTGACCCCCCGCCCCCCTTTAGGGGGAGGATTAAATGTCGATATATCGATATAACGTAATAACGAATAAAGTTAAACTAAAATGAAAAAGATAATTTTGACAATAGCTATGCTGGCCGTGCTGCCTGCATCAGCAAAGGACAAGAAAGTAGTGACAGAACCGGCTCCCGTTCCTACAACAGATAATGTACTCACAGAGCAGGAACAGCGCGATGGCTGGAAGCTTCTCTGGGATGGTAAGACCACAAACGGCTGGCGCGGAGCCAAGCTGCAGACCTTCCCCACAAAGGGTTGGCGCATCGAGGACGGCGTGCTCAAGGTGGAAGCCGCTAATGGTGCCGAGAGCGGCAATGGCGGCGACATCGTGACCGACAAGACCTACCACAACTTCATTCTGAAGGTCGATTTCAAGATTACCGAAGGTGCCAACAGCGGCATCAAGTACTTTGTTGACCCCGACATGAACCAGGGCGAGGGTAGTGCTATCGGTTGCGAGTTCCAGATACTTGACGACCTGCGTCATCCCGATGCCAAGTTGGGCGTGAAGGGTAACCGCAAGTTGGCCTCCCTCTATGACCTCATCCCAGCTCCAGAGAACAAGCCCTTTGATATCACTACTTGGAACACAGCCACCGTTATCGTGCAGGGCAATCATGTGGAGCATTGGCTCAATGGCGTGAAGATGCTGGAATATGAGCGTAACACACAGGAGTGGAACGCGCTTGTGGCCTACAGCAAATACAAGAACTGGCCCGACTTCGGCAATCGCGACGGCCGCATCCTTCTGCAGGATCACGGCAACGAGGTATGGTTCAAGAATGTGAAAATAAAGGAACTGTAATTCAGTTCATAGTTCATAGTTTATAGTTCATAGTTGAATGAAAAAGAGAATAGTTATTTGGGGCTTTGCCATGCTTGCTGTGGCTGGCATGAAAGCCATAGACGATCCTGTGCAGTATGTTAATCCCTTGGTGGGTTCACATTCTACCGGTGGACTTTCTACCGGTAACACCTATCCTGCTATCGCTTTGCCTTGGGGCATGAACTTCTGGACGCCTCAGACGGGTAAGATGGGTGACGGATGGTGCTATACCTATGATGCCGAGAAGATTCGTGGCTTCAAGCAAACACACCAACCAAGCCCGTGGATGAATGACTACGCGATGTTCAACATCATGCCAGAAGCTGGCGATGATCCCATCTACGATGAGAATAAGCGTGCCAGTTGGTTCTCGCACAAGGCGGAGGTGAGCAAGCCTCACTATTATAAGGTTTATCTGGCCGACTATGACATCACGACCGAGATAGCTCCCACCAGCCGTGCAGCCATCTTCCGCTTTACCTGTCCGGAAGGCAAGAACTTTGTTATCATCGATGCTTTTGATAGAGGTTCTTATGTCAAGGTCATCCCAGGCGAGAACAAGGTAGTAGGCTACACCACACGCAACAGCGGCAGTGTGCCCCGTAACTTCAAGAACTACTTCGTCCTCCAGTTCGACCGTCCTTTTACCTACACTTCTACTGCCGATGAAGGCAAGGAGAGCAAGGACCTCGAAATGCAAAGCAAACATGCGGCAGCTGCCGTTGGTTTTCAGACAACCAAGCGCGGCGAACAGATTAACGTGCGTGTCGCCAGCTCGTTCATCAGCATTGAGCAGGCCGAGCAGAACCTGAAGGAGTTGGGTAACAAAACTCTGGAACAGGTGAGTGAAGAAGGTCGTCAGGAATGGAACAAGGTGCTGAGCGTCATTGATGTAGAAGACAATAGTGATGTGGATCGTCTGCGTACTTTCTACAGCTGTCTCTACCGCAGTACCCTTTTCCCCCGCAGTTTCTACGAAATCAACGCCAAAGGCGAAGTTGTGCACTACAGTCCCTTCAATGGCGATGTGCTTCCGGGCTATATGTTTACCGATACCGGTTTCTGGGACACCTTCCGCGCCCTCTTCCCCCTCGTCAATCTGATGTATCCCAGTATGAGTCAGAAGATGCAGGAAGGATGGGCGAACTGGTATAAGGAGAGTGGGTTCCTGCCAGAATGGAGTTCCCCAGGGCATCGTGCCTGTATGGTAGGTAACAATTCTGCAAGCGTTGTGGCCGACGCCTACCTCAAGGGTATTCGCGGTTATGATATTGACGCCCTTTGGGCTGCCGTCACGCATGGAGCCAATGCCGATATGCCCCGCACTACCAGCGGACGTAAGCAGTGGCAGACCTACAACAAACTGGGCTATGTTCCCTACGACAGTATCAATGAGAGTGCTGCCCGCACCTTGGAGTATGCCTTCGACGATTGGAGCATCTACAAACTGGGTCAGGCATTGGGTAAGCCTGAGAAGGAGATTCAGGTCTATGCTGAACATGCCTTCAACTACAAGAACCTCTTCGATAAGAGCCATAACCTGATGCGTGGCAAACTGGCCAACGGCGAGTGGGCTCCCAACTTCAATCCTTTCAAGTGGGGCGATGCCTTCACCGAGGGTAATAGCTGGCACTACTCGTGGAGTGTGTTCCACGATCCTCAGGGACTTATTGACCTGATGGGCGGAACAGATACCTTCAACCAGATGCTGGACAGCGTCTTCATTCTGCCTCCTATCTTCGATGAGAGCTATTACGGTAGCGTTATCCATGAGATTCGCGAGATGCAGATCATGAATATGGGCAATTATGCACATGGCAATCAGCCTATTCAGCACATGATATATATGTACAACTATGGTGGTCAGCCTTGGAAAGCACAATACTGGTTGCGCGAGACCATGAACCGTATGTACAACGCTCATGCCGACGGCTATTGCGGTGACGAAGACAATGGTCAGACCTCTGCCTGGTACATCTTCACCGCAATGGGTTTCTATCCTGTATGTCCCGGTTCTAATCAGTATGTACTGGGTGCTCCCTACTTCAAGAAGATGACTCTGCACCTCGAGAACGGCAAGGATGTAGTGGTGACGGCTTCTAAGAACAGCGACGAGAACCGCTATGTGCAGAAACTCACTGTGAACGGAACGGAGCATGCAGTTAATTATGTGAATCATGCCGATTTGGTTCAGGGTGCCCGCATGGATTACGTGATGGGACCAGAACCTAACCGTCAACGTGGTACAAGTGCCGAGGCTGCACCTTATTCCTTCAGCAAAGAATATAAACCAGCCGCCAAAGGAAAGAAAAAGAAATAAAAATGAAACGACTAACCACCCTTATTCTCTGTGCGCTGGCGTGGGCAGGCTCCACCAGCGCACAGGTGGCTATTACCTATGACAACGAGGCACAATGGAAAGCCTACGAAGACTTCAATGCTGCGTTCCTCGACAAGGCGAATAGCAAGTACATCTACAAAGCCGATACCAAGCAGTCAAAAGCAGATCATCGAGGTAATGGCTATCGCGACAATGACGTCTCAGGTTGTGCTGCTGCCATCTGGTGCCAGGCCATCTTCTATGATATGGTCATCAATGCCTACAACCGTGCTAAGGCAGAGGGCGATGATGTGCGCATGAGGAAGTACAAACAGTTGCACAACAACATCTATAACGGCGAAAAGTCTCACTATGTCAACTTCGACTTTGACAACTGCAATACGAACAATGGTTGGTTTGTCTATGATGACATCATGTGGTGGACTTGTGCTTTGGCGCGTGCCTACGAGACTTTCGGCTCATCAACCTTTCTTACTTATTCTGAGAAGAGTTTCTGCCGCGTATGGTATGGTTCGGCTAAAGTAGGGGATGATGGCTCGTATGCCGATCCTGCCCGATTCGAAGGCAAGTACGGCGGTGGTATGTTCTGGGAATGGCAGCCTATCAATAATCCCATGCCGCATAAGGCGGGCGATTTCCGTTCCGCTTGTATCAACTTCCCGACGGTAATTGCAGCCTGTCTGCTTCATCGGCTTGTTCCGGAGGGGCGCCAGGCACCGACTGGGACGCGTCCAGCAAGGCAGACCAAAGAATGGTATCTTGAAAAGGCGAAGGAGGTCTATGCCTGGGCAGACAAGGCCCTTGTCAACAATAGCGGACGTGTGGCAGACGGCATACACGGCGGCGATCCGGAGTATAGTGACCACCTCTACAACCAGGCGACTTATATTGGTGCCAGTTGCCTGCTCTATCAGTTGACGCACGAGATAAGCTACCTGACGAAGGCAAAAAGAGCCGCAGATTATGTGATAAGCAACATGTGCACCAATCAGATTCTCAAGTACGAGAACGGCTATGAGCAGGGCATCTATGCCGCCATCTATGCGCAGTACATCAAGATGCTTATCTATGATTGCGGTTTGAGTGAGACGTTGACGAAGAAATACCTGACGCATATTCAGCGCAACATACAGAGAGCTTATACCAATATGGACCCGACGCGCGGCATCCAGATAGGCAACTTCGCCAAGGCAACTGGTGCAGACGATGTAGTGGAGAGCTACGGGGCCAGCGGTATGCCCGCGTTGATGCTGATGTTCCCTGCCAGTGATACCGCTTCCCCTTTGGGAGAGGTTGGAAGGGGACTGTACGACGGACCTTCCGATGTCTATACTCCTGAGGGCAGGCTGGTGAAGAAGAACGCTAGCCCAGAAGAGGTGCACAAGCTCGACAGCGGCCTTTATATCTTCCAGCGCAAGAAAGTTCTCGTCAAGTAGGCTTCTTGGCTGTTTTCATTATCAGGATTCCTACGATGGTGCCAAGGCAGACGCCGATGGTATTGGCCACGAAATCGAGCCACTCGCCACTGCGGCAGGTGGTGAGGTAGGCTTGCATGAGTTCCAGTGTGCCACCCATCGCAATTGGTGCGAGGAAGGCAAAAGCCAGGAGCTTTCTTGCATTGTACTGCCGGTGGGAACGTCTGTAGTCGAACCAGATTGCCAGCGTCAGCACACCATACATCACCATGTGTGTCCATTTGTCGGCCAAAGGTACATCCTCTGCCAATTTTATTTCCGGTATGGGCAGCAGGGAAAGAAACACGATGCTGACAGCCACCAGTAGCGTAATAGGGTATCTGCGCAAGTATTTGTGTAGCATATAAGAACTCTTTTTGACCATTTTGCTGCAAAGATACGGGGAAATTAAGAATTAAGAGTTAAGAATTAAGAATTTTTATTTATCTTTGCAGCAAAATAAGGGAAAACGTCATCAAATGGACACTGGAAACTCTGCAAGGGGCAGCTTTGGCAGTCAGTTGGGAGTCATATTGGCTTCGGCAGGCTCTGCCGTCGGCTTGGGCAATATATGGCGTTTCCCGACGGAGGTTGGCCGAGGTGGCGGTGCGGCATTCATCCTTATATATTTAGGCTTTATCCTTCTGCTGGCCATGCCCGTCATGCTCTGTGAGTTCATCATAGGGCGTTCGGCGCGTTCCAATGCTATCGGAGCCTTCCAGAAACTTGCTCCAGGCAAGCCTTGGATTGCAGCCGGCATCATGGGCGTGTTGGGGGGCTTCCTCGTGCTTTCGTTCTACTCCGTGGTGGCAGGCTGGACGCTTCACTACACCATCCAATCGGCTCTCGGGCAGTTGCAAGGTCAATGTTCAATGTTCAATGGTCAATCGTCAATGGACTTCGGTGCTGCTTTCAACGTCTTTGTCTCCGATCCGTGGCAACCGATTATCTATCTCGCCGTCTTTCTGTTGCTGACGCATCTCGTCGTGGCGCGTGGCATACAGCATGGTATCGAGCGATACTCCAAGCTTATGATGCCGTTGCTGCTTGTCATCATCCTTCTGCTGGTGTGCTTTTCATTGACAATGCCCGGAGCTGCTGAAGGCGTCCGTTTCCTGCTGCAGCCCGACCTGAGCGAGGTGACACCCGACGTGGTGCTGGGCGCGATGGGGCAGGCCTTCTTCTCCCTGAGTGTTGGCCTGGGCTGTCTCGTGACCTATTCCTCCTATTTCAGTAAGGAGACGCGTCTTGTGAATTCTGCCATGAATGTCTGCATCATCGATACGATGGTGGCGGTGCTGAGCGGCTTCATCATCTTCCCGACGGTGTTTAGTGTGGGCATTGCTCCCGATGCAGGCCCAGGCCTGGTGTTCATCACTTTGCCCAATGTCTTCAACCTGATGTTCGGCGAGATGCCCGTTGTGGGTTATGTCTTTGCCCTGCTCTTCTATGTGCTTCTGTTGCTGGCAGCCTTGACAAGCAGCATCAGCATGCACGAGATATGCACGGCTTTCATTTCCGAGCATTTCCAGACAGGCCGACGCCGGGCTGCGACCATCGTGACTCTCATTTGCTTGTTGCTGGGCGCTTTCTGTTCCCTTTCCTTCGGACCGTGGCAGGAAGTGACGGTCTTTGGCAAAGGTTTCTTCGACCTCTTCGACTTCACTGTGACCAAGTTCCTGATGCCACTTGGCGGTCTCCTGATGACGCTCTTCGTGGGCTGGTACCTCGACCGACGGCTTGTGGAGCAGCAGCTGACGAACGACGAAGCGCTTTCTGTCCGCACGATGCGCCCATTGCTGGTTCTCATCCGCTGGGTGGCGCCGATAGGCATCCTTGTCATTTTCCTCAACGAACTTTTCCCTTTGTTTATATAGAAATGTATGGAAACAAGACATAACTTTGGCAGCAAGTTGGGTGCGGTGTTGGCATCTGCCGGTTCCGCCGTGGGGCTTGGCAATGTGTGGCGCTTCCCTACAGAAGTCGGCAACAACGGCGGTGCGGCGTTCATCTTCATCTATCTCATCTGCATTGCCGTAATAGGCATACCAGTGATGATGAGCGAGTTCCTCATCGGCAGGCATACCCACGCCAACACCATCTCTGCCTTTGCCAAGTTGGCCCCCGGCAAGTGGTGGCGCATCGAGGGCATTGCGGGCGTGTTTGTCGCCTTCCTGATTCTTTCCTATTACATCGTTATCAGCGGGTGGACGCTCTTCTATCTCATCGAGTCGCTCAGCGGACATCTGCAGGCCGACCGCGATTACACCCTTGTCTTTGATAACTTCGTGAGCAATCCCTGGCTGCCTGTGCTGGCGGGTGCAGCGTTCATGGGACTGACACACTTTATTATAGCCCGAGGCGTTCAGTCGGGCATCGAGCGGTCTTCGAAGCTGATGATGCCCCTGTTGCTATTCATCATCGGCATCCTGGTGGTTTGCTCGTTCGGTATGCCCGGTTCCTCCGCCGGTCTCCGCTTCCTGCTCAAGCCCGACTTCTCGAAGATAACGGCCAATGTCTTCCTCAGTGCTGTCGGACAGGCTTTCTTCTCGCTGAGCCTGGCGATGGGTTGCCTCTGTACCTATGCCTCGTATTTCCGGCACGACACCAAGCTCCCCAAGACGGCTGTCGGCGTGAGCGTCATCGACACCTTTGTCGCCATCCTGAGCGGCTTCATCATCTTCCCAGCCGTCTTCAGCGTGGAGGGCGTCAGCGTGGATGCCGGACCGGGCCTGGTATTCATCACCTTGCCGCATGTCTTCAACATCGCCTTCAGTCATGTGCCCGTGCTGGGTTACATCTTCTCCAGCTTCTTCTATCTGCTTCTGCTTCTTGCAGCATTGACCAGTGCCATTTCTTTGCACGAGAGTGTTACGGCCTACGTCTTGGAGGCCTTCCACGTTTCGCGCCGCAGAGCCGCCGCTATTGTCTCCATCGCCTGCATGACGCTTGGCGTGGCCTGTTCCCTCTCGTTCGGCGTGTGGAGCGACCTGACGCTTTTCGGCATGAATATCTTCGAGATCTTCGACTTCACGGCCTCGAAAATCATTCTGCCCATAGGCGGCATCATCATCTGTCTCTTCACGGGATGGTATCTGGACCGCAAGATGGTCGAGAGTGAGCTGACGAATGGCGGCACCCTCCGCTTCCGCCTGTTCCGCCTCTATTACTTCATCATCCGCTATGTAGCACCGCTTGCCATTGCGGCAGTCTTCGTGCAGGAACTGCTCTCATGAAGCGTCTGCCATTCCTTACACCGTCACAGCGTCGAGGCTTGCTTGTCCTCGAGTGGGTGCTGCTCATAGGCATCATCGGCGTAGCTGTGTGGAAGGCCGGGAGTCCCCAGCCCAGGACCCCCCAACCCCCTTTAGGGGGAGAAACAAGACCCTCTAAATCTCCCTTAAAGGGAGACTCTTTCTCCTCCCCTTTAAGGGGAGGTTGGGTAGGGTCTGTTCCTCTGGAGCAACCTTTCGAGACATTTTCCTTCGATCCGAATACGGCTGATTCAACGACACTGCTACGTCTGGGTCTTTCTCCTTGGCAGGTGCGGAATATCTATCGTTATCGAGCCAAGCATGGGCGCTATCATAAACCAGAGGACTTCAAGCGTATGCGTGGCTTGACAAACGAGCAGTGGGAACGATTGAAGCCATTCATCCGAATAGCGAGGGAATACCAATATGTAGAGCCAGCCCCTTCCTCAGTTCCCTTCCCTAAGGAGGGGAAAAAGGAGCTTGATAATCTTAACACAAGCGGGACAGATAGTTCAAAGGCACTCCCCCATTGGGGGAGCAGGGAGGGGGCTGTACAGAAGATTAAGCCCGGCCAGACTATTGACATCAACACGGCCGATACGGCCCAGCTGAAGATGATACCGGGCATCGCGTCGAAGCGGGCGGCCCGGATTGTGGCCTATCGGAACAAGTTGGGCGGCTTTGTCTCTGCCGAGCAGGCGATGGAGGCCGTCGAGCTGCCGGACAGCTTGCTCCAGTACATGAACGTCACGTCGCAGCCGGTCCGGAAGATCAACGTCAACAAGCTCTCCGTTCAGCAGATGATGAAACACCCTTACCTCAACTTCTATCAGGCAAAGGCCATCTTCGAGCACCGCCGCAATAAGGGCAAGTTGCATTCCGTCGAGGAACTGTCGCGCCTGGAAAGCTTCCGTCCCGCCGACATCGACCGCCTCCGTCCCTACGTGGAGTTCTGACGGACTCAGAAATTCGGGCTTTACCGAAATTCTTTCCGCCGATTTTTTTCCTCTGGCTGTATTTTTTTTCCTCTGGCTGTATTTTTTCTTTCCTCTGGCTGTATTTACAGCGAAAGGAAAATATGTTTCCATATTTTTTTGTACCTTTGCAGCCGAAATTGAAAAAACAAATCCATAGAAGACAATGAAGAAATCTTATCAGGAGCCAGCGAGGCTGGCGATGCGGGCAGCGATGACGCTCGTCCTCATGGTTCTCACGACGGCGACGGCGTGGGCGATTAAGACGGAGACGCCTGTCACTTACACGGTGTCTTGCAACATCAGCGACAACACCATTACTATTATGAACGGAAGCACAACCACCGCTTCCTGGACTGCTACGACCAGCGGTGTCGAACGCCATTGGGTTACCAACGACATCCACAACCTCTCCAACGGTATGACCATCAAGCCAAGCGCTGACGTACATGTTCAATCAGGTTCTCCCACTACCAAAACGAGCACCACGTTCACCTTTACCGCCCCAAACAACATCGCCATCACCGGCGTGACGTTCAAGAAGGGCAGCACCGTCGTGGCCGCCACCTCGTCGGAGCCGGGCACGACGTTCACCGTCACCCTCGCCTCGGGTGAGACCTTCACCGGCTTCGTGGTGACCTACGGCTATATCAGCGGGACGTGCGAGGGCAGCATCACCACGTGGAGCCTCGACAAGGAGAATGGGCAGTACACCGCCCTGACCATCGGCGGCAGCGGGGAGATGAGCGGCAGCAACGCCCCGTGGGGCACCGACCTGACCAGTGCGACCGTTGGCAGCGGCTTCACCGCGATAGGCAACAACGCCTTCAACGGCTACACCGCCCTCAAACGCGTAAATATCCAGAAGACCGACGGCCTCGTCACCCTCAGCAGCAGCGCCTTCAACGGCTGCAACGCCCTCCAGTACATCGTCGCTCCCACGCCCGCCCTCGCCGTCGAGTATAAGTCGGCCGCGAACTGGAGCGCCCACGCCGAGAAGATGCGCGCCGACTTCGGCGGCTACGCCTTCCGCATCGATTACACCACCACCGCCGACGCCGCCTACGCCGTGGCCGACGACGACGACCTGCGCCACCTCGCCGCCGCCGTCAATGCAGGCAACAATGGCAGCAGCCTGACCTTCCGCCAGACCGACGACATCACCTTCACCGGCGGCAGCAACACCGAGAGCAACTATACGGCCATCGGCAGCCAATACCGCGCTTTCTGCGGCACCTTCAACGGCCAGGGCCACGTTGTCCGCGGCATCCGCATCTATCAGGGCGATAACGATCCCGATGTTGACGACTACCAAGGTCTCTTCGGCAACATAGACAGCGGCGCCAAGGTCGAGAACATCATCCTCGCCGACGCCCGCATCACCGGCTTCAACCTCACCGGCGGCATCGCAGGCTACAACACCGGCACCGTCGAGAACTGCCACGTCCTCAGCAACGTCACCGTCCATGCCGTCCAGAGCACCTGTTATCACCACGGCGGCATCGTTGGCTCGAGCAGGCTCGGCGGCACCTTCACCGGCTGCACCAGCGCCGCCGCCGTCACCACCGCCGACAATCTCACCAACTGCCATAACTACGGCGGCATCGTAGGCCTCAACGGCGCCACCGTCAAGGACTGCATCTATCTCGGCACCACTGTCGAAGGCAACGAATCCGTCGGCGCCATCGTAGGCTACAACAGTTCCAAGGTCCAAAACTGCTACTTCACCGACACCAACATCTGCGGCAAGGACGGCAGCGGCGATGCCCTCTCCAACGCCAACAGCGCCGTAGGCTATAACTCCTCCGGCACCTTAGAGAACTGCGGCCTCGCCCTGCAGGACGCCGCCGACAACTCAGGCTTCATCAGCCTCATGGCCGCCCGTAACACCGCCCTCACCGCCGTCAGCCGCACACCAGCTCTGAGCACCGCTGCAGATATTACTCTCTCGGGCCGCACGCTCTATAAGGACGGCTACTGGAACACGCTGTGTCTGCCGTTCAACATTGCCGACATCAATGCGAAGGACGCCAGCGACAACTACATCTGTCCGCTGCATGGTGCCACGGTGAAGACACTCGTATCTTCCAGCTTCAGCGGCGGCACACTGTCGATGAACTTCACCGAGGATAAAGACAACCTCACCGCCATCGAGGCGGGCAAGCCCTACATCGTGAAGTGGACTCCCGTCGAGGGCTACGTGAACGACGACGAGCATAACATCGTCAGCCCCGTGTTCGCCGGCGTGACCATCAGCAATGCCAGTGCCAATGTCGAGACCGAATACGTGAACTTCGTAGGCAGCTACAGCCCCGTCAACATCGCGGGCGAAGACCGCAGCATCCTCTTCCTTGGCACCAGCACCGACAGTCAAGGTACCCACAGCACCCTCTTCTATCCCAACGCGGCGATGCAGATCGGTTCCTGCCGCGCCTACTTCCAGCTGAAAGCCTCCCCCGACCCCTCCCAAGGAGGGGTGAAAGAATTCAGACTCAGTTTCGGAGAAGATGACAGCGCCGATGGAATCAGCCTCACCCCCGACCCCTCTCCCGTGGGCGAGGGGAGCAATGTGGGCGAGGATGCTATCTACAACCTCGCTGGTCAGAGATTGAACACGATGCAGAAAGGCATCAATATCGTTAACGGGAAGAAGGTTGCGATTAAGTGAGAGAAGAATCGAGCTAGTTCGAGTTCTTCCGAGCGTGAGCAATCTCGGCGAAGCCAGGTACTGAAATAACCCCATTACGATATATTCGCCCCCTAAAGGGGGTCCTTGCTCTCACTCTTCACGGAGTGGGAGCTTTTTTTTGTGCGGAAAAGGCGCCGGATGGGGCGGAAAAGGTGGCAATTTTGCTGCGATTCTGGAAAAATGCGGGGAATTATCATTTTTTCCCCTAAAGGTGACCCGGGTTACTGGAATTTTCGCTAACTTTGCAAACGCAGCACTAATAAAATATTTTGGAATAATTGCGTTCTGTACGCAAGCTATCCAAACAATTTTGTAAATAAAACGTTATTCACTTAATATTATCAAATCATTTTTAAATTAACAAGTACAGAACTCTTTATTTCCAAAACTGTTTGATGTCACTGCGTTTAGAACCGTTTATCTCCAAATTCATTTGGAGTATCTGAGAATTATACGTAATATATACAAAAACGTTTAGAAAAATAGAGTAATAAAAATAAACCTTCCAAAAGCATGAGTAAATTCTACCGGCCAAACAAAGTGAATCTGAGGAACGCTCAGCATTTCACCTTTATTGAAGCTTTCCTGGCAGTTGTCGGGGCATCCGATTTCCGGCAAACTAAAATACAGAATCTCATTGTACAATTGACTGCTGCCTTTCAGGAGGAAGACCGTTGGTTTATGATAGCCCGCACAAGCGAACTAATCGCTCAACGCGTTGCGGCCGACCGGCGCCGTACTAATCTCTACAGCCGTCTGTATATGCTCGTGCGGCTATGGGCGGGAAGCGGTCTCGGTCAACTCGATGATGCTGCGACGCGTCTGAAGCAGGTGTTCAGGCTCTACAAGCTGAAGACAAATGCACAAATGGATGCCAAGTCGGGACATCTGGAAAATCTCATCAACGATATATCGACGGAGGAGATGCAGGCCGACATTTCGCTCATTGGAGGCAAGGTGCTCTTCGATGAAATGGTGGCAGCACACCAGTTGGTGAGGTCTATTCGCCTGGAAGAGGGTGTCCAAATGAGCCAAAAAGTTACCGGGGCATTGGTGGCTGCCCGCAAACGGTGTGATGAGCTTTATGATGAGTTGACCTACCTAATCGAGGCCTTTGCGAAGACGGCCGATGATGAAACGCCTTTCGAGGAGTTCATCACCCGTTGGAACGGTTCGCTGATGCTTTATCAGGAAATCTTGGATCGCAAAAGCACCGCGCCATCCGACGGTCCGAAAGCTGATGCCTCAGTTCCTTCACGGGATAAGCAGTGAGCTGTCGCCGTAGCTGAGGAAGCGGAAGTCGTGCGAGAGGGCGTAGTCATAGACTTCGTGCCAGCCGTCGCCGATAAAGGCGCTGACCAGCAGCAGCAAGGTGCTCTGCGGCTGGTGGAAGTTGGTTATCATGCGGCGCACGATGTGATACTGGTACCCCGGAGCGATGATAATCTGCGTGGTGGCGTGCAGCACCTCCTCTCCCTGCTCGTCCATGTAGCGAAGCAAGGCCTCCAGCGCCTCTCTCGTCGAGAGCGCGTTGTCGTATTCGTATGGCATCCACTGGGGGACGTGGAGAAGTGAAGAGTTAAGAGTGAAGAGTGAAGAATCAGCTTCATTTTTTATAATTGCTCCCAGATAATACAGGCTTTCGAGGGTGCGGACGCTGGTGGTGCCGACGGCAATGGCTTCGCAGTTATGCGCCAGGAGCCGCTCGATGGTGCGGCGATGGACGGCAATGTGCTCGCTGTGCATATCGTGGCCGCCGATGTCTTCGCTCTTGACGGGACGGAAGGTGCCAGCACCGACATGCAGCGTCACCTCCTCGCGTTCGATGCCCCGGGCGTCGATGTCCGCCAGGACGCGCTCGGTGAAATGCAGGCCCGCCGTGGGAGCTGCCACAGAGCCTTTTATCTTGGAATAGACGGTCTGGTAGGTCGTCTTGTCGCTCTCCTGCGTCTCGCGGTTCAGGTAGGGTGGGATAGGGAGCTCGCCCGCGGCATCGATGAGTTCGGCGAAGGAAAGACCCTCTAAATCTCCCTTAAAGGGAGACTTACTCTCCTCCCCTTTAAGGGGAGGTTGGGTAGGGTCTGCTGTCCACTCAAACTCAATCAGCTGGCTGGTGCCGTGCGTGCCTTTTCGCGTCGCCGTAATTGTCAATTGTCCATTATCAATTGTCAATTGTCTCGTCAGCGGTCCTTCCTTCCACTTCTTCAGGTTGCCGACGAGGCAGTACCACGAGCACTTGCCGCGCCGGGCAAAGTTCTCCTGATACTCCGCAGGCTCTGCCGGTTCCAGCAGGAAGATTTCGATCAAAGCCCCGGCCCCCTCCAAACCTCTCCGAGTGGAGGCTTCAGGGACGGACTCTCCCCCTCGGGGGAGCAGGAGGGGGGCTGTATTCTTCCTGAAATGCAGTCTCGCCTGGATGACGCGGGTGTTGTTGAAGACCATGAGTGCTCCCTCGGGCAGCAGCTCTGGCAGGGAGCGGAACGTTGTCTCGCCGATGCGGCCACCGTCATAGACAAGCAACTTGCTGCTGTCACGCTCGGGAAGCGGGAACTTTGCAATGCGCTCTTCGGGCAAAGGATAGTCGTAATCGCGTATCTGTATGTGCTTTGTGTCCATAAAACGGCTGCAAAAGTACAAAAATTAATTCATAATTCATAATTCATAATTGTTCATTCTGTCGAAAAATTTGCTATATTTGCAGACGATAAAACAATAATCTCCCAAACGACTAAACGACTAATTTCCCAAACGACTAAACGACAAATCTCCCAAACGACAAATCTCCCAAACGACTAAACGACTAATTTCCTAAATACCTAAAATGCTATGAAACTGAACGGAAGAAGAGAGAGTACCAACGTGGACGACCGCCGCGGAATGTCTGCTGCCAAGGCCGGCGGCGTCGGCATAGTTGGCGTTATTATTGCACTTGTGATGACATTCATGTCCAAGGGCAGCCTTGACCTCACCGACATCATCAGCAACGTCGGACAGATGGGCAACGTTACGGAACAGGCCGAGGGCGGTCGCGAGTTCACTGCCGAGGAGCAGGAACTGGCCAAGTTCTCGAAGCAGATCCTGGCAGGCACCGAGGATGTCTGGGCCCAGGAATTCAAGAAAATCGGCCGCACCTACGAGCCGCCCAAGATGGTGCTCTACACGGGCAGCGTGCAGACCGGTTGCGGCAACGGCTCGGCAAGCATGGGCCCCTTCTATTGCTCTGCAGACCAGTGCCTATACATCGACCTTTCCTTCTTTACCTCCATGAAGCAACAGCTGGGAGCCGACGGCGACTTTGCCTATGCCTACGTGATTGCCCACGAGGTGGGACACCATGTGGAGTACCTGTTGGGCACGCTGGGCAAGGTGCATCAGCAGATGTCGAAGCTCAACTCGACCGAGGCCAATAAGCTGAGCGTGCGCCTGGAACTCCTAGCCGACTTCTATGCCGGCGTCTGGGCCTATCACGACAACGAGATGTTCGGGAGCATAGAGGACGGCGATCTGGAGGAGGCCATCCGCTGTGCACAGGTCATCGGCGACAACTACTTGCAGGAGAAGGCGCGCGGCTACTCGCAGCCCGAGACGTTCACCCACGGCACCAGCAAGCAGCGCATGAAATGGCTGAAGCTCGGTCTCAGCACCGGCGACATCACCAAGGGCACCACCTTCCAGTGCAGCGACGCCGAGCTCTGATTCCTCACCCCGGCCACTGTTTACTCCTGAAGAACAAGACAAACACATATAACTATGAGCAAGATTAAGACTATTGGCATCCTGACGTCGGGCGGCGATGCTCCCGGCATGAATGCAGCCATCCGCGCCGTGACACGTGCAGGCATCAGCAACGGATTCAACATAAAGGGCATCTACAGGGGTTACGACGGACTCATCAAGGGCGAAGTGAAAGACTTCACCACCGAGGACGTGAGCGGTATCATCACCCGCGGCGGTACCATCCTGAAGACAGCCCGAAGCAAGGAGTTCATGACTCCCGAAGGCCGGCAGAAGGCCTACGAGACCTGCCAGAGGGAAGGAATAGACGCCCTGGTGGTCATCGGCGGCAACGGCTCGCTGACCGGTGCCCGTGACTTCGGCATGGAGCACGACTTTCCCGTCATCGGCCTGCCCGGCACTATCGACAACGACCTCTACGGCACCGACGCCACCATCGGTTACGACACGACGATGAACACCATCATGGAGTGTGTGGACCGCATCCGCGACACGGCCAACTCGCACGAGCGCATCTTCTTCGTCGAGGTGATGGGCCGCGATGCCGGCTTCCTGGCTCAGAACTGCGCCATCGCCTGTGGTGCCGAGGCTGCCATCGTGCCCGAGGAGACAACCGATGTGGACCAACTGGCAGCCTTCATGGGCCGCGGCATCCGCAAGTCGAAGAAGTCCTGCATCGTCATCGTATCGGAGAGTCCGAAGTGCGGCGCCCTCTACTATGCCGACCGCGTGAAGAAGGAGTTCCCCGGCTTCGACGTGCGCGTTTCCATCCTGGGCCATCTGCAGCGCGGCGGCAGTCCGTCGGCTCGCGACCGCATCCTGGCCAGTTGCACGGGCGCAGGTGCCATCGAGGCCATCAAGCAGGGTCAGCGCAATATTATGGTGGGCGTCAGGAACAACGAGGTGGTCTATGTGCCCTTCTCGGAATGCATCCGCACCGACAAGCGCTTCGACAAGCGTCTCATCACCGTGCTGGACGAACTGAGCATTTAGGTGCGCTTCGCTAAATGATAAATGACAAATGACAAATGATAAATGAATAAAAGGCTATGAAGATAAAAGCAGATTACGCAAATGCACCACAGTGGCGGGTGCTGACCGTGAAGGCTACACTGCCCGATGAATTGAAGTGCCTGGACGAGATTGCCCACAATATGTGGTGGGTATGGAACTATGAGGCTCGCGACCTGTTCCGTGAACTGGACCCCCAGCTTTATCACGATGTGAAGCACAACCCCGTGATGCTCCTGGAACAACTCACCTATGCCCGCAAGGAGGAAATCCTGAAAGACAAGGCCCTGATGAAGCGCGTGAAGGATGTCTATGCCAGGTTCCGCAAGTATATGGATGTGGAGCCGGACAGGAGCCGTCCCTCTGTGGCCTATTTCTGTATGGAGTACGGCATCCACTCGGCCCTGAAGATATATAGCGGCGGCCTGGGAATGCTGGCCGGCGACTATGTGAAGGAAGCCAGCGACAGCAACGTCGATATGTGTGCTGTGGGCTTCCTCTATCGGTTCGGCTATTTCACACAGAGCCTCTCGATGGACGGACAGCAGATTGCCAACTATGAGAGCCAGAACTTCGGGATGCTGCCCATCGAACGTCAGCTGGACGATAGCGGCAACCCCTTAGTGATAGACGTGCCCTACAACAACTATCAGGTTCATGCCTGCGTCTGGCGCGTGAATGTGGGCCGCGTGAAGCTCTATCTGCTGGACACCGACAACGAGATGAACTCGGAGTTCGACAAGCCCATCACTCACGCCCTGTATGGCGGCGACTGGGAGAATCGCCTGAAGCAGGAGATCCTGCTGGGCATCGGCGGCATGCTGCTGCTGAAGAAGCTGGGCATCAAGAAGGACATCTACCACTGCAACGAGGGTCACGCCGCGCTGTGCAACCTGCAGCGTCTGTGCGACTACATCGACGAAGGCCTGACGTTCAACCAAGCTATGGAACTGGTGCGTGCCTCGTCGCTCTATACCGTCCACACACCCGTGCCCGCCGGTCACGACTACTTCGAGGAGGGTCTCTTTGGGAAGTACATGGGTGGCTATCCCCAGAAGCTGGGTATCACTTGGGACGAGTTCATCGGCATGGGTCGTACCAATCCTGATAATCATGAGGAGAAGTTCTGTATGTCAACCTTCGCCTGCAACACCTGTCAGGAGGTGAACGGCGTGTCGATGCTGCACGGTTGGGTGTCGCAGAAGATGTTCGCCAACATCTGGGCAGGCTACTACCCGGAGGAGAACCATGTGGGCTACGTCACCAACGGCGTGCATTTCCCCACCTGGTGTGCCACCGAATGGCGCCAGATATATGCCAAGTACTTCGACGAGAAGCACCTCAGCGACCAGTCGAACGAGGAAATCTGGCACGGCATCTACAATTGCCCAGACGAGGAGATATGGGCTACCCGCCAGACACTGAAGAAGAAACTCTTCGAATACGTTGCAGAGCAGTACCAGGAAACCTGGCTGAAGAACCAGGGCGACCCGGCACGTGTGGTCAAACTCTTGGAACGGTTCAAACCGAACTCTCTGGTCATCGGTTTCTGCCGGCGTTTTGCCACCTACAAGCGTGCCCATCTGCTATTCACCGACCTGGAGCGCCTGAGCCGCATCGTCAACAATCCCGAGCGCCCCGTCATCTTCCTCTTTGCCGGTAAGGCTCACCCCGCCGACGGCGCAGGACAGGGACTCATCAAGAAAATCTACGAAATCAGCCAGCGCCCTGAGTTCCAGGGCAGGATTATCTTCGTCGAGGACTACGACTTCATGTTGGCCCGTCGGCTCGTCTCGGGTGTGGACATCTGGATGAATACGCCGACACGTCCGATGGAAGCCAGCGGCACCAGCGGCGAGAAGGCCGAGATGAACGGCGTCGTCAACCTCAGTGTGAAGGACGGCTGGTGGCTGGAGGGCTATCGCGAGGGTGCCGGATGGGCTCTGACCGAAAAGCGCACCTATCAGAACCAGGAGTATCAAGACCGTCTCGACGCCGCCACCATCTATACGCTGCTCGAAAACGAAATTGTACCTCTCTACTATAATAAGGACAAGAACGGCATCTCGAAGGGCTGGATCAAGGTCATCAAGAACTCCATCGCCCAGATTGCACCACACTACACGATGAAACGCCAGCTGGACGATTACTACAGCAAGTTCTACGAGAAGGAGGCCAAGCGCTTCCACGAGATTGCTGCGGACGGTTACCGTCTGGCCAAGGAAATTGCCCAGTGGAAGGAAACCGTTGCCGAGCGCTGGGAGGCCATCAGCGTAGTTAGCGCCGAATGGAACTTCCCGTGGGCAGGTGGCAAGGCTGGTCAGAAGTACCACCTGAAGTATGTCATCAACGAGCAGGGACTCGACGATGCCGTCGGACTGGAGTTGGTCAACATCTATACCAACGACGAGGGCGAAGAGCGCATCTTCTCTGTCAAACCGCTGGAGATGACGGGTCACGAAGGTAACAACTATACCTTCGAGGGCACTCATACTCCTCAACAGTCCGGTCAGTACCGAAGTGCCGTCCGAATGTATCCCAAGAACAAACTTTTGCCCCACCGTCAGGACTTCTGCTACGTCAAGTGGCTGGAACTGCCGGAATAAAAGCTGAAGACTGAAGGGCATAAAAAAGTTATGAGTTCATAGTTTAGGGCTATGAACTCATAACTATAATATAACCTATGACCTAAGAACTATTTCTTAGGATCGCCAAACTTAGTATCTGTATGCATGCGTCGCATAGCGGCGATGTCCTGGCTGGGGCAAATCATGAGGATTTCACCCTCTTCGGCCACGACATAGTCATGCAATCCCTTGATAACCACTGTACGGCCTTTTGGCGTGCGGATGACATTCCCCGAGCATTCGTAGAGGAAAGCTTTGGTGTCGAGCAGGACGTTGCCATTGGCATCGCAGGGAGCATCCTTGCCGATGCTGGCCCAGGTGCCTATGTCCGCCCATCCAAAGTGTCCACGTTGCACATAGACCTGACTGCTGCGCTCCAGGATGCTGACGTCCATATTGTAGTTGGGCAGCATGCTGAAGAATTCCGGCACAAGCTTTGGGTCGGAGCTCTCGGCCTCTGCCATCATGCGCGGAATCTCCACTCTGTACTCGGGGACGAGCATGAACAGATTGTCGAGCATGACGCGTGTGCTGAAGCACAGCAAACCTGTATTCCATAGGAAGTCGCCCTCCTGAATGAAAACATTGGCGAAGTCGGAGTCGGGCTTCTCGGTGAATGACTTGACAGGGAAGATGTCGCCGGAAAGCGGCTTTTCGTCGGCCATCTGGATATAGCCGTAGCCTGTCTCGGGGCGTGAGGGTGTAATGCCCATCACGAGCAGCCCATCGTTCTGGCTGACGAAATCCAACCCGGCAAGCACATCCTGCCGATACTGCTCTTCGCGCAGGATAATCTGGTCGGAAGGCGTGACGAAAAGGACGGAGTTGGGGTCTTGCTTGGCCAGAAAGACCGAGCCCCAAGCCACAGCAGCAAGCGTTCCTCGGCGTAACGGCTCTTCCAGGATATGCATGTCATCTACCTCGGGCAGTTGTTCATAGACAAGCGGCAGATAGTCAACAATGGTGCTGACGTAGATGTGCGAAGGGTCGATGAACTGTGCAACACGGTCGTAGGTCTGCTGCAACAGAGTGCGCCCCGTGCCGAAGAGGTCGAGGAACTGCTTGGGCTTTACCGTACGGCTAATGGGCCAAAGACGACTGCCGTTGCCACCAGCCAAGATGAGACAATATTTATTGTCGGCCATGAGAATTAGCGCAGTTTCTTAATGACAGGCAGCAGGAGATTCTCCATAACCTCGTAGCCCTTTTTGTTGGGGTGAACGGCAGGAGTGTCCTCGCCCAGTTCGGGCTTCATGCCACTGCCGTCTTCGGCAACCAAAGCGCTGAAATAATCAACATAGGGAATTTTGTTGGCATCGGCGTAAGCCTTGACGCGGGCATTGAGGCTGCGAATCTTGTCCATAGCATCGGTGATGTTGGGATGCCAGTTGAAGCCGGCTGCAGGAAGACAGCTGGTCAGGATGACCTTGCACTTGTGGTAGCGAGCCAGTTCGACCATCGAAAGGACGTTGCCATAGGTGAGATCCTCGTTGTAGGCACCAGTATTCTCTGCAACGTCGTTAGTACCGTAGTTGATGACTACGACCTTGGGTTGCAGGTTGATGACATCCTCGCGGAAGCGGAGCAGGAACTGATAGCTGGTCTGCCCGCCGATGCCACGACCAATCAGGTTGTTGTCCTTGAAGAATTCGGGACGCTTGCCTGGCCATCCGTCGGTGATGGAGTTGCCCATCAGAACGACGCGCTTCTCGCCCTTGGCGGGAGCACCGAGTTCCTTGTTGGCGTTGGCGTAACGTTTCCAGTTAGCGAAATCGTGTTTCTGAGCTTGTGTGCCGAGTGCGATGCTGAGCAGTGCAACAGCGGCAATGATTCTTGTCTTCATGATTTATTGTTGTTAATTGTTATGGGGCTAATGGGGCCTATGGGGCCTATGGGCCTTATGGGCCGAATGGGTTATTTAATTTCTTTTCTGATACTCTCTGCAATCTGTTCGAACTCCTCGGGAGTGAGTTTGAGATGCGGGTTTGTAAAACGCATATCGGCTTCGGACTGCATGGGAACGAGATGGATATGTGCGTGGGGCACTTCCAACCCGAGTACGCATTGTCCGACTTTGACGCAAGGAATGGCGCGCTTGATGGCAAGGGCCACTTTCTTTGCAAAGACTTGGAGTCCTGCCAGTTCATCGTCCTCAAGGTCGAAGATATAATCTACCTCGCGCTTGGGAATAACCAGAGTATGTCCCTTCTGCAGGGGACTGATGTCGAGAAAGGCGTAGTAACGCTCATCCTCAGCAATCTTGTAGCTCGGTATCTCGCCGGCTACAATGCGGGAGAAAATGCTTGGCATTTTTGGATGAAGGATTAAAGATTAAGGAATAGGAATTGGTGTTAATCAAAAGTGATGCTGACTACTTCGAGTTGAATTGTGCCCTGGGGCACTTTAATCTCTGCTATGTCGCCCACTTTCTTGCCGAGCAGGCCTTTGGCGATAGGTGTCTCCACGCTAATCTTTCCGCTCTTGAGGTCTGCCTCTGTGGCGCTGACGATGGTGTATTTCATCGTCATTTTGTTCTTTACGTTGCGCAGTTCTACGGTAGAAAGAATCTGTACGGTGCTAGTGTCAAGGTGTGTGGTGTCGATAATCTTCGCCTCGATGATTGTCTTCTTGAGCATAGCAATCTCAGTTTCCAGTTTGCCCTGCCATTCTTTTGCCGCATCGTACTCGGCATTCTCTGAGAGGTCGCCTTTGTCACGGGCCTCTGCGATGGCAGCACTTGCGGCGGGGCGGTCGATGCTTTCCATGTGCTGCAACTTGGCCACGAGCTCGTCGTAGCCCTTCTGTGTCATATAAGCCATTTATAGTTTGTTTTAGTTATACATTATCTATTATTATATAGCCTTTCGGCGAAACACGAAAAAAAGAAGAATCCTGACCGATGGCCAGAACCCTTGTCTTTCTACCATATTTATGTTTATCGGATGCAAAGGTAGGACTATTTTCCCAAACTGCAAACTTTTTTGCAAGAAAAACGCTCATTAGGGGAGAATTATGCCTTCTCGAGCAAGCGAAACCGCCAATTTTCCTGCAAAAAGCTGTTTTTGGTGATGCCTATTTCAGCATTTTGTATTTGCCGCCGACAAGCATCTGAACGGCACCTTTCATTTCAAGTGAAAAGAGGAGGCTGGAGAGTTCTCCGACAGGGATATTCGTCTCGACAGCAAGGATGTTTATCTGCTTGCTGTCATCTTTCGAGAGAGCACGCAGGATACGTTGCTCTTCCTCGGAATAGTCGGCAAGGAATTCCTGCTGTACGCCTTCGGAGAGCATTTGTTGGTGTTGCATGTCGTCTGTCCATCCCATTGCCAGACAGAAGTCCTCGGCACCGGTGAGAAGAGAGGCACTGTTCGAACTGATAAGCCGGTTGCAGCCAGCCGAGTGCGTGTCGTGGATGCGCCCGGGGAAAGCCCACACCTGACGGTCATAGCTGACGGCGATGTCTGCTGTAATGAGCGAACCGCCTTTCGTTGCACTTTCCACCACGATGACGGCATCCGTCATGCCAGCCACGATGCGGTTGCGTTGTACAAAGTTGCGTTTGTCAATCGGCGTGCCGGACATATACTCTGTGAGAACACCACCCTGACCGACCATCTGTTTCGCTGTGTCTCGATGATAGCGCGGATAGATCTGGTCCAATCCATGCGCCAGGACTCCCACTGTATCGAGTCCGTTGTCTAGAGCCGCCCGATGGCAATGTACATCAACACCGTAAGCCAGGCCGCTCACCACAAGTGCATCGGGGCATAGCATCTTCAGGTCGCACACAAAAGAACGGCAGAGGTCTTTGCCGTACGAGGTTATCTGTCGGGTGCCGACCATACTGACGATGTGACGGGCGTTCAGGTCGGCTGTGCCTCGATAGTAGAGCAGAACTGGCGCATCGACGCAGTTCTGCAGACGCTGGGGATAAGCCTCGTCATTGATGCCTAGGCATTGTATGCTCCCCTTTCGGCAGAAAGCCAACTCTTGCTCGGCGCGAGTCAGGTGGCTATCCATCGCGGCCAAAGCATCGAGCGTATTCTGTGATGCGGCTGTCAGGAGTTCTCGCAGCGATTTGCGGTTCTCATAGACAGCCGTGGCTGATCCCAGTTCCTCGATGAGCAGATGCAGGTTGGTCAGACTGAGCGACGGCACCTGCGTCAACGCCATCATGTATAGGGTCTCTTGCTCTGTCATGATTCAGAGTAATAGGGAATCAACTTGTCTTCCAGCTCTGGGCAGCGACTCAGTTTGCCGTTCACGAGGCAGACAGTATCGACTGTGCCGCGGGCCGCCAACTTCATGTCAGAGAGGCGGTAGATGTCTTGGCGGAAAACGTAGCGAAGACCTTCCTGCCGAATGTTCAGACAGGAAAGAAACTCATCACGACTCCGCAGCGGTGTCTTGTAGGCAATCGTGACACGCGCCACCACAGCATCTATGCCTCGGTCGTGCATATCGGCAAAACTGATGCCAGCCTCAAGCAGAAATTCATGGCGTGTGTGTTCCATGTAGTGCTGATAGTTGGCATTGTTGACAATTCCCTCCAGGTCGCACTCATAGTCGCGCACCTTCATCTTCAGTTCGTATGCGTATTTCATTTCTCTAATCCCTAATCCTTAATCCCTAATCCTTTTCAGGTATTCATATCCAAAGCGGCAACGAAGGCAGTCGATGCGGTCGCAATACTGGCGTTTGAGTTGTATGAGTGCCTGACTGTCGGCTGCGGTGCTGAAGGTCAGCCCGCAAGCCTGCCATTGTCGCAAGATGTAATTGTTCTCGGCCGGTAATTCCTCCAGGAGGCGAATGGCGCGCATGCAGATATCCTCGTCGCCGATATGGCGACCGTATGCAAAAAGCAGCGGCACAACCGTGTTGATAATGAGGAGGCGTCGGCTGTTGGCTGTGGTTCCCTTCACCGTCAGACATCCTTGCAGTTCTTCGATGCTCTTTGCCTCAAGGAGTTTGCTCATCTGGGTTTTGCCGTTGTGATAGAGCTCTGATATCTGCAGGATGCGCATAAAGGGGAAGTTCTTGGGGCGTGTGCGGAGGAAACGCCAGTCGGAGCGTTGCATCGATTCTCCCAGACTGAATTTGTGTTTGAGATAAGCAAACTCCTGCTGGAGCAGTTGGACTTCCTTGTCACTTCTCACCGCTAGAACCTCGTCGATGAGACCTGCCATCCCGAGGAAGAGCGCTTCTATCTGGAAGAGGTTGTCGCGATGTTTGCCTGCCGCCTGTAGTGGAATCCTCATGGCCCACCGTTCGAAGGCATCGCCATTGAGGCCGAAGCCAAAACTGCGGCTCAGCGTGACGAATGTGGCGCGTTCCCAGTCGCCTCCGGTCCTGTTAGCCCTTTCCGCCACCAACTCCGAGCGTTCCTTCAAGCGCTCCACGAGCAAGGCATCCATCCACTGGTGCACTTTCATCGTCGGTACTGTCGGGATGATGCGGTGACAGCGCGGATAGTCCTCCGTCCGGCACAGCTCTTCGTAGCTTTGGCGGATGCCGTGAGGGATGTCGAGTCGCACCTGGGGTATCGTCTTGCCCTCAGCATTCTTCACCTCCCCGTCTATTTCGCCCACAACATGCAGGATGACGCTGTTGTAGGCCGGGTCGTTGTCGTGGCTGTGCCTGTACCAGTCCGACGAACGCAGATGCACCTCGACGTTGCCTGCCCAAAGCGTGCCGCCCAGCCGTATCTTGGCGTTGAAGAAATCCGGTCCTTGGTCGTGATTGTGCAGGCCCGGATCGATGACCTCGATTTCCTGCCCGTCGGATGTGGTAAGCGTCTTCAGGGGAAGTATCTTGTGCTTCCAGACATAGTGCAGCAGCTTTTCCATCCTTATTTTGGCTCCGTTAACTTATTTTGTGAAACAAAAGTACGCATAATTTGGCGAAAAGCATTACTTTTGCACGAGAATTATTACAAAAGGCATGAAAATAGCACTGATAGGGTACGGCAAGATGGGCCGTATGATAGAGGAAATTGCCCTTTCCCGAGGCCATGAGATAGTTAGCATTATCGACATCGACAATCAGGAGGAATTCGAGTCGGAGGCTTTTGCAAGTGCCGATGTCGCCATCGAGTTCACAACCCCATGGACGGCTTACGACAATTATTTGAAGGCATGGAAGGCAGGCGTAAAGGTCGTGAGCGGCAGCACAGGATGGATGAAGGACCACGAGGCCGAGGTACGCAAGGCTTGTGCCGAAGGTAAGACGCTCTTTTGGGCCAGCAACTTCAGCGTGGGCGTCGCCATCTTCAGCGCCGTGAACAGTTATCTGGCCAAGATTATGAATCAGTTCGACCAGTACGATGTCAATATGGTGGAGACGCATCATGTGCACAAACTGGATGCCCCCTCCGGTACGGCTATTACGTTGGCCGAGCAGATTGTAGCCAATCTGGACCGCAAGGAACGCTGGGGCCTGCATGAGACAAAGCCCGGCGTCCTCCGCATCGACGACATCCGTCAGAAGGAGGTTCCCGGCATCCATACCATTACCTACGATTCGCCCGAAGACATGATTACCATCACCCACGATGCCCATGGTCGTCGCGGCTTCGCTATGGGTGCTGTCTTGGCTGCCGAATACACGGCCCAGCACACAGGCTTGCTTACAATGAAAGATTTATTTAAATTCTAAGGCCCATAAGACCAATAAGCCATATAGGCCCTATAAGTCATATAAAGTCATGGAAAAGAAAAGATACAAAGCCACAAAGAAAGACTGGGCGAAAGCCATCATTGCCATTGCCCTTTACATTGCGTTCCTCTATTGGGTGGACGCGTGGTGGGGAATCATCGTTATCCCCTTCATCTTCGATGCTTACGTTACACGCCGCATTCCCTGGACCTGGTGGAAGGATGCCGAGAATCCCGTCGTCCGTACTGTGATGAGCTGGGTGGACGCTATCGTCTTCGCACTCGTTGCAGTCTATTTTGTCAACATCTACTTCTTCCAGAACTACACCATTCCGTCCAGTTCGCTGGAGAAGAGCCTGCTTGTGGGCGACTATCTGCTGGTGAGCAAGATGAGCTACGGACCGCGCGTGCCGCAGACACCTCTGCACATGCCGCTTTGCCAGCACACGCTTCCTTTCGGCGGTAAGAGCTATATCGAATGGCCGCAATGGGAATACAAGCGTGTGACACCGAAGCCCGTGCAACTCAACGACATCGTCGTCTTCAATTACCCTGCAGGCGACAGCATCGTCAGCAATGTCAAGTATCAGACAGAATACTATGCGCTTTGCTACGGCATTGGTACACAGCTCTTCGAGCAGCAGACGGGCCGCGAGCCGCAGCCGGAGGACATGACGCCGGCCGAGCAGCGCCAGTACTACAGCACGGTGTATGAGATGGGCCGCCAGTATGTCCTGCATTCGCCCCAGGATTTCGGCGAAGTTGGTTGGCGTCCTGTCGATAGGCGCGAGAATTACGTGAAGCGTTGCGTCGGCTTGCCCGGGCAGACGTTGGAGATACGCGACCGCATCGTTTATCTGGACGGTGTGGAGAACCCTGCTGCCAAGAACGTGCAGTTCAACTACCATGTGGAGATGAACACCAGCTATCTCCCCGAATCCCTTGTCTATGAACTTGGGCTGAGCATGAAGGATGTACAGGACATGTATCAGACTGGTTGCATTCCTCTGACACAGGCTGCGAAGGAAGGTCTGGAGCAGCATCCCGAATATATTGCCAGCATCACGCCCATCATTGATCATGATACCGAGAGACTCTATCCGCAGAACGGCTACACAGGTTGGACGTGCGATAACTACGGTCCCATCTGGATTCCGAAGAAGGGCGAGAGCATTCAGTTGACACAGGAGAACCTGCCGATATATGAGCGCCCCATCCGTGTCTATGAGGGCAACGACCTCCGTGTGACGCCCGATGGTAACATCTACATCAACGGCACGAAGACCTCGGAGTACACCTTCAAGATGGACTACTACTGGATGCAGGGTGACAACCGCCACTGCTCTGCCGACTCGCGCTACTGGGGCTTTGTTCCCGAAGACCATATCGTGGGCAAACCCATTTTCATCTGGCTGAGTACCGATGTGGACCGTCCTTGGTTCAGCGGGCACCATATCCGTTGGAACCGCCTCTTCTCGCTGGTGGATAATATAAAATAATGGTATTGCCTTGCTGCTATCTTGCTCCTGTTTCCCATTACAGCGCTTATTACCGCGCCGATGAGGTGCGCCTCGAGGTCTGTGACCATTTCACGAAGCAGACGCTCCGCAACCGTTGCTGGATAGACAGTCCCAATGGGGCGCTGGCGCTCACCATTCCTGTTGTCAAGACAGAAGGCAAGACGCCGATGCGCGACGTGCGCATCAGCGACCACGGCAACTGGCGGCACCAGCATTGGGTGGCACTGGAGAGCAGCTACCGGCAGTCGCCTTTCTTCGAGTACTATGCCGATGACTTCGCCCCGTTCTATGAGAAGAAGTGGGAGTTCCTTGCGGACTTCAACGAGGAGTTGATGGCGCTCGTCGCCTCGCTGCTCGACATCCAGAAGCCTGTGGCTCGGACAATGACCTATGGGGCTAATGGGGCCAATGAGGCCAATGGGGCTTATGGGGCCAATGAGGCTGCGCGTCCCTATTACCAGGTCTTTGCTTCGCGTCACGGATTCCTGCCCGACCTCAGCATCGTCGATTTGCTCTTTAATCTTGGACCGGAGGGCGTGCTATGGCTATAGCAATTCATCCCCTCCCCCACAGTGTTCAGACGGTTCAGCCGCCTGAATTGTTCACCTATCCTTTCTGCTACGAGCCGCACCCGCTCTGCATGGCGGCGGCCGACGAGGTGCGCCGTTACCTTGTCCAGCGGTCCGAGTGGCGCGAGGAGTTGCAGAGGGGCAAGATGTTCGGGGTGCTGGTAGTGGACCCTACCAAACCTCCCCTTAAAGGGGAGGCTTTAAGGTCCTCCTCCTTTAAGGGGGAGTTAGAGGGGGTCTCCTTCCTCGCCGCCTTTTCCGGAACGCTCGATGGCAAGACGCAGCACGAGTACTTTGTGCCGCCTGTGTTCGACCTGATGTCTCCGGGCTGTTACTTTCAGGAGGAAGAGGCCGTCATCAGTGCCATCAATCGTCAGATAACTTCACTCTCCCCCCTCGCGGGGGAGTCGGAGGGGGTCTCCTTGCGCGCCAAGATGGAGCGGGAGTTGGTCGAATACAGAGAGCAAATGCGGCGAAGCAAGGCTGAGCGCGACGCCATTCGGCAAAGCTCTTCCCTCGGGGAGGATGGGAGGGGTCTTCTCATCCGCCAGAGTCAGTTTGAGAAGGCAGAGTACCGCCGCTTGAAGCAGGCTTGGGAGCAGCGCATCGCTGCCGATGAGGCTCCGCAGCGGGCCCGTCGAGAGCAGATCGAGCACTTGCAGCGCGAGCGGCACCGGCGCAGCATTGCCCTGCAGCAATGGCTCTTCCGGCAATTCTCCTTCCTGAATGCAAAGGGGGAGCGGAAGAACCTCACGGAACTATTCCATGGAGCTGTTCCGCCCAGCGGTGCCGGCGAATGTTGTGCGCCCCGTCTCCTGCAGGCTGCGTACCTCGCCGGACTCCGTCCACTCTGTATGGCGGAGTTCTGGGTGGGCGACTCTCCGCGCGACGAGTTGCGGCAAGAGGGACATTTCTATCCCGCCTGCAACAGCCGCTGCAAGCCCATCCTGGCTCACATGCTCCAAGGGTTGCAAGTGGAAGAGAATCCGCTGTTAAATACAAACTCTCAGCCGCTGGAAATCCTTTTCCAGGATACAGAGATGGCTGTCGTGAGCAAACCCGCGGGTATGCTCTCCGTGCCCGGGAAGGATGGTCAGCCCAGCGTGCAGGAGCTCGTGAGGGAGATGTTCCCCGAGGCCACAGGGCCGCTCATCGTGCACCGGCTCGACATGGACACCAGCGGCCTGATGCTCATCGCGCTGACCGAGGAGAAGTACCACGAACTACAGACGCTCTTCTTGCAGCGGCGCATCCACAAGGTCTATCACGCTCTGCTCGAGCGCGAGATGCCCGTCGGACAGGAGGGCGACATCAGCCTTCCCCTGCGGCCCGACTTCGACGACCGGCCTCGCCAGATGGTGGACACTGAGCACGGCAAGCAGGCCCAGACGCATTACCGCGTGCTGGAGAACCGCGACGGTCATGCCTTCGTTGAGCTACGCCCGATAACAGGCCGCACGCATCAGCTCCGCGTCCACTGCGCCCATCCCCTCGGCCTGGGCAATCCTATCGTCGGCGACCGCCTCTACGGCACCCCCGCCGCCCGCCTCATGCTACATGCGTATAGTATAACAATAGAGACCCCCCAACCCCCTTTAGGGGGAGCAATGTTCAATGTTCAATCTTCAATGTTCAATGATAAAGCTTGACGTCCACACCCACACTATCATGAGCGGTCATGCCTACAGTTCCCTGCAGGAGATGGTCGCTGCTGCCCAGCAGAAAGGCCTTGACATCCTCGGCATCACAGAACATGCTCCGGGCATCCCGGGCACTTGCAATCCCATCTACTTCCGCAACCTGCACGTCGTGCCGCGCCAGTTCGGCGACCTGCGTCTCCTGCTCGGTGCCGAGCTGAACATCCTCGACACGAAGGGCACGCTCGACCTCGACGAGTACTACTACCGCATGCTGGACATCCGCATCGCCGGCATCCACTCGCTCTGCTGGCAGGGCGGCTCCATCGAGGAGAACACCGATGGCATGGTGGCCGCCATCCGCAATCCCTGGACGCACATCATCTCCCATCCCGGCGACGGTACCGCCAAACTTCTCTTCGAGCCCATCGTTCTCGCCGCCAAGGAGACGCGCACGCTGCTCGAAATCAACAACAGCAGCCTCAATCCCAACCGCCAGAAGGAGAGCGCCCTCCGCAACAACCTTGAGATACTGCGCCTCTGTAAGCGTTACGACGTACCCATCATCATGGGCAGTGACGCTCACATCAGCTATGATATTGCCAACTACTGCTTCATCTGGCCCCTGCTCCAGGAGACCGACTTCCCCGACGAGCTCATCCTGAATTACTTCCCCGAAAGGTTTTTAGAATATATCGAGCCTAAGGGATAATGCGGGGCCCCCGCGAGCGAGAAAACAAGTGCTGGCTGATTTGCGGGGGCCCCGCGAGCGATAAAACAACTGCTGGCTGATTTGCGGGAGCCCCGCGAGCAAGAAAACAACTGCTGGCTGATTCGCGGGAGCCCCGCGAGCAAGAAAACAAGTGCTGGCTGATTTGCGGGAGCCCCGCGAGCGATAAAACAACTGCTGGCTGATTCGCGGGAGCCCCGCGAGCGAGAAAACATCTGTTTCTTTAGCGACAAGAATTTTTCTTCCCTCCCTTACGGAGTTGGGGTGGGGGAGAGGCTTTCCTTTTTATTCCTCCAGCCAGCGGTCGATGTTGCGCTTGAGGCCGTCGTACTTGGCCCGCTTGACGGCTGACCCGCGGAAGAGCTCTCGGTATTGCTCCTCGGTGAGCCCTTGCCAGTCCTCGGGTGTCATCTTCAGCAGGGCTTCGGAGGGTTGGAACGCAGGCTCGTCTGTGGGTTGCGCCTCGGCGAACTGCGGTGTAGCGCGCAGGCAACGGTCGCAACCGTAGAACGTGCGCTTCAGGCGGATCTCCTCCGGCAGCGGCCCGCGGTGTTCGATGGTCTGGTAGCTGATGCAGCGGCGTGCATCGAGTCCTTCTGGCGTCAGCGCGGGGCACACGCCTCCTCCCATCCTTCCCTGTGGCGGTGAGGCTATGGGACTATCGTAATGGTCAGCTTCGGTCAGGAGGAAGAGCTCTCCGAGGAAGACTGTCGGGCCATATCCGGGAATGCTGACGAAGCCGCCTTCCTCTGTAATGATTCCTATTCCGCTCTTCCAAGCCCAGTATCGCTCCAGCACGGGTGCTGTATCGACGAAGCAGCGTCCCTCGAGCTTCATGTCCTCCATGAGCTGTCGCATCCGCCCTCGCATCACGTCGTGGTAGTCCTGTCCCTGGGCGTAGAGGCTGATGGCGGGCTGCCGGTTGCCGGGCATGAAGTTCATGGCCAGGCTGACGATGGTCCGCACACCGGGCACGAGGAGGTCGGGGTGCAGCCGCATATCGACGTTCCGCCGCATGTAGTCCATCTCGCCGCAATAGTCGAGCTCGAGCCAATGATGGAAGAGGGCGGCCACGTCGTCCGCTACGGGCTCGGCCTTGGCCAGTCCACATGCAACAAAGCCCAAGCGCGAGGCCTGGGCTTTGATGTCTTTGCTATTCAATAACGCGGAACTCATATCCTTCTTGCTTGAGCCAAGCCAGCGCCTCGGGGAGCGCGTGCTTGAGCTTTTCGATGCTCTTCAGCGAGTCGTGGAGCGTGATGATGCTGCCGTTGCGCGTGTAGCGCTTGATGTTGTTCAGGACGTCCTCTGCTGTGAGCAGGCGGCTGTAGTCGCGCGTCACGACATCCCACATCACCACCTTGTATCCGCAGTAGCGAATCACGCGATACTGTACCATCCCTATCCATCCGTGCGGCGGTCGGAAGAGCTTGGTGTGGAGCAGGTCGTCGGCCCGCTTGGCATTGGACAGATAGGTCCATGGCGTGTGACGTGCTCCGGAGAGGTGGCTGTAGGTGTGGTTGCCGATGCCATGCCCACGCCTCTTCACTTCCTCGGCCAGGTGCGGGTACTTCTCGACATTCTCGCCCACCATGAAGAACGTCGCCTTGACCCCGAAGCGATCCAGCGTGTCGAGGATGAAGGGCGTGGCCTCGGGGATGGGGCCGTCGTCGAAGGTGAGGAACACCGCTTTCCTGTCCGGGTCTATCCGCCACAGCGCGTGCGGATAGAACCATCGGAAGATCTTAGGGGGCTGCTCGATGAACACTACTCTATTTACTATTTAACGATTTACTATTTACTATTTATAGCGTATCGTCATCGTACTCATCATATTCCTCCTCGGTGTCGTCGTCCGGGGCACTCATGCCTACACTGCCATAGAGGCGAGCCTGGAGGAGCTGGTTGTAGAGGTCGAGCTGCTTGGTGAGCTCAATTGTCTTGTCGCTGCCAGCACTTCCCAGAACGCCCAGGGCGCTGTGCATCTGGTACAGGTAGTACATGCAGTCCTTCTCGCTGATCAAGAGTATTTTGTTGGGAAGGCTCAGGTACCACTCCAGATATTCGGCAGCCTGGACGGCTACGGGATATGCGATGTCGCAGGCCTCCTTCTTGCCGCCGATGATGCACCAGACGCGGGCCAGTTCCAGCGAACCGCTGCCGTAGCTATGGGGAACAGTCGTGGGCGGGATGGCTTGCTCGGCCTTAGCCACAACCGCGGCGGCCTTGTCGTTCTTGCCCTCCTGCACGAGGCGCGAAGCCAGCTGTGCGAAGATGCGACGGTGAGTGGCGCACATGCGCATGACGGTCTCGTCGAGGTAGATGCCCGGCTTGTCGATGCCGCCGAAGGTGAAGCGCGTCATCAGGTTCTCGTACATCTTCTCCGTGTCGATGGTCTTGCCGCTCTTTGCCGTGTTGAACGGCGTGATGCGATAGACGAGACCCTCCTGTACGAAGAAGTCCTGAACCGTGCCCTTGTTCTCGGGACCAACCGTCATAGCCATGTAGATGGGACGTTCCCAGTTGCACTGGTCGATCATCTCGTACATCATCATCTCGCTCTTATAGACGGCACGTTTGCCCTTCAGGCTGATGTGCATTTTGTCGGGGATACTGTCGGCAGCTATCATCATACCGCTGCGACGGACAGCCTCCTTGTCGATGGTGAGGACGATGCTGTCGGTGGGGATGAAGCGCAGTTCCGGGTTGTCGTTGAGCACCCACTTGTCGATGATGTTCCGCAGCTCGTACGGGTCATCGCCCAGCAGCTGGTGCAGCATGACAGGATCATCCTGGTACGATGCGATGAGGCGCTCCAGAGTGCCCGGACGGACTGAGACGCCCTCGCGGGTGCCGGCCACGTACTGCAGACGGCTCCAGTGGATGGGCACAGCGGGACTGTCGTATGCCGGGCGCTTCATCTGGTCGATGTACCAGTCGGTCTGCAGATAGGAGAGGTTGCAGACGCGGGCATCGGTACGGAAGCCCTCGGTCTCCTGTGCGTACCACAGGGGGAACGTGTCGTTGTCTCCGTTGGTATAGATGATGGGGAAGCGTGTCTGGTCGAGCGACTCCAGGTAGTTGCGGCCGAAGTCGCGGCAGGCATAGCGTCCGCTGCGGTCGTGGTCGTCCCACGTCTGGCCTGCCATCTGGATGGGTACCAGGACGCAGAGGCAGCTGAGCAGAGCACAAACCTTCTCGTTCTTGAGGAGCTTCTGCAGGTAATAGGCGATGCCAGCCACGCCGAGGCCGACCCAGATTGCGTAGGCATAGAAGGAACCGGCGTAGGCGTAGTCACGTTCGCGCGGCTGCATCGGTGTTTGGTTCAGGTAGAGCACGATGGCCAGACCCGTCATGAAGAAGAGGAAGAAGACGATGCCGAACTGCTTCTCGCCTTCGCCCAGGGCCTTCGCGTTGCCCACGTTTCTCTCCTCGTTCCGGAAGAGCTGCCACAGCAGACCGATGAGGCCCAGCAACAGTGGCAGACAGTAGAAGACATTGTGGCCCTTGTTCTCGCGCAGCTCGCTGGGCAGCTTGCTCTGGTCACCCAGTCGCATGTTGTCCAGGAACGGGATGCCCGTAATCCAGTTGCCGTGCTCCCATTCGCCGTTGCCCTGCTGGTCGTTCTGTCGTCCTGCGAAGTTCCACATGAAGTAGCGCCAGTACATGAAGTTGACTTGATAGCTCAGGAAGAAGCGCAGGTTCTCCAGCTGGGTCGGTGTCTTTATCTGCACCATCTCGCCGCAACGCTCGTAGCTCTTCACGGTGCCCTTCACGCCGCCCATCCAGCTCTCGTAGGCGCTGGAATGTGCCTCGCTGTACATGCGGGGGAAGAACATGTTCTGCTGATAGATGTATTCGGTCTTGTGGCGCTGAATCTCATAGCGGTCGGGCTCATCGGGTGTCTGCTTCTCCTTACGCTGATAGACGGGATCGCCCTTCTCGCTGACGGGTACGCAGTAGTTGCCGTCGGGCTTGAGCAGCACCTGGCTGGTATATGCTGGTCCGTAGAGGAGTGGACGGTCGCCGTACTGTTCGCGGCTCAGGTAGGTGCCCAGAGTGAAGATGTCCTCGGGCGAGTTCTGGTCCATCGGCGTATTGGCCGAGCTGCGGATGACGATGACCGCATACGAGCTGTAGCCTATCATGATCATCAGCATGCACAGCAGGGAGGTGTTCATCAGGCGCGCCGTCACGACATGCTTGCCATCTCGCTTCCATCCGAGGGCGAAGTATAGCAGAGCCAGCACCACGACACCGCAGAGGATGCTCGTCCAGCCATAGCCGTAGAACGGGATGCCCAGCATGCCCACGCTCAGCAGATAGGAGAGCGTCATGCGCATACGGCTCTTCTGCTTAATGGTTTCCCAAATGCTCCAGAGCACAATGCCCACGAGCAGGAAGATATAGACGATGACGCCGGTGTTGAAAGGCATGCTGAGGCTGTTGACAAAGAGCAGCTCGAACCATCCGCCCACCTTCACGATGCCCGGCACGATGCCATAGAGTACAGCGGCAATGAGCACGCCGCTGCCTGCCAGCGAGAGCAATGCGCCCTTCATCGTGGCATTCCTGACTTTTCTATAGTAGAAGATAAGCACCAGGGCGGGCAGACAGAGCAGATTCAGCAGGTGAACGCCGATGCTCAGACCCGTCAGGTATGCAATCAGGATGAGCCAGCGGTCGCTGCCCGGCTCGTCTGCATGGTCCTCCCACTTCAGCATCAGCCAGAAGACTACGGCTGTGAAGAGGCTGCTGTAGGCATAGACCTCACCCTCCACAGCGCTGAACCAGAACGTGTCGCTGAAGGTATAAACCAATGCGCCAGTCAGCGCACTTGCCTCGATTGTAATCAACTGTGCCAGGTTTTGTACCTGCCCGTTCCTACCCACCAGTTTGCGCGCCAGATGGCTGATGCTCCAGAAAAGGAACATGATGCAAGCTGCGCTAAAGAGGGCGCTCATCATGTTGACCATGAGGGCAACCTTTGTCGGGTCGCTGACGAACTGCGTGAAGAGGTTGGCCGTCAGCATGAAGAACGGTGCCCCAGGCGGGTGACCGACTTCCAGCTTGTATGCTGTTGTGATGAACTCTGGGCAATCCCAGAAACTGGCCGTGGGCTCTACAGTGCTGCAATAGACGTAGGCCGCGATGGCGAATGTGAGCCAACCCATCAGGTTGTCCACCAGTCTAAAATGTTTCATTCCGTATACTTAATATTATATAGACTCTTGCTTTTGCGGCTGCAAAGGTACAAAAAAAAGTTAAGAGTTAAGAGTGATGAGTTAAGAATTAAGGATTAAGCGTAAGAATTAGTGTTTTTTAATACACATATACCTTGAAGTTCTTGATGCTGCCGGGCGCACCCTGCTCGGCACGGGGCAGGTATTCGAGGGCTTTAACATCTTGTTCAGAGCCGAGGTCGATGACGAGGAGATGAGGCGTTGAGGCACCCTTCTCCGTCTGCCAATAGGTTGACTCCTGCAGGTCGAAGACCTTATCGCCCATGTGGTTGCCGTTCTCCTCCTCAGAGTTGGCGTACTTCGTTTTCCACGGCTCGCGACTGATGCGCTTGCCGTCAGTGTCCTGCAGATAGAGCTCTGCAATGGCTACGCGGTCGCCGTCCTTCTGGGTAGAGAGGCACTCAATGGCGAGGTAGCGACCCTTGGCGGTCTTATTGAATTGGATGGTCTGCCAACCGTTACCAGCCTTGAAAGCTCCTGTGGCTACAGGAGTTGCACTATTCAGGTCAGGCTTGTCGCCAATGTTATTGTGCTTGTTGCTCTTCTCGAGTTGAAGCTTGTTGAGTTCAGGCTCAGCCTGTCCCCAGACAACGGCCTCCTTAGGACCTACGATATCGTGCACGATGATTTCGTTCTTGCCTTTCTTCAGCCAGCAGCCAGGCACATAGAGCGTCTGTTGCGGACCGATGCTCCAAAAACGCCCCATAGCATGCCCGTTCACATAGACTTGGCCCTTACCCCATGTCTCGAAGTTCAGGAACGTGTCGCCCACCTTCTTCAGTTCAAAGTAACCGCGGTAGTAGCCACGTCCACCCATATACTCTTTATCACTTATGGTTGCAAACAAGTCCTGATAGCCCTTAATAACATCGCCAGTTATGACCTCGTCAAGTACTTCCTTGGCTGTTTCGTAGTCATCGGGGTAGGTGTAATTGTACCATGTCTTTGGTTTCCACACCACCTCGCAGTTATCGATGTCAGCAGTAATCGTCACATCACCCACGATACCTTTGAAGTCCTTGATGGCGCGACCGAAGTTGATGCGCCCCATACCCTCGATGAAAATCATCATGACCATGCCCTTTTTCACGGGAGGCAACGTGAGGCTTTTCTCATTCTTTACACGGTCAATCTTTCCAATGTACTTACCTTCAATGAAGACCTGTGCATAGTCGTGGCACTCAGCGGTGAGCACACTCTGTGTAGGAATATCGGGAAGGATAGTACAATAGGCCATCATGCCCCAACCCATGTCCATCTCCTCGAATGTCTTAATGTCACCAGTCTCATGTTTCTCGCTTGCTGCAAACATGGGTGCAAACTCTTTCAGTTCGAACTTTGGTATCGTGATGATGGGCATGGGAGCCTTGGGAACGGCAGGCAGTTTCTTGTCACTGTATTTCTGCATCATCTTGCGCAGTTCCCAGAACTTCGGCGTGGCGAGGCCATACTCGTTGATGGGAGCGTCATAGTCGTAAGAGGTAACGTCGGGTGCAAAGCCGGGTGAGTTAGCGCCTGCCCAATGGCCGAAACTAGTTCCTCCATGCGTCATATAGAGCGAGAAGCTGATGCCCTTCGAGAGCATTTCGTCCATACCATCGACCATATCCTTGGCAGGACGTGTCTCGTGGCGTGCACCCCACTTGTCGAACCAGCCGCTCCAGAACTCAGAGCACATCTTCGGGGCGTTTGGGCGCAGCTCGCCTAGGCGACGGAACTGGTCGTCGATGTTGGCACCCGTGCCGAAGTTCATCGTCCAGGTGAGGTTGTCGAGGCCGTTTTTCTCAAAGTTGCTGCTCCAGTCGCACTGGAAAAGTGTCAGTTCTTTGCCGTAGATAGAACGGAGGCAGTCGCGAATTTCGCTGACGTACGGTTTATCCTCGCCATACGAACCGTATTCGTTCTCTACCTGCATCATGATGATGGGACCACCGTTTTGGATGGTGAGAGGACGGAGCTGTTCGCCCACCTTCTCCTCGAATATCTTTACGCGCTCCATGAAGTAAGGGTCGCGTTCACGCAGTTTGATGTCCTTCTTCTTGAGCAACCACCAGGGAAGGCCGCCCATCTCCCACTCGGCGCAAACGTAGGGCCCAGGGCGCACGATGACATACATGCCGTTCTTCTGTGCTAGTCGGCAGAACTCGGCAATGTCGTTATTGTCCGTAAAGTCGAACACGCCCTCTTGCTGCTCGTGGATGTTCCAAAAGATGTAGATGCACACGGCGTTCATGCCCAATGACTTGCACATCTGAATACGGTGCTCCCAATAGGGACGCGGAATGCGGGGGTAATGAATCTCGGCAGCCTTCACAATGAAGGGCTGGCCGTTCAACAGGAATGTCTTGTCGCCCATTGTAAAGGTGCCGGACGTGTTGTCTGCCTGCATCGGGGAGGATGCAACGAACAACAAGGCAGCAAGAGCGAAATAACGGAATAAGTTTTTCATATAGCTTTAATATTTTATAATGATACAAACGTGGTGATGCTGCGGGGTGGCAATGATATTCTACCTTTACAGGGAGTGAGGGGCTTCAGTGTCTCGCCTTCGGCATCGCTGGTGCGATAGGGCTGCCATTTGTTCTTTTTCTTATAGACAGAGAATGAGAATGGCTTTTCCTGCTGACTATAGTTGATGACGACGACTACCCACGAGTTGTCCTTGTTCTGGAAGGCAGAGGCCATCAGACCGTAGGGGTCTTCTTCCTGATCGGAGGTGATGTTGTAGCGCACGGCACCCGGACGCACGAAGCGGCTGTAGTTGCCCAGTGCCCAGAGGAGACGGCTGTCGCGGCCACGGTGCTCACGGTCATAGACGCGGATGAGCCCGTCCTTGTAGTCGGCACCGCAGGCACGCCACCACGACCAGCTTCGGGCGTTGGCGTAACAGAGGTCATGATGGATGATGCGTGCCACATAGAGGGCCGTCTTCATGGTGAAGTCGTAGCCACCGCCGCCGCCTATCTCCTTGTCATTGCTCATGATGCAGATTTCCGACTGCCAGAACCCTACGCCGTACTTCTTGAGTTCGTCGCGCAACAGGAGGCGAATTTTCTTCATGTAATCGACGGGCGTGTTTGTCCAGTAGCTATGGGCCAGTTGGAGCCGAGGCACCAGCGGCGTGTCGCCAAGATAGGAGGCGGTGCTGTCCTTCGACCAGAATGCGGTGATGCCATTAGCGCGCTCCCAAGAGGTGTCATGGATGCCAAGCAGGCAGCGGAGGTCGCTGGACTCGTCCACTACGATCTGCGTCTTTAGTCCGCGTTCCGTGAAAGCCTGGCTGGCAAGGCGTGCCACGCGGGCTATCTCCCTGTTTGTGGCAGGCGATCCTTCCTGCTTGGGCCCCTGCCAATTCCAGCTGCCGTCGGGTTCATTCACCGGCGAGAGGTAATCGATGTGAATTCCATGTTCGCGCTCCAAGCCGCCGATAGACTCTGCCATGAACTGTGCGAAGGCATCGTAGCACTCGGGGCGCAGGTTCAGCGTGCCGCCCCTGCCCGTATTGGTAGCCAGCCCGTTGGCGGTAAAATGAACAGGCGGCGAGTTGAGGAAAGCCAGCAGATAGGGTACGCCCCGTTCCTTGGCCATCTTGAGGAAACGCACTTGCCCCGCTTGGCGAGTCCAATCATAAATGCCGTCAGCCTTCAGAAAGCACTCGGTACGTGTTCCTTTATTGATATAGGATGAATCGCCTTGCTCACTACTGCCTGCCCCAAGGTTGAAACGCCACAGCGAAAGCCCGATGCCCTGGGGCTGGCCATTCTCGTCGCACTCGGTGGAGAAAAGCCAGTCAGCAATCTGCCTTTGCGCATCCTCCTCTGGCCATAGTCCGATGTTCAGCATAGACCAAGCATCCGAGGCTCCGAAGTGCTCAATGGTCTGTTCTGGATGTTGGGTGTCTATGACATAAGTCTGTCCCGCAGCTGTTATGGTCGTCAGCATCAGGAACAAAGTGGCTTGTAGAGATTTCATAACGATGAAAATGATGCTTTTTTATGGTTTCCGGAGTACCCATTCCCGATAGGTGCCAATGCCAGCATTGCCGGAGTCATAACCCAGATATCCCAAGATGATATTGGCGACAAACTGCTCAGGCAGGAACCAGAACATCAGCCTTGCCACCATAGGCCGCTTCATAATCTTTGCAGCCTTGCGCTCTAGACGCTTGAGGTCGGGAAGCGTCTCGCGAGTGTAATCCGTGGATTTCTCCAGTTTCAGTCCGCAATTGGCGTAGTGGGCATTCAGTTCCTCGAGCGACTCAATCATCGCCGCTGCACCGCCTTTTGATAGTAGGGTAATAACCTTCTGGAGATATGGGTCATATGTCTCAAACCTGTCGCTGAGGGCGTAGTCATAGACGACAACCACACCACCTGGCTTCAGAACACGGCAGACCTCGCGATAGATTTTTTCCTTGTCAGTATTATGTACGATGGTCTCGAAGGCATAAAGTACGTCTACCGAGTTATCCTCTAACTGATGGAGCGAACTGTAGTCTTGCTGGAAGGTGGTGACGTTGGCGGGCACATCCTTTGTCTTCAGGGGATATAGGTCGAAGCCGATGAAGCGGGCATCGGGATAACAGTGAGCTAGATACAGCAGGTTGGCTCCCCGTCCGTAGCCCAGTTCTACCACCACGTCGCCGGGCTTGATAAAATTCGAGACCGAGTCGGGCTGGTGATACACATCTTCGTCTGTGAAGTAGCCGTTCTTAGCAATTCGAAAGTGCATAAAGCCATCCTGCGAGTGGAAACGTTTATAGGCCCATTCGTTGATTTTAAAATAGGAGCGAATTTGTTCAATGGAATTCTTCTCGCCTTGAATGAACTTGCCTAGGTTGATGAACTTCGCCATCTCGTCGATTTTGGCGTGCAGTAGAAACAGACTGTAGTTAGGATTCATATTTCTGATGATTTTTCCTCTTTTTTTGAATATTTGCTGCAAATATACGACTTTTAATTCATAATTTGTAGTTCATAATTCATAATTCATAATTAATTCTTAATTCTTAACTTTTAATTCCTATTTTTTTTGTACATTTGCAGGCAAAATAGCAAGTATGAAAAGGATGTCTTGCCTGTGCTTGAAAGGTGCGAGGTCCCGCCTGCGCCCGAGCGATGCGAAGAGCTTTTGGGGTTGGCTTGTGAATGCCTTCAGAACGAACGCCAGTTTATCGCTCATCATTGCTGCGGCATTGTTGCTGGAGTTGTTATCAGCAGCACAGTACTATTATTCACACCATCTGATGGAGGATGAGTTGGAGAAGCGTGCCGAGATGGAACTGACAACAAAAGCTATCATTGCGGACGGAATGATAAATAATTCGGAACGATCCCTCAAGAGCCACATTATGGAGGTGAAGAAGAGCCTTGCCTATCCCGACTCCCTACCGGGCATCCTGGCATGGATTCTCAAGTTCTCTCCCAATCTGAGGGGATGCGGCATCGCATTCAATCCAGGCTACTACAAGGATAAAGATTACCTGTTCGAGCCATACGCGCTGAGAACAGACAGTGGCATCCAGCGCCTGCAAGTGGCCGGAGAAGGGTTCGACTACACAAAGGATGGCTTCTACAGGTACATCGAGGAGAAGAAGACTAACAGCTGGGTTGGGCCATACGACGACGCCTATCTGAAGAAACAACTCATCACCTATGCCGTGCCTATCTACGAATTCACAGGAGACACGGTGGCTGTGCTCGGCATCGACATCGAAACCCAAAGGCTGAGCGATACGCTCAACTATAGGCACATCTATCCGTCGTCGTTCGACCTCCTGCTCACAAAGGATGGCCAACTGATAGCAGGCCCACGTGACCCCAGCTTGAATAAGAAGGTGGAAGACGTAATCCGTGTCATCAATGACAGCACAATCAAGAAATCTTGGATTAAAGAGAGCAGAATGCACACGACTTCCTATTATGACGAGGAGGCAGGCGACGAAATGTCCATCTTCTTTGCCAACATAAAGGAAGACCCGCATTGGCAGATTGCCGTAGTGTGCTATGACGACGAGGTATATGGTTCGCTCAGGGCACTGCGGATTCGTTTACTTCTGCTTTCCATGCTGGCTTTCGGCATACTGCTATTCATTGTGGGATTCTTTGCGAGGAACGAGGTGAAACTGAAACAGAAGACTCTAGAGGAAGAGCGCATAGCAAGCGAGTTGCGTGTGGCCAGTCAGATACAGCAGAGCATGTTGCCCCCCAGCCACCTGCAAACAGACGATGTGAATATCAGCGCTTCGCTGGTGCCGGCCCGTGAGGTGGGCGGCGACCTCTATGACTACTTCATCCGCGACGAGAAGTTGTTCTTCTGTATTGGCGATGTCAGCGGCAAGGGTGCACCATCGGCCATGCTGATGGCTGTAACCCGTGCGCTGTTCCGTTCAGCATCGGCTCATGAGAGTGTTCCCTCTCGTATCATGCAGTCTATCAATGAGACTATCTCTCAAGGGAATGAATCAAATATGTTCGTCACCCTATTCATTGGCGTACTCGATCTGCCCACAGGCCGCCTGCGTTATTGCGATGCCGGTCACGACGCTCCTATTATAATTGAGAATGGGAAATTGACTATTGATAATTGTAATCCACATCTTCCCATCGGTGTGTTCGATGACGTGAAGTTTGGCCTGCAGGAGACTCAGCTACAGCCCGGCAGCACCATCTTCCTTTATACCGACGGACTGACGGAGGCGAAGAACGAGGAGCGCAAGCAATTCGGTCTGGAGCGCGTAGAGTCGGTACTCGGTACCCAGGTCGCCAAGCAGCCCCAGGAGATACTTGAACAGGTCACTGAGGCCGTCCACGGATTTGTGAAGAATGCAGAGCAGAGCGACGACCTGACAATGCTCGCAATCCGCTATACCCCCAAACAGTTTAAGAGCAAGTTGACGGAGACACTTGTGCTGAAAAACGATGTCCATGAGGTCTCGCGCTTCAGCAGTTTTATAAAGCAGGCAATGGAGAAATTGAATATTGAGAAGTCACTGGCCCGCAGGTTGCGACTCGCCGTCGAAGAGGCGGTGGTAAATGTCATCGATTATGCTTATCCTGCCTGCACCGAGGGTGAAATTACGGTCAGAATTATGTCCGACGGCCAGAGACTCCATTGTCAGATAATAGACTCTGGTGTACCCTTTGACCCTACAGCGAAGGAAAAGGCCGACACCTCACTCTCGGCCGAAGACCGCCAGATAGGTGGATTGGGCATCCTGCTGGTGCGCGAGCTAATGGACAGCATTAACTATGAACGAACTGACGGCAGGAACATCCTGACGCTCATCAAAAGGATTGGAAAACAGTAAACAAGTAAATAGCAAATCATTAAATCGTAAATTACAAAGATGGACACAAGAATTGAAGAGACCGAAGGCAGGTATGTTGCCATATTAGAGGGAGAAATGGATACGGCCGCCGCAGTTGAGGCCGAAGAAGTGCTGAAACCACTCTATGAGGCTGGTGGCAAGGATGTAGTTATCGACTGCACTGGGCTGGAATATATCGCTTCCAGCGGCCTTCGCATCCTGCTAAGCATTTTGAAGGGCGCAAAAACCAGCGGTAGCCGCGTGGTGTTGCGTGGCGTGAACGACGATATCAAGAATGTTTTCAAACTGACAGGCTTCATCAGTATCTTCGAGTTTGAATAATGATATGGGAAGATATAATACAGTAATGAGACGTTTTTTGTTTAGCATTGCATTGATCACTCTGCACTCTGTGCTCTTTACTTTTGCAGGTCAGGCGCAGACTGATTCTACAATTGTAGAAAGCCGTCAGGCCGATGATCGCAATGTGATGCTCGATGCCTCGGCGTCGGCCAAGCCACGTGACATCCCTATCGGACTTCCCGGCGAGACGGGTGGCACCATGATTATGGAGGATGGTATGCCGGTGGCATCTACGTGGAGCCCCGTCTATCCATACGTCCATTGGGCGGGTGGCAGCAGCTACGCCGACGTGGGACTTATGGGCATTGAGGAGACCGCACTAAGAACCGGCGTACTGGGATTCTCCGTGGGCAGCCATACGGTCCTTGGTACAGATTCGCTGCACGGCACGTTGAGCGCTAAGACCAACAACGATGGACTGATTCTCCTGGACGGCAACCTGAACGGTGCCCTGGCCCGCGGATGGTATTTTACTGTCGGGGCCTATGCCAATTTGGACCCTACATCGGTGCATCCCAAGCATGTCACTTTTGTCAACAACACCCAGATATACAAAGCCGGACTGACATACCGCTGGGGGCGTTCGGAGGCATCGCTGCTATATAAACTTACGGTGAACCGCGACGGCCTGTTTGGTTGCGACCGGGCACCGTTCATCTACAACGGCGACGGAAGCATAGGCCAACTGAACGGCTTCCGTTTGGGACGCGACTCTTATATGCCCACTGATGTGGCATTCACTTACATGGATTTGGAGAACGGGCAGCTTGTCAGCACAAACATCAACGACGAGAACCGGCGCTTCATCCACGACCTGACGTTTATGATGACTAATCGGCTGAACGACGCTTGGAGTGTGGAAAGCCGTCTACATCTGACGGGAACAAAGGACATGGCTATGATAGGATTTTCCGAGACGGGGATAGACCAGATCTCAGCCGGACGGGATGCCCAAGGACGGCGCGTCACCACAGCTGATGGCTGCGACTATACCGGCCTAATGCAGCAGCGGCTGCTGTTTGCCCAGCACTTCGATTTCTTCGAAACGCTGGCGCAGAGCGAACTGGTCCGCAGGAAGCATGGCCGCCAGACGAATCTGGGAATAGGGTATTGGTTTTCGTACCAATATGCCAGGGCGGCCACTGTGACCATGGCCCAGTGCGTGGAAAACGACCCCAGAAGGCTGATGGTGGACGGTCAGCGCCAGTGGGACTACAACAGTTCGGCTAATTACGGACGGGGTCGTGAGCACTTCCTGAGTTTCTATGCCATGGAGGACTGGCAGGTGGCGCCCAAGTTGAACCTCTACTATGGGCTGCGGGCAGAGCTGTTCCACAGCGACTATGACCTGGCTGTGAACTACATGGACGGCCAGACCAACAATTCGCGGCACAGCGGATTCTATACGGCTGACGGCACGGTGAGCATCAGCAACCACAGGCGGACAAAGATGAACATCACAGGTGTGGCGCGTGCCAACTACAGGCTGGCAGGTCCCCTCTTCCTCTCGGGGGAATACATCTATCTGAATCAGCAGCGGCGCTTCGACCAGTTCCGTTTCGAGACGATGCCCAGCGACAGACCCTACGTGAAGCAGCTTCTGCGCTTCGGCGTCAGCTACGAGAAGGCGTGGCTGCGGGCATCGGCCATGCTCAGTTACATCAACAGCAGAAATATTGGTTCCACTCAGTATTTCACCAAGCAAATAAATGGCGTCAGCGAGACACAGGGAAAGAATACCACGTATGACATCGGTACTCTGGGTATTACGGCCGATGCTACAGCCACATGGGACGGCTTGGCCATGCATGTGCTTGCCACGTATCAGGAACCCCGGTACCGCAACTTCTGTGTTCCCCTCACCTTCAGCGACGGTTCGACAGTGGTCCTGGACTATAATAGCAACTATGTGACGGGAATGTCCAGGGTGCTGCTGGAACTGGACCCCAGCTACCGCCTTGGTGACTGGCGGCTTTGGTTCAGTGCACGCTACTACAGTCGGCAGTACGCATCGCTGGTGGGCAACGTTTATTTCGACGGTCACTGGGAGACGTTTGCCGGACTGGACTGGACCGCCACCCAGCGACTCTCGCTGGGGCTGTCCGTTACCAACCTCTTCTGCCAGAGCGGAGCCAATGGCAGTATAGCAGCAGCCAATACCATCACAGACAATTCGTTGCTGCAGGGCTATTGTACCGCGGGCACCTTCATCCGCCCTTTCACGGTCAGCCTTTCGGCCACCTATAAATTCTAAAAAATAACTCATTTCCACAAATATGAAAACTTTCGCACCATTATCAAAAGTACAATATGGTCTGTACGTAGAGTGTGTAGCACACCAAGGAGAGGCATGTTATAACTTGCCCTATTTATATGTTCTCGACGGTACTTTGGACGAGGAGAAGCTTTGCCGGGCCATCGAAACCGCCGTGGCAGCGCATCCGACGCTGTTCACACGTATAGAGCTGAACGATCAGGGCGATCCCCTGCAAACTGTCGATGATACAGAGACGTTCAAGTTGAACGTTGAATATATTGAGAATTTAGGGCTGGAAGGAAAATCTTTCAACTCTCAACTCTCAACACTCAACTATCTCATTGTTCCCTTCAATATCTACGAGGACCGTCTCTTCCATATCCGGTTGCTCAGAGATAAGGAGCATTTCTATTTTTTCCTCGACATTCACCATATTATCGGCGATGGCACCACGCTGAAAGTGATGCTGGCGGATCTTGAGAAGGCATACGCAGGCGAGGCGCTTGAACCAGAGGCCATGACAATGGCTGAAGTGGCCTTGGCTGAAGAAGCACTGCGCAAGACGTCAGCCTTTGAAGAAGGTAAGCAATGGTATGCCCAGAACTTCGACTGCAGCGACTGCTATACGCCATTGATGCCCGACCTTGACGACCCCGTACATTCAGAGGCCTCGATGGTGCGGACGCTTGGTATTGATATGGCGCGGGTAGATCAGTTCTGCAAGGACAACGGCATCTTCAAGAGCAACTTCTTCACGACAGCCTACAGTTTCCTGTTGGCCCGATACAACAACGAACAGGAGTCGCTGTTCACCACCATCTATAACGGCCGCACCGACAAGCGTTTCCTGCATTCTGTAGGTATGACGGTGAAGACGCTGCCCGTGTATGCCAAGTTCGACAACGAGACCAAGGTGCTCGACTATCTGAAAGCCGGTCAGGACCAGATGGGCGGAGTGCGCAAGCACGAGGCATACGCCTTCAGCGATGTGGTCAACGACCTCGGTCTGCAGAGCAACACGATGTTCGCCTGGCACGGCATGATGTTTGCCGACGAACAGCTCTGCGGCAAACCCATGAAGACCATCCGCCTCTGTAACAGCACGCTGGAGGCTTCGCTCTATCTGAAAGCCTTTATCCTGAATGGCAAATATCAGATCAAAGCAGAATACAACAGCAACGAGTATTCCGAGGCGCTGATCAGCCAGTTCTTAGAGAGCTACGAGGCCGTGGTGGAGGGATTCCTTACCAAGGAGTATCTGCGCGATGTGAACATCACTACGACTTCTCAGATAGTGTTGCTCGACAGCTTCAACGATACCGACAGGCCCTACGACGACACCCAGACCGTGGTATCACTGTTCCGTCGCCAGGTCAAGGCCACGCCAGATGCAGAGGCCGTAGTGTTCAAAGACCATCGCTATACCTACGCACAGGTAGATGAAATAAGTGACCGCCTTGCAGGTTATATCGCATCGAAGGGGCTTGGCGTGGGTGATGCCGTGTCCATTATTATTCCTCGCTGCGAATGGATGGTTATCGCCTCCTTCGGTATTCTGAAAGCCGGCTGTGCCTATCAGCCCCTCGACCCCAGCTATCCCAAGGAGCGTCTGAACTTCATGGTGAAGGATGCTGCAGCAAAGTTGCTGATTGCCGACGAGGAGCTGCGCGACTTAGTAGACGAATACCAAGGCGAAGTGCTGCTGACGAAAGACATCCAAAATATCGAAATATCGGAATGTCAACATGTCGAAATAAAACCATCAGACCGTTTCATCCTGCTCTATACCAGCGGATCGACAGGCGTTCCAAAGGGCTGTCAGCTGACGCATGGCAACCTGGTGTGCTACTGCAACTGGTATTGGAAATACTATGCGCTGAAGCCAGAGCACAACGTAGCCGAATATGCCAGCTACGGCTTCGACGTACACCAAGAGGGTATCTATCCGCCACTGACCGGCGGTGCCACCGTACACATCATCCCTGAGGAGCTGCGACTGGACCTCGTATCGCTCAACGACTATCTGGAGCGCGAACACATCACCCATACCTTCATGACGACACAGGTGGGTTATCAGTTTGCGACAAACATAGAGAATCACTCCCTGATTCACATGTCAGTGGCTGGTGAGAAGTTGGCAAGTATCGCTCCACCAGCTGGCTATCAGTTGCACAACGGCTATGGTCCTACAGAGGCCACTATCATCATTACTGTCTATCCCGTCACGAAGAAGAATGCGGACGTGCCCATTGGCAAACCGTTGGACAACGTAAAACTCTATGTAGTCGACCAGCAGGGACGCCGTCTGCCTGTGGGCGCTTTGGGCGAGCTGTGGGCAGCCGGACCACAAGTGGCACTCGGTTACCTGAACCGACCGGACAAGAACGCAGAGGTATTCATTCAGAATCCCTTCACCACCGAAGAGAAATACATCCGCGCTTATCGCACTGGTGATATCGTACGTTACCTGCCCGATGGCAACATCCAGTTTGTGGGCCGTAAAGACGGACAGGTGAAGATTCGTGGCTTCCGCATCGAGTTGAAAGAGGTGGAGGCTGTCATCCGCGAGTTCCCCGGCATCAAGGACGCTACCGTACAGGCTTTCGACGACGAAAATGGCGGCAAGTTCATCGCTGCTTATATCGTCAGCGACTCTGAAATCGATATTGAGGCGCTCAACGACTTCATTCTCGACCAAAAGCCGCCGTATATGGTTCCTGCTGTGACGATGCAGATCGACGCTATTCCGCTGAACCAGAATCAGAAGGTGAACAAGAAGGCTTTGCCAAAACCTGTTAAGTCTGCTGCGACTGAGTCGCAACAAGCGATACAGGCCCCGATGAACGTCCTTGAACAAGAACTTCACGAGATGATTGCGGGTATCATTAACCATTCCGATTTTGGTATCACTACCGTACTTGGCTTTGCGGGCCTGACCTCCATCTCAGCCATCAAACTCGCCGTACAGGTGAACAAGCGCTATGGCATCACGCTCGATGCGAAGTCGCTGGTGAAGAGCGGTACGTTGCAGAGCATTGAGAATGAGATACTGGAGCAGATGCTCAATGGACAATTGAAAATTGACAATGGACAATTGGACAGCGTCCCTCATAATTCTCAATTATCAATTGTCAATTGTCAATTGGAGTCTGCCCCTCTGTCCTTTGCCCAGCAGGGTGTATTTACCGAGTGCCAAGCCAATCCTGACGCGGTTCAGTACAATATACCTATTGCACTCCATTTCCCGAAAGAGATTGGAGAAGAGCAACTGGCCGATGCCGTGCGCAAGGTGGTTGACGCACATCCGTATATCCTGTGCCACTTTGTGGCCGACGGTGACAACGGGATCATCCAGGAACCCATTCCAGACTTTACACTCGACATACCCGTCAAGACCATGACGGCCGATGAGTTGGAAGCCTATAAAAAGGAGTTTGTACGTCCTTTTGATTTAGAAAAAGGACCCTGCGTGAGATTTGAGATTGTTAAAACCGACAAGCTGACACTGCTGGCTGACACGCATCATCTGGTCAGCGACGGTGCTTCTGTCGACCTGCTCATCACGCAACTCACCCAGGCCCTAGACGGGACTGTTCCCCAAAGGGAGGACTACACCTACTACGACTTCGTACGCGACGAAGAGATTACTCCTGAGACAGAGCGTTTCTTCGAACAGCAGATGGCAGAGGTCGAGGAACCTACACAGCTGATTCCTGACGTGTTTGTACAGAACCTGCCGCATATCCAGAAGAGCGTGTTTGTTGCCACTGACATCCAGGCTGTCAAGGCGTTTGCCCAGAAAAACGGCATTACGCCTGCTGCTGTCTATCTCGGAGCAAGCTTCATCACATTTGGCCGTTACGTATGCGAAGATCTGGTGTCCATCGTGACCGTATCAAACGGAAGAAGCAATATAAAGGTATGGAACACCATGGGAATGTTCGTTAATACACTCCCACTCGTGACAACACTCGACAATCACGAAAAGACGGCAGACTTCCTACGTCGTGTGTCGCAGAACTTCTCAGACACCATCGAACACGAGAACTATCCCTTTGCACGTATCGCCAGCCGTTACGACTTCCATCCCCAGATATCCTATGCCTATCAGATTGGTGTGCTGAATGACTATCGCACCAAGTACGGTGCTGTTGAGATGGAAGGACTGGCCCTTGAACTGGCGAAGCTTCCTGTTGCCGTTTATATTGTAGGCACGGAGGGTGACGCCCGGATTAAGGTAGACTACGATACAGCCCTGTTCAGCGAGGAGATGATGACGGGACTTGCCAAGAGCATAGACAACGTGGTTAGCACGCTGATGGAAAGCGAGAACCTATCGGAGGTAAGCCTCACCGGAAAAGAAGAATGGAAGATGCTGGACAGCTTCAACGCCGACTGGGATCTGGATTTCGATAAGACCGACACGGTAGTGAGCGTATTCCGTCGCAATGCCAAGAACCAGCCCGACAAAGTGGCTGCAGTATTTAAGGACAAGGCATATACATATAGAGAGTTAGACAAATTGACTGACCAGTTGGCTGCAAAATTGTATGCTCATGCCTGTCAGGCAACGGGAAAGACGGTTCTTGCGGAGGAAGTAATTTCCATTCTACTCAACCGAAACGAGAACGTGTTCATCCTGCCTCTGGCTGCTGTCAAGGCAGGACTGGCTTACGAGCCATTAGACCCCAGCTATCCCAAGGAGCGTCTCAACTTCATGGTGAAAGATGCTGGTGCCTGCCTGCTTGTGGCCGAGGAAAGCCTGCTGGGACTGGTGGATGAATATGAAGGCCCGACAGTAACAGTCGAGGAACTTTATGCATCGCCTGACCTCACAGCAGATAATTGTCAATTATCAATTGTCAATTGTCAATTAAAACCATCTGATTTGCTCATCATGCTCTACACCTCTGGTTCAACAGGCCTACCAAAGGGTTGTCAGATAGAGCACCGCAACATGGTGGCTTATGCCCATGGTGTGAGAAATGATTTCTACAGACGTGACGACAGAATAGCTGCTTACGCCTCATTCGGTTTCGACGTGAACATGTCGGATGTATTCTGTACCTTACTCAATGGCGGTACCGTATATCTGATTCCAGAAGAGATCCGTATGAACCTGGATGCATTGGCCAGATATTTCGACGAAGCAGGCATCACAGCCCTGCTGCTGACCACGCAGGTGGGAGTGCAGTTCCTCCAGAACTATCCGCAGCTGAAGACATTGCGCATGCTGGTGATGGGTGGTGAGAAGCTGCCCGCCGTGGATCCCTCACGCCTCAGCTATACGATTGTCAACGGCTACGGACCTACGGAAAACTGCTGTGGCGTCAGCTTGTTCCCCATCCGCGCATGGGAGCCCAACATCCCTATCGGAAAGCCCATGGCCACCATCCACGGATATGTCTTGGACAAGTCCGGACACCGGCTTCCTGCCGGCGCTGCTGGAGAATACTGTCTCTCTGGACCACAGGTCAGCCGAGGTTATCTGAATCGCCCCGACAAGACGGCTGAGGCCTACGAATCCAGCCCCTTCGATGAGTTCCGCATGTACCATACCGGCGATATCGTGAGATACCGTCAGAATGGCGACGTGGAGTTTGTGGGCCGTAAGGACGGACAGGTGAAGATCCGTGGTTTCCGCATCGAGACCAAGGAGGTGGAAGCTGTCATCCGAGGCTTTAGCGGCATCAGCGATGTGACTGTACAGGCTTATGACTATGAGGGAGGCGGCAAATACCTCGCAGCCTTTGTGGTAAGCAATAACACCATCGACATCGACGCGCTCAGGGAGTTTATCAAGAGTCAGAAACCTGCCTATATGGTACCCGCTGCCATCGTACAGATTGAAAAGATACCTCTGACGGTGAACCAGAAAGTCGATAAGAAAGCACTTCCCGAGCCGAGGCTCCAGAAGGCAGCCTACGTGGCTCCGAAAGGAAAGACAGAGAAGGACTTCTGCGCCATCTTCGAAGAGGTGCTTGGCGTTGAGCGTGTGAGTGCAGAGGACGATTTCTTCGAAGTGGGTGGTAACTCTATCCTCGCCATGAAGGTGGTCATTGCCGCTGAGAAAGCAGGATACAGCATTGTCTATAACGATGTATTCTCATACACTACACCTCGATTAATGGCAGAATTCCTGGGTGCAGGCTCAGAAGAAAGTGAGGAGACTAGCGAGACAACGGGAACGACAGAAGGTGGCATATGGGTACCACCGGTAGTTGGCAGCGACAAGTACGACTACACACAGATTCACGAGTTGCTCTCTCATAATACGATTGAGGCATTCCGCAATGGCGAACATCAAGCCATTGGCGACGTGCTTCTGTTAGGTGCGACGGGCTATCTTGGCAGTCATGTGCTTCACGAGTTGATTGTGAGCCATAACGGCAAGATATACTGTTTAGTTCGTCCGGGAAAAGAGGAGAATGGACAGGCCCGTCTGAAAGCCATGCAGCGTTATTATTTCGGTGACAACGATGCCTCGATTGCCGATGCTTTATACGACTCACGTATCATCGTCATCGACGGCGATGCCACTGATCCCGCTTCGTTAGAGCAGTTTGAGGCGCCTCATAGTGGCATGACGGTCATCAACTGTGCTGCCAGTGTCAAGCACTTTGCTAAGGGCAACGAGATTGACCGCGTGAATGTCGAGTCGGTAAAGAATCTGACGGCATGGTGTCTGCGCTGGGATGCACGTCTGGTACATATCTCAACCGGTAGCATCATGGGTAGTCGTAAGAACGGTCTGCCGCCAACCACATATCGGTTTAATGAACAAGTGCTTTATGCAGGTCAGGAAATCAATTTCAACCAGTACGTACACTCCAAGTTCATGGCCGAACGGCACATCTATGAGGAGATTCTGGAGCATGGACTGAAAGCAAAGGTAATGCGTGTGGGAAATCTGGCACCGAGAGCACAGGACGGCGAATTCCAGATAAACTACTCGACCAACACCTATATGAACTCACTGCAGGCATATCAGGCCCTGGGCTTCATTCCATACGACGCTCTGGTCAAGCTGACGGAGTTCTCACCCATCGATGCGCTGGCAAAGGCCATCCTCGCCTTGGCAACTACACCGGAGGACTGCGTATGCTTCATTCCTATGAATACCCATCGACCACTGATGGGAGACGTCATCCGCGTGTTGAGTGCCCTCAAAGATCCTATTCAAGGTGCTGAGAACGAGACATTCGCAAAGGCTCTGAATGAAGCACTTGCCTCTGAAGCCAAGAGCCAGTCCGTAAGCACTTTGATTGCCTACAAGAACAATGATAACATCCAGACCATCGGTCTTGAATGCTTAAACAGCGACTATACCAACAGAGTTTTGGAACGCCTTGGATTCTCTTGGCCAGAGACGGGTTCTGCCTACATCCGTCAGTTCATTGAACGATTGGCAGAAAAAGGTTTTTTCAAGTGCTAACTGACGATGGAGAAACTACTTCATGAACGAATCGCGGCTTATGCAGCTGTAAACCCTTCGAAGACAGCCTTGCTGGATACGCAAGGGGAAATAAGCTACGGGCAACTGGAGGCCATGAGTGCCTCCCTTGCCTGTGAGCTCGCTGCGAGGGGTGTCCGTCAAGGCGATGCCGTGGCAGTATATGTGCCCTATGGCAAGGACATTCTGGTGGGTGCAGTGTCTGCACTTCGCGCTGGCGGCATATTTATCCCCTTCGACGAGGCGTACCCTGTGGAACGCCTGGAGAGCATACTGCAAGATTCCGAAACCAAGGCTATTCTGACTGTACAGGAGTTGTGGAACAGCAAAACCCTGCACTTCCCAAAAGAAAGGGTTATCTTTATGGATGAGACAGTGCCGGTGGAAGATAATTCTCAATTGTCAATTGTCAATTGTCAATTATCAATTCACGAGGACTCTCCCGCTATGCTGCTCTACACATCCGGAACGACGGGCCGTCCCAAGGGCGTGCTTCACACCCATAAGATGCTGACGCACATCGTGGATTGGATGAATATTCACGAAGGTGCTGAGATGGATGAAAGCACTCGCACAGGAGTCATGTCAGGCATCTCCTTTGTAGGTACGCAAATGTTTCTGTTAGGACCGCTCAGCAAAGGCGGTACCGTATGTTTTGCACCGGAAGCGGCACGAAAGGATGTAGGATTCCTCTACCAGTTTATCCAGGAAGTAGGCATTACCCATATCTTCCTGCCTGCAGCACTGGCAGCCATCATGGCAGAGGATTATGACATCAGCGGCCGGTTCATCTTCGCTGCCGGAGAAAAACTGCGCAATTTTAGGGCGCATAACCCGGGCAATGTGCTCATCAACAGCTACGGATGTACAGAAACCAGCGGTGTGCTGTCGAAGAAGGTATATGGAGGCGAGGAGCGTGTCCTGGTTGGCAAACCGTTTTCCAACACCAAGACGCTCATCGTCGATGATGCGCTTCGTCCGGTACCTCGCGGAGAAGCCGGGGAACTGGTGATTTCCAACGACTTCATGTCGCGGGGCTATTTCAAGTTGCCGGAGCAGAGTGCTGAGAAATGGAAGCAGATCGACGGTGTCTGCTGGTATCGCACTGGTGACAGGGCGAGATACACGGATGAGGGGGACGTAGAGCTTCTCGGACGCATCGACAATATGGTGAAGCTACGCGGTTTCCGCATAGAGACCGGCGAGGTGGAGGCTCAGATTGCCAAGGCCATCTCTAAACTCTCATCTCTAAACTCTAAACCCACATTGGTTGTAGTCGTCAAGAACTTAAACGGCGTTGACCACCTGTCGTGCTATTATGAGGCGAAGCGTGAACTAGATAAGAATGCGGTAAAAGCCGAAATTGCAAAAAGTCTGGCGGAATACATGATACCCGATGTATGGGTACGGATGGACGTTCTGCCACGTAATGCCAATGGCAAAGTGATGCGAGGGGAACTTCCGAATCCAAAGAGAGAGCGGATCATCACGGGTGTCATTGACAGCGAAGTGCTGTTCAGAATATTGGCAACTGCCGAGGAAGTATTAGACGGAGACACCCATATCGGACCTGACGAGAGGTTTACTGACGTCGGTGGAACGTCGCTTGTCGCTATGAAATACGCCACAGCACTACGCCAGCAAGGTATCAAGATAACCGGTAAGCAGATATTACAATATAACGTTTTCCGCAAGATTTCCGAGGTCGCCGAGGTGGCCTACGAGCAGCTATGGAGCCAGGAGGAGTTTGAAAGCATCGTTCGTGACTTTGCAGCAAGGGGTGAACACATCGAAAAAGTGTTGCCTATTACGAACTGGCAGAACGAGATGTTGTTCCGACAGTTAATCAAGCCCGATTCCCACAGCTACCGGAATGTAGTTTTCCTGCAGGTCGACAGCATCGTCGGCGAAGCACATCTGCGCGAAGCCCTCGACATCGTAGCCCGTGAGAACGAGCAGCTGCGGTCGGCCATCGTATTCCATGGCATTCCCGTCATACAGCAAGTCATCACCGACCGCAGGATACCCCTGGAGATGCTGGACGCGGCTGTTTACGACCACCAGACGCTTGGAAAGGTGCGCGATGCATTGTATAGTGCCCCCATCGACCTGCAATTCAGCCCGATGATGCGGATGGTTTGCCTGCATGCCAACGGAAAGAGCTTCCTCTACGTGATGACCCATAACATCGCAGTGAGCCAACAGCAGCTGAGGGGGTACTTGTTAAGGCTGATGCAGGTGCTGGCAGGCCATTATCCCGACGATGTCTCTATCAGTGGATGGGTAGAGATATTAAGTGAAAAGGGAATTGAAAATAGTGATAAACTTGCAACCTCCGAAGTGGGGAGCGCGGAAGGAAATTCTTCTTCGCAAAGCTCAGGCGCAGGCGGAACACTCTTCACTCTTCACTCTTCACCTTCCGAGATGTGTGTATATTCAGCAAACGATGGTCCAAAGATGGTATTCGTACATACAGCCAATACCGGCAGCGACGCGTACTACCAATTAGCCGACAGAATAAGCGATACGGTGTCCTTCGCTGTCATCGAGCCGTACAATCTGTACCATCCCGATGATGTGCGCCGCAGCATCAAAGCTATTGCCTCGAACTATATCCGTATTCTCAAGGCGTATCAGCCCGAAGGTCCATATATTCTCGGCGGCTGGTGCTACGGTGGAATAGTGGCACACGAAATGGCTTGTCAGCTCCGAGAAGCAGGAGAAGACGTACAGCATCTCATCATGCTTGACTCCCATGCATTGGGAAACAGCACACTTCGTGAGATGTCCAGGGGGATGTTCTCTGAAGTCAATGTGGCGTATTTTGAGACATGTCCATTGTTTGCTGAGCTTAGAGAGGCGGGCATGCTGGAAGCGATGGTCAATAATGCCGCCAACGTAGCCGACGACTTGATGCACCACAGTCTATCGTTCTTCGATGGCAACGTGACGTATTTCAAGCCCGACCAAATCCCTGCCGGAGTGACGGGCGACAACCTGAAATACTGGGCAAAGATGATGGAGTTTGAAGCAGGCAATTTCGAAAACTACTGTGACAAGTCGAAACTCCATATCATTCATACCCCCCACGAGCACGACCTCATGATGGACGATGCTTCGCTGGATATTATTGTACCTGAGTTGTATAAAATACTTAAGTAAATGATACAAAAGTCTTTTAACAGGGAGTACTGGGTATTCCTGTGGTCATCCATCCTCATTGCCCTCTCGGCCTGTCTGGGCACTGTGTTGGATGCCATCATTGTGGGTAACTTGATAGATGAGGACTCGGTGAGTGCCATCAACATCTCGCGCACCATGGTGCAGTTCTTGTTCACCCTGAGCATGCTTCTGGCACTGGGTGCGGGTATGCTGGTGGGTATGCAGCTGGGAAAGAAGGACCAGCGGCATGCCTCCTATATTTTCACCGTGTCGATGGCGGCCTATGTTGCCGCGGGTCTGGTCATTGCGGCTGTCGGATTCCTGTTCCCCGATGCTTCTACCAGGCTGTTCTGTAACAACGAGCGTTTCTTTGAACCTACCAAGGCCTATCTGCAGGTGATGATGCTCGGTGCACCGGTCTATCTGCTGATGTGGGGCCTGGATGCGATGGTTAGCGTGGATGGCAGTCCGAAACTGGTATCGCTCTCCATTTTCGTCGATAATGTGGTCCATCTTGTGCTCGACATCGTGTTCATCAAGTATCTGGGTTGGGGTATTGCCAGTTCGTCTGTGGCAACTGTCATCGGCCATGCCGTTGGCATCGCCTTCATGGCTTTCCATTTCCTCTCGCCTCGGAACAACCTGCGGCTTGTGTGGAGGAGTGACGGGAAAGACTATACTCTTCGCTCTACACTAAAAGACATCATTTCGCAGGGTGCACCGCTGGCCATTGCCTCCATTTGTTTGACGCTGCTGCTGTTCAGTTCCAACCGCATCGTGCTGTCCACGCTGGGGCGTGCAGGTATTTTTGCTTTCTCGCTGTGTTTGTATCTGTTGCAGATCTACAATCTTTTCCTGTCGGGTGTCTGCCGCACGATCCAGTCGTTGGGTTCCATCCAGGTGGGGAAGGGCGACAACGAAACGTTCAAACTGGTGCTGCGCAAGTCGTTCAACTTCATCACCGTGGCGATGGTGATTACCTGTGTGTACGTATGGATATGGCCGGAGTCGATAGCGATACTCTTCGGCGCCAACGAGCCGGAGCTGATAGCTGCGTCGCATAGTGCGCTGCGACTGTTTGCGCTCAGCTTTATTCCGTTCTGCTATATCAACGCCATCATGATTGTCTACAAGCTCTACGGCCACCACAAGATGGCGCTGTTCATCTCTTTCGCCCTCTCGTTGACCGTCATCCCTGTGCTCTGGGTTATGTCCATGCTCATGCCGGACCTGCTCTGGTACAGCTACCTGATTGCCTACGTCATAGAGATGGCCGCTATTGTTATTCTGCATAAGGCGATGCACATCAGGTTCGTTCTGCCAATGGCGAAAAGCAGTTCCGACACTGCCACCTGAGGGGTAGTTCCACCTTTCAATACTTTTATCTGACATGAAGAAGATTACTATCATCCTGGCTTTATTGCTGTCCACCGGCATCTGTGCACAGACGGACTCCCTCCGGAAAGAGAAAATCAACCAGTTTGACCTCGGACTGAATTTTCTGGGGCATGGTGAGGTGCGCGGTGGAGGTTTGCCCCGTTCCTCCGATCCCGACGTGCAGGTGGAAGGCCATGCGAACTTCCTGCAGAGTCGCTTGCGCCTCATACTGGGCTATAAGCGCAAGTGGCTCGAGGCAAAGGCAGTCCTGCAGAACAACGCCATCTGGGGCGCGAAGAACAACACGGACATCAAGATGTACGAGGCTTGGGTGAAAGCGACGGCGCGGTGTGGACTTTTCGCACAGGGCGGTCGCATTGCACTGGCTTACGACGACGAGCGCATCATCGGTCCCAACGACTTCGCGACGGCTGCCGCATCGCACGACGTACTTCGTGTGGGCTACGAAGGGCATGGCCATAAGGTGCATGCCATATTGGCATTCAACCAGAACATCAGCAACATCAACACGGGTACCTACTATAACGATGGCGCGGAGTACTACAAGAGTATGCAGACGCTGTGGTATCACTACGATATACCTCGGTTCCCGATTGGTGTCTCGTTGCTCTTCATGAATTACGGCTTCCAGGCCGGGTTCCCCGATGATCAATATAACCCTGCCCGTACGGAATACCAGCAGATGTTCGGTGGCTACGTGAACTACCAACCGAAGTACCTGCAACTTGAACTCTCGTACTACAGGCAGACTGGCAAGGAGGTGATTCAGAAGATGTCGAACGACATCAGGGCCTGGATGGCCGGTGTGAAACTCACCATCAAACCCACAGACCGCTATGGCTTCCTGCTGGGTTACGACTATCTGAGCGGTGATGACTACGTGTCCGTCCCTCGCTCCGGCACTTTGGGCTCCTCCAATAGCCTCCAGCTGGTGCAACATCAGGTGGAGAGGGGCTTCGCGCCGATGTACGGTTCGCGCACGAAGTTTTACGGTATGATGGACTACTTCTACGAGAGTGCCTACATCAACGGCTTTACGCCCGGCCTGCAGAATGCTTTTTTCGGGGCTTTCGGCAAGCCCGTTCCCAAGTTGAACATAGGTCTCTTTTACCATTATCTGGCTGTTGCCACCGAGTTGAAGGGACTCGGACGCACGCTGGGCCACAACATCGACCTACTGGCCAAATACGAATTCACGAAGGACGTCTCTCTCTCGGTGGGCTACACCCAGATGCTCGGTACCGAGACGATGAATCGCCTGAAGCAAAGCAGCGATAGCAAGCACGCAGAATGGGCATGGTTCTCGCTTGTCATTTCACCTAACCTGTTCACGACAAAGTGGTAAGGTATGAAAAGAATTCTCGTTTCCTTGCTTCTTGCATCCTGCTTCTTATCCCTTTTACAGGCACAGACGCCTCAACGGTTCCCGAAGGCCTTGCCTGCGGGAAACTATAGTGGGATAACGCCCTTAGCCGACGACCGTTATGCCCTGGTGAGCGACAAGTCGGAGGAGGAGGGGTTCTTTGTTGTGCGTATCGTCATCGACAGCATCCGGGGACGCATCTTTAGCTTGGAAAACGAGGGATTCCGTTCCAGCGGCCTGCCGAACAGAGACATCGAGGGCATTTGCTATTGCCCCTCAACAAACACTGTTTTCATTTCTGGCGAACAGGACAACGAAGTGTTCGAATACACCCTCGACGGCCAGCGTACTGGGCGGCGGTTGGAGATGCCCGCGATATTCAAGGAAGCCGACCACAACTATGGGTTGGAATCGCTCACCTACGATGCCAGACGTCATCTGTTCTATACGACCAGCGAAAGACCTCTGAAGGGTGATTCCCTGCTCCGCATCCAGTCTTTCGGTGATGATCTGAACCCCGGGCGCTTCTACTTCTATCGGCCCGATGCCCCCATCAGCGCGAAGCACTTCCATGGGGTGTCGGCGCTTTGCGCGTTAGACGACGGACGACTGTTGGTGCTCGAACGACAGATTCGTGTTCCTCGGCTCAAGCTGGGCGCTTCCACCGTCATCCGCATCTATGAGATTACGCCTGCAGACGACCCCATGCCTGCAAAACGGCTCCTAAGGGAGTTCCGTACTCGCCTGACCTTGACAAGCCGTCGGTTTGCCAATTACGAAGGGCTTTGCCAGCCCGCTCCCAACCTCCTTCTGCTCGTTGCCGATTCCCAGAACCGGTACAAAGGTTTCCTGCGCGATTGGTTCGTGGTAATTAAGGATTAGGGATTATGCAGCACAATAAGGATAAAAGTGTTTTAGATTCTTTGCTATGTGCGGATAAAAGCTTACTTTTGCAGTACGAAATAAAAATACAGCATTATATGAGTAGAAAAGTAGTGTTATTATTGTTCAGCTTGTTCCTGGCCTGCGCTCCTATGGACGCTCAACAGAAGAGCGATTTGTGGCAGCGTGCCGAGGCTGAGGCTGCCAACGGCAGGACAGTCAGTGCCCGCTCGTTGTTCCTGCGTGCCTCGAAGGATTATGCAGCCAAGGGGCAGACGGCTGGGTGTGTGGAATGTGGCGCGAAGGCAGCTGCACTTTACAGCATAGAGAATAAATACCAAGAAGCTTTCGAGCTGCTGCGAGACCTGGATCACACCATTTCCCAGAACAGCGAACTGAAGCCCGACGAGGTGGCTGCCCTGCGCTATCCGGTGACAAGGGAGCGCATGAACATGTATCTTCGCATGCATCGTGGCGAGCGTGTCCTGGAGCAGATAGATATTATGGAGCGCCACGCTAATGCCTCGGGCGACGAGGCACTCAAGAACGACCTCCTCTACAACAAAGCCATCTATTACTATACCTTTGGGCAGACAGCCCTGGGCAACCAGGTGTTCCAGGAGATGGCCACGAAGCTCATGGCCAGCAAGGAATACGACAAGATGGAGGATGTTTACAAGACACTCATCGCCAATGGGCGGAAGTCGGGCAGTGCTAACATGGTGGCGCAGGCCTATAGCGGCTACATCGCCTGGAAGGACTCCGTGAATGCCCTGAAGGCAGCGGATGAGACGCGTGCCCTGAAGGATCAGATTGCAGCGGGCGAAGCATCCATTGCTGAGAGGGATGACGCCCTGGCATCGCGAACCCACATCATCATCGGCCTTTGCATCTTGCTGGCTATCCTGGCGGGCGTGCTCGTCGTGGGCGCCCTCCTGCTCCTGCGTTTCATCTATCTGACGCGCAAGCAGAAGAAGACGATTCGCATGGCCAACGAGAACAATGCGCTGAAAGCCAAGTTCATCAGCAACATCTCTGCCCAACTGAGTCCCACCCTTCAGCGGCTCGACAGCCAGAAGCCGGAAGTCAAGGCGCTGCAGGACTTTGCAACTCATATCCAGACACTCTCCGGGCTGGAGACCAACATCGACGGGACGGTGGAGAAGGAGGAGATTAATCTGCCTTCCTACTGCGAGGGCATTATGGACCAGATTCGGGGCAAGGTTCGGAGCGGCGTTGCCCTCAATATAGATGCGCCCAAGATGAGTGCCGAGTTCAACAAGGAATATGTCACGTACATTCTGCTCCATCTGCTGGGGAACGCGGCGGATTTCACGCCCGAGGGCGGACATATTTGGTTGGACTTCAAGAAACGCGGCGCCCACAAGTTCCAGTTCATCGTCTCCAACACAGGCCCCGTCATTCCCGAGGAGAAGCGCGAGGATGTCTTCAAGCCCTTCCTGGAAGTCAGGGACCTCACGAAGGGAGATGGTCTCGGCCTGCCTATTTGTCGGCAGATGGCCGTGAAGATGAATGGGGATCTTTGTATCGATCCTGAGTTCACAAAGGGAACACGCTTCGTCCTTAGCCTGGTTTCATAGCTGCCAAACCTATCTGACGCAGCGCAGGTTCTTCTCCAATTGGGCAGTGGAGCTGGCGCCGATAAGTACCGATGTGACGGCTTTCTGGTGGAGGACCCAGGCGAGGGCCATTTCGGCCAGCGTTTCGCCGCGTTCTTGGGCCTGCTCGTTCCAATTTCTCAGCTTTGCCAACAATTCGGGGGTAAGCGTTGATTCCTTCAATGTCTTGCCCCTCGACATCCGGCTGCCTTCGGGAATACCGTCGAGGTAGCGGTCGGTAAGGAGCCCTTGTGCCAAGGGTGAGAAGGAGATGAACCCGATGCCTGCCTCTTCGCAGAAGTCGAGGATACCTTCGTCCATCGGCTCGCGGTCCAGCAGGTTCAGCCGTCCCTGATAGATGAGCAGGGGCACGTCGCGCTCCTTCAGATATTGGTGGGCGAAGCGCGTTGCCTCGAGGGGCCATCGGCTGATGCCGACGTAGAGCGCCTTGCCTTGGCGGACGGTATCGACGAGTGCCTGCAAGGTCTCGTCCAGAGGTGTTTCGGGGTCGAAGCGGTGGCTGTAGAATAGGTCAACATAGTCGAGCTTCATGCGGCGCAGGGATTGGTCGAGCGAAGCCATCAGGTACTTCCGGCTTCCCCAGTTGCCATACGGTCCGGGCCACATGTCGTAGCCGGCTTTCGTCGAGATGAAGAGCTCGTCTCGGTAGGGGCGGAAGTCCTGGTCCATCAGCCGTCCGAAGGTCTCCTCAGCAGAGCCGTAAACAGGGCCGTAGTTGTTGGCGAGGTCGAAATGCGTGATGCCGTGGTCGAAGGCGTAGTGCGTAATCTCGCGGCTACGCTCGTAGGGATCGACGCTTCCGAAATTATGCCAGAAGCCGAGGCTCACCTTAGGCAAGAGTACGCCCGAAATGCCGCAGCGCTCGTATTTCATCCGGCCGTCGTAGCGGCCAGCGTCTGCCAGATACCTTTCTTTCATAATATTACCTTGTGCTTTGACTTGGGGAGTATCTTGCGAATCTTGCGGAGGTATGCATCGGCGTACTGGCGCATGCCGAGGTCATTGGGGTGCAGGCCCTCGACCATCGAATCCTGAGTGAATCCCAATTCGTCGTGGCTCAGGTAGTAGAGGTTCTTCACACCTTGTTTCTTCAGGGTCTTGTAGGCGCGTTGCTGCTCGCTGTTGGCGCCGGTGTACCAATCCACGTTCTGCTGCGAGCTGACGCCGTTGGCGTAGTCGTGCTCCACCAGCAGGATGGGGGCCGCGCTCTTCTCGCGCAGCATGGCGACGCCCTTCAGCAGGCGGTCGTAGATGAGCTCAGTGCGTTCCGTCGCCATGTTCGGCATGCAGTCGATGACAAAGAGACTGGCATCAATCTCCGCCAGGAAGGTGAACACCTCTTCCTCCAGCTGACCGTTGCCCGAGAAGCCCAGGTTGATGACGGGGTAGCCCGATTCGCGGTGCACGATGTTGGTCCAGGCCATACCGGGCCGCGAGGCACAGGCACCGTGGGCGATGGAGGTGCCATAGACCATGATGGGTTTCTCGTCGGAGACTGGGATGAAGCGCAGTTCGCGGTCCTCCGGCACGCCGATTTCCATCCATGCCACCTCGTTGTAGAGGGGCAGGAAGAGCTCGAAGTCGTAGCCGCGGTCCTCGCCCGTGAAGTAGGTCAGGTCCTTGAACTCATAGTTGATGGTGTCCTTGTACGAGAGGTTGAACTTGCTGGCGCACCACCGCAGTTTGCCGTTGGCATCTGTGGCGTATAAATCGACGCCCGAGACGCCCGTGGTGGGCATGTGGAACATATTCAGGCCGCCCGTCACCTTGTAGCGCACCTTTACGCTGGGCGCATTCGTGTGGAAGCAGACCGACAGCCCTGCCGACTGCTTCGCGAGCCTCCAAACGGCGCTGCGCACCTTGCTTTCGGCTCTGGGCGACAGGCGGTGGTAGCAGTCCTTCAACTCGCTGTTCCACCAGCGGCCGCGGACGATGTTCTCGCCCTGCTCCAAGGGGTTCATCCACTTCGTCTGCGCTGCCAGCGGCAGCAGGCAGCATGCACACAGTACAATCAATAATGTCCGTTTCATCCTTTATTTATCTAATGATTATCTCGGTTCTTCTCTCACTTAATCGCAACCTTCTTCCCGTTCACAATGTAAATGCCCTTGGGCAACTGTGCATTATGAATTGAGGATTGTGAATTCACCCTGCGTCCGCTGAGGTCGTAGATGGCATCAGCCTCATTTTGAATTCTGAATTCTGAATTTTGAATTTCTTCGATGCCGGTCCCTTTCTCGCGTGTGTAGTCTTCGTTGTTGGTCAGGTACATGTCATCCACTACGATGGAAACTTTGTTGGACCAGAAGGAGATAATGCGCACGTTCTTCGTGTCGAGGGGCTCTCCTGTTCTTTCGCCGCTGGTGTATGTGGCGGTTCGCAGGTCAAGGACAATCTGCTTCTTACTGCCGAAGTCGGGTGTGGCACAGCAATCACCCCAGATGCTGTTGGAGGTGAACACGTTGATGTGTGCTCCACTTGCAGTTTTCTTGAGATTCAGTACGAGATATTTGTAGCCCGACATATCTGCGCCGCTGGGATATTCCCAACCCATCTGTCCATACTGACCGGGTTTGAAGATGCGGCTCCTTTCATTGTAGGTGCCTTCCGAGAAGAGCGATGTATTGATAAATTCGGCTCCGAATGGGAAGAATGCTGAACTTACCTTGAAGGCACTTCGCAGTTCGTTGCCCAGGGGGTCGGTGTAAATGACTGTCACGTCGGTGAAACCTTCACCCAGACCGCGTGCTATTCCATTCATGAATGTAACGATGCCTTCCCTGTCCATCAGATAGCTTGCCTTTGTGGCTACGTCCTCGGTGTGTCCGTCGGCAAAGGTGGCGGTGAGTTTTATCGGCTTGCTGTTGCCCACCATCACCTCGACTTCTTCGGCATCCAACTCTATCTTCTCTGCCGTGAGCATGTCGGCATTGTAGCCCTCGAAGGTGTCGGGGAAGAATCTGCTTTCGTCGTATTTGTCCTCGGTGGAGAACCAGTCGAAGTCGGCATAGCCGTTGCTGCCGTCCTTCGTGTTGTAGCAGAACAGGCCGAAGCGGGCGCCGACGAAGACGGTGAGGCTGTACTTCAGCGTGGTCTGGTCGCCCAGGTTCGTGTAGGTCTTGTTGTCGAGCGAGTAGGAGAATTGCGTCTTGCTGGTGCCGTAGGTGATGGCGGCACGCAGGTAGATGATGCTGTCTGTCTTGATTTCCTGCGTCTGCTGTGTGGGTGTGAAGCTGTTATCCACACGCAGGGTGTCTTGCCACCATACGAGCTGCTGCTTGCCGTCCTTCACCTCCAGGGCGATGGCGGCGTAGGGGTCTTGCAGGATGCAGATACCGGCGCGGTCACCTTCCTGCAGGTTCCTGACGTCCAGACGGATGGTGCCTGTCGAGGGCGTCGAGGACTTGTCGTGGAAGGCATAGATGCGTTGCGTGAGCATGTTGCGGGCCTGTGTCAGACGTTTGGCAGAGCCCGAGGGCCTCAAGCGCAGCCATCCCTGACGCTCGAAGAGGCTCCAGGCTGCGTCATTGGGATTGTGGTTCCATTCCCATTGCATGCCGAGTGGGAACGAGCGGAAGTTGTCATTCGTGGGCAGAGCGGCTCTGGGTGAGTAGTTGCCGGTCTTGGGCTTCGTGTAGGTGGCGTAGGGCACGCCCTTGTTGCCCACCACAGGCCAGTCGTCGGTCCACTTCACGGGCTGCAGGTTGGGCATGCGTCCCATTGCGCCCAGGTCTTGCTGCAGGATGGTCCACCATTCGCCGGTCTGCGTCTCGACGAGGGCTCCCTGGTGAACGGTGTTTGGATTGCCGTTGATGATCTTCTCCACCAGCATCTTCTCCTCGTAGGGACCGAAGATGTTCTTCGAGCGGAAGATGGCCTGTCCTGAGGGCCAGCCGCCGTAGGTGGCATAGATATAATAGTAGTCGCCTATCTTGTAGAGGTGCGAGCCTTCCAGCCCGTCCTTGTCCTTGATGACGTTCTGTTCGCGGATGAGGTTGAAGTCCTCGTCCAGTTCGCACATCTGGATGTTGCCGATGCCGCAGGCCACATAGACCTTGCCTTTGTCGAAGAGCATACCCGGGTCGTAGTAGATGCGGGGCAGCTTTTTCTTATCCCACTTGCCCTCGGGGTTGGTGGTGGAGAGGACGTAGCCGCCCGCGTCGTTGCCGTTGATGAGCAGGTAGAACTTGCCGTTGTGCCATGCCATCGAGCAGGCCCACATGCCGGCGGCGTAGGCGTTCTCGTCGTTCAGCAGGTTGTAGCGGTCCTTCGTGGAGAGCTGTTCCAGCGGCTGTGCGCAGTACTCCCAGTTCACCAGGTCTTTCGACTTCAGGATGGTGGCGCCCGGGAAATGGTGCATGGTGGTGGAGACCATGTAGTAGGTGTCCTCCACGCGGATGACGTCGGGGTCGGGGAAGTCGGCAAAGATGAGCGGGTTCTTGTACCGCCCGTTGCCCTGGTCGCTTATCGAGACGTTCAGGTAGTCGGGGTGTGCCCAGTCAACATTGTAGTAGTCGGCGTACCAGTCCATGCAGGCTTTGCCGCAGGCCTCCTCATAGCCTCCGAAGGCGGGCACGACTTTTCCGTTATTCAGGAGTGTGTTGATGTCGATGAGGCAGTGCGTGCCGCTCAATGTCATGGAGATGTTGCCGTAGTAGTCCAGCGTTGCCTTGTAGGCTTTGCCCCATTTCGAGGTGCTTCCTGTGGCCCAGGTGCCGTAGTTCGACTCCACCCATTCGCCGTGCTCGTTGTAGTGTCCGGTTCCCTCCTTCTTCGGGCTCCAATCGACCTCGGTGATGATGATGGGCGCCATGTCCACCACGGGCACCTGCTTCTTGAACTGGTTTATCTTGCTCTGCGGGTCGGGTGTGGCGTCGCTGCATCCGTACCATCCGCAGTAGTCATGCACGGCATAGCCGATGTTGGCGCCCTCGATGGGGTAGCTCTCGTAGCTGGTGTAGTTCGACTGCCATCCTGTGCCGGGTGCCCAGATGATGCCCGTGAAACCGTTGGAGCGGATTTTGTCCACGATGGGCTGGAAGAAGTCATGCAGGGCCTTTGGGTCGTCCTTGCCCTCGGCGTTCTTCAGCGACACGGGCTCGTTGGCCAGCTCGATGCTGATCTGGCCCGCGTACTTCTTGATGTTCGCGTTTTGCGAGAACATGTCCCACACCGTCATCAGGTAGTCGTTGTAGTAGTCGCCCACCTTCAGGCTGCCCGGACAGACGCCTGGGGGACGCACCACCACATACATCTTGTGGTTCATGGCCTTCTGCATGATGGGCCAATAGACCGAACTGAGGAAGGTCTTCAGTCGCGTGGGGTTGAACTTCGAGATGTCGGCCTCGCCGCCCGTGCCCTCGGGTTGCCCTGCGGAGCCGGGATAGACATAGCTGCTGGACGGGTCGTTGGTCCAGGCAGGGTCCATGTGGAGGCGGAAGACGTCGCAGTTGGACTTCTCCAGTGCGCCCAGTATCTTCTCGAAGTAGTTCAGGCAGTTCTTGGCGCCGGTGTCGTTGTAGCCGCCCGTCCAGTAGCTGTGGTGGCCGCTCTCGTCGTCATAACCGTTGAACCACATGCTCGGAGTGTCCATCACGCCGTGCAGGACCACATGGTTGCCGTAGTTGTCGCAGAGCCATTTTCCCTCCACGTGCAGGGTGGGCAGCGGCTTTTCCAACTGGGCACTCATGCCAGCCGCAAACAGCACCGCCCCCGCGAAAAGAAGTAGTCGTTTCATTGTATTTTTGCTAATTTGGTTGTTGCCTGTAAATGTTAAGAGTAAGAAAACTAGTAGATGACCTGTTTCCCATTGTGAATGTATAGTCCGCGTTGCGTCGGCTTGCCCCCGAGCTTCCTGCCGTCCAGGTCGTACCACACGTCAGCTTCATTCTTAATTTTTAATTTTTCATTTTTAATTTTCTCAATGCCGTCTCCGCCTTTATACTCCTCCCAGATTCCAATACCCTCATCGTCCAGGCCGGTGCAGGCAAGCGGCAGCCAGCCCTTGGCCTTTGCCGCCGCAGCCTGCTTGGCGGTCATCATGTTCTCCTCGTCCTCGTAGTACAGAACGTACATATAGCTCTCAGTTACTGTCGGCAGGCTCTCTACAAGGGCATCCATACTTTCGCCATAAATCTGGTTCTTGTAGCAGCCCAGCATTTGCAGCTCAGTGTTCTTTGAAACATCGAGCGATGTCAGCTGGTTGAAACCGCAGTCCAGTGTTGTCAGAGCCGTATTCTGCGACACATCAAGCGCCGTCAGTTGGTTGTCACTGCAGAGCAGTTCTACCAGTGCGGTTTGCTTTGACACATTAATGGCAGTCAACTGGTTATAGTCGCAGTAGAATGTAACCAATCCTGGGTTATTTGAAATGTCAAGCGATGTCAGCTGGTTGAAACCGCAGTCCAGATAATCCAATGCGGTATTCTTCGACACATCAAGCGAGGTGAATAGGTTTGCCCAGCAATTCAGTGTTGTCAGAGCCGTATTCAGCGACACATCGAGCGCCGTCAGTTGGTTGTTGCTGCAGCTAAGGAATGTCAGCGCGGTCAGCTTCGACACATCGAGCTCCGTCAGTTGGTTGTCGCTGCAGCCAAGACTTGTCAGCGCGGTATTCTGCGATACATCGAGCTCCGTCAGTTGGTTGGTAATGCAGTCCAAATCTTCCAACGCAATATTCTTCGACACATCGAGCGCTGTCAGTTGGTTTTCCCCGCATTCCAGCTTTTTCAGCGCGGTGAAGAACTCAATGCCCTTCAGGCTCTGAATATCTTTGCCGGTCACATCGATACTGGTAACACCTGCTATCTCGGCATCCGTCAGTACCCCGTCGCTGCCATATTCCTGCTCGAGCAGGAAGCTGCGGAATTTCCCGTCGGGGAAGTTTTCTTCGTTTATATCAACATCAGCCCAAGCTACAGTAGCTGTGAACAACGCAATAAGCGAAAGAAGTATTGTCTGTTTCATTATTTTATCGCTATCTTTTTCCCATTCACGATGTTGATGCCGTGCTGCATCTTGCTCAGGCGCTGACCGGCGAGGTTATAGATGGCGTCAGCCTCATTGAATTCTGAATTCTGAATTTCATTGATGGCTGTCTGCGATGTGCCTACGCCTACGGCTTTCCACGCCTCGTCAACGGTCTTCACCTCATCGGAGTTCTCGCCATAGAGGTCCTTGGCTGCCTGCAAGGAGGCAAGACGGATGTCGGCGTACTGCGACTCCTGGGTAGCGTACTCGGTCAGGGTGCGGTAGGCTATCTGCTGCGACTTCTCTATGCCGATGCCATCGACCTGGTAGCTGTAGCCATTGTCGTTGGTGCCGGAATCGCCGTCGGTAAGCAGGTAGTACCACTTGTTCTGCACACCGCTGTTGGTGTGTACGCCGCCATTGTCGTTTGCTTCATCCTCAGTATCCACCCAGAACTCTCCTTGATAGGTATCGGGACTGGGATCCTTGCCGTCCATGCTCGTTTTGGGGAACGACATGGAGCGCAGGTTTGAGGCGTATTCCATCATACCTTCACCAATGGTCCATGTGGCATCGTTGCCCTGTACGTACTTCTTGACACTGATGCCCAAGAGGTCGGAGAACGACTCGTTCAGGGCACCGGACTCTCCCTGATAGACCAAATCGGCAGTGGCGAAAGTCACCAAGTGGGTAAACTCGTGGGCCATGGTGCTCAGTTCTACGGCGGGGTACATACTGCCTAATCCACCCACGCGGTTGCCCATGCCATAGACCATATAGGGCCCAGAATGAACGGCCATGGCATTGTTCATGGGCGTGGTGACGTAGTAACCTTTCAGGCCGAATTTGCACGGCAAATAGAACAGGTTTAAGATGGGCGCCCCGTTGTCGTCGAAGCTGTTGCGGTCAAAGGTGTTCAGGTAGAAGTCGTAGGTCTGCTGCATGCCCCAATGGATGTCGGCAGCCGACCACGGACCCTTCTCGAAGGTGGCCGTTGCCTTCACATTATTAGTGTTCCATACCCTACGACCGCCGGTATTGGGCTTGAGGTTGAGGTACGTCAGGTATATGATTGTTGAGTCGCCTACCTCTTCTGTGGTCTCGTTCTCTACGATAGCTTTGAACTCGATATTGACACCGGCGGCGGGAATCTCGTCGTTGTATTTTTTCAAGTCGAGCGTAAACGGGAAGCCGGTAATGGTTTTTTGGACCTGCTCTATTATTCCGTCGGTGCCGGGATAGTAAATTTCGGTTAAGAGGACGAGCGGATTGTCTTCCGTAGGCACGATTTCCCTCAGTTTTCCCTTGTCGTCTGTAGAAGCCAGCTTGTCAATGGTGATGGTATTCAGAACGTAGCTGTCGAAAATCGATTTGGTGCTGCTGGCATAGACGGCATTGCGGCTAGCAAAGTTCAGCATGTTGACAGTACTCAAGTCAATTGTAGGTTCCGTAGTATAAACCCATTCGTACCACATCTCTAACGTCATCTCGTTCTCTGGGACCGGCAGTGTCGCCGCCATTTCGGGGAGGTTCTCTGTCAGGGTATGCTCGTTTATCATCTGCTCAAGCGAAGGAATGGTGGCACCTATCATGGTGTGGATGTTGCGCTGCTGGTCCAAGAGCAGATAGGCTTTGCTCTTTCTGTCGTAGGAGGCGTCCATCTGCACCTCGCCGCTGTAGATGGTGCTGCCCGTCACCTTCACGGGTTCTACAGCCAAGCTATGGCGCGTGGGGATGCGCTTCAGCACCTCGTCCGTGTCCGCATCGGTATAGATCCATTCGCTTCCGTCAACCGAGAGCGCCTTCGTGGCATAGCGGTAGCCCTCCTTGGTGCTGACGAGATAGAGCTGGCGGCCCAGCAGGTCGGTGGGGGTGCCGTTCTTATACATAGCGCTGCCGCGACGCAGCTTGGCAGGCATGTGCGGAGCCTCCAT